>DASRRR010000120.1:0-22888 GCA_035656825.1 Tepidisphaeraceae bacterium | reverse complement strand
ATCCCTGCGACACTGGCCATCCGTGGCCTCCTGTTGGTTCGGTGATGTTAGATACCACCATTCTGACAGGAGGCCGCGTTTTGCGCTAGTGTTGTAAATGCAACCATGGCGCAGAGTTATCTGCTAAGGCAATGGCATTCGGGGGTGAAGAGAATATTAAAGTGGGATTGAAGGGGTTTTGCAGAGATTGGGGAGGTCCGATTTGAGGGAGCGAGCGGCTTGGATGAGGAGGGATTCGGCGTGAGCGATGCGGTCGGGGATGGGGAGGTTTGGGCCGATGCATTCGATGCGGGAGAAGCCGGCTTGTTGGGCTTGGGCGGGGGTGAGGGTGGATTGGCCGACGAGGGCGATGCAGGGGACGTTGGCTTGGCGGCAGGCGCGGGTGACGCCGAGGGGGGTTTTGCCGGAGAGGGATTGCTCGTCGAGGTGGCCTTCGCCGGTGATGCAGAGGTTGGCGGAGCGGAGGCGATCAGAGAAGTGGACGGCGGAGAGGACGATGTCGATGCCGGAGAGGAGCTCGGCGTGGAAGAAGGCGGCCATGGCGAAACCGAGACCGCCGGCGGCACCGGCGCCGGGGAGGTTGGCGAGGGAGGGGTTGGTGTGCGCGGCGAGGTGTTGGAGGCCTTGGTCGAGGAGGTCGACGATGGGTGGGGTGGCACCTTTTTGGGGGGAGAAGATGTGGGCGGCGCCGGTCGGGCCGAAGAGGGGGTTGGTGACGTCGCAGGCGACGGTGATGTGGAGGTTGGGGAGGGGGATGGGGGAGATGGAGTGGAAGGAGGGGAGGTCGCTGCCGGTGAAGGGGCGGAGAAGCTGGCGCGGGCCTTGGGGGGTGTTGAGGAAGACTTTTGCGCCGCAGGCTTGGGCGCAGGCGACGCCGGCGTCGGTGGTGGCGCTGCCGCCGATGCCGAGGATGATGTGGGAAGCGCCGGAGCGATGGGCGTGGAGGATGAGCTGACCGACGCCGAAGGTGGTGGTGTGGAGGGGGTTGCGGAGGTGAGGGGGGAGGAGTGCGAGGCCGGCGGCGGCGGACATTTCGATGACGGCGGTTTTGGGGGATGAGCCGAGGATGCCGTAGGTGGCGCTAATGGTCATGGAGGGGAGTGGGCCGGTGACGGGGAGGGTGTGGAGCGTGCCGTTGGTGGCGGAGGTGAGGGCGTGGACGGTGCCTTCGCCGCCGTCGGCGAGGGGACAGAGGTCGAGTTGGGAGGGGGGGAGGTCTAGGCCGGTGGCGATGGCGGTGGCGACTTGGGAGGCGGTGAGGGAGCCTTTGAATTTGTCGGGGGCGATGAGGATTTTCATTCGGGGATAAGAATCGGGAAATTAGAATTTGAGGACGCCATAACCTATTTGGTCGCCGCGGAGGACGCCGATGGAGACTTGTCCGGATTTGGGGAGGTGGGGGAGGAGGTTGGCGAAGTCGTTGAGGGTTTTGATGGGGTATCGGCCGAGGGCGACGACGACGTCGCCGGGTTTGAGGTCGGCGCGGTCGGCGATGGAGGAGCGTTTGACTTCGGTGACAAGGAGGCCTTGTTCGGTTTTGAGGCCGACTTGTTCGGCGAGCATGGGGGTGACTTGTTCGAGGGTCAGGCCGAGCTGTTTTTTTGCCTGGACGATGGCGTCGGGGAGGGGGACGGCGCGGACGGCGAGATGCTCTTCGGTGGAGTCGGCGAAGTGGACGGTGACTTCTTTTTGTTCGGGGGTGATGTTGAGCAAAGCGGCGTAGGCGTCGACGATGTTGGTGATGGGGTGGCCGTCGATGGTGGTGACGGGGGAGGATTCGTGGCCTTCGAGGTGGACTTCGGCGTGGATGGTGGAGGGGGGGGTGACCTGGCGGGATTCGGTGAATTTGCCGGCGACGGAGAGTTTGATGGCGGGGGCGGGGTTCATGAGTTCGGGGATGAGGTCGCGGAGTTTGTTGATGGGGATGGCGAAGCCGATGTTTTGGGCGTCGCCGCGGATGGCGGTATTGATGCCGATGACCTGGCCGTAGGCGTTGAGGAGGGGTCCGCCGGAGTTGCCGGGGTTGATGGCGGCGTCGGTTTGGATCAGATCGGCGAGGATGGTTTTTTCCTGGTCGCCTTTGAGGTTGCGGTGCAGGGCGGAGACGATGCCGGTGGAGACGGAATGGGAGAAGCCGAGGGGATTGCCGACGGCGATGGCGGGCTCGCCGATCATGAGGGAGTCGGATTCGCCGAGCTGGAGGACGGGGAGGGGTTTGTCGGCGTGGATGTGCAGGACGGCGAGGTCGGCGTCGGGGTCGGCGCTGACGAGGTCGGCTTTCATTTTTCGGCCGTCGGCGAGTTCGACGGTAATTTCGCGGGCGCGGTCGATGACGTGGTTGTTGGTGACGACGTAGCCGTCGGCGTGGATGATGAAACCGGAGCCGAGGGAGTTGACGGGGACCTGCATGAGCTGGGAGCCGAACATGTCCTGGAAGGGGCTCGGGCCGAAACGCTGGACGACGCGGCGAACTGCGAGCGACGAGGTGGAGACGTTGACGATGGCGTCTTTGGTGCGCTGGACGACCTCGACGGTGACGGTGTGGCGGAGGTTGATGGGTTCGGGGGCCTCGGCAAGGGCGCTGGCGGAAAAGAGGAGTGTGAAAAGTGTTAATGACAATCGCATCTGGTCCTTCCGGTAAGTCAGGTGCTAGAGTATAGGACGAAAAGTATAGCAGCAGGGATGGGACAGCCAACGGAGGTTGCGATGAGTTTTACATTAGCGTTGAAGGCGAGTGCGCCGGATTTTGATCTGCCGGGGACGGATGGGAAGCGGTATTCGCTGGGGTCGTTTAAGGATGCACGACTGCTGCTGGTGGTGTTTTGGTGCAATCATTGCCCTTATGTGATCGGGACGGAGGAGAAGCTGACCAATCTGGCGCTGCAATGTGCGCCGGAGGGGCTGCGCGTGGTGGCGATTAATTCGAATTCGGCGGAGAACCATCCGGAGGATTCGATGGAGGGGATGATCGCGCGGGCGCATGCGAAGAATTATTCGTTTCCGTATTTGCGGGATGAAAAGCAGGAGGCAGCGCGGGTGTTTGGGGCGATGCGGACGCCGCACTTTTTCTTGTTCGATCAGGAGCGGAAGCTGCGGTATACGGGGCGGATGGACGACAATCCGAAGTTTCCGGAGAAGGTGACGACGCAGGAACTGAAGAATGCGATCGATGCGCTGGTGGCGGGGGAGGAGCCGAGCCTGGGGGTGACGAATCCGATCGGGTGCAATGTGAAGTGGTCGGGGAAGCCGGAGAAATGGATGCCGCCGGAGGCGTGCGATTTGGTGTAGAGAGGGTTATGGGGCTTGACGGGGGACTGCTTAGATAATATGTTAGCATATGCTAACTAATGGGAGCGTTCATGGAATTGAATGAACTGGCGGGAAGGGTTTTTGAGTTAGAGAGACGGGTTGCGCGGTTGGAGGGAAGGGCGGCAGTAGTTCCACCACCGCTGCCGGTGGTGGAGGTGATTCAGCGGGAAGAACCGCCGGTGATCGTGGAGTTGTTGGAAGACGAGGAAGCTCAGCCGGAGGTGATGGTTGAGGAGGCTCCACGGCGTTCGCTGGAGGAGCGGATTGGGAAGAATTTTGCGGGGTGGGTGGGGGCGATTGTGCTGGTGCTGGGGGTGGGGTTTTTCTTGAAGTATGCGTGGGAGCATGAGTGGATTAAGCCGTCGCCGACGGGGCGGGTGTTGTTTACGACGTTTGTGGGAGTGGCGCTGGCGGGGGTGGGTGAGTGGCTGCTGCGGAAGGGGATGCGGGGATTGGCGGCGGTGCTGTATGCGGCGGGGGTGGCGACGGTGATGACGGCGGTGTTTGCGGCGAATGCTTACTTTTCGCCGGCGGTGCTGGAGAGAATGCCGGCGATGATTCTGGTGGTCGCGACGGCGGCGGTGGGGATCGGGTTGGCGCTGCGGGCAGATCTTTCGGTGGTGGCGATTCTTTCTTTACTGGGGGCGTATCTGGCGCCGGCGGTGTTGCGGTCGGATGCGGATCAATCGGTGGCGTTGCTTTCGTATCTGCTGCTTTTGGCGGGGACGGGATGGGGGATTTGTCTGGTCAGGCCGCATTGGAATGGAGTTCGGGGGTTTGTGTTTTTGGCGGGTTTTATCTGGTATGCGATCTGGTTCGGCGAGATGGGACATCGGCATGAGTCGCTGGCGTTTGCGTATTTATCGATGGCATTTGCAGGGACGCTGGGGGAGATGTTTGTGACGACGCAGGGGCAGTTTCGCGAGACGCCGGATGTGGCGGCGGCGCTGGGGACGCGAATGGCGAAATTGGAGGCGAGCTGCGCGATTCTTTCTTTTGTGAATACGCTGCTGACGTCGGGGGCACTTTATGTTTTGTACTGGAAGAATCAGCCGCTGGCGGGATCGCTGGCGCTGGGGCTGGCGGGGATTCAGGGGGTGGTGGCGGTGGGGACATTTTCGCGGCAGATGCGCTATTCGGCGATTTTGCAGTCAGCGGCATTGGTGACGCTGGCGGTGCCGCTGCTGGTCAGTGCATTTTCGATCAATCTGACGTGGATGGTGATGAGCATCGCACTGGTGGCGCTGGGTCGCCGGCTGGATGTGCGCTGGCTGCGGCCTTGGGGGGTGGCGCTGTGGCTGCTGGCGGCGGGGAAGTTGTTCATATTGGATTTCAACGATCCTGCGCTGCGAAATACTTTGATGATGGTGGGGACGCATCCGCTGACTCATTGGCTGGCGATGGCGATTGGTGTGGCAATCACAGGGCATGTGGTGGCGTTTCTCGGGCGGCGCGGGACGAAGGTTGATGCGGCTGGGGTGTCGATGGCGGCGCTGGGAAGTCTTGTCTTCCTTGTTTCGATCGGACTGACTTGGGGTCTGGGGGGTTCGGCCACGCTGGCGGGAATATTGTGGACGGTCGGGATTGTGGCGCTGCGAAAGCAGGGAAGAAGGATCGAATATACGGAGCATGCGTGGACGCTGATGGCGCTGCTTTTGTTGAAATGGTTGATCGTGGATGGAGTGATGGTCGCGGTGGCGGCGTATGAGAAGCCGGCGGCGGATGGATTGCTGCCGGTGCTGAATATTCATGCCCTTTGTGGGGGGATTCTACTGGGACTTTTTGCATATCTGGGGAGAGCGGGAGAGGGGACGGAGAGAGAGAATGCGCGGGCGAAGGGAGCGGTTGGCGTTGCGGTCATCGGATTTTTTCTGGCGAATTTTGAATTGCTTCGCGCGGTCAATCATTTTGCCGGGGTTCAGCCGGTGAAAGATTTGCAGATTGCCAAGCAGGTGGCGTTGAGCGTCTTGTGGTCACTGACGGCGCTGGGAGCGATTACGGTTGGTTTTGTCCGGCGGATGGCGCAGGTGCGTTATGCGGGGCTCGGGCTGCTGGGAGTGACGCTGCTGAAGATACTGCTGGTGGACATGGCGGGGGTGGAGACGATCTGGCGGATCGTTTCATTTACGGCCGTCGGGGCGATGTTGATGTGTGTTTCGTTTGTTTATTACAAGTATGTGGGGGATTAAAGATGCGGGGAAAAAGGGGGATGTGGAGATTTGATCTTGCATGAGAGGGGGGGGCAGCTAAACTCCGACGACACCGCATTTCAGAGGAGTTATGCCGCATGCCGAACGCAGAGATTAATGTTTGTTTGATCGGTCAGAAGTTCATGGGGCGGACGCATTCCAATGCGTATATGAAGGTGGCGAAGTTTTTTGATTTGCCGGTGACGCCGGTGATGCACACGATTTGCGGGAGGAACAAGGGGGAGTTGGATGAGTTTGCGCACAAGTGGGGATGGCAGCATGCGTGCGGGGATTGGAAGTCGGCGGTTCGGGACCCGGAGATCCAGTTTGTGGATATCGGGACGCCGAACAATTTGCATAAGGAGATGGCGCTGGCGTGCCTGGAGGCGGGGAAGCATATCGCATGTGAGAAGCCGCTGGCACATACGCTGGCGGATGCGCGGGAGATGCGGGATGCGGCGCGGAAGCATAAGAAGCTCAAGACGTTTGCCTGGTATAATTATCGGCGCGTGCCGGCGGTGGCGCTGGCGTATCAACTGGCGAAGTCGGGGGTGCTGGGGCGGATTTATCATGTGCGGGCGTATTATTTGCAGGATTGGGCGGGGCCGAGTGTGCCGTTGATCTGGCGGTTTGATAAGAAGGTTTCGGGGTCAGGGTCGCTGGGGGATCTGGGGGCGCATGTGATCGACATGGCGCGGTTTATTTTGCAGGATGAGATTTCGGAGATCAGCGGGGCGATCATGGAGACGTTTATCAAAGAGCGATCTATTCCGACTGCTGGGCCGTCGGGAGGGATTGCGCGGGGGACTAAAGGCGGGTCGTCGAAGAAGGGGAAGGTGGATGTGGATGATGCGTCACTGTTTACGTGCCGGTTTAACAGCGGGGCGGTGGGGACGTTTGAGGCGACGCGGTTTGCGACGGGGAATCAGAATAAGAACGGGCTGGAGATCAACGGCGAGAAGGGGTCGATCATGTTCAATTTCGAGGACATGAATTATCTGAGTTATTACGACGCGACTTCGCCGCGGAAGACGCAGGGGTGGACGAAGATCATGGCGACGCATGCAGGGGATCATCCGTATGCGGAGAACTGGTGGCCGGATGCGCACATCATTGGATATGAGCATACGTTTGTGAATCAGGTGGCGGATATGATGTGTGCGCTGGGGGGGAAGACGCCGGTGGTGCCGCTGGCGGATTTTGAGGATGCGTTTAAGACGCAGCAGGTGTTAGAAGCAGTGGGAGCGGCGGCGAAGAACCGGTGTGCAGTCAAAGTCAGCGAGTTTAAATAGCATGATGCGATTTGGAATAGCGATCGTGGGGGTGGGGATGATGGTGGGGGGGTGTGCGCGGATGCATGCGCCGGCGGCGGCGGTGCCGCAGCCGAATCCGCAGCCGGCGGTGGCGGTGGATGTGGGGGCGCGGGTGAAGCAGATGCGGGAGTTGACGGATCAGCTTATTGAGCTGGCGTCGAAGCTGCCAGCGCGGGATGACAAGAGCCAGCGGGTGGAGATGAAATCGGCGCTCGATCTGTGCGCGCGGGTGTTGCCGCTGCTGATGGGGCCGGAGGCGGATGGGCAGTTTCGTTTGCAGCAGCGGATTGTGGCGGATTCGCGGGATCAGTTGGGGCAGTCGGGGGATCGGCTGGCGCAGGAGCCGATTATTGATGCGGGGCTGCGCGGGGTTTACAACGGGCTGGTGCGGATCAGCCAGGAATCGTTTTATACCAGTCAGTCGATCACGGAGGAGATCACGGATTTGCAGAATCGGGTCGATGCGCTGGATACGGTTCGCGGGGCGATGCACCGGGATGCGGCGGCGCGGGCGGTGGAGCAGGCGGCGTCGGTGATGAATCGGATGACGCGCATTTATATGGCGCGGCTGGACAAGCGAACGGCCGAGCCGGCGAAACCGAATCCGTAGGAAAGAGCTTGCATGTCGTGGACGTCGCTGTGCCAATTGGATGAGTTGATGGAGAATGCGGGGAAGCACGTCGACATTGATGGGTTTCAGTTGGCGGTGTTTTTGTCGGAGGGGAAGGTGTTTGTAATGGACAACACATGCCCGCATGCCGGGGCGCCGATGGCGGCGGGGTGGGTGGAGGGGGGGTGTGCGATTTGTCCGCGGCATGGGTGGGCGTTTCGGTTGACGGATGGGGAGCTGGCGGGGTCGCCGGGGTTTCAGATTAAAACTTACCCGGCACGGTTGCGGGAACGTGCGGACGGGCAGCCGACGCTTGTGCAGGCGGATTTGCCGATTTATTAGACGTTGACGGTGCGCACAAACCCTGTCGCGACAACGCTTTTCACTTGCTGAGCTATATAGGATTGGTCACAATAGGGCTTACTATCCCGGTCACCGCTCGGGAATTCATCTCTCTAGGAGAACCAACCGCATGAATATTGATACGCAAACTATGGATGCGCCGGCGCTGGCCGGCGTTCACCCGCAACGGCTGTTTTTCGCCAGTTGCATGTCGCTGATTTCAACGGCGGTCGCCTTCGGGGTTGTCACCGGTTTCCTTGGACAACTCAAGGCCCACTTCGGCCTTGATAATGCCCAGGTCGGTTGGATTGGTGGGGCCGCTATCTGGGGATTCACCATCTCCATCTTCATCCTTGGTCCACTGTGTGACGCGCTGGGGATGAAATTCCTCATGCGCTTCGCTTTTGTCTGCCACGCCATCGGTGTCCTGGTCATGATTCTAGCCACCGGATTTACCGCGCTCTTTATTGGCGCACTGATCATCGCGATGGGAAATGGCACGGTCGAAGCCGCCTGCAATCCGCTGGTCGCTACGCTTTTCCCAAATGATAAAACCAAAAAGCTCAACCAGTTTCATATGTGGTTCCCCGGCGGGATTGTCATCGGCGGCCTCTTTTCTTTCGCCGTCGACCATATGATCGCCGACGTCGGCCATAACTGGCAGATCAAGATCGCCTTGGTGCTTCTGCCCACTGTCATTTACGGGATCCTGTTCATCGGCCAGAAATTCCCCGCCACCGAACGGGTGCAGTCCGGTTTGTCGTTTGGGCAGATGGTTGCCGCCACTTTCGGCCGGCCGCTCTTCATCATCCTCTTCTTCTGCATGATGATCACCGCTTCGCTCGAACTTGGCCCGGGTCGCTGGATGGGTGAGGCGATGGAAGGTGCTATCAAAGCTGTTACCGGCATGGGCGAAGCGGGAATCCTCGTCCTGGTCTACGGCTCGGTTCTTATGTGCGTCCTTCGCGGCCTTGCAGGTCCGGTCGTCCATAAGCTTTCGAACACCGGCCTACTTACTCTCTCCGCCATTCTTGGCGGCTCGGGACTTTATCTCCTTACGGTTGTCCACTCCGCCGGCGCCATTATCGCTGCCGCGACTATCTTTTACGTCGGCGTCTGCTACTTCTGGCCCACCATGATTGGCACCGCAGCCGAACGCATCCCGAAGGGTGGCGCCCTTGCCTTGGCCATCCTCGGCGGTACGGGTATGGCCGTCGTCGGACTGATCACTGTTCCGCTCATGGGCGCGATTGCCGATCATTATGTCAAAACTGATCTCGCCAGCAGCCAGACGACCACCGTCCTGACCCAGATCGCCACGGACTATCGCGCCATGGAAGTGACGGCTACTACCGAGGACGCCAAGCGCGATCTCCACGACGCCGCCAATTCCGCCGATGCCGCCGTCAAGTCCAGCAACGCCGACGACGCCTCCGCCGCCCTGCGCACCGCCATCAAGGTCGCCCCCGATTCCCCAGCCGGCAAGCAAGCCGCTGAAATTATTCAACCCGCCGACGAACATGGCACCGTCATGAGCTTCCGCTGGGTGGCGGCCTCTTCGATCGTGCTGGTGCTGGTTTTTGGCATTCTTTACATGATGGATCTATCCAAGGGCGGCTATCGCGCGGAACGCTTGACGGCGGATGCTGCTCATTGATGCCTGGATTTCGCGCTTCATTGGCCGCCCGTGGCTGAACCCCCGGGCGGCTTTTTTATTTTCGTTGTTTTGATGGGTTCACGGGTTGGGCGGCAGGGTTCATCTTTCTACAATGTGGTTTGCCATGCGGCTGCTTCTTGCGATCATTTTCGTCTCTGTGCTGACAACGGCGGTGATTGCCGACAAGCCGGCGACGACGCAGGATGAGATCGGGAGCCTGATCGCCAAGCTGTCCAGTGATGACTATCAGACACGCGAGGATGCGACGCAGGATTTGATTCGGCTGGGCGAAGCAGCGTTGCCGCGGCTGCAGAAGGTATTGCCGCAGACGGAAGATGCGGAGACGCGCAATCGGATTCAATCAGCCGTGGATCAGATATCCGAGTCGTCGGTGGCGGGGGAGTCGCTCATTACGCTGAATGTGACGGAGGAGGATGCGAAGACGGTGTTCGCAGAGATCGGGCGGCAGGCGCATGCGGAGATCAATTTGTCCGCCGATGTGTTGGGGGGATTGCCGAAGGTTACGTTTCGGTGCGATCATGAGTCTTTTTGGAAGGCACTGCATCGATTGTGTTCGCCGCTGGGGTTACAGCCGGATTTTTTGCTGATGTCGAATACGCCGTTTGTGCGCCGGAACATGAACATGGAGCATGCGATTAATCTGGTGAAGTCGGCGACGGGAGCGTGGGATAAGATACCGGTGTCGTATTCGGGGCCTTATATGATTTGCGTGCAGCAGATCACCGAGACCGGGGTGGTGATCCCGGCGACGAATCAGCGGGCGCATAATTTGATAGTGCAGTGCATGGTGTATGCGGAGCCGAAGCTGACGGTGGTGGGGCGAAGTCCGACGGCGCGGGTGATTGAGCCGGACCCGGGGTTGAATCCAGCGGGGATAGGGGGAGTGGGTTTCGGTGGGATGATGAATCTCAGGCCGGGGTTTGCGTCGCGGATGTATTATAATCCGACGGCGGCGTCGATGTGGTCGGTCATGGTGCCGCTGTCGAGGCCGAATGGAGCGGTGGAGAAGTTGGCGCGATTGAAGGCAATAACGAATGTGAAAGTATTGGTTCGATCGGAAACATGGGATCTGGCGAATATTGAGAAGGTGACGCCGCGATCATGGAATGCGGGGGGTAGGACGTTTTCGCTGAAATCAGTTTCGCGGCAGGGGGGGGATACGATCGAAGTGGCGGCGAGCGTGTCGCGGCATCCGGATCGGCCGATGGAGGATGTGGATATTGCATCGGCGTTTAATTCGCTGGAGTTGTTGGATTCGCAGGGGAGATCGCTGCCGGTAAGGGCGCGGTCGGGGCGGGGGGGGGAGGATCCGGGGGTGTTGTCGTATGTGATTTTATTTGAGGCGACGCCGGAAGGTGCGCCGGTGCAAGGGGTTGCGTCGCCGCTGCGGCTGAGGTGGAGGTTGCCGGTGGAGACGAAGGATTCGGAGGTCGGGTTTGAGTTTGGGGATTTGCCGCTGCCTTGAGGGGACGGGCCGAGGACGGCCCGGCTCAACTTGGGGGGTGGGTTTTGTGGTATGGTGGGGGGATGGAGTTGTTGTTGGCGATGGTGATGTTTGTAATTGTGGGGGGGGCCATGGTTTGGGTGCCGCTGACGATGGGGAAGTTGCTGAGGCCGCGGGCACCGGGGGAGGTGAAGGGGTCGATTTATGAGTGTGGTGAGCCGGCGGTGGGGGGGGCCTGGGTGCAGTTTGACTTGCGGTTTTATATTGTGGCGCTGGTGTATCTTGTGTTTGATGTTGAGGTTGCGCTATTTTATCCGTGGGCGGTGGTGTGGGGGCAGGGGGGGGGATTTGAGGTGAGGGGGGGGTTGTTTTTGGATTTGCTGTTTTTCTTTGGGGTGATTTTGGTGGGGTTTGCGTATCTGTGGCGGTTTGGATATTTGGACTGGGTGAGGGCGATAAAGAGTGGCCGGCTCAAGGCTTGACAGGGTTTAGTCGATTGCTAGAGTACCGATCCCGCTGAGGCGGGAGGATTATTCCGTGGTAGCTCAATGGTAGAGCATCCCGCTGTTAACGGGAATGTTGTAGGTTCGAGTCCTACCCGCGGAGCTTGAAATGGGCCGTTTTTCGCGGCCTTATTCAGTTTTTTCTGCAAATCTGCTGCACGGACTGGTATTGTGTTGCTCCGGCATTGGGAGCCTCAATTATGGCCTCGTTGCAGAAAAAAGGCGATTCATACTATTGCCAGTTCATCCACGGCGGGAAACGCCACACGATGACGATTGGCGATGTTTCTAAGGCCGAAGCGCACCAGTGGAAGTCGCGGACGGAGAACGTCCTGATGCGCCTCAAGCAGAACATGTTGGAACTGCCGGACGACTGCCCTATCGCAGAATTCATCCAGCACGACGGTAAGCCGCCGGCCAAGAAGCCCGTCGTCGTACCGGGACGTAAATGTGGTGAAGGATGCTGCAGCGGATGAGACGATTCTGGAAATCGAAGTGCGGGGCAAACGCGGGGTTGGATATTGTAAAAGCATGCCGGGCGCCGTTCGGCCGTTCCAACGACTGCGAAAGAGGGGCAATCCGCAGTCGACCGATCGACTCTTTACGGCCAGCCATTTGAAGCTCTTCAACACCATCCTTGCCGAGGAGAAGCTAAAATTCGACCGGGATGGAAATCGCCGGACGGCGTACAGTCTCCGCCATACGTACATCTGTATGCGTCTGATGGAGGGGGCCGACATTTATCAGATCGCCAAGAACTGCCGGACCAGCGTCGAAATGATTGAAAAATACTACGCAGTTCATCTCAAGAACACGCTCGACGCCGCCGCAATCAACGTGCGGAAGGCACGAATTAAGAGCGTGGCGAATGCGTCGTGAGCACGATTTTAGTTGGCGTGGACGTGAGATGCCGCTATAGGTACCTGGCACTACCCAATGAATTACGTTGCTCGCGTGGCGGAATTGGTAGACGCAACGGACTTAAATCATTGAGTGCTTCGGTGGAAACGCCGGATGTAGAACTGCTCAAATTCGGGGAACGCTTCCAACTCGGATGATGCCGATCCCGAGCCAAGCCTGGAAGAGCCCAAGAAGGTGTAGATACTAGACGGGCAGCACCTACGGCCGTTTGGCTATGGTGAAGGGATAGTCCAGACCACAAACGCCTCGCTGAGGCGGCAACGAAAGTTGTGGATGGTATGAAAATCCGTCGGCCTCAAGGCCATGCCGGTTCGATTCCGGCCGCGAGCACCAAAATCGAGACGTAATATGCTGATTTGTATGATGTTACGCATCGTCCATTCTATTATTTCGTACCTCATCCAAAGCATATGTCAAGTTTTTAAACAAAAAAACTTGACTAAATGTCCCTAAGCTCCGATAGTTGAAGGATGGGACATGCCACCACCAAAACGACCCATTGGGGTCAAATTGCGAGCTTAGTCCGCCAGCGAATCGATTGTGGCGGTGAGCGTGCGTGGCAGTTGGATGACTTCCGAGATCTCCCGTTCGCTGCCGTCGCACAGGCCCTTTCTCGCCTGACACGTCAAGGCGCGCTAGAACGCCTCAGCAAAGGCGTCTACTACCGGACCCGCGACACCGCCTTTGGTAAAAGTCGTCCCAATCCTACTGCCATTCAAAAACTGGCTTCACGCGGGAAACCGATCTTCCCGTCCGGGACCGCCGCGGCCAACCTGTTGGGATTTACGACGCAAACGGCGAGGCGGGGCGAAGTGGCCACCAGTGCGTCCAGCCTGCCCCGAAAACTTGTCGGCGCCGACACGGTCATTCACACGCGGCGCCCGGAGGCATGGGTTAATCTCTCGGAAGTAGACGCCGCGCTGCTCGATTTCTTTCGGCAGGGGGGTAAGACGGGCGAACTGTCACCCGAAGAGACAATCCGCAGGACGATGGCCCTACTATCCGAAGAAGGGCGCTACGAACGGCTGCTCAAGGTAGCAGATTTCGAACCGCCACGCGTTCGGGCCATACTGGGAGCGATCGGTGAACAGCTTTCCAAGGATGGTAATGTACTTGGACCATTGCGAATGTCGCTGAACCCATTCTCGCGGTTTGATTTTGGATTGTTCGCGACCTTGCCCAATGCCAAGACTTGGCAGTCGAAGGAGCGACGTTGATATGAGGCTATTCGAACATCCCGATTTCGAGCAGGCCATTCTGCGAGCGGCGGAACATTTCCGTAGCCGGAGACTGCGCCCCGCCATCATCGAGAAGGACTACTACGTTACTGAAGCGCTGCGTGTGATCGCCGACGTCGCCGGCGACAAGGTGATCTTCAAGGGCGGCACCAGCCTGTCGAAAGGCTGGAACCTCATCGATCGGTTTTCCGAAGACATCGACATCTTCCTCGATCCGGTGGCCTTCGAGCCGCCGCTCGGAAAGCGGGGCATCGACCGGGAGTTGAAGAACCTGCGTAACGCCGTCGGCGGGCATCCGGGATTGCAATTCGTGGAAGCGGAAAGTCAAACGATCGGTGGCTTCGGCCGAGCGGATCGCTTCTCCTACGTTCAACGGTTTGCAGGGGCTGGCGAGGTTGCCAACCACGTTCTGCTTGAAGCCGGCACGGCGAGCGGTCGTGAGCCCACGAATGTCGTTCAATTAAGGTCTTACCTAGGACAGTTCTTGGAAGAAACCGGCGTATCTCTTGGCGCTGACGATGAGGGCGGTTTTCCATTTCGACTGCTCCATTTTCGGCGTACCTTCGTCGAGAAGCTGTTCGCCATTCACAGCAAGATCGAACTGCTCAAGCGGGATGGGCGCCCGATCGGCAGCTATGCCAGGCATTATTACGACCTCTACCAACTGGCCAGCCAGCCCGACGTGCTCAACATGCTTCCATCCGAGGAATACGCGCTGCTCAAAGCGGACTACGACCGGATCAGCCGGACGCACTTTCCCAAGAGCTATTTCTGTCCGGAAGGGATGTGCTTTGCCCAAAGCGACGCCCTGTTCCCACCGATTGAGTTGGCGACCGTGTTAGGTGAAGAATATGAGCAGCAATGCAAAACGCTCTGTTACGGCGAATTCCCGACGTGGCGTCAAATTCAGGCACGCATGGAAGAACTGAAGCAACTCCTCTAGCAGCATTGCCCGTCCGCCCTCATCCGATTTGTCGTACAGAAGCCGCGGCAAACACCCTCAAAGCTGTAGGAGCATTTTTACCGTCCGAAGCGGAAGGGCATCGATCGAGTTTTCAATGTAATCCGGTGCGCCCATTGCCTGCGCCAAATAATGAAAGCCTGTGACCAGTGCGGCAGCCTTCGCCGTGCCCGATTTGGCCACGGCGAGTCCTACAAGGGTCGCCACGCCGGCTTGGCAAAGGGCCGACGTCCGTTCATTGACATCCCGTGCTTCCAGCCAGCGCCCTGCGAGCTCCGCTGACACCATGGAAAGGGAACCGGTAACTGCTGCGTTCATAAGAACCTCTTCGTTGATGACCCGCCCGAACGGCCGATGACGGCAACGAGCCGTCGAATCTGACCGGTCTAGGGCGCGGCCATTTGATGGAAGGGGGACATTACCCATACGAGTTCGGCTGTGACTGGACAAATCAGAATTATTATTTGTCCACCCTGCGAGGAGTGATTGCCCGTATATTGCTCGCGGGTATGGGCCGAAACTTGGTGCCGAAGAAATTGGGACGGTATGGAAACCTTACGAGCAGTCGACGAATGGGCAGCGGGTAAATCTCCCTTGGTGACGGCGTTCGCGCTGTCGCTCTTGCCCTACGTTGAATTGGCGGACCAGTGGCTGGACGTGATAGCGTCCGGGGAGGCAACAGAGTATTTGGGTCCCATTCCGCCTCTACGAGAATGGCGCTCGTTCTACACCCAAGAAAATAATGCCATAGCATCCGTTGTTGAAACTCACCTTCCAAGGTACGACCCAAGGGTCTCCAACGTCGTCTTCTTGAATCGAATATTCGAGGTGGTTGGACGATCTCCGGCAGCTTCTTGGGAAAGCTTCGTGGCGAGGGGTGATAGCGACCGGCCGGCACCGCCAGGTCCAACGCTTCATGCGGACGCTGGGTGTTGTACATCTCACGCCAGGGGTCGAACGCCGCCTGGCTGGCCACCAGGTCGTCAAAATCGCGCCAGCGCAAGACCTCGGCGACCAGGGTGGCGTGAAAGCGTTCGTCCTTGCCCTGGGTCTGGGGATGGCGTGGCCGGCCGTGGATCATGCCCACGCCCAGTTGCACCAGCCACAGCGACAGCATCGTCCAGTGGTCCTGTCCGCCGGTCGCCCCGCCGCCCCAGGGAGGTCCATTGTCGCAGAGGATTCGCCGGGGCAGGCCGTAGCGTTCGAAGGCGGCGCTGAGATGCTGTTGCACCGTGGCGGCCTGTTCGTTGCCGCAGCTCTTGAGCACCAGCGCATAACGCGAGTGATCGTCCAGCACCGTCAGCGGATGGCAGCGTCCCCCGCGGGCCAGGGGGAAGTGCCCCTTGAAATCCATCTGCCAGAGATCGTTGGGGCAGCGGTGTTCAAAGCGTTCGGGCGTGCGGCGCTGCTGGCTGGCGACCGGGTCGATCAGATGATGGCGACGCAGGATCGCCGTCACTGTCGCCGGGGAACAGACCCCGGGTTCACCCAGGTCTTCCAGGCGGCGTTTGATCTTACGCCCTCCCCAGGCCTGGTGCTGATGACGCAGGGCAACGACCTTCTGCTCCAGGGCCGCACTGACCCGGCCGGGGCTGGCGTGCGGCCGACGTGAGCGGTCCGCCAGTCCCGCGGTCGAATCCTCTTTGAAGCGAGCGGCCCACTTGTAGCCGGTCTTGCGAGAGATGCCAAACCGCCGGCACAGCAGCGTCATGGTGCTGTTGCCAGCCAGGTGCAAGGCAACGAATTCTTCACGAGAGGACATCGTTGAACACTCTTTCCATGGCATTGAAAGTCTCCTTTGCATGCCATTGTAAAAGTGTTACCTATGTCTCCGTACACCTGTTACCCATGTCCCTTGTCTGAACAGCTTGCGACCGGGCTAACTTGGGGGGGAGCTCAACAGGGGATGAAAAAGAGAGGGGTCAGGCTTGAGGCCTGACCCCTTGGTTGTGTAAGAGGATGGTGAAGGGGGATTATTTGCGGCGGCGGAGGAGGAGAGGGGCGGCGAGGGAGAGGAGTGCGAGGGAGGTGGGTTCGGGGACGACGCCTAGGGAGACCGTGGGGTTGTAGATTTGGCCGTCGAACCAGACGAGGGAGAGGCCGGAGAAGCTGAGGATGCCTGTGGCGAGGGGGCGGTTATTGGTGTCGCCGGAGTTGGATTTGGTGACGGAGAGTGAGGAGGAGGTGGAGATTAGGCCGTCGTTGATGGTGAGGGAGGCGAGGCCAGCCAGGCCGCCGGTGCCATTGACGATGTTTCCGGTGGAATCGAAGGTAGCGGTGGCGTGATACCAGACATTAGGAAGGACGATCATGGAGATGGCGTCGGCGGCGTCGGTGAGGCCATTGAAGGCGAATTGGACTTCTTCGCCGGCGGTTTGGTTGGCACCGGCGGGGTTGAAGAGTTGGAGGGATTCGGTGCCGCCGTAGTCGAGAATTTTTTGGGTGGGATATTTGGTGGAGGTGCCATCCCAGCGGAACCAGGCGTCGTAGGTGAAGCCGTTATTGGCTTGGAGGGTGGCATTGGAGAGGAGTTGGAGGCCTGTGGTTTGTGTGCCACCGGAGTTGGTGGTGAGGGATTCGGTGCCAGCGGCGGCGCCGGTGGGGACGGCGGTGGAGAGTGCGGGGGTGCCGTCGGTGACGCCGTTGTGGGCGGCGGCGGAGAGATCGGTGACGACGGTGCCAGTTCCAGCCCAGGAGGCGGGGAAACTGTATTGCATGGTTGGAGTGGAGGCATGGGCGAGAGAGCCTGCACCAAGAAGTGCGGAAGCGACGGACAGTAAAAGGACACGATTAAGACGCAGCATGATTTCTCCCTTTGCTCTAAAAATGAGGTGGTTGGTCACTCGAAATATATTTGGTTCGGCATCGAACAGATGATGCGGATGAAATGTCTTATAAGAATTATTATCTAATTGTTAACGGCAAGTCCAGAAAAAATTTCATTAAAATTAGATGTATGAGAGCGAGAATAAAATGGAGCGATCCGGAATCTATTGGTGGGGGGTCTGCTTGGCGGATTTGGCGGGTGAGGTGATGTGGAGGGGAGTTTTGGAGATGATTTGGAGGTTGCCGGTGGGGGTGGTGGCGATGGCGATGAGGTAGCGGGTGCCTAGGATTTTGGAGGGGAGTTTGTAGGTGAGGGTGTAGGATTGGGATTGGTTTTTGGCGAGGGTGGCGGTGAGGGTTTGTTTGGAGAAGCGGGTGTCGTTGGAGCTGAAGGTGCGGTCCGTGGAGAGGTAGTAGGTGATGGTGTATTTGCGGTGGATGGGAAGGGCCTTGGAGGTGTTTTTTAGGGTGAGGGTGAGGGAGGTGGAGGATTTTGGGGGGAGTGTGGTGTGGGAGGGGGTGAGGGAGGCTTTGACGAGAGGTGCAGGATGTGTGGTGATGGGCTGTGAGGGACTAGAGGGATCGGATGGAGTGGGATTAGGCGGAGCCAGAAGGGGTGGAACGATATTCTCTATTGTACCGGTGACTGGGCGGTCATCGGTGGGGATGGGGTCGGTAATGGGATACCAATTGGGGTCGGTGGGATCGATGGGAGTAGCAGTGCTATAGACAGGCTGGTAAGGGGTTAGGCCGTCGGTGGGGATGGGGGTGGAGGAAGGGGTGAGGTTGGAGAAGTAGGCGTGGCCGTCGGGGGAGAGGGTGAGGGTGGCGGTGAGGGAGGAGGGGAGGCAGTCGTCGTCGCCGGAGTAGGAGACCGCGAAGGTGTGGTCGCCGGGGGAGAGGGTGAGGTCGTTGTCGGTGATTCGAGCGGAGGTGCCGAGGGTGACGGGGGTGATGTAGACGCCGTCGATGAAGAAGGAGGCGGTGCCGGTGGGGGAGATGGTGTCTGGGGTGGAGGTGGAGATGGTGGCGGCGAGGGGGAGGGGTTGGCCGGGGGTGTAGGAAAGGTTGGGGAGGGAGATATGGGTGGAGGTGTGGGTGAGGGTGAAGGTATCGGGGGAGGAGTCGGCGGGGAGGTAGAGGGAGTCGCCGGAGTAGGAGGCGTGGATGGAGTGGGAGCCTAGGGAGAGGGATCGGGGGTCTGGGGTGAAGGAGGCGTTGCCGTTGGAGTCGAGGGGGACGGTTGCGAGGAGGGTGTCGCCGTCGAAGAAGGAGACGGTGCCGGTGGGGGTGGGGGCAGAGGGTTGGAAGGGGGGTGAGTGGGGGCCGCCGTTGATGGTGATGGAGCCGGCACCGGAATACGTGCCACCGGTTTGGACGATGAGGCCGGCGGTGGCGGATTGGATGGAGCCGGTGGAGGGATAGGCGGGTGCAGTACGGCTGAGACGCTCATTTGTGAGTGAACTGAGGATGGAGACGGTGTAGGAGGGGGGGTTGGTGTAGGTGTAGGTATGTGAGGAATGGAATTGGAGGGTGGTGGGTTGGTCGGGGGCGGGGGTGCCGATGGAGGAGAGGCTGGATTGGTATGCGGAGTTGGAGTCTTCGGCGTGGGAGAAGAGGGGGGCGGGGGTGAAGGTGGCGGTGTAAGAGTAAAGGTTGGGATAGGGGAATTCGTTGTTGGTGATGACGTAGATGTTGTTGTTTTGGACTGAGACGAGGTGACTGACGGAAATAGTGATGATGAGAGGAGTGGGGGATGGGGAGAGGAGGAAGGGGTCGGAGGGATACTCATCCATCTGAAGGGAGTGGGGGAAATCGTTGCCGTATTTGTCGGTGAAACTTTGTGCGAGGGAGGAATCGTGGGGGGTGGAGTTGTCGGGGAGGGAGGAGAGGACGGTGAGCTGGGCGTTGTTGAGGGAGAGGGGGAGGTTGTTGGGGAAGAGGAGGAAGGAGGAGGAGGAGTTGGTGGCGGGGGCGGGATCTGGGCCGAGGGTTTGGCCGGGGGAGGCGTAGGTGATGGAGCGGTCGCCGAGGGAGAGGAGGGGTGAGGAGCCGAGGTAGACGGCGCGGAATTGGCCGGTGAAGGCGGCGGTGGAGGAGGGGAAGGAGGAGAGGGAGAGGGAGGCGGTGCCGTCGGGGGAGAGGGGGGCGGTGCCGAGGAGTTCGGCGGATTCGGTGAGCTGGGTGTCGGGGTTGAAGTAGGTGACGGTGTTGGCGTAGTCGGCGGGGTGGAGGAAGGGGTAGGGGTCGAGGGAGGTGTTGATGGGTTCGAGGAAGGCGACTGTGCCGGTGGGGGTGGAGAGGTCGGAGGAGGTGACGGTGGCGGTGAGGGTGATGGGTTGGTTGGCGGAGGTAATGGGGGTGGAGAGGGAGAGGGTGGTTGTGGTGGAGGGGAGGGCGTCGAAGAAGGTGCGGGGCTCGAGGGGTTCGAGGAGGGGGCGGCGGCGGAGGTGTTTGGGACGGGGTTTCAAGCGAGGTGGACTATAGAGTGGGGAGGGGGGGATGGCAACGAAAAGTTGCTTGGGCGCGGGGAAACGTGAAGGCATGAAAACGTGAAGAGGGGGGGGTACACTGAGGGGGTTCAGTTAAGGCAATTAGCAGGAAGTAGCGGAATTATGGCGGAGACGACGCAGATTATTTATTCGATGACGGGGGTTTCCAAGCATCATGAGAAGAAGGCGATTCTGAAGGATATTTATCTTTCATATTACTATGGGGCGAAGATTGGGGTGCTGGGGTTGAATGGAGCGGGGAAGTCGACGTTGCTGCGGATTATGGCGGGGGTGGATAAGAATTATGAGGGGCAGATCACGAAATCGAATGGGTATACGGTGGGGTTTTTGGAGCAGGAGCCGAAGCTGGATCCGGCGAAGACGGTGAAAGAGATTGTGATGGAGGGGCTGAAGCATTTGACGGATTTGTTGGCGGAGTTTGATCGGGTGAATGAGAAGTTGGGGGAGGCGCTGTCGGATGCGGAGATGGAGAAGACGTTGAATCGGCAGGGGGAGATTCAGGAGAGATTGGACGCGTTGAATGCTTGGGATTTGGATACGCAGTTGGATATGGCGATGGAGGCGCTGCGGTGTCCGCCGGGGGATAGCGGGGTGGGGAATTTGTCGGGGGGGGAGAAGAGGCGGGTGGCGCTGGCGCGGTTGCTGCTACAGAAGCCGGATATTCTTTTGTTGGATGAGCCTACGAACCATTTGGATGCGGAGTCGGTGGCTTGGTTGGAGCAGCATTTGCGGAGGTATGAGGGGACGGTCATTGCGGTGACGCATGATCGGTATTTTTTGGATAATGTGGCTACTTGGATATTGGAACTCGATCGGGGGTCGGGGATTCCTTACAAGGGGAATTACACGTCTTGGTTGGAGCAGAAGAAGTCGCGGCTGGAGGTGGAGGAGAAGGTGGAGTCGCAGCGGCAGAAGGCGCTGGCGCGGGAATTGGAGTGGGTGAGGTCTAGTCCTAAGGCGCGGGTGGCGAAGAGTAAGGCGCGGCTGAAGGCGTATGATCAGATGGTGCAGCAGGAGCAGGCGAAGAAGGTGGCGGAGATTGAGATTTATATTCCGCCGGGACCGAAGTTGGGGACGCGGGTGATTACGGCGGAGAATCTGACGAAGGGGTTTGGGGAGAAGTTGTTGTTGGATCATGTGAATTTTGTTTTGCCGCCGAATGCGATTGTGGGGATTATTGGGCCGAACGGGGCGGGGAAGACGACGTTGTTCAGGATGGTGACGGGGAGTGAGACGCCGGATGAGGGGACGATCAAGCTTGGGGAGAGTGTGAAGTTGGCGTATGTGGAGCAGAATCGGGATGTGCTGGGGGAGGAGCAGTCGGTGTGGAATGCGATATCGGATGGGCAGGAGTTTATTCAGCTGGGGACGCAGAAGGTGAATAGCCGGGCGTATGTGTCGCGGTTTGGGTTTAATGGGACGGATCAGTCGCGGGCGGTGGGGACGTTGTCGGGGGGGGAGCGGAATCGGGTGCATTTGGCGCGGATGCTGAAGAGTCATGCGAATGTGCTGCTCTTGGATGAGCCGACGAATGATTTGGATGTGAATACGATGCGGGCGCTGGAGGAGGCGCTGGAGAATTTTGCGGGGTGTTGCATCATTATCAGCCACGATCGGTGGTTTTTGGATCGGTTGGCGACGCATATATTGGCGTTTGAGGGGAATAGTCAGACGGTGTTTTTTGAGGGGAATTACACGGAGTATGAGGCGGATCGTCATAAGAGATTGGGCGGGGAGGCGGATCGGCCGCACCGGTTGACGTATCGGAAGTTGACGATGAAATAAGAATATTGGCCACCGATGGGGCACCGATGGACACCGATAAGAGTAGATACAATCGATTTTTTGATTGGTGTTTGTGGTATGATGGGGGCATGCTTGGATGGGTGAGGTATATTGCAGTGGCGGTTGGGTTGTTGGGGGGGTGGGTGAGGGGTGGAGGTGTGGATTTTGGAAGGGAGGTTAGGCCTATATTGGCGGAGAAGTGTTTTTCTTGTCATGGGCCGGATGCGGCGGCGCGGAAGGGGGATTTGAGGTGGGATGTGTTGGATCCGAAGTTGGGGCCGTTTGCGGAGCGGGATGGGTATTGGATAGTGAAGCCGGGGAGTGTGGATGATAGTGTGCTGATGTTGCGGATCACTTCGGATGATCCGGAGACGGTGATGCCGCCACCGAAGGCGAATCGGAAGTTGTCGGGTGAGCAGAAGGATGTGTTGAAGAGGTGGGTGGAGGGGGGGGCGAAGTGGGGGGGGCATTGGGCGTTTGAGGGGGTGAAGAGGGCGGGTGTGCCGGAGACCCACGGACTGCGGTCCGTGGGCTTTGGGGATTGGGATGTGAATCCGATTGATCATTTTGTGTTGGCGCGGTTGGGGAAGGAGGGGGTGGCGCCTTCGAAGGAGGCGGATCGGGGGACGCTGCTGAGAAGGGTGTATTTGGATTTGGTGGGGTTGCCGCCGACGGTGGGGGAGGTGGAGGCGTTTGAGAAGGATGATTCGCCGGGGGCGTATGAGAGAGTGGTGGATAAGTTGTTGGCGTCGGAGCATTTTGGGGAGAGGTGGGGGAGGCATTGGTTGGATCAGGCGCGGTATGCGGATTCGAATGGGTATTCGCAGGATTTTCCGAGGTCGATCTGGGCGTATCGGGATTGGGTGATCAAGGCTGTGAATGCGGATATGCCTTATGATGAGTTTGTGATTGAGCAGTTGGCGGGGGATATGCTGCCCGATGCGACGATGGATCAGAAGATCGCGACGGGGTTTCATCGGAATACGCAGATCAATATGGAGGGGGGGATTGATCCGGAGCAGTTTCGGGTGGAGTCGATCGTGGATCGGGTGGCGACGACGGGGACGGTGTTTATGGGGCTGACGATCGGGTGTGCGCAGTGTCATGACCATAAGTTTGATCCGATTACGCAGAAGGAGTATTACGAGTTTTTCGCGTTTTTTAATAATGCGGATGAGCCGACGATGAAGGTGAGCGGGGTGACGGATCCGAAGGAGCAGGGGAGGTTGGAGGCGCGGGTGAAGGAGATGGAGGAG
>DASRRR010000119.1:0-28308 GCA_035656825.1 Tepidisphaeraceae bacterium | reverse complement strand
GCCCCGCGCAGCAGCCTCCCATTAATCACAATCCCCCCCCCCAGCCCCGTCCCCGGCGCTAATAAAAACATCACTTCCTTCCCCGAAGGATCCCCCACAAATGACTCCCATAACCCCGCTGCATTGCAATCATTTTCATACACCACCGGCACGCTCCGCCCCACCTCCTTCACGATCGCATCCTCCGTCCGATCGCGAAGCTGAAACCCCTCCCAATCCGGATGCATATTCGCCGACCGCTCAATCCTCCCATTGATATCCGCAGGCCCGGGACTATCCACCCCCAACCCCGACACCTGATCCATCGTCATCCCCATCCGCGACAAAAACGTCTTGAGCCCCACCACAATCTGCTGCACCGTCGCGCCCGGCCCGATATGCGAATTCGAAGGCACCTCCGTCCACTCCCCACTCAATGGCTTCCTCGCGCCATCAATCCCATTCACCCCAATCTTCGTCCCCCCGATATCCACACCAATAAATACCTGATTGCCAGCCGCCATACATCATCCCTTCAAAACATTGGACATTGAACGTTCAAAGTTGAACGTCCAACATTTCCTCTCCCAACTTTTTATCCCCTCCCCCCTCCCCCAGCAAGCTCCCTCCAATCTCAATTCCCCTCCGGCCCATCCGCCAGCCCATATTTCGCGAGCGCCTTCTGCATCATCTCTGTATCCGTATTCAAATGCTCCAGCACCTGATCAAGCGCGCGATCATACTCTTCCACCCGTGACGCCTCGATCTGCGCGGAAAGATTCTCCAGCAACTCCTCACCCAATTGCCCCACCTCCTCCTGCGATCCCTCCGGCATCATCGCGCTCGACATCATCGCCGACAACATCATCACATTCCACGCCTCCACCAATTCCCCCGACGCTTCCTCCCCGCGCTCCTCCAGCCATTTCTTCGTCCCCTCCACCAGCGCCCTCACCGCCGGCAAAAGCTGCTCCGCCATCTCCTTCAATTCCTCCACCGACAAATTCTCCCCCATCTCCTCCTGATCCCCTTCCTCCCCACGCGCATGCGCATACTCCCCCGTCTCCTGATCCATATACGGCGCATTCTCGCTGAACACGAACGCAACATCCTTCCGCTGCAAATAACTCTCTAGAGGCTCCCCAATCAGCCGCTGCCGCAAATCCTCCGGATGCCCCGCAAACTCCTTCACAAAGCCCGTCACATCCGCCGACTCCCAATCCCCCACTCCCCCGATCAACATCGCCGTCCTCGTCAGTTCCTTCGGCAGCCGCATCCCATTCTCATGCGCCCACCGCATCCCCCCCGCCACCCACCGCCGCACTTCCTCCATCTCACACCGCATCATCCGAATCCCCTCCTGCTTACACTTATCAAGCATCTCTTCAAACTCACCCCGCCCCAAATGCAGCCGCGTCCAGGCATCCTTCAACCCAACCACCCCTTGATCCACCAGGAAAGACGCAATCCCCGTCAATCTCCCCGCCTGCTTATAAACAAACAACTGCATTTGCCCATTCGCCTCAAAATCATCCGACCTCCAACATTCCACCTCTCCGCGCGCCTCCGCCAACTGCTTCATCGGACTCACCGACTCCCTCCTCCGCGTCTCCCTCCGCTTCGCCTCCCGCTTAGCCCTATGCCGCTGCTTCTTATCCGCTTTACCCATAACAACCTCTCCATAAACTTCCCAACAATCTAACCAATCTGCCCATATCCGGAAACCCGAAACTATAACCTCTTCCTTCCTCCAAATGCCGGCAACCCTCCGCGCCCGATATGCTTCAGCAAACACGCAAACGCCGTCTCCGCCTTGCTCAAGCGCCGCCCCGCCAGCCGCACATAATAAAACCTCCTCCTCGGCAACTTCTCCCTCACCTTCACCACCGCCACCCTCCCTTCTCCCCGCACCGTCATTGCCGGCACCACCGCAATCCCAAGCCCCTCCGCCACCCCCTCCTTCACCGCCTCGGTACTCCCCAGCACCATTACTCCCCTCTTCCCTACCCCCAGCACCCGCTGCACCAGCGGCTCCTTCCCCTCCCCCGCCTCCCGCGCCACCAGCACCTGCTCCCGCAACTCCTCCATCCCCACTCCTTTCCGCCTCGCCAGCACATGCCCCCGCGCCACAATCACCACCAATTCCTCCTCCAAAAACACTCGCCCCGCCAGTCCCTCCCCTTTCACCTCTCCCTCCGTCAACCCAAAATCCAAAACCCCCGCCGCCAATCTCTCCGCTAGTACCTCCGTATTCTCCACCTCCACCCTGACTTCAATCCCCGGAAACTTCCTCCCAAACCGCACCAGCAGCTTCGGCAGCACATACGCCCCCACCGTCGGGCTCACCCCAATCCGCAACCTCCCCCGCCGCAACGACTGCAAATCCTCCAGCGCGCCCCTGCCCTCCTCCACCAATCCAAATATCCGCCGGCTATATTCCTTCAACACCTCCCCTTCCCGCGTCGCCCGCACCCCCTTCGCCACCCGCTCAAACAACTTCACCCCCAGCTCCTTCTCCAATAACCCGAGCTGCTTCGACACCGCCGGCTGACTCACCATCAGCCGCTCCGCCCCCCTCGTCACACTCCCCTCTTCCGCCACCGCATGAAACACCGCTAGATAATTCAAATTCATCTCATAACCTTTATCTATGAACTATATGTCTATTATGTCTTTGAATTATACATCCCCTCCCGGCTATTTTCCCCTCAGCAACAGAAAGGAACTCTTATGGCCTTCGTCATCGCCCTCCCCTGCATCGGCGTCAAAGACACCGCTTGCGTCGCAGTCTGCCCCATGGACTGCATCCACCCCACCAAAGACGACCCCAACTTCGCCGCCGCCCAAATGCTCCACATAGACCCCGACAACTGCATCGACTGCGCCCTCTGCGTCGACGAATGCCCCGCCAAAGCCATCTTCCACCAAACCGACCTCCCCCCCGAATGGTCTCACTTCCTCCAGCGCAACGCCGACTACTACCTCCCCTAATCCCCTCAAAGTGGCACGGGTTTTCAACCCGTGCTTCTTTTTTTATCCCTCTTATCTGTGTCCATCTGTGCCCCATCTGTGGCTAAAACTCTTATTTCTTCGCCCTCTCATACTGTTTCGGCCAACGAATCTCCGCCCCCAACTCCCCCGCCGCCCGCAACGCCCAGTTCGGCTCCCGCAACATCTCCCGCGCCAACAACACCACATCCGCCTGCCCCTTGGCGATAATCTCCTCCGCCTGCTTCGCCTCCGTAATCAACCCCACCGCCCCCGTCGCAATCCCCGCCTCTTTCCTCACCGCCTCGGCAAACCCCACCTGATACCCAGGCGTATTCGGTATCTTCGCATGCGCCACCACCCCCCCGCTCGAACAATCAATCAAATCCACTCCGAGCTTCTTCAATCTCATCGCCAGCTCAATCGACTGCTGCAAATCCCATCCACCTTCCACCCAGTCCGTCGCCGAGATCCGCACAAACAATGGCAATCTCCCCGGCCAAACCCTCCGCACCTCCTCCGCCACCCTCAGCGGCAGCCGCATCCGATTCTCAAGCGTACCCCCATACTCATCCCCCCTTTTATTCGCCAATGGCGACAAAAACTCATGCAGCAAATACCCATGCGCCATATGAATCTCCACCACCTCAAACCCCGCCGCCAGCGCCCGCTTCGCCCCCGCCACAAAATCCCCCACCACCTTCTCCATCCCCTTCCCATCGAGCTCCACCGGCACCGCATACCCCTCCCGAAACGGCACGGCGCTTGGCCCCACCGGCGCCCATTCGTGTAACGGCTTTCCCCCCCGCCAAGGCGCATCCGTCGATGCCTTCCTCCCCGCATGCGCCAATTGCACACCCGGTACAGCCCCCTGCTCCTTGATAAATCTCGTAATCCTCCCAAACCCCTCCACATGCCGATCCCCCCAAATCCCCGAATCAAACGGCGAGATCCTCCCCTCCGGGGACACCGCCGTCGCCTCCACCATCACACCCCCCGCTCCCCCAGCCGCCCGCGCCCCCAGATGCACCAAATGCCAATCCGTAGGCATCCCTTCCACACTCGAATACATACACATCGGCGAAACCAACACCCGATTCCGAAACTCCACATCCCTAATCTTGATCGCCTCAAACAACCTGCTCATACAAATTCCCTTTCGAGTTTCGGATTTCGAGCTTGTTTCGGATTTCGAGCTTCGAGTTTCGAGCTTACAATCCATCCTATGCGCAATCCCCAACCTCCCGCAAAATCTCCTTTCAAAAAACCTCCTCTCCTTCTCCAACCCACCACCCTCTGGGACTACCCCTCCCAACACTACGGCACCACCACCCAAGGCGACCCCAACTACAAAGGCGCCACCCCCTCTTACATCATCTGGAACCTCCTCAAACGCTACACCAAGGAAAACGACCTCGTCGTCGACTGCTTCGCCGGCTCCGGCACCACCCTCGACGTCGCCCGGGACCTCTCCCGCCGCGCCCTCGGCTATGACGTCCACCCCTACCGCAAAGACATCTTCCGCGTCGACGCCCGCAAACTTCCCCCCGAACTCACTTCCAAAGTCGACTTCGTCTTCATCGACCCCCCCTACTCCACCCACATCGACTACGGCCCGGACCCCCGCGACATCGGCAAACTCGAAGCCTCCACCGGCGACTACTACTCCGCCATGACCCAGGTCTTCAAAGAAATCCACCGCATCCTCAAACCTAAAGCCCGCATGGCGCTTTACGTCTCCGACTCCTACGAACACAACAAACAATTCCACCCCCTCGGCTTCCACCTCTTCTCCCAGCTCCTCACCCAGGGATTCACCCCCCTCGACATCATCGCCGTCACCCGCCACAACAAAACATTAGAAATGGGCAACTACCGCAAAGCCGCCGAAGAACAAAACTTCTTCCTCCGCGGATTCAACTACCTCTTCATTCTCCAAAAACCCTGATCGATATTCAGCCTTGACCCTCTGCCTCGCGCTTTTCCCCGGGCACAAGCACCCGCGCCAACACCACCGCCAGCCCAAACGCCACCACCGTCCCCACCACCCCCGCGATCGACGTCGCCAGTCCCACAAACTTCACTCCCGGAAACACATAATCAGGCATCGGCGAAGGAATAATCCGCCCCTTCGCCTCCCTCCCCATAAACCCCAGCGCATCCGCCACATGATCCAGCCCATCCGGCCACGCACACGCAAACGGCGACACAAACAACGCCAGCCCGATCGCGATCACCGCCCCAAAAACCATGATCTCCCAATACCCCTTCTTATTCTCCAGCGCCGCCCCCTCCAACAAATCCGGCCGAGACTGCATCATCGCAAAAATCACCAGCGTCGTAATGATCGCCTCTCCCACCCCAATCAACATATGCACCCCCGCCATCGCCGGAAACGCAATCGACCAACCGATCGTACCAGATAATGCCAATTCCCCCGCACAGACAATCGCTGCCAACACCGTCGCCACCCAGCTCGAAAACGCCACCGCCACCAGCCTCCCCCGCTTCGTCGGCATCAGCCGATACACCGCCGAGTACACATAATACCCCCCCACCGAACAGACCACCGCCATATTAAAAATATTCGCCCCCAGCGCCAAAACTCCCCCATCGGCAAACACGAAACACTGCACAATGAGCACCGAACTAATCACCAAAATCGCCGCGCTCGGCCCGAGCAAAACCGAACACAACACCCCTCCCACCATATGTCCCGATGTCCCCCCGGCCACCGGAAAATTCAACATCTGCGCCGCAAACACAAACGCCGCCGTGAGCCCCATCAGCGGCACCTTCCGCGCCGGCAGATACTTCCGCGTCTGCCGCACCGACATCGCGATCGCCCCCGCCGACAAAACCCCCGCCACCGCCGCGATCCGCCCATTCAAAAATCCATCTGGTATATGCATGTCATTCCTTCATTTCACTGCGTGTAAATGCCGCCGAGGACATATCCAATAGCCGATGACTATCCGCTCGCATCGTCGGGTAATTCGTCTGGTCTATGATCGACGTAGCTTTCTCATTCAGCAAGTACGTCAGTCGCTTTTCACCTTCCGTAATCACGATCCGCGGCCGTCTATCCCCTCCCGCCGGCGTCGTCTTCAATACGATATTCCCCTTCCCCATCGTCGCCCCCGTCGTCGATTGCAAACCATCCAATATACACCGGTATCCCGGTATCTGCCGATCCGCCGGCAGCCACAACGCCACCTCCACCTCCCAAGGCTTCGGATCGCCCAGTTGATTCATCGCATCATGCCCCACCATCGCCCCCACGATCACCCCCGGGCCCATGTTCCCATGCAGCCGCGCCGCATCCTCCGCCCATTTCGGATCCTGATGGCTCGATGAACAAGACGCCAGCATCGCCACTCCCATCACAGCACAAAATCGTTTCATCAACCTTCTCCTCGGATCACGGACTCAGCACATTCTCACTCCGCCGCCCGATCGCATGCATGATCACCCCCGTATCGCGCGACCCCATGCACCAGAACCGCGACGCCACCGGCGCCTGTCCCGCATCCGTATAAAACTTCGGCGAATTCACATTCGGCCCCACCGACCACACCGCATACCGCACCGGACTCATCTGCGGATCCGTATAATACTGCCCCGCCGACGACTGACACTTCGGCCAATCATCAGGCACAAACAACGACGATGCGTTCTTCATCAGCGTATGTTCGTTAATAATCGCATCCCCCGGCGCTCGATATAAATAAGGATGCCCCTCATTAAACGGGTCCTCCACATTCACCCGCACCACCGTCCCATCCTCCTTCGGCGGCAAATACCTCGAATTCGTCAGCTCCACCGGCAACTCATACGCAATCCGCGTCGCACACGAAAACCGCGTCGGCGGCAACTGCCCCCCATTGTCCATCTGATACATCTGCAGCGCCTGATTAATATGCATCAAATCCGAATGCACCCGCACAATCTGCGACGCCATCCGCGCCCGCGCCAGCGCCGGCATCAATAGCCCAAATAGCACCGTAATAATCCCAATCACAACCAGCAACTCAACCAGCGTAAACGCCCGACCGCGACCGAACGATTTTACAAAGTCTCCATCGGGCATAATCGCATCCCGTTAAATCCGCCGGCGACGAACCACTCCCATCACGCCCACACCCGCCAACACCATCAAACACCCCGGCTCCGGCAACGCCACCACATCGCTCGGATCATCAATCCACAACCGATACCCCCCCTCATACGTCGGATTGTTATACGGATCAGGCCCGCCCGAATCGTCCTGGCTCAATATCCCCGTCACATCAAAATCCCCCGTCGGCGCTACATCAAACAGCGCACTCGACCCCAGCAACAGCGGAAACGTCCTCCCCGTATCATCCGCCACCGTCACATAATTCAAAGGCTTCCAATCCCCCGCCGGCGAAACCAGATGCACCTCCGAAAACTTCACGAGCGTCCCCTGGTACAACTCATCCCCGCTCGTCCGCGTCGGATCAAAAATGAAATTGTCCGAACTATCCTTCACCGCCGACAACGCCAGCGATTTCGCCGCCGGCAATCCATAATTCGCTTGCACCAACACCACATCAAAATTTTCTAGCGGATCCACAAAGTGCGCTTCATTGACATTAAATTCCCCGTCATAAAATAGCCCCGTCCTCGCCCGCAATTCCACCAAATCCCCCGCATGCAGCGCCTGCCCCGTAATCGCATCATGCGACACCCGATACACCTCCGCCAGCCAGTCCGCATTGGAATAATTGTCCGATGTATCGGCAATAAACCCCAGATTCCCATAATTCTGCCCCATATACGCCCCCGTCCCGCTCGAACTCCCCGGCACCACCGACTGCACGTACACCTGCCACTGACCACCCAAATTGTAATAATTCTGTGGAACTGCCGGCAGAAAATTCGGCGTCGCATCCAGCAAATCCCCCGGATTATCCAGCAAGACTCCCTGTATCTGTATGGGGAAAGTCCCCGAATACGCCGAATCCCCCGTCGATGTCACCGCCTGAAAATCCCCCGATGAAATCACCGGCACACTCGACCAGTCCACATCCCCCAGCGCCACCACCGCCGGCATCAAACACCCCGCCCCAAACAGCGCCACTCGGCTCAAAGGCCCAAATCCACTAATATCCCTCAACATGAAAAAACCCTCCAGACTTCCTAAATCCAATCGAAATGTTACGAGCAACAACAATCGTAACACTACACCCAAATCCCCGCAACTGGCAACGCGCTTCAGCGTCTCCCTCCCCGAAGACCTCCTCCGCGATCTCGACGACATGGTCCAACAGCGCAACCACGCCAACCGCTCCCAGGCCATCGCCGACATGATCCGCGACCGCCTCGTCGAACACCGCCAGACCTTCGGCGACCAGGAAATGGCCGGCACCATCACCCTCATCTACGACCACCACACCCCGCGCATCCAGTCCACCCTCACCGCCGTCCAGCACGATTACCCACACTCCGTCGTCTCCAACCTCCACGTCCACCTCGACCACGACAACTGCCTCGAAGTCATCGTCCTCCGCGGCCAAGGCTCTCTCATCAAAACCATCTCCGACCGCCTCCTCACCGCCAAGGGCGTCAAGCACGGCAAACTCACCATCACCGCCGCCGGCTCATCCACACCTCAAAGCCTCCTCTTCACCCCCCATCGCCACCATTAACTCTTTCTACCTCCGATTTCGATACAGCCCCGACTTCACAGCCCCCGCCATCGCGCGTTCATCCAACTTCCCTCTCAAAAATTCATTCACTCCCCGCGCCACTCCCGCCGCATCAGAAATCAGTGCTCCATAATCAACCTCCAACACCTCAATCCCTCTCTCCCCCAGCCCCCTGAGCGCCTGTTGAATCTGACTCGCATAAATTCCCTTTAGTTGCTCCTCACTCAGCGCCGCCCCCGCCTTCCCTGCCCGATCCAACATCTTCCTTTGCGACGCCAGCACCTCATCCAAATCCCGCCGCATAAAAATCACCCGATACTCCCTCCCCCTCGGCAAATACCCCAATAGCGCATGCACAATCTTCACCCCCTTCCCCCCCGCCTCTTCCAAAAACCGCGCATCCGTCGCCAACCCCTTTACTGCCTCTAACTCAAAGTACCCCGCCGGGTTATCGACATCCGCCCCTCGTTTTCCATCCGTCAACATCTCCATCCCCCCCGCCGCCAACATCTGCATCATCACGCTCGTCCCCGACCGCGGCAACCCCGAAACCACCGTCACAAATTCTTCTCCTGACATCGCCATCTCCCCAGAATTCGTTTGACTTTACCGCAGTTAAAAGTAATCTCGCTTACGCTGGATCAACCAATTCGCCTCAGAAACATGCTGAACTGAACCCGGCTCACTTTCATCTCGATCTGATGCCCACAGTTCATTCTCAAACGGAAGGGAAATACATCATGCGCGATCAGACTCAATTGCCGCAAGGCACCCAATCCTCTTTACTCCACGCCCTCGACCGCCACTTCATGGCCTGCGCCGCCGTCGCCGCCATCGCAACCGTCGCCGGCCAAACCGAACAAGCCGATGCCAACATCGTCTACAGCGGCATCCAAAACGTCCCCCTCACCAACGGCTCCCCGGGCATCTACATCAATCTCGTCACCGACCTCTCCACCGCTACCCCAGGCGCAAACCCCGGCTGGGACATCAACCCCTACGTTAACGGCGGCTCCTCACAAAACTTCTTCGGCATGTATCTCCCTCTCAGCTTGAGCACCTTCCTTGTCAAAAGCTCCTCACCCACCGCAGGCGGCGCTGACGTCGCTAAACTCCCCTTCGGCACGATTATCAGCTCCGCCTCAACCCTCATCGGCGAACCTGCCCAATTCGGTTTTATGAATAACCCCACCGCCGGTGACTGGCTTGCCGCCGGCACCGGCTACATGGGCATCGAATTCACCGAAGCCTCCGTCAACGGCGGAGCCCCCGTCTTCGGATGGGTTCAAATCGCCAAAACCGTCGACGGCGAACCCGCCCGCGGCGGTTCCACCGGCATCACCTTCGTTGACTGGGCCTACGATGACTCCGGCGCCTCCATCATCGCCGGCGCCACCTCCCTCCCCGAACCCTCCTCCCTCGCACTCCTCGCCACCGGTGCCATCGGCCTCTTCGCCCGCCGCGGACAAGTCAAACTCCGCCGCTCCAATGCCTAAAATCGTCTCTCTCAATCAAAACCCTTCAAAGCCCACGGACCGCGGTCCGTGGGCTTCTTAATAAAATGAAACCCTCCCCCACCCTCCTCATCGGCTGGGACGCCGCCGACTGGAAAATCATCACCCCACTCCTCGACGCCGGCCACCTCCCCGCCCTCTCCCGCTTCATCAACCGCGGCGTCATGGGCAATATCTCCACCCTCCGCCCCGCCCTCTCCCCTATCCTCTGGAACTCCATCTCCACCGGTAAACGCCCCGACAAGCATGGCATCCTCGGCTTCATCGAACCCTCCCCCGACGGCGCAGGCGTCCGACCCGTCTCCTCCACCTCCCGCAAAACCAAAGCCCTCTGGAACATCCTCTCCCAATCCAATCGCAAATCCCACGTCGTCGGCTGGTATGCCTCCCACCCCGCCGAACCCATTAGCGGCATCTGCGTCTCCAACCAATTCGCCGAACCCACTGACCTCAACTCCCCTGCCCCCTGGCCCATCCCCCCCGCCTCCGTCCACCCTCCCGAACTCCGCGACGCCATCGCCAATCTCCGTGTCCACCCCCGCGAAATCGTCGCTTCCGACCTCGCCCCCCTCATCCCCAAGCTCCACGAAATCGACACTGCTTCCGACCCGCGCCCTTTCATCCTCGCCCGCCTCATGGCCAAGGCCGCCTCCATCCACGCCGTTACCACCGCCATCATGCAAAACGAACCATGGGACTTCCTCGCCGCCTACTACGAAACCATCGACATGGTCGGCCACCACTTCATGCCCTACCACCCGCCGCGCCTCTCCCCCATCTCCGAGCGCGACTTCGACCTCTACCAGCACGTCATCACCGGCATCTACCGCTGGCACGACATGATGCTCGCCCGCCTCGTCGACCTGGCCGGCCCCGACGCCACCATCATCCTCGTCTCCGACCACGGCTTTCACTCCGACCACCTCCGCCCCCTCTCCGCCATCGCCAATGCCGCCGAAGAAGCCGTCGCCTGGCACCGCCAGCACGGCATCTTCGCCATGGCCGGCCCCAACATCCGCCCCGACGAACGCATCTACGGCGCAACTCTCCTCGACGTCGCACCCACCATCCTCACCATCCAAAACCTCCCCGTCGGCTCCGATATGGACGGCAAAACCCTCGCCCAATCCTTCATCACCCCCCTCCCCATCAACCGCATCCCCTCTTGGGACGACGTCCCCGGCGACGCCGGCCTCCACCCCCCCGACCTCCGCGTCGACCCCCTCGACGCCAGCCAGGCTATCCAACAACTCGTCGAACTCGGCTACATGCCCGCCCCCTCCTCTGACCAGCGCGAAGCCGCCGACACCGCCCGCCGCGAATGGCAATACAACCTCGCCGCCTCCCAATACGACGCCGGCCGTCCCGACAAAGCCCTCCCGACCATCGAATCTCTCTACGCCTCAAATCCCACCAATCACCGCTTCGCCATCCTCCTCGCCCAGTGCTACTCCAACCTCGGCCGCGTCGCCGATTGCCGACGACTCATCGAATCCCTCAACTCCACCGGCATCACCACCCCCGAAACCGACCTCTGGCTCGGCTGGGCGCTCCTCCTCTCCAATGACCGCCCCGCCGCCCTCCAACACCTCCGCCGCGCCGAACAATCCACCCCCGACTCCCCCGCCATCCACACCATGATCGGCCGCGTCTACCTCCACGACCGCCAGTTCCCCCACGCCCACCGCGCCTTCACTCGCGCCCTGGAAATCGACCCACACAGCGAATCCGCCCACGACGGCCTCGCCGCCGCACTCCTCGCCCTGGACCGCAACGAAGAAGCCGCCTCCCACGCCCTCCGCGCCGTAGGCCTACTCCACCACTTCCCCACCGCCCACTTCCGCCTCGGCATCGCCCTGGTCCGCCTAGAGCAATACGACCGCGCCGCCCAATCCATGGAAATCGCGATCTCCATGCGTCCCAACATGCTCGACGCCCACCGCTACCTTGCCGCCCTCTACATCCGCCTGAACCACCCCGAAAAAGCCCTCCTCCACCGCCAAAAAGCCCGTGAGCTATGGTCCGCCCGCGAACAGTCTGCTAATCCTTCTCAGTGAGATAATCATGACGCAATCAAAATTTACTCTCCATCGAACCCATTCGATCGTCGCCGCCCTCATCTCCGCCTGCCTCATCTCCACCGCCAGCGCCGCCACCAAACAAACCATCGACGCCCCTCACGACCAGACCATCTCCGTCGAAATGATCGGCCCCGCTGCCCAAACCACCGACCTCCAAATGCTCTGCATCCTCAAACACGACCCCGCCGGCGACAAATACATCGAAGCCATGGACGACCTCAATCAAAAACTTCACCACCTCCTCTCCAACCTCCGCGACCGCGGCGAATTCCCCGGCGACTTCGGCCAAACGCTCTCCTTCACCCCTCCCCCGAACTCCATCACCCCCAAACAAATCCTCCTCATCGGCGTCGGCGACGAAAAAGATCTCACCCTCGACAAACTCCAAACCGTAGGCTCCATCGCCGCCCGTGAATCCCTCCGCCTCAAAGCCGCAACCGTCTCCTTCGCCCCCACCCTCCGCGACCAGGGCAGCACCCGTATCGACGTCCCCGACGGCGACGCCTCGATCACCACCGGCTGGATCCTCGCCTACGACACCGAAATGAAACTCCAATCCCAACACCTCTCCCCCCTCGCCAAAATCCCCTCCCTCACCATAGAAGCCGGCCCAAAATACTTCCCCTCCACCCTCATCAAAGTCACCACCGCCATAAAAGCCGCCACCACCACACTCCAACAACGTCCCACCACCCCCTACACCGACAAATAATTTCTATATCCGCGCCACCCGCACCGCTTCCACCAATTTGACGCCTACCAACCCGATCGCTATCAACTCAATGATGAAAACCACCACCCTCCTCGCACTAACTCTCCTTCTCATCACCCCCCTCCTCCCCGGCTGCTCCACTACAAACATCCCCTCCACCCCCTCCATCAAACCTCGCCTCGCCGCCACTCCTCCCATGGGCTGGAATAGCTGGGAAGCCTTCCGCCGCGAATTCACCGAAGACTCCATCAAAGAGCAGGCCGACGCCATGGTCTCCACCGGCCTCCGCGACGCCGGCTACACCTACCTCGTCATCGACGGCGGCTGGAAACCCGGCACCCGCGGCCCCAACAACCTCCTCATCGAAGACCCCGCCAAATTCCCCCACGGCATGAAAGCCCTCGCCGACTACGTCCACTCCAAAGGTCTTAAATTCGGCCTCCACCAGCCCGCCGGCATCCACGACTGCCCTAAACTCTCCCCCGGCTCCCAAGGCTTCGAAGAAGCCGACGCCGCCCTCTTCATCAAATGGGGCGTCGACTTCATCAAATACGACCGCTGCGACTACGTCCACGCCAAAGACACCACCAGCGGCGCACCCGACATCGACCGCATCGTCCTCCGCCAAGGCACCACCGAACTCTTCTCCACCGAAGCCGAAGCCGTCCAAAACCACCTCACCGGCCTCGCCCGCGTCGAACCCCGCGATACCTGCTCCGGCGGCCACTGCGTCACCGCCATCGGCTACGACAACGGCGCACTCACCATCCCCGACATCTCCGTCCCCGCCGACGGCAAATACTCCCTCGACCTCTACCTCTCCTTCCCCTACTTCGGCATGGAACGTTACAACACCGTCACCCTCTTCGTCACCGCCAACGGCTCCTCCCCCCACCGCATCCAACTCCCCTACGACATGGCCCAACGCTACACCCTGCACAAAACCACCCTCGAACTCACTCTCAAAAAAGGCTCCAACTCCATCACCCTCAACAACCCCCATTCCCAGGAAGACGAAATCCGCCACTCCTACCTCAAGATGGCCCACGCCCTCGAAAAGAGCGACCACCCCATCATGTTCAGCGTCTGCACCGTCCCGCGCCCCTGGCTCTGGTGCCAGCCCATCGCCCACCTCTTCCGCTGCGAAACCGACGTCAACGACCACTGGACCGGCAACAACGGCGCCATCCTCCCCATCCTCGACCGCCACATCCCGCTCCTCACTTACACCTCCCCCGAATTCTGGCCCGACCCCGACATGCTCGAAGTCGGCCACAAAGACCCCGTCGGCCGCCCCAACGCCTCCAACCCCTCCATGACCCACAACGAATACCAAGCCCAGTTCTCCCTCTGGGCCATCATGAACGCCCCACTCTTCATCTCCATGGACCTCCGCCACCTCGACGATTCCACCAAATCCCTCCTCCTCAACAAAGACGTCATCGCCATCAACCAGGACCCTCTCGCCAGCCCCTGCCGCTGCATCCGCTCCGCCGGGGACATCCAAATCTTCGCCAAATCCCTCGCCGACGGCTCCACCGCCGTCGCCTTCCTCAACCGCTCCCCCAAACCCGCCACCGTCCAAATCCCCTTTTCCGAATTAGGCATCCAATCCCCCCACCCCACCTCTAAAGACCTCTGGACCGGCCAAACCATTCCCCTCTCTTCCCCCCTTCTCCAAACCTCCGTCCCCACCCACGCCGTCGTCCTCCTCCGCATCAAATAATCTCAATCAATTATTAAATTTAGATTGATCCCCATTCATTCCGCGCCATAATGAATCCACCACCCGGGAGATAAAAATGCGGTTGCACCACTCTTTCTTGCTTACTCTCGCTTTCACCGCCCCGGCCTTCGCCACCACTCCCTTCACCGTCATCGCCATCCCCGACCCGCAAAACTACGCCGACAGCGCCGCCAACACCGTCACCTATTACCAAGGCCAGATGAACTGGATCGTCAACACCAAGACCTCCAACAACATCGCCTTCGTCCTCGCGCTCGGCGACTACCAAAACGACGGCAACCCTTTCTACGCCAGCACCACCAACCCCTACCAACCCGACCCCAACAACCCGACCGGCTACATCTCCAGCGATATCAAATACCAACGCGCCGACTCCGCCTTCGACATCCTCGACGCCGGCAATGTCCCCTACGCCATGGTCATCGGCAACCACGACTACGTCCACTACGACATCAAAGACCAGCCCATCTACTTCCTCAAATACTTCGGCCCTCAACGCTTCGCCTCCAAACCCTGGGAACACGGCTTCTCTCCCGCCACCCCCACCTCCCCCCTCGCAGGCTTGGATAACTATTCCGTCTTCGACGCCGGCGGACGCCAATTCCTCAACATCGGCCTCCAATACGAACCCGACTCCTACGACCTCGCCTGGGCCCAATCCATCATCAACTCCCACCCCGGCATGCCGACCATCTTCACCACCCACGCCATGCTCGATAACAACGGCTTTCAGGCCGGTCGCCAAAATATCTGGGACACCTTCGTCCAAAATAATCCCCAGATCATCATGACCCTCAACGGCCACATCACCGGCGAATATAACCAGACCCAAACCAACATCGCCGGCCAACCCGTCTACGAAATGCTCTCCGACTACCAGGCCACCGATTACCCCGGCCTCTTCAAAGGCGGCGGCTACCTCCGAGAACTCACCTTCGATCCCGACCACTCCGTCGTCCACGTCAAAAGCTACTCTCCCATCGCCAACTCCTACCTCACCGACAAAGACAGCCAGTTCGACCTCGCCGTCGACATCAACGGCCGCTTCGGCGCAGTCCCCGGCTCCCCCGGCTACACCAAGTCCATCTCCATCCAGGACGGCGTCAACGCCTATACCGGCACCCGCGACACCGAAATCGACTCCACCGCCACCAAAACCGACGACTCCACCCAACCCTTTATCTGGGTCGACGGCGACGCCGACGGCACCACCACCGGCAAACAACCCCGCGAAGGCCTGATCAAATTCGCCAATCTCTTCCAAAACAACCGCATCCCCGCCAACGCCGTCATCAAATCCGCCACCCTCACCCTCACCACCGACACCGCCACTGACTCCCAAACCACCACCTCCGTCTCCCTCTACCGCATGCTCCAAACCTGGGGCGAAACCGACACATGGTCCTCCCTCGGCGGCTCCATCGCCACCGACGGCTCCCAAGCCATCCTCGCCGCCAACGGCACCGTCACCCCCACCGCCAGAGGGGCGACCGTCTCCTTCGACGTCACCGAATCCGTCTACGCCTGGCTCGAAGGTGCCACCGACAACGGCTGGGTCCTCCTCCCCAACGGCAATGACGGCTGGCGCTTCGTCTCCTCCGACTCCTCCGACATCGCCGACCGCCCCCTCCTCCAGGTCAGCTACTTCATCCCCGGCCTCCCCGGCGACGCCAACCTCGACGGCGTCATCACCGCCGACGACTACGCACTCCTCGACCGCGGCTTCGACAAACACCTCACCGGCTGGGCCAACGGCGACTTCAACGGCGACGGCGTCATCAACTCCGCCGACTACCTCCTCATCGACACCGCCTTCGCCCAACAAGCCCCCCTCTCCCCCGAATTCCTCGCCGAACGCGAAGCCGAATTCGGCTCCGCCTATATCGCCTCCCTCACCGCCTCTCTCCCCGAACCCACCCTCCTCCTCCTCTTCCCCCTTGCCCTCTTCATATCGCGCAAACGCCGCTGATAATTTTGGCTCTCCGCAAAAGCCGCTGACAGTTGGTTGGAATCTACCATGGGTTGAGGTATGAGTGGACCGCGGTGATCAAGGAAGATCACGTATGGAAACGGACGTGGAACTGGCGACGCTCACGTCGCTTCTTGACTTGAATGAGTTTCAGGCACTTCTGCTGGCTGCCGGGAAACTGGTCGTACGTCCTATAGAAGTCCATGACCAGTATCCCCTGATCCCTCTTGCCCTCTGGTTTCTTGCTCTGCAGCCGACAAACATTGGGCTTGATGAATGCAGGCGTCGACTTATCTTCTTTGCCCTCGGCCAAGCGCTGCTTCATCGCCGCATTCTCCTCCAGAAACTTCTAATGCGCCCCGTCAACTGCTCCAGCACCAGACAGCAATCGCTCAGGATCTACAGCCACTCTTTGAGCTGATTTCCTAGTTCTTCCCCGCAGGCGGCAAATAGTTTCATGGAATAGCCGAGGTATCCGGCCAGCGAGTGTGATGCCCGGTCCCCTTCTCAAACATCAGCGCCAACTTCAAAATCTGATCCTCTCGAAACGGCTGCCCGATCAGCTCAATCATCTTCGGTCGATCCTTAAAAAATCCCCCCCGAAACACCACCGACGGATGCCCCGTCAAATTCGTATAAGAAATCGTCGGCCCGACATACGGCAGCGTCAAATAACAATCGACTTCCTTCATTGCCTCTTTCATCGCGCCCATGAGCTGCGTCCGCAACTGCATCCCCCGCAAATAATCAGCCGCCGGCACACACGAACCCACCCGAAACGTATTCGGCCAGGTCCCATCCCCCTGCTGCTTCAATTTGCGAATATCTCCGCTGGTCAGCAGCCCCATAAAATTATTTGCCGACTCACACGCAATCACCAGCGACGCCAGCCCCACATAATCCTTAGCCGCCGGCAGATGCACCGGCACCATCTCCCTCCCCGCCACCGCGCGCATCTGATCAAACGCCTTCTGATACATCTCCTTCAGCGCGGGATTCTTCTTATATGTCGCCGTATCAAAATTAAACGCCTCCACGTCATATCCCACGCGCAGCGGCTTCACCTCCGCTCGCACATCCCCCATCTCCCCTCCCACAATCGCGGCGAGAATCACCCCCAAATCCTCCACCGACCGCGCAATCGGCCCCAACTTATCCATCGTGTTCGACAACACCATCGCTCCAAACCCCGGCACCCGCCCAAACGTCGGCCTGAGCCCCATCGTCCCATTCACCATGCAAGGCGAAACAATCGACCCCAGCGTCTCTGACCCGATCGCAAACCCCACCAGCCCCGCCGCCACCCCCGCACATGGTCCCGCCGACGACCCCGACGAACCCTCCTTCGGATTCCACGGGCACCGCGTCATCCCCCCATACCAGGTATCTCCCATGCAAAGTTCCCCCAGCGACAACTTCGCACACAACACCGCCCCCGCAGCTTCCAATTTCTGCACCACCGCCGCGTCATGATCAAACACGCGCGACTGATAAATCTCCACTCCCCACGTCGTCGGATAATTCCTCACCGCCAGCAAATCCTTCGCCCCCCAAGGCACCCCATGCAGCGGCCCGCGCGATTTCCCCGCCGCCAATTCCTCATCCGCCCGCTTTGCCTGCCCCATCGCCAAATCTTCCGTCAGATTAATCACACAATTCAGCCGCGGCCCGATCTCCTTCAGCCGCTTCAAATACATCTTCGTCAGCTCAACAGAACTGACCTTCCGCGCCTGAATCAATCGCGACAAATCCGCCACACTCGCAAACGCCAGCGACGCCGGATCACCGTTATAAGCCATCGGCGGCCCATCAATCGCCTCCGCCAGAAAAGGCGTCGCCTCCCCTTCCACCCGAAACGAAACCGCCAGCGGAGTCGTATACGCAAGCCCCTTCTGACGATTCCGCGAAATAACTTCCCGCTTCGTCGTCAGCCCTTCCACCATCAACTCCGACTCACTGGCCGAATACGGATGATCGAAAACCTTATTCAGCGCCTCCACATCTCCCGGCACAATCCCCGTCGGCTCAGTCGTCGCCGCCAATCCTCCCCCGGCAATCGACGTCGCCCCAATCGCCGCAATGCTCTGAATCACCCGGCGCCGACTCACACCCGCCCGCATCTCTCTTTTCTTCATGCCCGCGATTGTATCACGCCGCCGGATGTTCGGCCTTGCGAATCACCGTCAACTGCCCCGTCGTCTCCAGCACCGCATGCAGCACATGCTCCTGACACCCGACTCCCGCCATGCGCAGCGACGCATTCAATTCATGAATCGTCATCTTCAACTTACGCAGATTGCGATGATTCACATGCCCATCATGAATCAGCGACATCGGCCTCCCCTCAATCAGCGACTCCAAAAACTTAAACCGGTACGTCAGCTCTCCCACCAACGAATTCATCGCCACCAGCGTACACGCCGACACAATCCCACCCGTCAGCGAATTATCCCCCCCATTCATCGCATTCTGCACCGCATTGGATAGCACAAGCAGCAAAATCATGTCGAATGGCGCAAGCTGCCCGATCTGCCGCCTTCCTGTTAATCGCAATAAAATCAGGAGGAAAATATAGACAATAATTCCTCGAAAAATGAACTCGCCGATATGAACCGTCGGAACCCACATCTCATTTGAAAATAGCATCATGCCCCGATTGTACCCCCAAAAGAAAAACGCAGGCAAAACGCCTGCGTTTTTCAAAATGAACCAATTTCTAACGTTTATTTCGCAAACTGCGCTTCATCCGACAGCACCATCTTCACGTTCTGAATCTGGTGCGGCTTCACACTCAACGTCGCCGACTCCTGATTCGCCAGATGATCCTCCATGAAATTCACCAACTGCAAATGCTTCGGCGCAAACGGCAGCGTGATCGTCGGTTGCGCCGCCGTCCCATACGCCTCATATAGCCGCACAACCAAATCCTTATCATCCTCCGCCTGCTTCACGCCGGTGATGATGATATTGGGATTATTCCCAACCGACAGAAACGACGCCTCCGCCGGCAGCGTCCCATCCGCATTCGCCTTCACCGCCGTCGCCATCAGCGGATGATTAAACGACTCGGCATAATTCAAAACCCCCGCCGACTGCCACGATCCCATATGCGGCAAAAACGCCCACTTGGCATGTTGCGGCCGATCGTTCGGCCTCGGATCAGGATAAAAACTCGTCCGAATCAGCGACAAAAACATCGTATGCCCCTTGGCGGAATACCCCTGCTTGCAATCCTGAACAATCGCCGCCCCGCTCGTCTCATCCGACAAATCCGCAAATTTCAGCGCCGGCCTCTCCCCGCCATCCGTCGGCTTGGTAATCGACGCAAACGGCACCTGATACGTCGCCACCGGATTGGTCGCATTGATGTCAAACGCCACCTTCAAAAATGGAATCAGCTCCTTGGCCGACCCGATCTCCTTCCACTGCGTATCCAACGTAAACTCCGGCGCCCCATGCGCCGGCATCGACAACGTCTGATGCAGCGTCGTCGACTTAAACGTCCGATCCCACGCAATCGTCACCCGCGCCGGACCCTCCTCCGTAATCTTCGGCGTCACCGGCGACGTCAGCGCATCCACATGATCGATCGTCCCGATAATCCACGCGCTCATCCCATCCGGCTGCTCCCAGTGAATCTCCAGCCGATCAATCGACCCGCCCGGAGCTACAAATTCATGGCCCGACTTCTTCTCAATTACCGAAGTCACCACCGCCCTCGATGGATCAAAGACAACCTTATACTCCGCATTTTCCAAAGTCTTAAAATCGCCCGAAACCGTCGGCACCCCCTCCGATTCCGCTTTACCCGACTTGATGTGATAAACACGATACCCATACGACGGCAGGTTGCTCGCGTAGAAAATCGAATGGTCATCACTCGACTGCTGCATCGCAGCGCTGTCTCCTTCGGCCGTCGCAATCGAACCCGCAGGCACATTCGCCGGCAGCTTCACCATCGCACTCGTCGTCCACCCTACCGGATTAAACACCAGCACCGAATCGTCGTCGCTCTTCACCTTCGTCGCCAGAAACGCCAGTGCATCTTCCCCGATCTTTTTGCTCGATGCGATCACCCGGGTAAACATCTTCTCCGACAAATTATAGCTCGGATGAATCGACGTCCCCGTCAGCGTATCGTGATGATGATTCCAGCAGATATCCTCCCAATTCTTCCGAAATTCCTTCCCCGGATAGTCATATCCAAACCGCGCCGCAAACGCCGCGATCGCCTCGGCAGATTCCGTCAGCGACTCCGCATCGCGATTCCACCGCTTCAAATCCGAATGCGTCGTATACGTCCCATACAGCCCCTTGTCATTCACCGTATTGGCCGGCGTGTTCAAATCCGTCGTATGCACATACAGCTTCGTTAAATCATATTTCTCCAGCGAATGGAAAAACTCCGTCGCCGTCGAAAATTTCAGCGTCGGCAGGAAAGGCACCTTCTGGAACGCCAGCGCCGCATTGATGTTCTCCCGCGTCGGCCCGCCGCCGTGATTCCCAACCCCGTACACCTCCAGCATGTCCTTCGCCCCCGTCTCATCGGCAAACTTAAACAGCCGATCAAACCGGTTCGTCGAAATATCCCCGTTATACCAACCCCCCGTCGCCGGCTCCTCAAACGCCAGCACCCGCGACCCATCCGGCGCCTGCCACCAGAACATCGGATGGTTATACCCCCCCCGGCAGAAGTAAAAATACTTGCACCCACCCAGATTCAATATCTGCGGAAACTGCAACGTATGCCCAAACGTATCCGGCTCCCACCCGACAATCGCCTGCTTCCCATTAAACCGCTCCCGAAAATAACGCTGCCCATACAAAAAGTGCATCGCATGCGACTCGGGAGAAATCATATGTTCATCCCCCTCGCACACACGCCCGCCCACGATCTCCCAATGCCCCGCCGCGACCTCTTCCTGAATCCCCTTAAAAACCTCCGGCCAATGCTGCTCCGTACAGGCATACAGCGCCGCCGAAGACTGCGAAAACGAGAACCCCGGAAACTCCTTCATGAATTTCAGCGCCTGATTGAAAGTGTCATGACAAACCTGAATCGTCTCCGTCCATTCCCATAGCCACTGAAAATCAATGTGGGCATGCCCCACCAGATGCCCCGTATATTTCTGCATCTCCGGATGCGTATGGTTCAGCGACCCATGAATCTCATGGATCATCGACTGCAACGTCTCCGCATCCAGCGATTCATCCTTCTCCGCATGTTCGACAATCGCCATCGCCTCATTCACATGCTGCTCCAGATGCAGATCCTTTGCTCGATCCGCCATCTTGCGCGCCAGCTCAATCTCCGCCCGCACTTCATCGAGCTGCGACTGCAGCGCAAACCGCTTCAGCTCCCCATCCACCACATTGGTCACATCCCCCCCATCCTTGATCAGCGCCCGATCCACCGGCTTAAGCAGCACCGTCTGCGAATACCCCTCCTTCTGCGCCATCGCCCGCGCCGCCGGCTCCCCGTTGTCATAAATCACCGACTTGGTCCCATCCGCATGCGCCACATCGATGTTGTCAAAAAACTGAATATACCCCCCCCGCTGATCCCCCTCGGCCGCCAGGTTCCACTTGGTCGCATGCCTCCCCACCAGCTTCTCCAGCGAAATCTCGCGGTGATACCAATGCCCCGTCGCCTGCGGCAACGATGTATTCGGATGCGCCCGCAAATGATTCTGATCCTCCGATTGCGTATCGCGCAAACTCACATTCCCAGTCGTATCAAAATCAATCCCCCCGCCCGCCATCGGATTCGTCGGCGAAAGATAAATGTCATACTCCAGCACATCCCCCTTCTTGATATCCAACCCCTGATTCGAAAACGTGTAATACAGATAAAAATTAGGCCCCGGATTCGAAATATTCCGCGCCGCAAACATCAAACACGTATCCGCCGACGCATCCGCCCCTTTGGCGTAAGTGGAGCAAAGCGCCGCCGCAGCGGCCAGAGAGACAATCATCAACCGGTTGAATCTGCGCATTGGTTAAACCTCTTTGAAATGGATTACCCGAGATGCTACCTGCTGTTGCCACAAATTGAAGTGACCCGCCCCGGCGCATCCAAATGCTGCTAACTGCCTCCTAGCACAGATTTGACTTCCCACGCCTCATTGTGGCAGTCTTTCGCCATGCCCGTCCGCCTCCCCGTCGGCCCCAAGCACATGTTCGGCAGTTCACTCTTCCCGCGCGAAGACGTCCCGCTCCTCTGCCGCCGCTACCGCCACGGCGACCACTACGCCCACGACCACGACTTCATCGAAATCGCCACCATCACCACCGGCCGCGGCGAACATCTCAGCATGTACGGCGATCAATCCCTCTCCCGCGGCGATATTTTCGTCCTCCGCCCCGGCGCCTGGCACGGCTACCGCTCCCCCAGCAGCTTCCTCGTCTACAACCTCTGCATCGGCACGGAACTCTTCCAACGCGAACTCGCCTGGGTCCGCGATGACCCGCAACTCGGCTACCTCCTCTGGACAGGCCCCATCGCCAGCGACGGCCCGCGCGTCATGCAACTTCGCCTGGCCGAAAAATCCCTCCAACGCTGCGAAGACCTTCTCGACCGCCTGCGCGATGCTGTTTTCAACCCTCGTCACGTCAGCCGCCCCGGCTGCGTCGGACTGCTCCTGGTCTACCTGGACGAACTCGCCAAACACCTCGGCCCCGTCCACCAGCCCCAAGCCGACACCCGCCCTACCCCCCACCGCCTCGTCACCGAAGGCACCCACTTATTAGAAAGCAACATCAGCCACCCTTGGACCCTCTCCGAACTCGCCGACCGCCTCCAGGCCGATGAATCCTACATCGCCCGCGTCTTCAAAGCCGGCACCGGTCTCCCCCCGATGGCCTACCTCACCCGCGCCCGCGTCGAACGCGCCGCTGTCCTGCTCCTGAGCACCAACCACTCCATTTCCGACATCGGCCACCAGGTCGGCTGGGACGACCCTAACTACTTCGCCCGACGCTTCCGTGCCCATCTCGGCCTCACCGCCACCGAATACCGCCGCCGCCACATCACCCTTCGCCCCCGCGCCTGATCATGTGCTGAAAAGTCAATTTTGTCCTATTAACATTCCGATCTAAGGCTAACACCCACATTCTGCACCTGCGTAAAATCCCCCCCGACACATCCGGAGATACAACGCATGACGAGGTCTGGAACCACCACCGCCGTGCCGCGCCTCCCGCAACGATCCAATCTTCACCCGCGTGCCTTTACGCTGGTCGAGCTCCTGGTCGTCATCGGGATCATCGCGGTCCTCATCGCCATCCTCCTCCCCGCTCTCAACAAGGCCCGGGAGGCCTCCAATCGCGCCAAATGCCTGGCAAACCTCCACTCCATCGGCCAGGCCACCATCATGTATTCCAATGCCTGCAACGGCTACGTCCCCCTCGGGACCGACAGCCGCGCCTTCGCCGGCAACTACCAGATCGCCTACGGCGTCCCCATCATGCTCGGCGTAATCGTCGTGCAACAACGCATCATGGACGGCCGCGTCTTCTACTGCCCACTCGCCGAAATGCTCGACGCCAACGCCGGCTATGACATGGCCGCCAACGTCTGGTGGTATCAGCAAAAATACAATTTCGACGCCGCCGGCGTCAATACTCGCGCCGGCTACAGTTTCAGGCCCTGCCTCACCGTCTCCAAAAAACTCGCCGATGCCCAAGCCTCGACGTGGTGGTGGAACTACACCAACGCCACCGCCGCCAAACCGCTCTATCCGCTCAATATGCCCAAGCTGTTTCAGCTCCGCGGCAAAGCCATCGTCGCCGATGTCTGCAGCCAGCAATACGACATGATCAAACTGCACAAAACCGGCGTAAACGTCCTTTATGCCGACGGCTCGGCACGCTGGGTCATGAATAAAAACTTCCAGCCCCTGCTCGACACCAGCGGCCCGGTCTGGACGCTCAATACCACTCAGACCGATGCCATCCGCCAGATCTGGTGGATCTTCGACATGGAAATGTAATCACCGTTCATCGCGCAATGTCCTCCGGCGGCATTCAGCCGTCACCATATCAAGAAAGGGAAGGGAATCATGGGAAAGTGCAATTGTTCTCTGGTCACTCGTCGCGCCGTTCTGTCCGCGGCCATCCTGACAGCAGCCTCTCCGTTCTGGCTCGCACAGACCGCCAAAGCCACTGACGGAAGCTGGGCCACCTTCGCCAGCGGAACCTGGAGCGATCCCGCCAACTGGGCCAGCGGTACCATCGCCGACGGCGTTGACTCCACCGCATCATTCGTCGCCGACGACAATTCCGGGACTGTCGCTGCCATCACGCTCGACACTTCCCGCACCGTCGGGAATTTGATCTTTGGCGATACGCAGGCCAGCCTATTTGGCGGCAGCGCCAAATGGCAGCTTAGCGGCCCGGGAACCCTGACGTTACAAACCACCACCGGCACTCCTACCATCACGCTCCAGCCATTCCGCACCGCCGGCGAAGGAGCCGTCCTCAGCGCCCCGCTCGCCGGCAGTCAAGGTGTCAATATCACCGCCGGCGATGCCTCCATACCTTACCGAGATGCCCTGACCCTCAGCGACACCGGAGCCTTCACCGGTGGCACAATGACCATCGACGGCGTCGATAACACCACCATCACCACCGCCGCCGCGCTCAATGGCTTGTCCGGGTTCACCTTCGCCAATACCACCGGCCAGACCGGCAGTAACTCCAATAACCTGACCTTCAACGGCAATATCACCGTCGGCGCCATCGGTGAAACCTGGACCCTGCAAAGCGGCATCGGCATCGATCGACGCATCGCCGTGCAGAATCAATCCGGATTCAAAGTCACCTGGGCCGGCAACCTCACCGCCGCCGGAGACTCCGCCATCACATTGACCACCGCCGGAGCCACCGGCGGCATCACCATCAATGGCAGCGTCGACGCCACCGCCATGACCAATGCAATCAACCCCCTGGTCCTGCGCGGCACCAGCGGCACCGGAACCATCAACGGCAACATCAAACTCAACTCCACCGTCGGCGCCGGCGTCATCGCCAAAACCGATGGCGCTCTCTGGGTCTTCAACTCCTCCAGCATCGATGGCTACCGCCTCGCCGTCGCCGCGGGAACCCTCCGCGTCACTAACCCCGCCGCCCTCTCCTCTAATATCGCCATCTCCACCGGCCAGCGCCCCGGCGTCTCCGACCTCGGCATCTTCGAAACCAACGGCACCTTCACCCGATCCCTCGGCCTCGGACCTGGCCAAATCGGCAGCTCCTGTGCCCTCGGCCTTGGCGCGGGCGGTGGTCCCCTCACCGTCGATCTCGACGGTGGCACCGGCACCATCCAATTCGCCCCCTTCACCTCCAACACCCTGCAACAAACCGGCTTCACCTCCGCCAATGGCACCGGCACTCTCGGCACCCGCTCCATCACCCTCACCGCTGACCCCGCCTCCCTTGGCATCGTCGTCGGCAATTACGTCACCTACGGCCCGAATTCCACGCAAACCCCCTGGCTCATCACCGGCATCTCCGGAAACACCATCACCACCGATTATCCCATCAACGCCAACGTCAACAATGTTCTCTACTTCTTTCACAACACCCAGCTCAACGACGTCAACCTTTTCCTCAACTCCACCGTCTCCACTGACAACCTCACCTTCCAGAACGGCCTCGATCTCAACGGCCACGACCGCGTCATCACCGTGGGCGCGAAAACCGCCACCATCTCCGGCAATATCATCAACACCGGTGCTACCCTCGGCGGCCTGCAAAAAGCCGGCGTCGGCACCCTCGAACTCACCGGCGCCAACACCTACAACGATGGCACCGCCGTCAACAACGGCATCCTCCTCATCGGCAACCCCGCCGCCCTCGGCACCGGCACTGTCAGCATCAATACCGCCGGCACCATCAGCGGTACCATCAAAGTCGAACCCGGCCTGGCAGGCCCCGTCACACTCTCCAACCTCGTCATCGGCAGCGCCGCAAAAATGGACCTCACCACCGGCAAAATCGCCATCCAATACGCCGCCGCCGGCCTCACTTCCCCCGCCGCCAACGTCCTCACCTACATCCGCAACGCCTACCACGCCGGCGCATGGGATCTCCCCGGCCTCACCAGCTCCTCCATCACGCCCACCAACTCCACCGCCCTCGGCTACTACGACGACGGCTCCCAGGTCACCGTGAAATACACTTGGTACGGCGACCTCAATCTCGACGGCCGCGTCAACGGCGATGACTACGCCCTCCTCGACCAACAAGTCGCCAAGTTTGGCCTCGGTGCCGCCGGCTCCTGGGTCAACGGCGACGTCAATTACGACGGCGTCGTCGACGCCAATGACTACCTCCTCACCGACCAAGCCTTCGCCGCCCAGACCGGCACGCTCTCCCCCTCCTTCCTCGCCCAGCGCGAAGCCGAATTCGGCGACGCCTACGTCTCTTCCCTCCTTGCCTCCGTCCCCGAACCGACCTCTTTCTGTTTTGTCGCCGCCGCCCTCATGACGATCTCTGCTCGTCGCCGTCGGCACTCGTATATGTTTACATCCAATTAAAGCGAGGGCCCCGTCGATGGTTTCCGGGCCCTCCGAGCCCCCGGGGATGTCCCCGGGGGCTTTTTCAATGGGTGAACGGTTGGATTCGAACCAACAACCTACGGCTTATGAGGCCGCCGCTCTGCCGTTGAGCTACGCACCCAAAATCTCCCGCGGGCAACACACCCGCGGGAATTCGCCAGGCCGATCAGCGCTTGAGGGAGCACACGGACCGCCCGACGGTGTTATGGACTAACTGCGGACAAATGGACCAGACAGGATTCGAACCTGCGCCTGCGGGATTTCGATCCGCCGCTCTACCCATTGAGCTACCAGTCCAATGAAAGCCGTCACGATCACGCATAAACTGCCTCTCTTTCCTCAGCTAGATCTGCCGGCGCACCAGTCACTCGTTTCTGCTCGCGCAGATAGACCAGCAAATGCTCAAAATATTCCGGCTCCTTCTCATAATCCGGCTCCGGAGTCGGCGGCGGTCCACTCGTCGGCTGTGACAGCCGCGGCTCGTGTTCCGTCGTCGCAAACAATGAAATCAGGCGTTGCATAGAAATCTCCATTAGTAATGCCTTTACAGTAAAAACAACCGTTCTGTGAACGACAATGCACCGGGAAGGAGTCGAACCTTCATCCGCCGGCTTCGTAGGCCGGTGCTCATCCAATTGAGCTACCAGTGCGCCCAAGCGCTAAACCCCATCCCCTCACGCAAAAAATGCGCAAAGCGATCAAGCCTTGATCGGCCGAAAATCGTTTCCCAGTTTTGAAGAGTGTGAATCTTTTCGCCGGGAAGGACTCCCGGCCGAGGAGGCGGGAGTTATACGCGATGAACCAAACGCGACATGCGACGCATCTGCGTCCCTGTCGTTTCAATTCGATTATGACACCAAAAATTCTGCTGCATGACTTTCCTTCAATATCGGCAGAAAAACGTACTTTCTATAGTATCGCATAAACTCCAACGAAAATCAAGGGAGCGTATGGGAAGGACCCCAGACATCGTACCCCCCCTCGGGGGATCGGCGTCTGCGGCGGGATCGATGGCAGGAAGCTTCATCAACTATTGAAGGAACTGGCCCAAAAGCCAAAAAAGAAGGACACACCGGATAGGCTTTGAACT
>DASRRR010000118.1:0-10333 GCA_035656825.1 Tepidisphaeraceae bacterium | reverse complement strand
CAATCCCCGGCGACCGGGACGTCATGAGCCGCGGAAGATCAAGGACTTGAAGGATACGTATCGCAAGATGACCAGTCCGAGGAGTGAACTACGAAAAGCCCTGAAATATCAGGGGAAAGCTGCTTAAGGCAATGGCATTCGGGACATCCCCAAATCTCAGCTAACAAGTAGATCGATCGTATGAAATAAACATAACTCTTCACGCAGCCCGTTTCATCCGGATCGATTTCCCGAGCTCATCGCGGCTCAACCCCAGTGCAAACAACGTCCGGCAAATCAAATCCAAACTAACCTCCGGCCTTCCCCGCTCCATCATCGCCACGCGCGACTGACTCGATCCAATCAATTTTCCCACCTGTCCCTGGGTCAACTTCCGAGCCTCCCGCACCGCTCGCACTTTCTGCACCAACGTAACCTTCAAATCAATCAGCGCGATTTCCTCATCCGACAATCCGAGAAACTCCTGCGTATCAGTCACTCGATATCCCCGCTTCTCCAATTTTTCTCGTTTATTCTGCTTCATATCAGCCTCCATATCACTTGTCGTATTCTCGCAACCGCTTCCGGCAACGCTCGATCACTTCACTCGGCGTCGCCTGCGTCTTCTTGGCCACAATCTCCACAATGACAACCGCGTCCGCATCTAACCGATAAAAAATCCGCCAGTTTATCCGCGTCGCCGAATCCTTAATCCGAAGCTCATGACACCGGCTTCCGATACCAGGCATCGGTCTCGAATCCGGCATCGACAACATCTCATTCCTCTGCAATGACCGCAATAAAAACCCCGCCCACTTCCTCGCTTCCTTCGAAAATGGCGGACTCTTAATTCCTCCATGCAGAATTACCAGCGGCTTATCCATCTTTGATTATTATATATCGAATCTGATATATTTCAACAGCGTAATTCGATAAGCCTTCTTACATCTTCCCACCGATCCACAAATGCGCCGGAAGAATCTCCATCTCAAGCAATTCAAGCAGCGGATTCTCCGTCTTAACCGCAAACGCCACAAAATCTGCCTCTTTCCCCCGCGTAATCGAACCAATCTGATCATGAAGCCCCATCGCCTTCGCCGCATTCTGCGTAATCATCCGCAATAAATATTCCGGCGTTAACTCCGAATACACCCGGTGCAGCAATCTCAAATCCTCCAGCGGATTCAGATCCTGCGAAGACGCACACGAATCCGTCCCCACCGCCACATTGATCCCCGCCGCCAGCATCTCCCGAAACCGGTGCGGCGGATGCCCGAAATACGCATGCGTCCGCGGGCAATAAACCACCGACGCCTTCCCCCGTGCTAATAAACCCATCTCCTCATCGTTGCAATAGTTCACATGAGCCAGCAGCGTTGGATAATCGAGCATCCCAATCGCCTGCGCAAAAGCGATCGGCGATTCTCGATACGTCTCCACCGGCTCCTCCCACTGCCCGATCCCCTCCCACAACTCCCGAAACACCCCCGCCTGATTCTCCAAAAAATCCTGCTCCTCCGCCGACTCTCCCAAATGCGTCGCCAGCGGCATCCCCCGCTCCCGCGCCACTCGCAAACACTCCTCATATCCCCGCTGATCCACCGTATAAGGCGCATGCGGCGTAATCCCCACCCTTAACCGCTCCGTCTCCCACTCCCGATCCACCGCCCGTTCCAAAAGCTCCCTTACCCGAAATCTTCTCTTGGCCAACCCCAGCACTTCCCCATAAGAAATCCCCCGCAACCGTGACCGCGCCAGAATCGGCCTCGTCAAATGCGAAAACTGCGAAATATCCCCCACCGTCCCCACCCCAAATCGCAGACACTGCTCAATCCCCATCTCCGTCGCCGCCGGCACAGACGATTCCGCCGCGAGCTTCCCCGGATTGCTCCGCTGAGGAATCGACAAAAGCCATTCCGCAAACAACGCCGATTCCCCCTCCGGCACACACGACGAAAGCTCCAAATGCGTATGCGCATTCACAAACGCCGGCAGCAACAGATGATTCCCCAACTCAACCCGGCGCGCCTCCGCATGCCCCTTCACCAAATCCCCCGCGTCCCCAATCGCAATAATCCCCCTCTCATCAAAAACCACCCCCCCATCCCGAATCACCGGCCCATCCCCCGTGTAAATGTACCGCGCACAAATAACCGTTTTCATGACGCTAGCGCACGTTGAAGAACCCCCCGCGCCCCCTCCGGCAGCGACGCAACCAATCCCAGCGCCGCCTCATGCCCCATCGGCGACATCTTCTTCCACGTCCGCTGAAGAATATTGATCACCTTCGGCTCCTCATGCTGCGCCATAAACTCCGCAAATTCATACTGCAAAAACACCAGACAAATCACATCCTCCAGCAGCTGCGCCTCCGCATCCACCTTCAGTCGCTCCTTCTTCACCAGCGATTGCACCCTCGCGATCAGCGACTCCTCATATCCCGCCAATCCCAAAATCTCCCCCACCCGATCCGCGTGAAACTGATACAGCGTCGTCCGCCACTTGAGATACCCGATCCGATCCATCGGAAACGAAGATCGCGGAATCTCCCACCGCCGCAGATGCTGCGCCCGCGCCGCCAGCCGCAGCGCTTCCGACGCCTCGGGAGCCAGCTTCTCCAGCCATTCCGACATCCGCCGCGAATAGACCACTTCCTCGCCGCGCGGATCTTCCGCATTGGCAACATCAATCGCGGCAATCGCAGCAGCCAAACGCTCAGCCATGATGATGCGTTACGCCTTCACCAGCTTCGTCACCCGCCCGTCAAACAGCCACTCGGCACAATAGATATTCCCATTGTGGTCGAAGATCGACTGGTGCGGCGAACAAAACTGCCCGGGCTTCCGCGCCACATCCGGCACCTGATTATTCGCCCGGAATGAAACCACGGGATTATCCCCGAGGTGCGTGATGAGCGTGTTATTGCTGTCAAAAATCGTCAGTCGGCCTTCCAGATCGGGAATCAAAAGTTCCCCGTTGCGGAAATCAAAATGACAGGGACGGCGCAATTCCGCCGTCACCATCGACAGGAACTTCCCATCCAGCGTGAAGTATTGCAGCCGATGGTTCTCCCGATCCGCCACCATGATCCGCGGATTGGCCGCATCGCGCAGATCGACGGTGATCCCGTGCGGGCATTTGAATTTCCCCTCGGTCGTGCCGGTGCCGCCAAACGTCGAGAGATAATTTCCCTTGGCGTCATAATGATGCACATACCCGTTGCCATATCCGTCCGACACATAGAACGATCCATCCGTCGGATGGAACGCGATATTCGTCGGCACATACCGGTTCGGATCGGGATAGCAGGGCTTCCCCTCATCGTTCTTGGCATCCGCCGGATATCCAATGCGGAAAATCTCGTTCCCCTCCAGATCCGTCTTGGCGGCAAAGTGCTGCCCCGTCTCCGCCAGGTAAAGGAACTCCCCATCCTGCTCCTTGCGAAGCTGCAATCCATGCGCGCCCGGCGCATACGCCTGTCCCCAGGACTTAATGAACTTCCCGTCCGGGTCAAAGATGCACATCGAATCCCCCGTCGGCGAGCCATTATGGATAAAGATCCGCCCATCCGACGCTTCGCACACGCCATGCGTATTGCCGAAGCGCTTCCCCGCCGGCAACTGCGCCCAGTTGTCGACTACTTTATAAGTATGCTCCCCCGATCCAATCACGACCGGCCGCGCATCCGCCGCCACCGTCTTATCATCCGCTCGTAAGATCATCGGTGCGCTCGCTGCCGCGACCGCGGCGCCAATTCCACTTTTCAAAAATCCACGACGTGAAGCAGGGCGGTCCATCATAATCGGTTCCTTTCAAGAGAGGGAGGTCTGCACAGTATACCGCCCCCATCTGGAGGCGAAAGAGTTCCGACACCCAGTTATACTCCCCACCACCGTGCCAGGATCGCTCTTTAAAATAACCGGAATGCAGCGCGTCCAAGCCCTTTTCGGCCTCTGGACCGCCCTTGTGCTCGCCTTCCTCTATCTCCCCATCGCTCTCCTGATCATTTATTCCTTCAACGCCTCCCGCCTCAACATCGTCTGGCAAGGCTTCACCACCCACTGGTACCACGAAATCCTCCACGACCACGCCCTCCTCTCCGCCGCCCTCAACAGCCTCCTCATCGCCGCCGCCGTCACGATCCTCTCCGTCCTCCTCGGCACCCTCGGCGCATGGCTCCTCTATCGCTACCGCTGGCCCTTCGCCGGCTTCCTCCGCACCCTCGTCGCCGTCCCCCTCATCATGCCCGACGTCATCATGGGCGTCAGCCTCCTCATCCTCTTCGCCGTCGTCAATGACTGGGGCAACAACCTCCTCGACAAATTCGGCTACGGCGACGACCACCTCGGCCTCGGCTTCACCACCGTCATCATCGGCCACGTCACCTTCTGCTTCCCCTTCGTCCTCATCGCCATCCACGCCCGCCTCGTCGGCATGGACCCCTCCCTCGAAGAAGCCGCCCTCGACCTCGGCGCCACTCCCCTCCGCGCCTTCCTCAGCGTCACGATCCCCTACCTCCGCCCCGCCATCTTCTCCGGCGCCCTCATGGCCTTCACCCTCTCCATGGACGAACTCATCGTCACCTACTTCACCGCCGGCCCCTCCTCCACGACGTTACCCCTCAAAGTCTTCGGCATGGCCCGCGTCGGCTTGTCCCCCATCCTCAACGCCGTCTCCGCCCTCTTCGTCACCGTCACCACCCTTCTCGTCGTCACCATCGAATTCACCCGCCGACGCGGCGGCGCGAAGATCAGAGAAAATTAGCCACAGATGGGGGACAGATGCACACAGATAAATCAGGAGGATTGTCCACGAATGGACACGAATTTACACGAATAAGAAATTGAATTCATTCGTGTTCATTCGTGAAAATTCGTGGACAATTCTCTTCTGAATTACTCTTCATCTGTGTGCATCTGTCCCCCATCTGTGGCTAAAACGAATTACGCCGCCAGCGAGACCGATCCGCCCTGGAGGTTGGTGTTGACCGGGGTGGACATCGGACCGCTCTGTTTGCGCGGGTTGAACCAGAAGGCGGTGATCCAGACTTTCGCGCCGGGCGCGAGGGTGTTGGCGAAGACCACGTCGATGCTGGTCAGGCCGGTGTTTCCTTCGAATTGCCAGGAGCCGATGTCGGCGGGGGCGCTAGCGCCGACGAAGCTGAAGATGGAGGCTCCGCTGACGCCCGGCGGTTTGCCGCGCTTGGCGCTGCTGGAGAGATCGTGCAGCTTGATCCGCACCGTCCAGGCGCTGACCGAGACCACATCCAGACCCGGCGCAGCGCCCGGCGCGGGGATCGGCGACGGCATCGCCCGCACGTTCAGACCGAGCGCCAGCTTTTGTGCATTGGTCACGCTGCCCGTCCCTTCCACGAGCCGGGCCAGAAGTCGGGCATTGTTTTTCAGTGCCGTTCGCGCCGTGTTTTTCGAAGCAACGGTGCTGCGCGTGCGCACCGCCGGATCCGCCGCCGCCAGACAAGTCGCATACGTTGAATGCAACGTCCCATAGGCCGTGGCGAGCGCGGTGGTTAAACCATACGAAGCGGCTGCGGCGTTGATGAGCGAACTAAAATTAGCGCTCCAGGCCAGCAGTCCCGAGTCGGTGTTGGGCAAAAATCCTTTGGGCACAATGAACTCCTTTCCCGAGGGCGTAAGAAACGCATCGGCCCGAGGGATAAACCGCCCGAACGACCGCAGACCAAACCGGCCTGCCGGCAAATCATCCGGGCATGCCCATTCCATCGAGCCAAAGGCGCGGTCACTTAACAAAGAAATCCAGAAAATAGTCGCGCAGCCACGGGGAGCAACCTCAAAAGCGCGGGGCGCAGAGTCAAAAGAATGGGGCGCAAACCCAACAGCGCGGAGCGCGGCCACTGCGGCGCGGGGCGCAAGCACTAAGCAATGGAGCGCAGGCACGATAGTGAAGGACACAAGTGTTAGAGAATAGGGCGCGAACTCAAAAGCGTGCGACGCAGCGGATGACGTGTGCGGCGCAACGGCTCAGGAGCGGCGCATCTGGAGAATTTAGAACATCATCTTTGATTGAATGGACATTGAACTGGCGGCCTCTTGGGTTTCGACTGCCTTTCTTACAAGTTCGCTCTCTTTAACAAATCCCTTTGATGAGTTTCTTCGGTCGCAAGGATGGCAGAACCCTACAGCAGTGAAGGACGGCGTATTTTCACCGAGGTCGATCGGTCGGACGATGGCGAATCCCAGTTCATGGATCTCTTTGATCGATCGTTCTCCGCCGCCAGCGCCTCTCCAAGCCCGAGGACCGTTTTCCATCAAAGAAAACTGTCGAATCGCCTTAGCGCCCATTACGATGGCGATGCTTGGACAGAGCTTCTGTAGCTGAAACCGCAAAAAGTGTCGGCACCGAGTGACGTAAGCAGGGTCATCCAATGCTGGTGATCTCTTCAGCATTGACTTGCCTTTTAACAATTCCATGTACGCATTTGTGAAGAAGCATTGGCTGAGAGCGATTCCAGCCCCTTTAAGGATTTGCAAACAGTTCCGCGATGTTGGATCACTGATGTCGATGGGATCTTCCGGGTGGCGATTCCGCGCTTCCGCGTGCATTTGGGCGGTTCCCCAGTTATTTCCGATCACGACAATTGGTCGAACTGGAAATGGTGCAATATCATCGGGCGATCTCCAAAGGCCGAAGCCGCCGGGAAAGAATGTGGCATGGTGGGTTCGGTCCTCAGGCCTTACCCAGCAAACGTCTTTTGGTGGCTCGAATGTTTTCAATTCTTCGATGAGCTTCCAGACAGGGTGATCGGAGGGAGGATGGTGCATTGTGACCAAATCAAACGTGACATTCTGAATTTCGTCAGACGAGCTTATCGCTCTCCCTAACTCCAGCACAAGCCCGACATTCCTAAGCGATGTTTGCGTCGAGCAATCCGGGTAAAAAACGCGGCTTAACATTGGACAAAGGCAAAGAAAAAGATTCTGCTTTATCTGTGTGCATCTGTCTTTCCATCTGTGGCTAAAAAAGGTTTTCCCATGCGTCTCTCGAAATGGATTCTCGCAGCGATCATTGCCTTCCCCGGCTCCATCGCCCGCGCCGCCGATTTAAATCTCTTCGCCTGGTCCGAATACGTCCCCCAGGAAGTCATCGACGGCTTCACCAAACAAACCGGCATCAACGTCCACTACGAAACCTACGCCTCCAACGAGGAGATGGTCTCCAAGCTCCTCGCCGGCGCGTCCAAATATGATTTGATCCAGCCCTCCGACTACATGGCCGAAGCCCTCATCAAAAAGCACAAGCTCGCCGCCATCGACTGGAGCCAAGTCCCCAACATCAAAAACATCGCCGATGAATTCCGCCACCTCCCCGGCGACCCTCACGATGAATTTACCGTCCCCTGGATGACCGGCACCGTCGGCATCGTCGTCAACACCGACCGCGTCAAAGACCCCATCCACGGCTACAACGACGTCTTCCAGGACAAATTCAAATCCCGCATCGTCGTCGTCAACGACAGCCGCGAACTCGTCTCCTGGGCTCTGTCCACACTGCATCTGCCGATCAACAACATCACCGAAGCCAACCTTGAACAGACCCGCCCCATCCTCACCCGCTGGGTCAAACTCATCCGCGTCTTCGATTCCGACAGCCCCAAGACCGCCCTCCTCAACGGCGACGTCGACCTCGGCATCGTCTGGTCCGGCGAAGCGGCCCTCTGCTGGAACCAATCCCACAAATTCCAATACATCCTCCCCAACGAAGGGGCCCACCGCTTCATCGACCTCCTCGCCATCCCCGCCAACGCTCCCCACAAATCCGAAGCCCAGCAATTCATGAACTACATCCTCCGCCCCGAAGTTTCCAAGCTGATCTCCGACAAATTCCCCTACACCAACCCCAACGCCGCCGCGAGAAAACTCCTCACCAAGGAGCAATTAGAAAACCCCGCCAGCTACCCCAAAGACGACCAGAAACTAGACCTCTTCCGCGACATCGGCAAACAATCCAGCGCCATCGACCGCCTCGTGACCGAAGTGAAGAGTGCAGGATGACTAAGCATGCGATTTACCACAGAGTTCACAGAGCACACAGAGCCCACAGAGAAAAAAGAGAAAAAGAAATTTGCTTTATATTTCCCCCTCTGTGCTCTCTGTGTGCTCTGTGCTCTCCGTGGTAAATAATCCCAAACAGCCACCCCTCAAATGCCAACCAAACGCCCCACCATCCTCTCCTACCTCCTGATGCTCCCCATCGCGATCTGGCTAGCAGCCTTCGTCATCGCCCCCGCCGCCATCATGGTCGTTTACTCCTTCTGTACCCGCGACGAACTCGGCGAAGTCGTCTACCAGTTCACCACCGACAACTACCACCGCGCCCTCGCCGGCGTCTACTGGTCCATCTTCCTCCGCTCCATCGAACTCGCCGCCCTCACCACAGCTCTCTGCCTCCTCATCGGCTACCCCGCCGCCTACTTCATCGCCCGCTCCTCCCCGCGCACACGCTCCACGCTCCTCCTCCTGGTCATGATCCCCTTCTGGACCAGCTTCCTCATCCGCGCCTACGCCTGGATGACCATCCTCAAAGACCAAGGGCTCCTCAACGCCTCCCTCACCTGGGCAAAACTCATCCCGAGCATCATGAACCCCACCGCCCTCCTCTACACCCCGACCGCAGTTTTAATCGGCATGGTCTACTCCTACCTCCCCTTCATGATGCTCCCCATCTACGTCTCCGCCGAAAAGCTCGACCCCTCCCTTATCGAAGCCGCGATGGACCTCGGCGCCCCGCCTCTCTCCGTCTTCCGCCGCGTCATCCTCCCTCTCACCCGTCCCGGCATCTACGCCGGCATCCTCCTCGTCTTCGTCCCCGCCATCGGCATGTTCGCCATCCAGGACCTCCTCGGCGGCGCTTCCCACATCTACATCGGCACCGCCATCACCAACCAGTTCGGCCTCGCCCGCGATATGCCCTTCGGTGCAACCCTCGGCGTCCTTCTCATGCTCCTCTTCATCCTCTCCTTCGCCCTCCTCGGGCGCCGTCAGGCGGTCTGGAATGATTGACCTCCACAACATCTCCAAACGCTTCGCCAGCATCACCGCCGTCGACAACGTCTCTCTCTCCATCCGCACCGGCGAATTCCTCACCCTCCTCGGCCCCTCCGGCTGCGGCAAAACCACCCTCCTCCGCCTCATCGCCGGCTTCGAATCCCCCGACCAAGGCCGCATCCTCCTCGACAACCAAGACGTCACCTCCCTCCCACCCTACCGCCGCGACGTCAACCAGGTCTTCCAATCCTACGCCCTCTTCCCCCACCTCACCGTCGCCAAAAACATCGCCTTCGGCCTAAAAATGAAACGCCTCCCCAAATCCGAAATCTCCTCCCGCGTCGCCGATGCCCTCTCCACCGTCGAACTCACCGGCCTCGAACACCGCAAGCCCCACCAGCTTTCCGGCGGCCAGCGCCAACGCGTCGCCCTCGCCCGTGCCCTGGTCAACCGTCCAAAAGTCCTCCTCCTCGACGAACCCCTCGCCGCCCTCGACGCCAAACTCCGCCACTCCATGCAACTCGAACTCAAACGCCTCCAACAGCGTCTCGGCATCACCTTCGTCTTCGTCACCCACGACCAATCCGAAGCCCTCATCATGTCCGACCGCGTCGCCGTCATGCACGCCGGCCAAATCCAACAATTAGCCACCCCTCACGAAATCTACCACCACCCCACCACCCCCTTCGTCGCCCAATTCGTAGGCCAATCCAACATCCTCCAAGTCCAACTCCTAACCCCCACCCGCGCCCGCATCAAGGACCTCGAACTAACCCTCCCCACTCCCATCAACACAGAAACCGCCACCCTCCTCATCCGCCCCGAATCCATCACCCTCACTCCTACCAAGGAGAGCCGGGCCGTCCCCGGCCCGTCCCTATCGTCTGCCACCCTCACCGAAATCCTCTTCACAGGCCCCACCACCCACCTCCGCCTCCAAACCCCAGGAGGATTAGAACTCCTCGCCACCCTCCCCCCCAACACCCCCCACCCCCAAATAGGCCAACCCCTCACCTTCACCATTCCCCCCCAACAAATCACTCTCCTCCCATCCGACAACGCTCTTCCTTCTTCTACGTCGCATGGGCGTCCCGCCCATGCCCTCTCCACTCCAGCTGGCCTTCCCAACGAATGGTTGGCGCTCACACGGTCGGCGATACTGCCGGCAAGGAGCGATGGCAATGGCGAAGCGAATTTTCACGACGGTCTTCAAAGATGATGCCTGCGATCTGGTGCTGCACAAGCAGTATTCGCCGGCCAAGGCGGCCCGGGAACTGGGCGTGGCGGAGATGACGCTGCGGTCCTGGCTCAAGGCCCGCGGCTGGCGTGGG
>DASRRR010000117.1:0-116291 GCA_035656825.1 Tepidisphaeraceae bacterium | reverse complement strand
GGCGAATTGGAAGGGGGGGCCGGGGGGGAGGCGGTCGAAGATGGGGAGGGCCTCGGTTGAGGGCTGGGGGGATTGGGGGAGGAGGGATCGAAGGTCGAAGTAACGCATTGAGGGTGAGAGAGTGCCTTGAAACGGAGGTGGAGGCAAGGGGAGAAGAGGTAAGAGGTAGGCACCAAAGAGGATCAAGAAGGAGAAGGGCACCAAGGGTTCAAGGAGATTCGAATATAACCACCATGACACGAAGGAAACACGAAGAGGAGAGGATGTCGCAAAGATTTCAAAGAGGCAAAGGGGCAAAAGAAGAAAATGCGTATTTAAAATAGTGGTTGGTTGAGAGGGGAATTAATTGCTGGCGAGGGGGATGTTTTGGGAGAGGCAGATTTGTTTGAGGGCGTTGGTGGCGGATTTGAAGAGGGAGGGGCCGGAGAAGCCTGAGAATTGTTCGTGGGCGGCGAGGTGGGGTTCGAGGGAGAGGAAGCCGCGATAGCCGGAGGAGTAGGCGTCGGCGAGGATTTGGGGGATATGGCCGGCGCCCTGGCCGGCGGGCACGACTTTGCCGGAGCCTTTTAGAGCGTCTTTGATGTGGATGTGGGTGGTGTAGGGTTTGAGGAGGGGCCAGTTTTCGAGGGGGTTGTCGTTGGCCTGGATGAAGTTGGCGAAGTCGAAGGCGGAGCGGAGTTTGGGGGAGCTAACGGATTGCATGAGGTCGAGGCATTCGGGGCCTTTTTCGCCGTAGATGCGGGTTTCGTTTTCGTGGAGGAGGGTGACGGGGTGGTTGTGGAGGTATTCGACTTTGGCGTGCATGCGGCGGAGGACTTCCTGGCGGTGGGAGAGGATGTCGCCGCCGGCGGTGGGGGGGTAGTAGCTGAAGATGCGGATGTGGGGGGAGTTAAAATATTCGGCGAGTTCTACGGCGCGTTTGAAGCGGTCGAAATGTTCGGGCCAGTTAGAGTCGATGGGGACTTTGCCGATGGGGGAGGCGATGGCGATGACGCCGATGTTGGAATCGGAGAGTTTGGAGCGGATTTCGGATTGGAGGGAGGGGGAGAAGTCGAGGACATTGATTTTGTTGACGCTGCGGAGCTCGATGTGGGTGATGGAGCATTCGTGGCAGACCTGGAGTTGTTCGTCGAGGTTGGGGGAGATTTCGTCGGAGAAGGCGGAGAGTTTTAGCATGAGGGGATGGTATGGGGGAGAGCATGGGTTGAAAACCCATGCCACGAAATGCGTTGGGATTTTGACAGGGGGGGGAAGGGGTTTTAAGATTTTCTCTTTTCACTCTTTTGGCGGAGAAGACGCAGTGGCGATGGATCAGGCGATTAGTAAAGCTCAGGGGCTAGTGGAAGCGCTGGGGTATATTCAGCGGTTTCATAATAAGGTGGTGGTGGTGAAGGTGGGGGGGTCGATCATGGACGACGAGGTGGCGCTGTCGAATATTTTGTCGGACATTGTGTTCATGAATTATGTGGGGATGCAGCCGGTGCTCGTGCATGGGGGTGGGAAGGCGATTAATAAGAGGATGGAGATGGCGGGGTTGACGCCGCAGTGGGTGCAGGGGAGGCGGTATACGGATAAGCATACGCTGGCGATAGTGCAGGATGTGCTGTGCAATGAGGTGAATCGGTTTATCGTGAATTTTATTCAGTCGCAGGGGTGTGAGGCGATGGGGCTGCATACGCTGGCGAGCGTGGTGCTGTTTGGGCAGAAGACGTTTTTGCAGGAGGGGGAGAGGCGGTTGGATTTGGGGTTTGTGGGGGAGGTGAATACGGTGAATGCGCGTTTGCTACAGTTGCTGGTGCAGGCGGATTCGGTGCCGGTGATTGCGTCGCTGGCGCAGGATCCGGGGGGTGGGCCTTTGAATGTGAATGCGGATACGGCGGCGGGGGCGGTGGCGGCGGCGATGAAGGCGGAGAAATTAGTGGTGGTGTCGGATACGCATGGGATTCGGTCTGATCCGAAAGATCCGGAGAGCCGGGTTCCTTCGCTGACGACGAAGCAGATTGAGGAGATGGTGAAGAGCGGGGTGATTACGGCGGGGATGCTGCCGAAGGTGGAGGCGTGTGTGACGGCGCTGCAGGCGGGGGTGACGAAGGCGCATATTATTGATGGAAGAATTCCGCATTCGTTGTTGCTGGAGATTTATACGGAGTCGGGGATTGGGACGGAGATTGTCCTTTAATTAGCTGCTGGCTACTTGCTACTGGCTACTTGAATGAGTGGTTTTATGAAAGATTTTATTGCTATTTCGGATGTGTCGTTTGAGGGGTTGAGGCATTTGTTGGATGTTTCACGGGAGTTGAAGAAGCAATACCAGAGCACTGGTCGGAATGAGCAGATTTTGGCCGGCAAGGTGCTGGCGATGATTTTTGAGAAGCCTAGCTTGCGGACGCGGGTGAGTTTTGAGGCGGGGATGGCGCAATTGGGGGGGCAGGGGATTTATATTCGGGGGGAGGAGGTGGGGTTGGATGTGCGGGAGCCGATCGCGGATGTGGCGCGGGTGTTGTCGGGGATGTGTCATGGGATCATGGCGCGGACGTTTGAACATGCAAAGATTACGGGGCTGGCGAAGCATGCGAGTGTGCCGGTGATTAATGGGCTGACGGATTACAATCATCCCTGTCAGGCGATGGCGGATGTGCTGACGGTTGAGGAGCATTTTGGGAAATTGGCGGGGTTGACCGTGGCGTATATTGGGGATGGGAATAATGTGGCGCGGTCGCTGGCAGCGGCGTGTGGGAAGTTTGGGATGCGGTTTGTGATTGCGGCGCCGAAGGGGTATGAACTTCCGCGGGAGGGGATGGAATTTGAGGAGACGAATGATCCGGTGGCGGCGGTGAAGGGGGCGGATGTGTTGTATACGGATACGTGGGTGAGCATGGGGCAGGAGGGGGAGAAGGCGAAGAAGCTAAAGGAGTTTGCGGGGTTTGGAATTGATGAGGCGCTGGTGAGTAAGGCATCGAAGGGGGCGGTGGTGCTGCACTGTCTACCGGCGTATCGGGGGTATGAGATTAGCGATGGGGTGATGGAGAGTGAGCGGTCGCTGGTGTTTGAGCAGGCAGCAAACCGGATGCACTTTCAGAAGGGATTGATGGGGGTATTGATGGGGGGGAGGTAGGAAGAGATTTGCCACGGAGCTCACAGAGGGCACGGAGAGCACGGAGAGATTTTTTTGTGGGGGTGAAAATTTTGAAGGGGGATTTTGGAGGGAAATATGGAGGAGAATAGCGCGGGCGAGACGCCCGCGTGACGGATGGGAGAAGGATGGGTTAGACGGAGGCGGGGGTGGGGACTTCGTTGATGAGGTAGAAGCGGGCGATGGTGACGGGGAAGGTTTGTTGGTCGTCGAGTTGGAAGGTGTAGGAGCCTTCCATGGTGCCCCAGGGGGTTTTCATGGGGCAATAGGATTGGTATTTGTAGGATTGGCCGGGGAGGAGGCGGGGGGTTTGGCCGACGACGCCGGGGCCTTGGACGTCTTCGCGGCGGCCGTGGGAGTCGATGATGATCCAATGGCGGGAGAGGAGTCGGGCGGGGACGTCGGAGTTGTTGACGATGACGATGTTGTAGCCGAAGACGAATTTGCGATCGTCGGGGGAGGATTCGTCGGGGAGATAGAAAGCGGTGGCGCCGACGCGGATGCCATTGGTGGTGGAGTCGGACATGGAGGGAGTGGGCATGGGGGGGAGTATAGCGGGAAGGGGTTTGGGCTTCACGTACCGTGGCGGGAGAGTTGGTTTAGGGTGGCGCGGAGGTCTTTGGGGAGGGGGGATTCGAGGGTGAGGGGGTGGCCGGTGGTGGGGTGTTGGAAAGTGAGTTTGTGGGCGTGGAGGGTGAGTCGGGAGATGAGGGAGCGTTCGTCGTTGGAGCGGCTGGGGCGGTAGTCGCGTTTGAAGTCGGAGAGGAAGAGGGCGGAGTCTTTGCCGGGGAGTGCGGGGTTGTAGAGGGGGTCGATGGCGAGGGGGTGGCCGATGGATTTGAGGTGGACGCGGATCTGATGGGTTTTGCCGGTCTTGGGGAATACGCGAAGGAGGGTGTATTGGCGGTAGCGTTGTTCGATGCGCCAGGCGGTGGTGGCGGGGCGGCCTTGGCGAGAGATAGCCATGCGGTCTTTTTGGGTGGGGTGGGGGGCGAGGGGTTGGTCGATTTCGCCTTGGTCTTCGGAGGGACGGCCGTAGACGAGGGCGAGGTATTCTTTTTGGATGAAGTTGTTTTGGAACTGGTGGGAGAGCGCGCGCTGGGCTTCGGCGTGCTTGGCGAAGAGGAGGACGCCTGAGGTTTCTTTGTCGAGGCGGTGGACGACGCGGATGCGGGGGTCGGTGGTGCCGGTGGAGGGGAGGGAGAGTTGGAGGCCTATTTGTTCTAGGACGGAGGTGGTTTCGGCGCGGCCGGGGATGGTGGCGAGGCCGGCGGGTTTGGTGACGGCGACGCAGTCGGGATCGTTGAAGAGGAGGTCGAGCACGGTGTTTGGGGAGAGAGACTACGTTAATGTACGAAGGACATAAACCGAACGTGTGGGGGAAGTTACACGATTGGGAGGTTTATACCAGATTTTAGGACTGGGAAATAAATGTAAGCCGATTTTATATTGTCCTTTTTTTGTAGATGGTTTACTTTATTTATTAATCTCTGCCGCATATCGATCTGGAGGTGGATGGGCGGTCAGAGATCTTGAGGAGAGAGGGGCTTATGCATATCAAGCAATCGATATTTTGCGGGCTGCTGGCGATCGGTGCGTTGACCGCGACTAGCGGGGCGGCGGTCGTACAGATCACGTCAACGACAGCGCAGGGGCCGACGGTGCATATTGGGGATATGGTGACGGTGACGGTGGCGGCGTCGGTGTCGGGGGAGCAGGATGGGACGGATGGGATATTTACGTTTGACCAGAATTTTATTGTGGCGTCGAGCGGGTCGCCGTTTGAGATTGTGAGTGTGAATCGGCCTGGGGTGGATGCGCTGTATGGGGGGAGTGACGGGACGGCGTCGTCGACGGGAGTGGATGCGATTTATGGGGCGTACGATGGGGAGTCTGAGGGGATTGGATCGCCGGTGACGTTGTACACGGTGACGCTGGAGGCGGTGGGGTTGGGATCGGCGACGCTGTCATCGGGGCCGTCGGTAACACCTGAGGGGACGGACATTTTGTTGAATGAGAGTTCGTCGCCGAGCGTGGGTTATTTGATTGGTCCGACGGTGCAGGTGGTGGCGGTGCCGGAACCTGGGGCGATGGTTGGAATGATGGGGATGGCGGGTTGCGTTATTGGAAGTCGTAAGCGTCGGGTTGGGTGAGAAGTCTGGAAGAGTTGAAACACGTCTATTTGTATTTGAAGGTTTAAAACTTGTCGCCTGGTTGCGGTTTTGTCTCGCGTGATCGGGATTAATGCGCTGATTCGTCAGTGTAAAAAATCGAGATGTGAAAAGGTGAGTGCGAAGTGTTTTGGAGAAAGCGCAGTTTTCCTTCGTGGTTATTTTTTCCTTCGCGCTGGAAGCCGACGCGGGGTCGGCGGAAGCGTTTGGATTTGTCGGCGCTGATTTATAGTGTGGAGCAGTGCGAAGCGCGGATGATGCTGAGCGCGACGGTGTCGTGGGTGGCGACGGGGAGTGGGAATTGGAATGTGGCAGCGAACTGGAGCACGGGAGTGGTGCCGACGAGCGCGGACAATGTAGCCATTGGTGTACCCGGGGTGACGGTGACGGTGAGTGATGATCGTGCGGTGGGGAGTTTGCAGGTGCCGGTGACGGACTCGGCGAATCCGCCGACGGTGGCGATTACGGCGGGGTCGTTGAATGTGAATGGGGCGTCGGAAATCGACGGGCAGCTTGCGCTGAGTGGGGGCACTCTGTTTATTGGGAGCGGGGTATTGACGTTGGCGGGGACGTCGGTGTGGAGCGGGGGTGGGATCAATATTGATGGGAATGAGCTGATCAATACGGGGACGATGACGTGGAATGTGTCGGGGGCGAGCTTGTTCAGTAATACGGGGATTGTGGGGAATGGATCGGGAAATCGGGGTGGGCAGGTGGTGAATCAGGGGACGATTCTTGAGCCGACGTCGTCGGGGCCGACGGTTTATGACAGCGTCGGAATCAGTAACAGCGGGGTATTTGATTTTACGGGGGATTCGGCGATCAATGTGGGGAATAATATCCCGAGCTTTACGAATACGGGGATGGTGGAGAAGACGGGAGGGACGGGGACGTCGTCGATCAATATTGCGTTCAACAATACGGGCGGGGTGGTGGAGGCGAGCAGTGGAACGCTGAGCGAGGCGATTGGGGTGAACAGCAGCGGGACGTACAACGCTTCGGCGGGGGCGACGGTGCTGATTCAGGGGTATTTCGTCGGGACGTTTACGGGGAGCGGAGCGGGGACGGTGGGGCTGGGGGGGAATATTTTCATCGGGACGACTTACAACAACAGCGACACGGCGACGTTTAATTTTCCGGCGGGGTTGTTTCAGTGGTCGAGCAGCGGGATCAATGTCGCGGGGAATACGCTGGTGAATACGGGGGTGATGACGTGGTCGGGGGCGTCGGCGAATGCGCTGTTTGCCAATACGGGGATCGCGGCGAATGGAGCGGGGAATCGGTTTGGGACGTTTGATAATCAGGGGACGGTGAATGAGGCGACGGGGGGAATAAATGTTTATGACAGTGTGACGATTACCAATGAGGGGACGTTTAATTTCGGGGGGGATGTGGGGATTGGGTATGGGAATAACAATCCGACTTTTATAAACAGTGCGACGGGGATGATTGAGAAGACGGGGGGGGGCGGAACTTCGAATATAACGATTACGTTTGAGAATAATGGCGGGACGCTGGATGCAGAGACGGGGACGCTGGCGACGGTGAATAACGGTGGGCAAGGGCCGGGGTTGAGCACGGGGGGGACGTATAATGCGGCGGCGGGGGCGACGGTGCTGTTGAGCGGGTATTTGATAGGGACGTATACGGGGAGCGGCGGGGGGACGGTGGGGTTAGGGGCGAATATCTTTATTGGGAGGACGTATAACAATTCGCCTGATTCGGCGACGTTTAATTTTCCACAGGGGTATTTTCAGTGGACGGGGAATCAGATTAATCTGGCGGGGAATGCGCTGATCAATGCCGGGTTTATGACGTGGGGTGTGGATGGAGGGCCGGCGATCGGTATATATGGCAATACGGGCGTGTTCATTAATGGGTCGGGGAATCGGGGAGGGGTGTTGGATAACCAAGGGACGATTATTGAGCCGGCGGGGGGAGTTGCGCTGTATGACAGCGTGGTGCTGGAGAATGAGTCGGTGTTCAAGTTTGCGGGGGATTCGAGCATTGTTTATGGGAATAATTCGCCGGTGGTGTTGAATACGAGCGCGGGGTTGTTTGAGAAGAGCGCGGGGACGGGGACATCGAGCATCGGAGTGACGTTTGAGAATCAGGGTGGGACGGTGCAGGCGGATACGGGGACGTTGAACACGGCGGGGAGTTCGCCGGGGTATGGGCTGAGCACGGGGGGGATTTATAACGCCAATGCGAGCGCGAGCGTGTTGATCGGCGGGTATTTGATCGGGACGTACACGGGAAGCGGCGGGGGGACAGTGGGGCTCGGGGCGAATATATTCATTGGTATTAGTTACAACAATAACGACGTCATTACGTTCAATTTCGCGGCGGGGTATTTTGTATGGAATTCCAATGCGATCAATCTGGCGGGGAATACGCTGATTAATAAGGCGTCTTTGACGTTTGCGGTGGCGGGGAATGGGATTTATGCGAATACGGGGATCGCGATTAATGGGTCGGGGAATCGGGGAGGGGTGTTGGATAATCAGGGGACGATTGTGGAGCCGGCGGGTGGGCCGACGTTGTTTGACGGCGTGGAGATTTTGAATGAGGGGAATTATCTGTTTAGCGGGGATTCGAGCGTTGTTTATGGGAATAACAGCCCGGTGTTTTTGAATACGGCGACGGGGGTGCTGGAGAAGACGGGGGGGACGGGGACATCGAGTATTGCGAGCGGAGTGGCGTTTGATAATCAGGGGGGGAAGGTGCAGGCGGATACGGGGACGCTGACATTGTCGCGCGGGATAAACACGGGAGGGACGTATAATGCAGCGGGCGGGGCAACGGTGTTGATGCAGGGGTATTTGACCGGGACGTATACGGGGAGCGGGGCTGGGACGATTGGGCTGGATGGGAATATTTATATCGGGACCAGCTACAACTCGGGGCAGAGCGCGACGTTTAATTTTCCGGGTGGGTTGTTTCAGTGGAATAGCGCGGTGATCGATCTGGCGGGGAATCTGCTGACGAATCTTGGGGTGATGAACTGGAACGTGGCGGGGAATGGGATTTATGGGAATACGGGCATTGATATCAATGGATCGGGGAATCGCGGGGGGACCCTGGATAATAAGGGGACAATCATCAGTCAGGGGGCGGGGGCGAAGATTTATGAAGGGATTGAGATATTGAATGAGGGGATGTTTAATCTAGATGGGGATACCAGCGTTCAGTATGGGAATGATACGCCGTTGTTTGTGAATACGCCGGCGGGGGTGGTTGAGAAGACGGCGGGGACGGGGACGTCGAGTGTGGGGAATGGAATATTGTTTGAGAATCAGGGGGGGACGGTGCAGGGGGATACGGGGACGCTGACACTGCCGCGCGCGGTGAATACGGGCGGGACGTATAATGCGGCGAGCGGGGCGACGGTGCTGATTCAGGGGTATTTGACGGGGACGTATACGGGGAGCGGAGCGGGGACGATCGGGCTGGATGGGAACATTTATATTGGAACGAGCTACAACTCCGGAGAGAGCGCGACGTTTAATTTTCCGGATGGGTTGTTTCTGTGGAATAGCGCGGGGATCGATCTGGCAGGAAATCTGCTGACGAATCTGGGGGGGATGGATTGGGATGTGGCGGGGAATGGGATTTTTGGGAATACGAGCATTGATATCAATGGGTCGGGGAATCGGGGTGGGACGCTGGATAATAAAGGGACGATTGTCAGCCAAGGGACGGGGTCGGCGATGCTGTATGAAAGCATCGAACTGCTGAATGAGGGGACGTTTGATTTTGCCGGGGATTCTTCGATTGCTTATGGGAATAACAGCCCGACTGTTGTGAACTCGGCGGGCGGGGTGTTCGAGAAGACCGGGGGGACTGGGACATCGACGATTAATGTGAGTTTGAATAATGCGGGGAAGATTCAGAGCGATGGGGGGCTGATTTCAATGACGGGCGGGGTGAGCCAGGTGACGGGCAGTACGCTGACGGGAGGGACGTGGAATGCGGTGAGCGGGGGGACGCTGAATATCGCGGGGGCGACGATTACGACAAGTCAGGGGAACATTACGTTGGATGGGGCGGGGTCTGGGTTTGGGAATATCGCGGGGCTGGTGAACAATGCGGGGACGCTGACGATTTTGCGGGGGAATAATTTTACGACAGCGGGGAATTTCACGAACAGCGGGACGCTGACGGTGGGAGCGGATACGACGATGGGGGTGAACGGGACGTTTGCGCAGACGAGTGGCGGGACGCTGGTGTTTCAGCTTGGGGGAACGCCCGCGAGCGGGCATTTTGGGGTTTTGAATTCGACGGGGGTGGCGACTTTGGATGGGGCGCTACAGGCGACGTTGACGAATGGGTATTCGCCGACGGGGGGGGATGTGTTTACGGTGATGCATTACCCGAGTGAGAGCGGGGTGTTTGCGACGGTGGGCGGGGGAGGGGGTCAGGTGGGGTTGAGCGCGCAGTATGGACTGACGGGGTTGAATTTGTCGGCGACGGCGCTGCCTGGGCCGATGGTGACGGGGACTTCGTTGCCGGTGACGGTGACGAGTGCGATTTCGTCGTTTACGGTGACGTTTAACGAGGCGATTAATCCGGCGACGTTTACGACGGGGCAGGTGACGATTGTCGGGCCAGGTGGGGCGGTGACGGTGACGTCGGTGGTGGAGGTATCGCCGGCGGTGTATCAGGTGAATTTTGATCCGCAGAGCGCGGGGGGGACGTATCAGGTAACGGTGGGGCCGAATATTACGGATTTGGCGGGGAATTTGATGGATCAGAGCGGGACGCTGCCGAACGGGGGGGCGGGGAATGCGTATGCGCAGACGTTTACTGTGGTGCTGGCGGATTTGGTGGCGACGGGAGTGACGACGGGGACGGGGACGGCGGCGTTCGGGACGCCTATCGCGGTGAATTGGACGGATCAGAATATTGGGAATGGCGTGGCTGCGGGGGGGTGGAATGATCGAGTTTATTTGTCGACGTCGGCGGATGTGACGGACCGGAGTTCGTGGGTGGAATTGACGCCGGAGGTGACGGGAGTGGCGGGGTTGGGGGTTGGGGGGAGTGAGAATGAGGCGGATACGGTGATGCTGCCGGGGGAGAGCAGTGCGCTAGCGAATGGGACGTATTACGTGATCGTGGTGGCGAATGCGGATGGGACGGTGGCGGAGTCGGGGGCGGGGAATAATGCGGCGGTGTCGGCGGCGATCCAGTTGAACCGGACGTATCACTGGATCAGCGCGACGGGAGGAAATTGGAGCGATGCGGGAAATTGGGAGGCGGGGGTTGTGCCTGGGGCGCGGGATCGCGCGGTGATTGCGGTGGCGGGAGTGACGGTGACGGTGGATGGGAACGTCAGCGTGCAGAGTGTGCAGAGTCAGGCGAAGTTGAATGTGACGGGGGGGCTGACGGTGACGAATGGGGCGTCGACGGTGAGCGGGGATGTGGTGGTGGCGGCGGGGGCGTCTTTGACGGCGAGTGGTAGTGGAGTGACGTTTAGCGATAGCGGGGTGAGTGGGCATGCGGTGATTGATGGGGCTTCGATTTATGCGCTGGGGGGAGCGAGCGTTTCGTTGTCGGCTTCTGGGTATACGACGGGGGTGAATAATACGTTGCTGGAGGCGCAGGGGGTGGGGAGTTCGTTGTCGCTGCCGAACTTGACGACGGCGGCGGGGGGGACGTTTAGTGCGATGGGGATTACGGCGTTGGATGGGGGGAAGGTGCAGTTGCCGGTACTCTCAGGGTTGCCGTCGGGACAGTATAATGTGCATGCGTCGGGGACGGGGAGCAGTGTAATTGCACCAGTGCTGGGGTCGGTGGTGAGCACGAATGGGCAGTCGCATTTGACGGTGGATAATGGGGGGAGCATCGTGACGGGGACGGGGCTGACGTTGACTGGGGTGGAGTTGTCGGTGTCGTCGCTGGGGACGGTGACGGCGGGGACAGTGACGCTGAATGGCGCGTCGGTGCTGGATGGGAATGGGGGGAGCGTGGTGGGGAATGTAGTGAATACGGCGGGGACGGTCAGCCCGGGCGGAGCGGCGGCGGGTTCGCTGATAGTGACGGGCAGTTATACGCAGGGAGCGACGGGGACGCTGGCGATTGATTTGGGCGGGGCGACGGCGGGGACGTTGTTTGATCAGTTGCAGGTGAATGGCGGGACGACGGTGGGGGGGACGCTGGCGGTTGATGCGATCAATGGGTTTTTCCCGACGATCGGGACGCAATATACGGTGGTGGCGGGGACGGTGGGAGGGACGTTTGCGACGATCACGGGGGGGAATCTGGGGACGGCGGAGTTGCATGCGTTGTATCAGTCGGCGGGAGTGATTGTGGTGGTGGGGGCGGTGCCTGGGCCGACGGTGACGGGGGTGACGCCGGTGTCGCCGGTGGGGGCGCCGTTGTCGGTGATCACGGTGACGTTTAATGAGGCGATTAATGCGGGGACGTTGACGGGGGCGCAGATTAGTTTGACCGGGCCGGGGGGAGCGATTGTGGTGGGGTCGGTGACGCAGGTGTCTTCGAGCGTGTACCAGATTCATTTTGCGGCGCAGAATGTGAATGGGACGTATGCGCTGACGATTGGGCCGGGGGTGACGGATCTGGCGGGGAATTTGATGAATCAGAATGGGAATGGGGTGAATGGAGAGGCGGGGGATGCGTATAGCACGAGCTTTACGTTGGCGCTGCCGGTATTGGGGCTTGGGGCGTTGAGTGTGCCGGGGTCGTTGGCTTCGGGGGGGACGTTGGCGTTTACGTATTCGGTGAATAATAGCGGGACGGCGGCGGCGAGTGGGGGTTGGACGGATGAGGTAATTTTGTCGCCGAGCGGGCTATTGAGTGATGCGGGGAATATTGTTTTGGGGACGTATAGTCATGGGAATGTGGGGAGCGGGGCGGGGTATCAGCAGAATGTGTCGGTGCAGGTGCCTTATGGGCTGGCGGGGAGTTATACGGTGATTGTGGAGGTGGATGCGGGGAATGTGTTGCCGGAGGGGAGTGGGGCGGTGACGGTGCAGACGGCGGGGTTGCAGGTGCTGGCGTCTACGCCGCCGAATGATCTGGTGGTGGATGTGGTGAGTGCGCCGGCGACGGCGCTGACGGGGCAGACGATTAATGTGAGCTGGCGGGTAATTAATCAAGGGACGCAGACGACGACGGTGAGTGGGTGGTACGATCAACTGTATTATTCGACGAGCGCGACGTTTGGGTCGGATGCGACGTTGGTGGGGACATATGGGCATGGCGGGGTGGTGGCTTCGGGGGGGAATTATGTGCAGAGCCAGCCGGTGACGCTGCCGGGGAATCTGGCGGCGGGGAATTATTATTTCTATGTGGTAACGGATTCGGCGAATCAGGTTTCTGAGCCTGGGCGGGAGGGGAATAATGTGACGCGGACGACGAGCGCGACGCAGGTGGCGCTGGCGCCGATTGCGGATTTGGCGACATCGAATGTGGCTGGGCCGAGTGCGGGGGCGGTGGGGCAGGCGATTACGGTGACGTGGACGGATGCGAATGTGGGGCAGGCGACGGCGGTGGCGCCTTGGACGGATCAGATTTTCATTTCGCCGGATGGGAAGTTGAGTGATGCGACGTTTGTGGCGAATTATCAGGTGACGGGGAGCATTGCGGCGGGAGCGTCGCAGGGGATGTCGGCGAATGTGACGTTGCCGGGGGTGGCGGATGGGACGTATTCGATCATCGTGCTGACGAATGTGAATCAGGTGGTGTATGAGCGCGGGGCGACGGCGAATGATACGGCGGTGTCGGCGGGGACGATCCAGATCGGGCATGCGGATCTGGTGGTGAACACGGTGACTGCGCCGGCGGCGGCGCAGTCGGGGGCGAGCATTCTGGTGAGCTGGACCGGAGAGAATTTGGGGTCAGCGGGGACGGGGTCGGGGTGGGTGGATAATGTTTATCTGTCGGTGGATGGATCGCTGGATGGGAATGATGTGCTGCTGGGGCAGTTGCCGCATAGCAGTGCGCTGGGGGCGGGGTTGACGTATAGCGGGCAGTTGAATGTGACGCTGCCGAACGGGATTCAGGGGACGTATCGGATTCTGGTGCTGGCGGATGCTGCGAATCAGGTGAATGAAGGAGTGAGCGGCGGAGAGAGTAATAATGTGACGGCGTCGGGAGCGGTGGGGGTTACGCTGGCACCATATGCGGATTTGACGGTGCATGATGTGACGGCGCCGACGCAGGTGATCGGCGATCCGGTGACGATTACGGTGTCGTGGCAGGTGACGAACAATGGGACGGGGGCGGGGTCGCAGAGTCAGTGGGTGGATCGCGTGGTGTTGTCGGCGAGCGGGGTGTATGGGAGCGGGGATAATATTGTGCTGGGAGATTTCCCGCATAATGGGGCGCTGGCGGTGGGGGCGACTTATACGCAGACGCAGATATTGCAGGTGCCGGCGGCGACGGTGGGACATTTCCATGTGCTGGTGCGCACGGATGCGACGAGCCAGGTGTATCAGTACACAAATCCCGGGGCGGACGTGGCGATGGCGCCGGGGTTCACGGACATCATGCCGAAGCCGTATGCGGATTTGGTGGTGAACAGCGTGTCGGCGGATGGGGTGGCGCTGAGCGGGTCGACAATCAATGTGACCTGGACGATCAGCAACCAGGGGATCGGGGTGACGGATTCGGTGCAATGGACGGACAATGTGTATGTGACGTCAGATCCAACGGGACAGACGGGATTGGTGTATTTGGGGAGTTCGACGCACGGCGGGGCACTGGGGGTTGGGCAGGGGTATACGCATAGTTTCCAGGCGACGTTGCCGTCGAATTTGAGCGGGACGCAGTACATCGTGGTGCAGACGGGTGGGCCGTTCGAGTTTATTTATACGAATAATAATTCGGGGGTGTCTGGGCCGGTGCAGGTGACGTATGTACCGCCACCGCCGGTGGATTTGCAGGTGACGGCGGTGAGTGGACCGACGACGGCGCTGGATGGGACGACAGCGCTGGTGACGTGGACGGTTTTGAATAATGGGCCGCAGGATGCGACGACGAATTGGACGGATACGGTGCTGCTTGCGCCGAATGGGAATTTGTCGCAGGCGATTAATCTGGGATCGTTCCAGCGGGTGGGAGGACTTGGGGCGGGATTCAGTTATACGCGGACGGAGCAGGTGACGCTGCCGTCGACGGCGGGGGTGTATGAGATATTTGTGATCACTGATGCGGGGAATCAGGTGGTGGAGACGAATGAAGGGAACAATGAGTTGGCGGCGGCGCAGCCGCTAACGATCTCGCTGCATCCGCGGCCTGATTTGCAGGTGACTTCTCTGACAGCTCCGATCACGGTGGTGGCGGGCGGGGTGGTGGATGTTTCGTTCCAAGTGACGAATCTGGGACAAGTGGCGACGGCGTCCGGGCAGTCGAGATGGACGGATTCGGTGTATCTGTCATTGGTGAATTCGCTGGATACGACGACGGCGACGTTGCTGGGGTCATTGCCGAACGGATCGGCGCTGGCGGTTGGGCAGAGCTATACGTCCAACGCGACGTTTACGCTGCCGATCGCGATATCGGGCAATGCGTATATCATTGTGAAGACGGATACGGGGAATCAGGTGGATGAGACGCCGCAGGAGGGGAATAACGCGACGGCGACGGCGATAGCGATCAATGCGCTGCCGGTGGAACCGCCGGATTTGGTGACATCGGACGTGTTTGTGCCTTCGGATGCGTTTGATGGAAGCACGATTACGGTGCATTACAAGGTATCGAACCTGGGGTCGGGGATTACGTTCCCGGGGTCGTGGTCGGATGCGGTGTGGTTGACGCTCGGGACGGATCGGCCGGACCCGCAGCGCGGGGATATTCTGCTGGGAAGCTTTGGGCACAGCGGGGCATTAGATGTGGGGCAGTTCTATACGAATGATGTGAATGTGAAGCTGCCGTCGAATATTTCTGGGCAGTATTACATCACGGTTTGGACGAATCCGAATCAGTCGGTATTTGAGACACAGTTAGATACGAATTTAAATCCGGATGCGCCGCATGATTTACAGGGGAATGATTTCAAGGCGACGCCGCTGACGGTGATTTTGACTCCGCCGGCGGATTTGGTGGTGACGAGCGTGATTGCGCCGCCGTCGGCGCTGGGTGGGAATACGGTGACGTTGACGTGGACGGTGCAGAATCAGGGGACGAATCCGACGAATGTCGGGCAGTGGGCGGATGCGATTTATACGTCGAGCTCGCAATCGATCACGGATGGGTCGCAGGTGCTGGTGTTTGCGGTGCCGCATACGGGGGCGCTGGCGCCCGGGCAGTCGTATACGCAGACGGCGACGTTTACGTTGCCGCCGTCGGCAGGGGGGAATTACTTTGTTGTGGAGACGAATTGCGATCCGCGCTTGGCGGAGGTGCAGGATGATGACTCGCTGTTCCTGGAGCAGATTCAGCAGGTGGTAAATGTTGCGCTGCAGCAGACGAACGGGGGGACGGATTTCAGCAATCTGAATGCGCAGGATATTTTGAATATTCTGAGCGGCGGTGGGGATAGCGGGCCGACGACGGTGTTTGAGGGGCCGTTTGGGAATAACGATACTCGGGCGACGGCGAGCAACATCACCAATACGCCGGCGGATTTGATTGTCAGCGGGGTGACGTTGCCGACGCAGTCGTTCTCTGGTGAGCCGATCAATGTGAGTTGGACGGTGACGGATCAGGGGCCGAGTGTTTATGCGGGGACGCAATTCTGGAATGATTATGTGTTCTTTTCGCCAGATCCGACGTTTATTTATAGCCGGTCGACACTGCTCGGTGTGATGCCGCATAGCAATGCGGTGGATTTGGTGAGTGGGGGGAGCTATACGGCGAGCGATGTGGTGACGCTGCCGGCGGGGACGAATGGGAAGTATTACATTTATGTATTCAGCGATCGGAATCCGCGGTTTGGGGATGATCTGATATCGCCGGCGGGGTTCCCGGATTGGGAGACGATCTTTAATTCGCGGGTTTGGGAGACGAACAAGGCAAACAATTCGGGATCGAGTTCGCTGAATGTGGTGTATAGCGAGCCGGATTTGACGATTACGAGTTTTACGATTGCGCCACAAGGAAATAGCGGATCGGATGTGTCGGTCACGTTTACGGTGACGAATCAGGGGACACGGGCGACGCGGGTGAGCAATTGGTTTGACGGGGCGTTTTTATCGCAGGATCAGTCGCTGGATGACCAGGATGATTTGATCGGGCAGTTCATGCACAAGGGGGCGCTGGGCCCGGGGCAGTCGTATACAGTGACGGGGACGGTGCATCTGCCGGATGACATCAGCGGGTCGTTCTATGTATTGCTGTATACGGATTCGCCGTATCAGCAGGCGGGGCCGATTTTCAAGGGGATATTTCCGTATCCGGAGCCGGGGGGAGATCCGCGCATTTCGATCGGGGTGCCTTATGGGAACGTGAATGAGTTTGCGGATGAGAATAATAATATTACGACGGTGCCGTTGCAGGTGAATGCGGTGAATCAGCCGGACTTGACGGTGACGAGCGTGACGAGCCCGCAGCAGGTGACGGTCGGGCAGGGGTTCACGATCAGTTATACGGTGACGAATACGGGCGCGGGTGATGATCCGGCGGATGAAGGAACGTGGTACGACAATATTTATCTTTCGCGCGATCAGTATCTGGATACGCGGAGCGATTTGTATTTAGGGCAGGTGCAGCATAACGGTGCTCTGGCGGCAGGGCAGTCGTATAGTGTGACGCAGACGTATGGGATACCTTCGGGAATTACGGGGGGGTATTATGTGTTTGTGTTGACGGATATTCCGACCGGGGGAAATCCGCGCGGGACGGTGCTGGAGAGTAACGAGGGGAACAATGCGAGTTCGAGCGCGGTGCCGATGATCATTGTGCTGCCGCCGCCTTCGGATTTGCAGGTGGATTCGATTTCAATTCCGACGTCTGCGGTGTCGGGGCAGTCGGTGACGATTACGTATACGGTATCGAATCATGGGGATAAGCCGGCGGTGGGGTATTGGTCGGATAACGTCTATTTTTCGCCGGATTCGACATATGATACGAATGCATTATTGATTGGGACGTTTAATGAGGGGGGATTGAATGTTGGGATCGTGACGTTGAATCCGGGGGATAGCTATACGGGGACGGTGACGGCGACGCTGCCGGCTCAGTTGCCGGGGAGCTATCACGTATTGGTGTATACCAATGTGTTTGATGACATTTATGAGGGGTCGAATTTCGTCAATAACATTTCGACGGCGGCGAATGAGCTGGATGTGACGGTGCCGATGTTGACGATCGGGGTGCCGTTCGAGGATACGATCAAGAGCGGTCAGAGTAAGATTTATGCGGTGCAGGCGCCGGCGGGGAAGACGCTGCAGATTGCTTTGAATGCGCCGACGGGGGGGGCGAATGAGTTGTACGCGAAGTTTGAGGGTTTGCCGAGTTCTTTGAATTTTGATGCGGAGTATCAGGGGTATTTGGTTGCGAATCAGACGATTGTGATTCCGTCATCGGAGCCGGGAGTTTATTACATATTAGTGCGCGGGGATAGCGATGCGACGGACACGCCGATCACACTGGATGCGACGATTGTGCCGTTCCAGGTGACGAATGTGACGCCGGATAGTGGGGGTGCGGCGCAGTATGTGACGGCGACGATAACTGGGGCGGCGTTCAATGCGGGGGCGGTGGTGAAGCTGGTGAGGCCGCTGATCGCGGAGTATGAGCCGGTCAGTTATGTGGTGGTGAGCGCGACGACGATTGTGGCGACGTTTGATTTGAGCAATGCGCCGGATGGATTGTATGACGTGCAGGTGACGAATCCGGATGGGGAGGTGGCGACGCTGCCGTACCGGTTCCTGGTGCAACAGCCGCAGCCGATCAATGTGACGATCGGGATGGGGGGACCCGGGTCGCTGGATATCGGGCAGACGGGGGACTATGGGGTGACGCTGAAGAGCATCACGAATGTGGATACGCCTTATGTGTATTTCCAATATGGGGTGCCGAATCTGCCGAATCCGGCGTCGGGGTTGATTCCCGGGCCGCGGCTGAGTTTTGTGACGGGATTAACGGGTTCGCCGAATGTGTCGGATGTTCCATGGGGGGATTTGAATGCGGTGGTGAATTTGAATGGGCAACTGGAGGCGCAGGGGTTTGCGATTGACTTTGCGCAGCAGGGGGTGACGTCGACGAGCTTTACATTGACGGCGTATCCGGGACTGGCGGCGGTGCTGGCGCAGGACCCGAATTTCCTGAGCGAGTTGTCGGAAGATGATTTGTTGCAGCTTGGGTTTACGTTCTACATTGAAGCGTCGGCGACGCCGATGACGGCGGCGGAGTATGTGGGGTATCAGACGACGGTGGCGGATACGCTGCGCACGAATATTCTGGCGGATACGAGCGCTACGCCGGCACTCAAGAATGCGGCGGCGAATCAGACGGATTGGGAGGATGGGTATTTGCAGGCGCTGGAAGATGCGGGGCAACTGCGTCCGACGGATTTGCCGCCGACGGCGCAGGTGAATGCGGCGGTTTCGAGTTTGACATCGATTTTTGTATCGGGGATTCTGGCGGGGCAGGAGGGTCAGACGATCATCGCGGCGGGAGGGCTGGATGATTTCTTTACGCAGGTGCTGAAGTATTATGGGAATGAGGATGGGGCGTATGGGAGCGCGGGGCTGCCTGATCCGGCGACGTATGATTTGCAGTTGTCGCATCCGACGCACTTTGAGGCATTTAAGATCAAGGTTGGAGAGCAGCCGGATCAATCGCAATCTGCGCCGGCGTCGAATTTGTCGGATTTCTTTGGGATTACAGGGGTTTCGAGCAAGAATATCTCCATCACTGCGCCAACGGGGGCGGGGAGTAATAATGAGATTCCGGTGGCGACGCCGCTGCCGTATGAGATTACGTTTAAGAGTCCTACGGATGCGCAGGGGCCGCAGTCGGTGATTCGGATTGTTGAGCAGCTTGATCCGAGCCTGGATGTGCGGAGTTTCCGGCTGACGAATTTTGTAATTGATGGGGTGACGGTTGCGCTGCCGCAGGGGCGCGGGTCGTTTACGGGGCGGTTTGATCTGACCAAGCAGCTTGGATTTATTCTGGATGTGACGGCGGGGGTGGATGTGAATTCGGGGGTGGCGACGTGGGTGCTGACGGCGATTGATCCGGAGACGGGATTGCCGGTGGCGGATCCGACGATGAGCATTCTGCCGGCGGGGACGAGCGGGCAGGTGGGGTATACGATTCAGACGAAGGACGGAGTGCCGACGGGAACGACGGTGGGGGCGGCGGCGCGGATGTTCTTTGATAACGGTCAGCCGCTGGACAGTAATGTGGCGCTGGCGGTGGTGGATGCGGTTGGGCCGACGACGAATTTCTCGACGATCGATCTGGGGAATGGGAAGTATTACGTGCAGTGGCAGGCGACAGATGATGAGGGCGGGTCGGGGGTTGCCAATGCGGATGTGTATGTTTCGCTGGATGGGGGAGTGAGTTATCTGCTGGCGGATCAGTACGACACGGGGAATTCATTTACGTATTCGCTGCCGCCGGGAGTGGTGGCGTCGGCGATGTTCCTGGTGATCAGCGCGGATAATGCGGGGAATGTGGAGCCTACGCCGGCGGGGGTGTTGCTGCCGGATTATGATCCGCTGATTAACCTGGGCGCGCCGAATACGGCGTCGGTGCCGGCGACTCCGCCAGCGCCACCGGCGCCGACGGGTCCGTCGACAAATATTTTGTTTGTGCAGGCGGAGAATGGTGTTCCGCAACCGACTCCGGCGGTGAAGCCGCCGGCGTTTACAACGGTGCTGGAGCCGTTTAATGCGGGGGCGTTTGTGACGGGGTTTGCGACGTCGGGGGCGGGGATTAGTCCGCTGGGGGTTGCGTTTTCGCCGGATGGGACTGAGGTTTATGTGAGCGGTGGGGCGGGGAGGAATACGTTGTGGGTGTTTACGCGCGCCGGTGGGGATGTGACGACGACGGCACCTTTGGCGACGTTGGATGAGCCGATTTATGACATGGCGTTTGATCGGTTGGGGCAGTTGTTTGCGACGACGGGGGGTGGGCCGTTAGTGCAGATTGATCCGAATACGGGGCAGGTCGTGGCGTCGTATGGGGACGGCGTGACTCTTGGGATGGCGGCGGATCCGAATTCGAATGTGCTGTATCTGTCGTATGCGAATGGGATCGAGACGTTTAACACGTTGACGCATGTATTTACGCCGTTCTCAAGCACGCGGGTGCAGGGACTGGCGATTGCGCTGGATGGGACGTTGTGGGGGTCGACGTGGCCAAGCGGTGGGCAGATTGTGTCGTTTGATCATCATGGGAATGCGTCGCCGGCGGTGACGTTGGATGATCCGACGACGGGGCTGGCGTTTGGTTTACCGGGGACGCCGCTGGCGAATTTGCTGATGGCGAGCCATGCGGATGGGACGCTATCGATGATCGATTTGGTGACGTTGCAAACGATCACGGTGGCGAGCGGCGGACAGCGTGGGGATTTCATTCACGTCGGGCCGGATGGTCGGCTGTATGTGACACAGTCGGATCAGATTGATGTGTTTTTCCCGGTGTTGCCGCCGCACATTATTTCGGTGAATCCGCCGAATGGGGCGCAGCTGGCTCCGATCTTGAATACGGTGTCGATTACGTTTGATAGTGATATGGATACGTCGGGGGATACTAGCCTGACGTCGGTGACGGATCCTGCGAATTATGTGCTGAAGGATTTGTCGACGAATCAGGAGTTGCCGATCGGGGCGGTGACGTATGATCCGAATTCGCGGACGGCGCAGTTATGGTTTGAGTCGCTGCTGCCGGGGAGTTATGAGGTTGAGATCAAGCCGCAGGTGCAGAATACGTTCAAGCTGGCGCTGGGGCAGACGTATGACTGGGAGTTCAATGTCGCGTTGAGCACTACGAGTGCGCTGCAGCCGGTGTATTCGAATACGCGGTTGGATCGGGCGACGAATCAGATTTCGTTTGACCTGGGTGTGGTCAATGAGCTGAATTTCCCGGTGATTGCGCCGATTGAGGTGATTTTTACGGGATTGCCGGCGACGGGGGCGACGCTGGTGAATGCGAGCGGGCTGACGGCGGATGGGCATCCTTATGTGCTGATTACGCTGCCGCCGGGGACTTCGCTAACGCCGTGGCAGACGAGCCCGGCGTTTACGCTGACGTTGCCGGCTGATTATACGTATAGCGATCTGGGTGTGCAGATTCTGGCGACGCCGGGGGTGGTGCAGATACCGACGATTACGTCGACGCCGACGACGGCGGCGACGGTGGGGCAGCCTTATGAATATGATGTGACGTCGACTGATCCTTCGGGCGGGACGGTAGCGTACTTGCTGGTGCAGGGACCGACGGGAGCGGCGCTGGATGCGACGACGGGCAAGCTGACTTGGAATCCGTTGTTATCGAGTACGCCAGCGGTGAAGTTTGTGATCCGGGCGTATGATCCGAGCGGCGGATTTGTGAGCCAGTCGTGGACGGTGAATGTGGCGGGGACGAGCCCAGCACCGGTGATTGCGCCGATTGCGGATATTACGACTTCGGAGGGGAGTCTGGTGCAGGTGCCGATCGCGGCGGCGACGCAGTCGGGGCTGAAGCTGATTTTCTGGGCGAGCAATCTGCCGGCGGGTGCGCTGTTCGATGCGCAGACGCAGACGTTGACGTGGCAGACGAGCTTTACGGCGGCAGGGGAGTATGACGGTATTACGATTTATGCGAGTGATGGGATCACGACTTCGTCGCAGAGCTTTAATATCACGGTGAATCATGTCGCGGCGGCACCGACGATTAATCCGGTGCCGGCGCGGGTGGTGAATGAGGGGGATACGCTGGCGTTCACGGTGACGGCGACGGAGCCGCACGGGACGGCGATTACGTATAGTTCGGATAATCTGCCGAACGGGGCGACGTTGAATCCGACGACGGGGCAGTTCAATTGGCAGCCGGGGTATAACCAGAAGGGTTTGTTCACGGTTGATGTGACGGCGACGGCGGGGACGCTGAGCACGACGACGACGTTTGATGTGACGGTGCTGAAGGTGGAAGGGCCGATCAACTTTGAGAATGTCGGTCAGCTCACGGTTTATGAGGGGCAGTCGTTGAGTGCGGTAATTGGGGTGAATAATCCGAATGTGGATGGCGGAGCGCCGCCGGTGCAGTTGCCGGGCGGCGGGACGGATCCGAACAGCACGCCGCCGTCGGTGAGTTATGTGGTGAGCGGACTACCTGCGGGGGCGACGTTTAATCCGATTACGGAGACGCTAACGTGGACGCCGGGGTATCATGATGCGGGGACGTATAACGTGACGTTTACGGCGACGGATACGAGCGACGTTGGGAATCAGTATGGGCCGCCGAGCACGGCGACGATTACGGTGCCGATCACGGTACTGGCGGCGTTTTCGACGCCGGTGGTGACGGTGGTGGTGGATCAGGCGGTGGAGGAGGGATCGACGATTACGATCCCGCTGAGCGCGACGAGCGCGGATGGGGATAATGTTGTGTTCACGGCGACGGATTTGCCGTCGTTTGCAACGCTGGTGGATAACGGGGATGGGACGGCGACGATCACGGCGAATCCGACGACGGGTCAGCGTGGGAATTATATTGTGACGGTGAATGCGGCCAATGCGCTGGATAATGCGCTGGTGGGTTCGACGCAGTTTGTGCTGAGCGCGACGAGTTTCAGTGAGCCGCCGATGTTGAATTTCATCGGGCCGAAGCTGGCGGTGGTGGGGCAACCGATTACGTTCCAGGTGAGCGCGTCGGAATTGGATCAAGATCCGCTGACGTTTGGGGTGACGGGTCTGCCGGCGGGGGCGACGCTGACGCCGACGGGTGTGTATGGGGTTTGGCAGTTTGCGTGGACGCCGACGGTGGCGGATATCGGGTCTTATACGGCTAATTTCTCGGTGGCGAATAATGGGAATGGGAATGCGGCGTTTGCGCAGTCGGTGTCGCAGACGGTGAGCTTTGTGGTGCGGACGGCGGCGGATAATGCGCCGGTGTTGCTGCCGGTCTCAAATGTGAGCGCGACGCAGTTGCAGCCGGTGACGATACAGTTGCAGGGGAGCGATCCGGATGGGGATCCGATTTTCTTCACGGTATCGCAACTCCCGCTGGGAGCGACATTTGATCCGGCGGCGGGTGTGTTTACGTGGACGCCGACGTTGACGCAGACGGGGAATTTTGTGGTGCATTTTGCGGTGAGCGATGGGCTTCTAAGCAATGGGCAGGATGTGACGATCGCAGTGGCGCCGGCTCCGGTAGCGCCGACGTTTGCGCAGTTGCCACCGCTGCTGGGTAAAGAAGGGGTTGCGCTGCAGTTTACGGTTTCGGCGGGGGATACGGATGGATCGGTGTTGAGCTTCTCGCTGGGGAGTGCGCTTCCCAAGGGGGCGGTGTTTAATCCGACGACGCAATCGCTGACGTGGACGCCGGCGCATGGGCAGGCGGGGGCGTATACGCTGGTGTTTGTGGCGACTGATCCGGCGACGGGGGCGAGCGCGCAGGAGAGTGTTTCACTGACGATCCAGATGACGGATGTGGCGCCGACGCTGGGGGCGCTGGGTGGGCATGTGGCGATTATCGGGCAGGCGTTTACGCTTCCGATTATGGGATCGAGTCCGGAAGTGGGGGCGGTGCTGACGTATTCGGCGACGGGGTTGCCGGCGGGGGCGACGATTAATCCGGCGACGGGGCTGCTGAACTGGACGCCTTCGGGAGTGCAGGCGGGGACGTATGATGTGCTGGTGACGGTGTCGGATGGGCAGCTTGCGACGATTCAGCCGCTGGTGCTGGTGGCTTCGGCGCGGCCGGTGCCGCCGGCGGTGCTCATTACGCTGACGCCGAGCTTCCCGGTACCGCTGGGGCAGAATGTGCTGGTGCATGTTACGGCGAGCGGGATTTCGAATATCACGGGATTGACGCTGACGATTGACGGGCAGGCGATGACGCTGGATGCGCAGGGGAGAGCGACGTATGTGGCGGCGGTGGCGGGGCACCATACGCTGGTGGCGACGGCGACGGATGCGGATGGACAGGTGGGGACGATCACTTCTGATCTGAAGGTGCGCGATCCTGCGGATGCGACGGCTACGCCGGTGGTGCATTTGACGCTGCCGACGAGCGGGGCGGTGTTGAATCAGGTGACGAGCATCATCGGGACGGTGAGCGATGCGAATCTGGATCAGTATGAGCTCGATTTGCTGCCGGTGGGGACGTCGAATGTGATCGTGCTGGCGAAGGGGACGGCGAGCATTACGAATGCGGCGATTGCGAGCATTGATCCGAATAAGCTGGCGAATGGGGCGTATGAGCTGCGGCTTACGGCGACGAATATGGCGGGGCATTCGAGTACGGTAACGAGCCTGGTTGAAATTGATTCGGCGGCGGTGAAAAGTGGCTCGTTTACGACTTCAACGACGGATCTGACGGCGACGCTGGATGGGATTACGGTTCAATTTACGCGGTCATATCAGAGCGTTTCATCTACGACGAGCGGATCATTGGGATATGGGTGGACGCTGGATGGGTTTGATCCAAAGATTACTTCGGATGTGACGCCGACGGGTTCGGAGTCGACGGGGGTGTTCAATGCGTTCCAGCCGGGGACGCGGGTGTATGTTACGTTGCCGGATGGGACGCGCGGGGCGTTTACGTTTACACCCACGTCAACGAAGGTTGGGCCATTGACGATTCTGCATCCAGCTTGGACGGCGGATGCGGGGGTGAGCTTCCATCTCAGCACGGTTGATGCGTTACTAGAGAATGATGGCGGGTCGCTGTATCAGATTGGGACGGGGCTGCCTTACAACCCGGCGTCGGGGCGGTTTGCAGCGCCGGCGTGGTCGGTGACGGGGTCAGACGGGACGCGGTATGATTACTCGGCATCGGGCAAGCTGCTGGATATTGTGAGTCATACGGGGGCGAAGCTGATTGCTTCGGATAGCGGGCTGGTGGCGCCGAATGGGCAGAGCATCAGCTTCCGAACCGATTCTGCGGGAAGGATCACGGCGATTTTGGCGTCGGATGGGACGCAGGTGCTTTATACGTATAACGCGGCCGGTGATCTGGTGCGGGTGAATGATCTGCAGACGGGGGCGATATCGGCGTATGAGTATAATGCGGCGAATCAGCTCACGGCGGCGGTGCAGGCGGGGTCGGCGAGCGCGATTACGTATGATGCAATGGGGAATTTGCTGGCGGTGACGCCGATTAGTCTGAATTTGGGCGTGACGCATCAATTCCTCGGGCAGACGTTTGGGGCGACACATGTGGCGGGTGGGTCGGAGGCGTACAGCTTTATCCTGTCGGATACGGAAGTGGGGACGGTGTTGAGCGGGTCGGTTTTGGTGGGGATTGAGATTACGTCGGCGTCGGGATTTGTGCCGGCGGTGCCGACGATTAATGGGCTGGCGCCGTTGACGACGGTGGTGCAGGGTGGGCATGTGGTGGCGCTGTATGAGTTGCCGGCAGGGGGAGTGTATGTGGTTTCTGTCGCGGGGAGCGGGGCGGGGGCGTATGGGATTCAGGTTTATCTGCCTGGAGATGTGAATGGGGATGGTCGCGTGGATGGGACGGATGAGCAGGCGTTCGATTCGGCGATGGGATCGTCGAGCGGACAGGCGGGGTACTCTCTCGGTGCGGATGCAGATCGAAATGGAGTCGTCAATCTTCAGGATCAACTGATTCTGGAGCAGAATTTTGGGTTTGTGGCGGATCAGCCGCCGGTGGCAACGAGCACGACGCTGGCGACGCGGCAGGGGGTGCCGATCACGATTGATTTGTCGACGCTGGCGAGCGATCCACAGGGACATTTGATTGGGTATGTGCTGTCGAATGCTCAGCATGGGACGGTGACGTTGTCGCAGGATGGGCATACGGCGACGTTTACGCCGGATGCGGGATACTTTGGGCCGGCGTCGTTTAATTTTGTGTCGGAAGATCCGTCGGCGTCGTCGAATGTGGCGACGAATTCGATCAATGTGCAGACGGCGGTGCTGGAGGATATTCAGTTCCAGCAGAAAGACCCGCATTTGAATGTGGGTCAGACGAATGTCCTGACGGTGATCGCGACGTATGCGGATGGGACGACGGGGGCGATTCCGGCGAGCTTGCTGACATTTACGTCGAGCAATCCATCGGTGGCGACGGTTGGCCCGAACGGGGCGATTGCGGTGTTGAACACGGGTCAGACGATTTTGACGGCGACGGTCGATGGGTTTACGGCAGCGACGCCACTCGCGGTGGGGACGGTGACGGCGTCGGTTTTGAATTTCTCGCCGTCGGTGTATGCGCTGCCGATCGGGCAGTCGGTGCAGTTCCGGGTGGACCAGACGGGATCGGATGGATTGCTGACGGATGTGTCGGCGGCGTCGAATGGGACGGTTTACATTTTGAGCAATCCGAACCTGGGGACGATCACGGCGGATGGATTGTTTACGGGAACGACAGCGGGGACGGAGCTGGTGACGGTGATCAAGGATGGGCAGAGCCAGATTACGACGCTCACGGTGAGCCAGCCGGTGACGACGGGGGCGGCGACAGTGGGTTCGGGCGGGGTCGTGGTGCAGGATTCGGAGGGGGATGATGTTGGGGCAGGGCCGGGAGCGCTGCCGGCGACGAGCCAGATTGCTGTGACGACGCTTGCGTCGGCGAATCTGCCGGCACCGCTGCCGACAGGCTTCCCGTATGCGGCCGGGTTTACGCTGAGCATCGGGGCGAATTCGGCGTCCAATACGCCGTTATCGCTTTCGATTCCGGCACCGGCGGGGACGCAAGTGGGGCAGGTGTTGTGGTTGTTCCGGTATGGGCAGGTGCTGGAAGATAATTTTGTCGTGGAGAATATGTGGCAGTTGGTGGGGAGTTTGACAGTGGAGGGGGATGGGCATGCGGTGCTGGCGCCGTCGGCGATTTATACGAATATCGTGGCGGGGGGACAGTATGCGGTGACGGTGCCGGATCCGACACAGGTGTCGATTGTGTCGGGTAAATTCAGTGCGCCGGCACCGGCGTCGCCGACTGTGGCGGGGACGTTTGCGCCGGCGGATTTGGGGGGAACGACGACGATTAATCCGAGTGGGCCGGGGACGTTGATTGTGTCGCCGAATGCCGGGCCGGGGGCTTATAACGCGGTGACGACGGCTGGGTTCACGTTCTATTTCCCGGTGTTGACGCCGACGGCGGTGCTGTTCTACACACTCGATGTATATGGGCATGCCCAGAAGCAGCAAGTGCCGGTGGTACCAGTCCCGGGTCAGACGCAGACGATCAATGTGACGATTCCGAATCCAGTGGGAGTGCCAGGGAATGGGTCGCCGATCGTTACGGGGATTTCGCTGGGGTATGATCCGACAGCGAATAACAATCAAGGCGGGGCGCAGCTCACGATTACGGGGTCGAACTTTGATTCGGATAATACCAAGGATGTGGTCTATATTTTTGCGGGCGAGCAAGCGGGATTCCCGATTCAACTGGATGATTCGCAGCAGCAGCCGTCGAAGTTGGCGAATGCGCCGCTTTATCCGGCGCTGACGGTGGCGCAGGCTTCGGCCAACACGCTGGTTCTGAATATACCGGCGGGATATCAGTTGGGTGGGAATTCGCTGGCGGTCGGGACACTGGTGGCGACGGCGACGCCGGTGCCGGGACAGAATCCGATTCTTCAGAATCAGCTCGTGATCACTCCGGCGGTGAAGTTCCAGACGTCGAGCGCGCCGAATTACGTTTATGCGGTGACGAGCAATTACGTTTATACGAATCCGAGCGGGCAGACGATTTATGCGCCGTATGGTGCGCTGGAAGTGTTGGCGCCGGGCGCAAGTGGCGTGCCGGGGCTGGTGGCGGTGATACCGGTGGGAGTGAATCCTTCGCAGGTGGTGGTGAGCCCGGATGGATTGACGGTTTGGGTGACGAATATCGGATCGAGGTCTCTGTCGGTGATTGATGCGACGACGTTGACGGCGATTAATCTTGATCCACAGAATGTGGACAATTTGCCGAATAATTCGCAGATTCCGCTGCAGGGGAGTCCGAATTACCTGACGATTGCGCCGGTCGGGCCGAATGGGGATTACCGGGTGTTTGTGGATGATAGATACAACGGAAATCTTTACACGATTGACTCGCGCATCATACAGGATTTGCAGACGGGGCTCGGGTATGAGGCGGATGTGCAGACGGCGACGTATGCGAAAGGAATTGCAGGCGCGGAGGGGATCGCGGTTGCGTATTCCAATGGCAGCAGTGGCGGAGAATATGCGTATATCGCCAGCGCGGGAACGGGTGATCAGGCTGGAGGGGATAATACCGGGATTGCGGGCGATATATTCATCGTGCATGTCGGGGATTTGACGGGACATTCGCTGCCGGGCGGGGCGCAGACGGTGAAGACGATTTTGACTGATCCGAAGCCTTATGGAGTAACTTCGTATCAGATCGCCGGGACGTGGTATGTGGGCGTGACGATTCGCGGCAATCAGCCGACGGGGTATACGCTGATCGATGCGGATACGCAGAATTCTATGTCGATTCCGTCGGAGCTTGGACAGTATCCGCAGACCATTTCGGATGTGATTGCGCAGCTGGCGCCGCAGAAAGTCAGCACGGTTTTGTTTGATACTTACAACGCACAGGCGATTGTTTACGACAAGATCGGGAAGGATTATTACGGGTTTGTTCTGTTCAGGAATACGTATCAGCAGGGATCGCTGGCGCACGATCCGACGTACGGAGCGGGGGGGAACATCGGTATATTGGCGAATCCGTTTGGGATTGGCGGGAAGCCTTACTTTATCGGAGCGACGGCGGAGATACCGAGTTTGAATGGATCGTTCCCGACCGATCTGACGCTGAGCCCGGATGGGTCGTCGCTGTATGTGACGGTGACAGGGTTGAATCAGGTTTATGTGTACAGCGTGCAGCGGATCATGGCGACGATTGGGATTTTAAGTATTTATGATTCAGCGGCGGTGAACGGGCCGGCTGCGAATCAACCTAAGCCGCAGTCGCTGGATAGTTATGCGACGCAGATTTTGGCTTCAGGGTCGTTGACGGCGTATTTGGCGTCGCTTGGGAGTTCGGGAGCGTCGCCGTCAAATAATACAAACAATAACTTTACGTCTTATCTGGCGACGCTGCAGACGGGGCCATATGCGCCGCTGCCGAATATTTATGACACGAGCGGCAAGGCGCTACCGTCTGATCCGTTGATTTCCGCGATATTTAATACGGGGCTTGATTCAAATCCGCTCGGGATCGCATCGGCACCCTTGAAGCCGGACATTGCAGCGGTGTCGGCGACGACGAATAACACGGGCGGGGTGGGTGGGAATGGCACGATCACGTTGAATTTCAGTGTCGTGGGCAGTCTGTCGGGCCAGGAAGTGGATATAAACATCTATGCGCCGGGCAATATCGACATCACGGTCCCGATTGATCCGAAGAAGCTGGTTCCAGGGCCATTGGAATCGCAGATTATTCCGCTGGCGCTGCCGCTGAGTGCGGGGATTGGGCCGATCACGGTAACAATTATCGCCAAGGACCCAGCCGACGATGATTCAGTTCTGACGAATGACTCGGCAGTCGTAACGCCCGTGAAGGAAGGTTTAACCGCGCTATATGGCGATAGTCCAACAATCAATAAGGTTGCGATGCCCAATACGTTTGGGCAGTTTATTCAAGATGTGCCGCTCCCGGATTCGTTTACGTATAACGTCGACCCGAGTCTGGTGTCGCGCGTGGCGACGATTCTGATTTCACAGGGCTCGGCGAGCGGGCCCGTGATCGAGAAGTTTACGGACAGCGATCAGACGCTGACGTTTGCATTTCCGAGTAAGATCAATGTCGGTGCGATTGCGAACGGGACGACGTGGGTGGTGACGCTTTATGATTCAACAAATCAGCCGATTCTGACGCAGACGTATACGTTTGACATGTTAGTGCTGCCGGACTGGTTGAAGACGACGGATGATACGACGAAGAACACCGTGCAGTGGGATGAGAAGCAAAACGGCGGCAAGGGGGCGTACGTCATTGATCATGAGGATTATCTGATTTCGCAGACGCTGGCGAATTTGCCGGCGGGGAATATTCCGAGCTGGATACCGCTGATTGGCGGCGGGTTCTCGTTCAATGCCGGAGATGTGATTGATTTCCAATTCGACTTGAATGGCGGCGTAGTGGATAACACGCTGGATTACGGGCCGGCGATTTTCTATAAGATCGCGGGGGTCACTGGGGAATTGCATTTGCCGATTGAGACCATCGCTTCGAGTGGGCTGATTCCGCAGAGCATTACGCCGATTCAACTGAACCTTTCGTCTGCACAGAGCCTGGCGTCGCTGTTCGAGGAAAAGGCTGTTCCCTCGGGAGACACGCTTGCAGCCAAGCAGGCGGCCAATGCGAGTTCGAATTCGCGGGGTCCGGTGACTGTGGCCGGGGCGTTTGGTTATCAGCCATTTGTGATCGATAATAACCTTTCTATAACTTCTGGTTCATTCAGCCTTGGTTTGCAATTGGGTTATCCGTTGACGTTCCAGCTCCCGGATTTTTTCCGGGCTCCGCCGACGAGTCCGATTTATTTTTATCTGACAGGGAGCTTCCAGCTTGTTCCAAATATTACGCTGCAATACAACTTCGCGGCAGACCATAACACATTGACGCTGGGCGGGGAGATTATTCCGGACATCACGCTTGCTGCACAGTTAAAAGCGGGGGTTACCACGGCGATTTCGCATTTCTTCGGGTTGCCGCCGATTGCGGAAGCAGCGGTTAATGCGAAGTTGGATTTTAAGTGGGTGATCGCGTTTGGCACTACGCCGAGTGCATTCACAATCCCATTTTCGCTGACCGCGACGCTCAATGTGGGCGGACGGGCGGTCGGTGGGGAAATCGTCCTCTTCGCGATCGACAATGTAAACCCGTTCAACGGCAACACCAAGAATTACACGATTCTGGGCAAACAGGCGGCGGTGGGAAATCCGCTGACGAGTCCATCGGGTGTGTTTTTGGGGTTGTTGTCGGAAGACAATTCCACACTGGTGTTCACGCCGGCGGCGGATCCGGTGACGATCAGCGCGAATAATACGCTGCCGACAGCGACTGATCTGGGTGCTCCGATGGGCGTGCAGACGTTCAGCGAGTCGCTGCTGAGCGATCAAGATGCGAATGTTTTCCATTTCCTGGTGGTGAATCCGACGACGGCATCCAACCAGATTGCTTTGGCGTTCAATCAATCGTCGCCGAACGCGACGGCGTTTGTGCAGGATGCGTCGGGGAATATCGTTGCGACCTATCATGCGTCAGACGCAATGGATGGGATTATTTCGCTGGCTGGTCTGCCGGCGGGGGCTTATGACTTGTTTGTGCAGGGTGCGCCGGCGCTGGGAGTGAATTATACGCTGACGTTTAATACGCCGGTGACAGCCAAGGCGTATTTGACTTCGAAAGTGACGCTGGATAAGTCACAGGTGATAGCGGGTCAGCCGTTCACGGCGACGGTAACGATTGAAAATCTGGGAGCGGTGGCGTCAAACGCGGGTGTGGCGTTGCTGGTGTGGTCGGATGAGGATAATGACCTTGGGAAGAATTCCGCGCAGCTTATTCCGGGCGGTATATCGGTGCCGGCGCTGGCACCCGGGCAGTCGTTCACGGCTCATTACACGGTGGTTTCGCCGGCGACGATTCACGGGATGTTTACGGTGGGTCTGATCGCGGACGCATTTGCACAGACGCCGCAGGACAATACCACTCCGGCTCGGGCGCTGGCGCATATTACCTCGGATTATCCGGCGGATGGATTGCAGTTCAACGGCGACTTTGCTGATGCCACGCAGATTGGCGGTTTGGTTTCGACGATCACCAAGTCGAATCTGGTCATCAATACGCCGCAGACGGTGGAGTACTTCCAGTTTACGCTGCCGACGACGGGGACAACCTCGGACAACATTACGTTGCAGCGCACGGACACGAGCGCGCCGGCAGGTCTGACGCTTTATGATATTGACGGCAACACGGTGCTCGATGCCCCGCAGGCGAACGGGATCGGGTCTACGGGAGCCGAGCAGCTTTCGTTGGCGGGGCTGGCGCCGGGGGTTTACTTTATCAGGGTTTCGTCGGTTGATCAGTCGCCATTCCCATATTCGCTGACGCTAACGTCGACGCCTCGAACGGGTGTCAATCTGGGAGTTGCGAATGTTTCGGTTGATTCGTCAAATCTGACGCCGGGATTGCAGCAGACGGCGTCGGTGACGATCAGCAACTTTGGGTCGCAGAATGCGGGCGGGTTTAATGTGCAGCTTGCACTCAATATCAACGGCGCGATCATCAACATCGGCTCGCCGTTCCCGGTTTCGCAAATCCTGGCTGGCCAGGAACTCACGCTGAGCATTCCGTTCACGGTTCCGTCGCTGGCGGCGGATCAGCAAAATATTTCCGCCTCGCTGGTGGCGACGGTCGATCCGGGCAATACGCTGAATTCTCTCAATCCTTCCGGCGACGTTAATGAGACGGATGTTTATCTCACCGGGCCGACGGACAGTATTCATGGCGGATCGAATAGCGGCATCGTCGACCTGGGGCCGGTTACGGGGGTCAAGACTGTTTCTGATCTCAATCTGGTGTACCAATCGGATGCGGAACTCTTCTCGTTCCAGACGATCGCGACGGGATCTTCGGCGGACAATGTGACGATTACGTTCGCGGCAAATGCAGGCACGTTGAGCGCCGAATTGATTAATACGACTACCGGGGTTGTGGCTTCGAGTACATCGTCCAGCGGCTCGCTCATTCTTTCGCTGGAGAATGCTCCGGCGGGTTTCTATAGCCTGGTCGTTACCAATCTCGAAGCCCAGACGCCCATTTCGTATGACCTTTCGATCACGGCGCCGTCCGTTGCCGGGGCGGATTTGTCGGTGCAGTCGGTTTCGGTCAATAGTGCGCTGACGACGACTTCGACGACGGTGTCGGCGACTATTGCGAACCTTGGCAGCAGCGCAGTTGGATCGTTCTCGGTCCAATATGTGCTGACGCCTGACGGAAATCCGCTGTCGGCAGATGCGATCCTGCTCGGCGGTCCATTTACGCTTCCGGGTATGGCGGCGGGCGCTTCGGAGAATGATTTGCGGGTGTTCAATCTGTCTGCGATCGCTCCCGGCGCGTATCAGCTTGCCATCCTGGTTGATCCGAATCACCTGGTTGCGCAGACTTCGTCGGACGATGACACGGCGGAGACGACGCTGGATATTCTGCCGGCGGCGGATGCGTACGAACCCAATAATTCGATTGCGACCGCTACGCCACTGCAACCGACTGCTGGTCAGACAATGCTTTCCAATCTCACGCTGCACAATACGAGCGATGTCGATTACTTTAAGTTCACGCTTTCGACGTTGAGCACGTACACCGATACGGCGGTACTGACTTATAAAGCCGGTGAGCCTGATTTACAGTTTGATCTCATCAATTCTTCTGGGCAGATCATGTCGACGATTACGGGCGTGAATGGGTCGGCAACGGTTTCGCTGGCGGATCTGCTGCCTGGGACTTATTACCTGAAAGTGTCGGCTCCGAGCGTTGCGGGGATCACGGTTGGGTTCAGCTCGGGTTACACGGTTAATCTGTCGCTGGCGTCGACCACGACGGCTACTCCGAATACGTCAACGCCGCAATCACCGTCTGCGCCGACCAATCCGATTGTAAAAGTGATCACGATTCCAACTACGACTACTCCCACGACTACAACTACAAATTCTACTACCACTACGACGACACAGCCTGTTGTTGTGCCGTCGCTGGTTACGCAACCATTGGTTGAATCTGCTCCGACGATTATCGGTGTGCCGAATGGCTCGTTCTCGGGAGGCGCTTCGTGGAACACACTGGGTAATGTCTCGTTCGCCAATGGCGAGGCGACACTCACTGGTAGTGATACGCAGCTTGTTACTGAGTTGTCACAGATTCTCACGATCCCGGGGGGATCGACGAGCATTACGTTTACGTTGAATGATCTGAATCTGCTGCATGGTTTGAATTTGCCGCCGGATGCGTTTGAGTTGGCGATTCTTGATCCGGTGACGCACGCTTCATTGTTGGCGCCGGATGGGCTTTCGCTCAGTGATGCGGTGCTCAATATTCAAAGCGATGGGACGGCTTACTTTGGGCCGGAAGTGACTTCGACGGGTTTGAATCAGTCGGGTGGAATCATTACATCGGGCACGCCGTTCACGATCACGATTGCGCTGAATCCGCTGTCGGCTGGACAGCAATTCCAGCTTGCGTTTGACTTGATCACGTTTGATGGAGCCGCTGGTTCGGTGAGCTTGACGAATGTCACGTTTAATTCGACGCAGGCGCCGACTCTTGTGCCGCCGGCGATTATTAATAATGGTGCTACGCAGCGGTCGAGCATCAATACGATTGCGATTCCGTTCAGCGAGGCGGTAACGGTGCCGTTGTCTTCGTTGCAGTTATTCCTGAATGGGACGCAGGCGGTTTCGCTGGCCGGGGCGTCGATCAGTTTTGATGCAACCACGAACCGAGCGGTCCTTAATCTGACCGGAGTGAATCTGGCGGATGGAAATTACGAACTGCATGTGCTTCCGGGGAATATTACGGACGCATTTGGGAATGCGCTTGATCTGCAGGGGCAGCCGTTTGCAGATATTCCGTTCTTCAAGCTGGCGGGGGATGCGGACGGAAGCCGGACGGTGGATGCCCAGGATTTGCTGCTGGTGAGGAGGTCGCTGGGTGGGACAAATCCGAATGCGGATCTGAATAATGATGGGACGGTCAATTCGAGCGATCTGCAGATTGTGTCGGCGAATCTCGGGCATACGCTGCTGGCGCTGAGCCCGGCGCAGTTGACTCTTGTGCAGAATAATCAGGCGGTAACGACGCCATTGACGTTGAATTATGGGAATGTTTCTATCGGGTCGATCAATACGCTCAGCTTTACGATTGAGAATACGGGTCAATTGCCGCTGACGATTGGATCGATGCAATTGACGGGGGCGAATGCGGGCGAGTTCAGTATCGTGTTGCCGGGGTTGCCGGATTCAACTTCGGGATTTGTGCTTTTGGCGGGGCAGACGCAGGTCGTGAACGTGACGTTTGTGCCGGGTGCGACGGGGTCGATTGCGGCTCAGTTACTGTTCTTCCAGAATGATTCTTCGGCGGCGGATCCGATGACGGTCGCGCTGGCGGGGAATGTTGTTTCTACGCAAGCGCCGAGGCTGCTGCCGCCGGTGGTGATTAATGGCGGTTCGGCGCAGCGGTCGGAGATTAATACGATTGCGATGACCTTTAGCGAGCCGGTGGCGGTGTCGTTGTCGTCGTTTGAACTGTTCTTGAACGGGAATCAGCCGGTTTCTCTGAGCGGGGCGGTAATTCGGATTGCTTCGCCGACCAGTCCGGCGATTCTGAATCTGTCGGCGGTGAATTTGCCGGATGGATTCTACGATCTGCATATCCTTTCAACCGGGATTGTGGATGCGTTTGGAAATCATCTTGATCTGGGTGGGCAGGCGTATATCGATATTCCGTTCTTCAAGCTGGCAGGGGATGCGGATGGAAGCGAGACGGTGGATGCCCAGGACATCGCGGCGGTTCGCCGAGGGATGGGCACGGGCGATCCGGATCTGAATGGCGATGGAGTGGTCAATTCAGTCGATTTGCAGATTGTGTCGGCCAATCTTGGGCATACGCTTCTTTCGCTCTCGCCGGCGAAGCTGACGATTTTGCAAGGCGGGCTGGCGGTGAATGGGCCGGTGACGATGGATTTCGGCAGCATGATGGTGGGGAGTGGGCCGGCGTCGCTGAGCGTGGTGTTGGAGAATACGGGTCAGAAGTTGCTGACGATTGGGTCGATGCTGGTGACGGGCGTGAATGGAGGGGAGTTTGAATTTGAAATGGATGGTCTGCCGGTTGGGTCTACGGGGATCACACTGCAGGCGGGAGAGATACAGACGGTGACGGTGACGATTACGCCGACGACTGCGGGGGCGATCAAGGGAGAGCTAGAGTTCTTCTCGGATGATGCGACGATAACGAACCCGGTTACGATTGAGCTGTCGGGGAATGGAATTGCGATGCCGGCTCCGACGCTGGAATTGCCGGCGGTGATTAATGGCGGGGCGACGCAGCGGTCGCAGATCAATACGATTGCGTTGACATTTAGTGAGCCGGTGTCGGTGCCGTTGTCTTCGTTCCAGTTGTTCTTGAATGGGACACAGGCGGTATCGCTGGCGGGGGCGGTGGTGCGGTTTGATTCGCCGACGAGCCCGGCGACCCTGGATCTGTCGGGGGTGAGTCTGGCGGATGGGAATTACATTCTGCATGTGCTGGCGGCGGGGATTACGGATGGGTATGGAAATACGCTTGATCTGCAGGGGCAGGCGTATGCGAGTGTGCCATTCAGTAAGCTGGCGGGTGATGCCGACGGCAGCGGGACGGTGGACGCCCAGGATTTGCTGGCGGTTAAGAAAGCGAATGGCACCAGCAATCCCAACGCGGATCTGAATCATGACGGCACGGTGAACTCTGCTGATCTGCAGATTGTTTCGTCTAATCTGGGACATACGCTGTTCGCGCTAACGCCTGGGGAATTGACGATTCTTCAGAATGGTCAGCCGGTGACGATGCCGATGACGCTCAACTATGGCAATCTGCTTGCCGGGTCACAGGCGATGAGCTTGAGCTTTACGATTGAGAATAGCGGGCAACAGGCGCTGACGATTGGATCGATGCAATTGGCGGGAGCGAATGCCGGGCTGTTCAGCGTGGCGCTGCCGGGATTGCCGGGGTCTACGTCTGGGTTTGTGCTGCAGGCGGGGCAGACGCAGGTTGTGACGGTGACGTTTACGCCTGGTGCGGCGGGGTCGATTGCGGCTCAACTTTTGTTCCAGCAGGACAACGCAGCCAGCAATCCGATCACCACGGTGCAACTGGCAGCAACGGTTTCTGAACCCGCGCCGGCCGCTCCATTGGTGGCTACTCCGATTGTTGTTACGCAAACGGCTCAGCCAGTTTCGCCGGTGACGACGACGGTTAGCAAGCCTACGAAAGTAGTGAAGAAGCCTAAAAAGCCGGTGGCGAAGCCGAAGGCGCATAAGCCGGCTCCGGCTCCGAAGACGACGCATAAGGTGGTGACAAAAGCACCGACGCCGAAGCCTGCGAAGCCGCATGCGGCGGTTAAGCCGGTGGTTCCGAAAGCAAAAGCGAAAGAGGTCAAGAAGCCGAAGAAGCATTCTTGAGAGAGGTGGTGATTGATGGGGGTGAAGGCGTGGTCACTGAAGGTGACCACGCCGGGCGGGAGATTTAATTTCGAGTTGGATTATTTTGCGGAGGAAAGAGATATTTTTCGGGAGAGGAATAGGGAGAAGATGCCGAGGAGGGGGAGGGCGTTTTGGGAGGGTTCGGGGACGATGACGGTGATGCTGCCCGGGGTGAAGGTGGCGGGGACGGTGTCGCCGATGAAGTCGAGGAAGGTGGAGTCGACGCCGGCGGTTTTGGTGCCGACGAGTTCGATGGAATAATTGCCGCCGGAGGCGCCGGTGGTGTCAATGGTGACGTTGGCGAGGATGCCGTTGGCGTCGACGTAGTCGCCGGGGATGTCGGTGTATAGGCCGAGGGATTGGTATTGGGGCTGGTCGCCGCCGGCGGATGGGAAGATACTGGGGGGGGTGACGTGGCCGGACCAGATGGTGTTGTTGAGGAGGTCGACGGAGGTGATTTTGGGAGTGGTGCCGTTGCCGTCGGCGATTTGGATGGTGAAGGTCATGCCTTCGATGTCGCTGGCGGAGGCGGAGGAGGTGTTGGTGACGGAGAGGTGGGCGATGACGGAGTTACCGGCGGCGGTGGTGTAGTTGCCGACGGTGACCATCAATGCCGCGGAGGCGGGCAAGGCGCAGCTGGCGGCGGCGAGAGCGATCAGACAGGGGATCTATTTCGAGTTCGGTATTTCTCTTTCTTTACTTAAGTGAGTTCGGGATAAAGGCGATCAGATAGATGTCGGGCCAAGAAGTTCGAGTTGCTCGGTCCGAAGGTTGAGTGACGGCAGCTTTTCACGATAAGTGTATGCAATCAGGCCGGCCACGATGTCGACAAAGTAATTGACCACGCTGCGGTGCCGCGAGTGTTCAATCTGGCTGATGTTCTTGAGCTGATCGATCACCGTCTCGATCACCGCGCGTTTTCGCAAGAGCAGCTTATCAAACAGCGGGATGAGTTTGTTTTTCATGTTGCCCTTGAGGCGCGTGATCAGTTGCAACCCCCGGGAAAACAGCTGCTCGAACAAGGGTTGGCTGATGTAGCCCTTGTCCCCCACCAGCTTGCCGAACAGGTCGCGGGTCAGTTCCGGCACGACCTTGAGATCACTGACGTTGCCGGGGGTGAAGCAGACGCCCAGCAACTGGCCGCGGTCGTCGATCACCAGGTGGAGTTTGAAGCCGTAGAACCAGCCGGTGGAGGTCTTGCCGCGTCGGGCCAGCCCGGCCATCACCTTATGGCTGCTGATCCGCAGATTATGACAGACCCGCAGGATCGTGGAGTCGATGAAGCTGATCCCGCTGCAGGAAGCAAAGCGTGTGTGCAGAAAGCCGCTCAAGGCGGCAAAGGCCATGGGAATATGCTCGACGAACCGGCTGTAGCTCAGCCGGTGGGGGAACTCGCTGTGCAGGTGCCGGCAGACGTGCTGGAGATAGTAATGCTTGAGAGTGTGGTAGTTGGAGTGGTGGAAGAGCACCAGGATCGTCATCACTTCACTCAGATGCATCTGGCTCGGGCGGTCCCGATGCATCTTGCCATCCTGGAGAAGGCGCCGCTTCCACTCCGGGGCGAATTCGACGGCGAACTTGTCCAAATCATAGAACAATGCGACGATGTCCATGGCGGCCTCCTTGCCGGTAAACCCTTGTCGTTTTGGTAGACAACAAGTGTTGTAAGGCTTCAGGAGCCGCCTTTCTATTGGACGCTTATCCCGAACTCACGTTACTTAGTGGACGGTGATTTTTGAGCTGAGCTTGGATAATTTTGTTCCGAATTTGACGAGTAGGGTGTATTGGCCGGCATGGGTGAATGAGAGGTTGTCGAATGTGGCGACGCCGTCGATGAGGGAAGCGACGATGGTGCCGGTAAATGCCGTGCCGGGGGGATAGGTGGCGAGTAGGAGGGTGATTTTGGAGTTGGTGGCGATCTTGTTGCCGAATTGGTCAGTGACCTCGACTTGCAGCGTGAAAGGGGTGTGTTTGGCGATGTTAGCGGGTTGGTGGAGGAATTGGATTGTGGCGGCGGCGGCGGAGGTGATGGAAATGGGATTGGAAATGGCGGAGGTGAATAGAGCGTCTGTGGCGTCAAGCTGATAGGAGCCGGCTTTTTGGATGGAGAGGTTGCTGAAGATGGCCTTGCCGTTCTTGAGTTTGGCGGTGGTGGTGCCGAGGAGTTTAGCGTTGGATGAGAGTTTGACGGAGGAATGGTCGGTGGTGATCAAGTGGTTGGAGGAATCTTCGGCGTAGACGATGACGGTGCTCAAGGTGCCACCGGCGACCGTGTGGGTAGGGATGTTGACGAAGACCAGGTGGGGTTGTGGGGCGATGATGAAGGTGGGTGAGGGGTTGAGTTGCGCGTCGTCAGAGGTGTCGGGCTGGGATGGGCTGACGATTTCGGCGGGGGTCGGGTCGGCCTGGACGTTGTCCGGGGAGACGGGTGGGAGTGGTTCGAGGCTACTCGATTGCGGGGAGATGGAGAGGGAGCCGGGGGCGTAGACGGTACCGAAATTGTTGAGGACGTTGTTGAGGTCGGTGAGGTCGACTTTGCCGTCGTTGTTAGTATCGCCGGGGTTGCCGGGGGTGGTGGAACCGAAGTTATTGAGGACGTTGTTGAGGTCCGTCAGGTCGACTTTACCGTCGCCGTTGGTGTCGCCGGGTTTGTTGGGGGTGGTGGCGGCGCCGAAGTTGTTGAGGACGTTATTGAGATCGGTGAGGTCGACTTTGCCGTCGCCGTTGTCGTCACCGGGATTGCCGGGGGTGGTGGAACCGAAGTTGTTGAGGACGTTGTTGAGGTCGGTGAGATCGACTTTGCCGTCGTTGTTAGTGTCGCCGGGGTGATGGCCTGTGGAGAAAGTGGTGACGTAGTTGCCGCCGGGGGTGCCGTTGGCGTCGCCGTCGAGGGGGACTCCCGCGAGGTTGTGGAGGCTGGCGACGGAGTTGGAGATGATGGTGAGGCGGTAGGAGCCGGCGGGGAGGGTACCATTGTTGACGGTGAGGAGGACTTGCTGGGAGCCGGGGGTGTAGGAGGGGGTGAGTGAGTAGACGAGATCGTCGCCGGTGCCGAAGAGACCGTCGAGGCCTGCGCCGGCGAGGGTGTAGAGGCTGGAGGCGTTGGCGTCGACGTCGTTGAGAGGCTCACTGAAGGTAAGGGTGATCTGGCTGATGCCGAGTTGGGAGGAACCGGAGCCGGTGGTGACGGTGGAGACGGTAGGGGGGGCAGTGACGGTGCCGCGGTAGGCGTAGGCACCCATGTCGGGGTGGGCGCGGGTGTAGCCGAGGAGGTCGGCGGCGGGGGAGGCGGAGGAGAGTCCTGTGTTGATGGCGGGAGAGCCGGCGGAGAGGAGGAAATTGTCGTCGGGGCCGCCGTTGTAACCGTTGCCGCTGTTGGCGGTGGGGTTGTAGCCGAGAGATGCGTCGGCGCCGGTGGGGTCGACGAAGAGGGGGTTGGCTTCGGTGCTGTGGGCGTCTTGATTGGAGGCGGATTGCCAGGCGGCGAGGGTGGATTCCTTGGTGCCGATGTAGGAGGCGACGCTGGCGTTGTTGCCGACGTGATAGAGGTCGTTGTAGTCGCTGATGACACCGGTCTGGCTGCCGGAGGCGATGTCGAGGTCGTAGCCGGCCTGGACCCAGAGGACGTTATTTCGGATGGTGATGGGGGTACTTAAGTTGGTGGAGCCGGTGACGTTGATGGCGTCGCCGATGAGTTGGTAGATGGTATTGTCGAAGAGGCTGGCTGGGCCGCTGTTGGAGATGGAGATGCCGCCGACGGAGTTGGCGTAGATGAGATTGTTGTAGGCGTCGCCGGCGTCGATGGGGCTGAGGTAGCCGTAGGTGCCGTTGATGTTTTGCATCAGCAGGCCGTAGTTGGTGTTGGAGTAGATGCGGTTACCGCTGATGGTGCCGTAGGAGGTCATCAGGATGCCGTTGTAATTGCCGAAGACGGAATTACCGGAGACGACAGCGGAGGAGACTTGGATGCCGACGGCATTGGTGGCGGTTTGGCGCCAGACGGTGTTGCCGGTGGCGATGGTGCCTTGATCGGCGTAGATGCCGATGGCGGAGTTGTCGTGGACGAGGTTGTTGGAGACGGTGATCCCGTCGGCCCAGATCCCGTCGGTGGTGCCGTAGACGGTGTTGTTGGTGATGAAGTTGGCGGCAGGGGTAGAAGTGCTGCTGGGTGATGAGAAGAGGATGCCGTAGTGGGGTTCGTTGTAGACGGTGTTGCCGGTGACGGAGCCGGTGACGCCCTGGAGGTAGATGCCGTAGCTGGAGTTGTAGGCGGAGTTGTCGTGAATGACGTTGTTGGTGATGACCCAGTTGGTGTTAAAACCGGTGAGGATGCCGCCGGTGGCGTTGGAGTAGATAGTGTTGCTGGAGAGGGTGATGTTGGAATTGCCGATGGTGGATTTGTAGGGGGCGTTGATGCCGATGTCCGCGCCGGTGATGGAGAAGTGTGAGAGGGTGATGTTGTTGGCACCATCGTAGAAGCTGAAGGCGTAGTCGCCGGAAGTGGTGTTGTTACGGTTGATGATGGCGGCGGAGGTGAGGGGGCCGGTGATGGTGAGACCTGTGTCGGCAGATGGGAGGATAATGGCGTGGAAGAGGGTGTAGGTGCCGGCGTCGACTTCGATGGTAGCGCCTACGCCGGGGTGGTAGGAGTTGATGACGGCTTCGATGCTGGCCATGGGGGTGGCGGGGGTTTTGCCGTCGTTGGCATTGTTGCCGATGGCGGTCGTGTAGGAATCGCCGGCGGTGGAGGAGTCGTTGACATAGTAGACGACGCCGGACGGGGCGATGGTGAAGGGCTGGGCGGAGATGGCAGCGCCTACATCGACGCCGGTGGCGATGATGCGGAGAAGGGCAGTGTTACTGGCGATAGTAGGTGTCCAGGAGAGGGAGCCGTTGCCGCTGGCGTTGATAGAGACACCGGTGGCCAGAAGAGTCCAGGAGCTGCCGTTGTCGAGGGAGAGTTCAACCGTAGCGGTGGTGTTGGCAGGTAGACCGGCAGTGTGGAAGGTGATGGCGTAGTTGTGGGAGACTTCGAGTTTTTGGAAGGTGCTGGGGGAGAGGATTTGGACGGAGCGGGCGGGGCTGGGTGTGGCGCTAGCGGTATTTCCGGTGTGCCCGAGGTTGATGCGGCCACCGGTGGGGGAAGGTTCTGCGGAGAAGGCGGAGGTGGGATCGCCGGCGTCGATCGTGGGGCTGGAGTATTGGATGGAGAAGTCTTTGCCGGCGACACTGGTGAATTGGGGATCGGCGGAGATGCTGTTGGCGTCGAGTCCAAGTTCCCAGACCCAGGCGGAGAGGGTGGTGAAGACGTGGCCGGCCATCTGGGCGATCTGGGCGGAGCCGGTGGCGTAGAGGTCATTGTAATTGCTGGTCAAATAGTTTTCGGCGCTGTCGGAGATGTCGATGGCGTAGCTGCTTGCGCCTTGGGTCCAGAGGATGTTGTTTTCGATGTTGAGGCTGACCGAGTAGTTTTGGCCGCTGGGGACACCGAGGGTACCGTCGATTTTGAGGGCGTCGCCTTTGAGCTGGTAGACGGTGTTATTGAGGACCTGGTCGGTGGTGTAGGAGCCGGTGATATAGATGCCGCCGGTGTTATTGGAGTAGACGAGGTTGTTGGAGATGACGGTATTGGAGCCGTAGCTCAGGCCGGCTTGGATGCCCCATCCACCATTGAAGGAGACGGTATTTCCAGAGAAGTTGACGCCGTCGGCGAGTGTGACGCCAGTGAGGGTGTTGTCGTGGATATTGTTGTTGGTGACGTTGACGTTGCCGAATTGACCGGAGGCGATGTTGATGCCGGTCATGTTGCCGTAGACGGAGTTGCCGGTGAAGGTGCCGTTGGAGATGTAGACGCCGATTTCGTTGGTGCTTTCTTTGGTGCCGGCGCCGCCATCTTGGTAGATGGAGTTACCGGTCATGATGGCGCTAGTGGCATTGACGCTCAGGTTGATGTTGTAGTTGTCGTAGATGGTGTTGTTGTTGATGGTGAAGGGACCGTTGTTGCCGGCGGAGATGGAGATGCCGGTGGTGTTGCCGTAGACGGTGTTGTTGTTGATGACGTCGTTGGTGGTGATGCCATTTTGGGTGGAGATGTAGATGCCGGTAACCATATCGTGGACGGTGTTACCGGTGACGGTGACATTGGAGGCGTAGTTGTTGCTGAACCCGACGAGTCCGTTGGCGCCGAGCATATTGAAGAAGGTGTTGTTGGTGATGGTGGCGTTGCCGTTGAAGCCTTGGAGGTCGATGCCGATGAATTCGTCGGCGTAGAAGTTGGAGCCGGTGACGGTTAGGCCGTCACTATTTGCCTGGAAATTGGCGTTGACGCCATAATAGGCGCCGGTGATGTTGAGGTTTTTGAGGGTGAGGTTGGTGGCGCCCTGAAGATCGAAGACATAAGCACCGGCGGTGAGGTTGCCGCGGTTGAGGATGGTGGCGTTGGGGACGCCTTGGATGGTAATGCCGCTATCGACGGAGGTGAGGTTAAGGTTGGTGGAGAGGTTGTAGGTTCCCTGGTCGACCATGATGGTGTTGCCGGGCTGGAGGGTGTAGCTGTTGAGGATGGCGGAGAGAGTGGCTTTGGGGTGGGCGGGGTCGAGGCCGCTGTTGGAGTCGGAGCCGGCGGCGGTGGTGAAGGTGCCAGCGGTGGATGAGCCGTTGACGTAGTAGATGCCGTTGAAGGCGGCGATGTTGAAGGAGGGTCCTGTGGAGGAGAGGGCGGTGGAGTCGGTGCGGGTGATCTGGAGCTGGTAGACGCCGCTGGAGAGAGAGAGCGGGGGGGTCCAGGTGTAGGTGCCGGTGTCGGGGGCGTTGAAGCTGAGGACGACGGTGTTTCCCTGCATGAGCTGGATGGTGTCGGTATTCGATGCGCCGGCGGAGAGGTTGGTGATTTCGTCGCGCCAGGTGATTTTGGTGGGCTGGCCGGTGGCGATGGTGAGGCCAGCGGCGGGGTTGATGATCAGGAGATAGTGGGCGGGGCTGAGGGAGGCCTGGGCGGTGTTGCCATAAGCGCCGAGGTTGACGTAGCCGCCGTTGGGGGTGGGTTCGAGGGAGTAGGGGTCGGTGGGTGCGCCGCGGTCGATGATGGGGCTTTGGACGTTGTCGGTGGTGGAGATGCCGGGGTTGGCCTGGGGGAGGCCGGTGGTGGTGTTGAGGATGGGGGCAAGGGTGCCGCTGTGATTGCTGCCGTAGAGGCTTTGGACGTGGAAGTCATTGGCGGCGGGGTTGATGAAGAGGGGGTCGACGGAGAGGCTGTTGGCGTCCAGTCCTGAGGCGGATTGCCAGCCGGCGAGAGTGGGGTAATTGACGCCGTTCCACTGGCCGACCTGGCCTGAGCCGGTGGTGAAGAAGTCGTTGTAGTCGAAGGTGACGTTTTGCTCGGCGGCCGCGCCGACGATGACATCGAGGCCGGCGGCGACTTCGAAGATATTGTCGCGGACCTGGACGTCGGTGGTTTGAGAGGAAGCGATCTGGAGGGCGTAGCCGGAGGGTTGGTAGATGGTGTTGTTGAGGATGGGAGTATGGTCGCCGCCGGTGAGGAAGATGCCGCCGGCGACGTTGTTGTAGAGGAGGTTGTTTTTGATGGTGGGTCCGCCATCAGCGGAGCTGGGGCCGCCGGTGAGGGAGAAGCCGATGGCGTTTCCGTAGGCGACGTTGCCGATGACGATGGCGCCGTTGGTGGCGACGATGCCGGCGGTGGTGTTGTTGTAGACGAGGTTGTCGCTGGCGGTGGAGTCGCCGTTGATGTAAATGCCGTCGGGATTGGCGTAGGAGATATTGCCGGTGGCGGTGCCGGAAAAATTGATGCCGATGGTGGTGTTGTTGTGGGTGGTGTTGCCGGTGACGGTGGAGGATTGTGTGGCGAGTATGCCGGTGTTGGTGTTGCTGTAGGCGATGTTGCCGGTGATGAGGGCGTTGGCGGCGTTGATGCCGTAGTAGTTGTTGTAGACGGTGTTGCCGCTGATAACGGTGGTGATTCCGCTGGCGTTTTGGACGTAGAGGCCGTTGACGGTGTTATAGACGGTATTGTTGGAGAGGGTGATCTGGTCACCGGTGGAGAGTACGCCGGCGGTGCCGTTGACGTTGACCATGTCGTGGAACGTGTTGCCGGTGATGAGGTCGTTGGTTTGGACGACGGTGGTGGAGAAGTTGTTGGAGAGGTTGATGCCGGCTTGTTCGCTGCCGTGGAAATTGCTGCCGGAGATGGTCAGGCCGGTGGTGCTGCCGTTGTTGTAGGAGGCATTGATGCCGTCATAACCGCCGATGATGGTGAAGTTTTTGATGGTGACGTTGGCGACGGTCTGGAGATCGAAGACGAAGGAGCCGGTGTTGAGATTGAGGCGGTCGAGGATAGTGGAGCCGCCGGGGACGCCTTGGAGGGTGAGGCCGCTGTTGGCGGCGGTGAGGATGATGTTGTTGGAGAGGTTGTAGGTGCCTTGGTCGACGAAGATGGTGTCGCCGACGCCGAGCTGGTAGGCGGTGAGGAGGGCCTGGATGGTGGCTTTGGGGTGGGCGGGGTCGGTGCCGCTGTTGGAATCGGAACCGGCGGCGGTGGTGAAGGTGCCGCCGGTGCTGGCGACATTGACGTAGTACTGGGTGATCGGGCCTTCGATGTTGAAGGGGGCGCTATCGCCGATGGCGGTGGGGGCGGCGTTGCGGGTGATTTGGATGACGTATCCACTGCCGGGGGTGAGATTGCTGGGGAGGGACCAGTTGTAAGTGCCGGTGTTGGGAGCGCCTGCGGCGATGAGGGTGTCGGAGCCGTTGAAGAGGAGGTCGATGTTGACGGTGCCGGCGGTGTCCTGGGTCCGCCAGGTGATCGTGGAGGATTGACCATCGATGAGATTTTGGCCGGCGATGGGTTTGAGGACCAGGACATAGCTGGTGGGGCTGAGGGAGGCTTGAGAGGTGTTGCCGAAAGCGCCGATGTTGATGAAGCCGCCGTTGGGGGTGAGTTCGTGGGAGTAGGAGAAAGATGCGTCGCCGCGGTCGATGGCGGGGGATTCGGCGGGTTGAGGAGTGGACGAGCCGGGGTTGGCGATGGGGAGGTTATTGGGACCAAGGATGGGGGCGAGCGAGCCGCCGACGAAGCTGCCGGTGGTGCTTTGTTCGTGGAAGTCGTTGGCGGGAGCGTTTACGAAGAGCGGGTCGACCGAGAGGCTGTCGGAATCGTTGTTGGTGGCGGTGAGCCAGGTGGCGAGGGTGGTGCGGGCGACGTTTTCCCAGAGGCCGACCGCGCCGGTGGCGGTGAAGTAGAGATCGTTGTAATCGCTATGGAAGCCATTTTCGCTGGTGGGGTCGACGGAGATGTCGTAGCCGTGCTGGGTCCAGAGGATGTTGTTTTCGATCTGGATGTTGGAGGCGATGACGCCGCCGCCGAAGCCGTCGAGATGGATGGCGTCGCCGGTGGGTTGGTAGACGGTGTTGTTGTTGAGCTGGGCGGCGTTTCCGCCGATGAGCCAGATGCCTTCCTGGGAGGGGACGGTTGCCCCGTTGGGGAGAGTGGCGAGCAGCGGGTAGACGGCGGTGTTGTTGTAGACGAGGTTATTGAGGATGTACGGGCCTGTGGAGCTGTTGGGGGCGGAGATGGATTTGATGCCGATGAAGTTGCCGTAGACTTCATTGCCGGTGATGGTGGCGCCGGCGTCGCCTTCGATGCCGATGTTGAGGTTGTTGTAGGAGCGGTTGAAGGTGATGGTGCCGGTCGTGGCGATGATGCCGTTGTAGTTGTCGTGGACGATATTTTCGCTGGCGGTTGCGCCGGCGACGAGATTGATCCCGACGGAGTTGACGGCCGACTGGCCGTAGAAGGTGTTGCCGTTGATGGCAATGAGGCCGTTGGTGTTGATGCCGTCGCCGGCGTTGTTGTAGGACTGGTTGCCGAGGCCGAGTGCGAGGTTGGCGTTGCCAAAGATGGTGGTGGTGCTGACGGTGAAGTTGGAGATATAGAAGCCGTCGGAGCCGTTGTTGTGGGCGATGTCGTCGGTGAGGACGGCGGCGCCAGAGTTAGCCAGGTCGAAGCCGTCGCCGGTGTTGCTGTAAGAGGTGCTGTTGGTGAGGCTGATGATTTGGCCGCCGACGTAGATACCAATGCCGTGGTTAGTGGCGGCGGTGATGTGGTCGAGGGTAACGCCGGAGGAGGAATCGGCTTCGATGCGCAGGCCGCCCACGACGTTGTTTGTGACGGTGACGAAGGATGAGGTGAAGGTGGAGCTCGCGTTGCGGACCCAGAGGCCGTAGTCGCCATTGGTGAGCGTGAGGTTGTTGATAGTGACGTGGGCGGCGTTGTTGATGTCGATAACGGCGGGGCTGGAGAATCCGAGAGCGGAGATGATGGCGACGTCGCCGGCGGTGGTGGGACCCTGAAGGGTGACGCCCTGGGCGTTGCCGACGGCGGGGTTGCCGCTGAGTTCGACGGGGGCGAAGTGTTGGTAGAAGCCGGTGTCGATATAGACGGTGTCGGTGCCGCCGAGAGAATAGGTGCGGAGGACGGTGGTGAGTAGGGGGAGGGGTGCGGTGGAGAGCTTGCCGGTGGCGCGGTTGCTGCCGGGGGCGGAGGTGTATTGACTATTGAGAGTGGAGCTGTCGTTGACGTAATAGGAGTTGCCGTTTTCGGGGATGGTAAAGGTTTCGGTGGATTTGTCGTGGATGGCGGAGTTGCCGACGAGGGAGACCTGAATGACGAGGTTGTAGGTGCCGTAGGAGAGGTTGCTGTTTTGTGGGATCCAGGGATAAACGCCATTGTCGGCGGTGGAGGGAGAGATGGTTTGGAGGAAGGTGAGGGTGCCAGCGATGATCTGGTAGAGGTCGATCTTGACCGGGACGTCACCGGTGTTGCCGAAGGTGGACCAGGTGATGTTGTGGGATTGGTTGAGGGTCCAGTTGACGTAGAGATCGGGGGATTGGAGGTGGATGGATTGGTCAACGGGCGTGGCCAATGATGCGGCGGTGTTGCCGTAGGCGCCGATGTCGGTGGAAGTGGTATTGGAGACGACGTAGAGGAAAGCGCCATCGAGATAACTGTCGTCGGTGGTGCCGGTCTGGCGCGGGCTTTGGAAGCGGTAGGTGACGGAGAGAGCGCCGGCGGGGATGTGGACGCGGGAGCCGACGAGTTCCCAGCGGTCGTTAACGTTGGTGGCGGAGAGGAGGGTGGAATTGCCGATCGGGTTGCCGACGCCGTCGAGGAAGGTCAGGAGAAGTTGACCCTGGTCGGCGGGGGTTTCGTTGGCCGAGCGGATGCGTCCGCCGAAGCTGATGTCGAGATTGCCGGCGTCGAGTTGGGACGCGGTGTAGCCGGCGGAGAGGAGGCTGAGGGTTTGCTGTGCGAAGCCGGTGGCGACGGAGCCGGGGTAGAAGGAGAAGGATCCATCGAAGGCGGCGGGGTTGCTGGTGATGGTTGATCCGCCGGGGTTGACGGTCCAGCCGGCGACGCCGGATTCGAAGGAGGGGTTGGTCAGGAGGTTGGTGTAGCCGACGGGGAGAGCGAGATCGGTGTTGGGATCGCCGGTGCCGACGGTGGGGCTGGTGGGGCGCAGGCCGGCGGCGGCGGGGAAGACGGCGAAGTCGCTGAATCCCGGGTTGACGAATTGGGGCTGAGCAGCAGTTGGGTTGGTGACGGTTGTGCCGATGGAGTGGAGGTCGAAGATCGCGACGTTGTCCTGCCAGTCGAGGATGTCGGTGAAGTCGAGGAGATAGTGGACGATTTTGCCGGAGCCGGTGGTGAAGAGGTCGTTGTAGTCGCTGAAGAATCCCGAGCGGCTGTTGTCGGCGACGTTGATGTCGTAGCCGCCGCCGGTGGAGAGGATGTTGTTGAGGATCTGGACGTTGATGGAGGCGTTGTCGACCTGGATGTTGGTCTGGTCGGGAGAAGAGAAGGTGTTGTTGATGATTTCGACGGAGGAGGCGCCGTTGGTTTCGAGGTTTGGGCCGGCGTTGTTATAGATGAGGTTGTGGGAGATGAGCTGGTTGTTCTGGACGGCGATGGAGACGTTGTTTTCGGCGATGCGGTTGTACTGGATGGTGCCGGTGAATTTGATGCCGGTGGAATTGCTGGCGATGAGGTTGGCGGTGTCGAGTGAGGTGCCGCCGAGGACGCCGGAACCGGTGACACCGATGTTATTGGCGGTGATGAGTTGGTCCTGCATGAGGCCGGTGAGATTGACGCCGATGCCATTGGCGAAGATGTGGTTGGGGGAGGAGCCGGGCATGAAACCAAGGCCGGTGGTGTTGCTGTTAACGGTGTCGAGGATGCCGGTCTTGTTGTCGAAGATCTGATTGGCGTTGAGGGAGGCGCCGACGGAGTAGGTGACGCCGACGGTGGCGCTGTGGATGAGGTTGTGGTCGATGGAGCCGGTAACGAGGGCATTGATGATCAGGCCGTTGCCGGTGATGTTGTTTTGGGTGATGGAGCCTTGCGATGCGGAGCTGATGGCGAGGGTGGCGAGGTTGTTTTGACTGACGAGGAGGTTGGTGGAGGAGCCGGAGAGACTGAGGCCGGTGCCGGGGAGGGAGTTGTGGACGATGGTGATGTTGGAGGTGGCGCCGGTGAGATTGACCGAGGCGAAGGAGTCGTGGGAGAGGAGGACGGCGGACGCGCCGGCGATGTTGACGGAGCCGCCCTGGCTGATGGCGAGCTTGGCGAGCGAGCCGCCGATGTCGTTGAGGAAATCGATGCTTGAGCCGCCGGTGATGGTGGCGCTGCCGGTGAGGTCGAGGTTTTCGAGGGTCATTCCCTGGACATTAGTCAGAGAGACGGCACCGCTGATAATGGTGTTGCCGTTGGGGGAGCCGAGGATCAGGACTCCATTGTCGGACGGGCCAACGGAGAAGCCGGCGTAGGTGCCGCTATCGACGAGGATGACATCGCCGGGTTGAAGGTTGGCGACATTCAACGCCGTTTGGATGGATGCGAAGGGTTTGTCGGGGGTTAACCCATTATTGGATGCCGATCCGGCCGCGGTGGTGTAAGAATCGGTTACCGAGAGCGAGTCGTTGACGTAGATGATTTTGTGGACGTCCAGGGTGTCGGCGAGGGTGTAGATTTGCGAGGAGCCGGCAGAGGAATCGCCCCAGGCGACGAAGGGATGACCCGAGCTGTCGAGAGCGAGAGCCAGGGAAGCGGGCTGGGATAAAGAGGTAGAGCGTCCGAGAATGCCGTCGAAGCTGGAGTCGCCGGGGAGTTGAGCGACGAAGGCGCTTCCGGAGAGGCGGTTGGCGTAGATGGCGACGGCCTGGTCGGGGGTGTCGGAGAGGCGGTCTTCGACCCAGACAAGGTCGAGAGAGGAGCCGTTGGAGGAGAGGACGGGGTCGGAGGCCGCGCCGCGGGAGATTTGGTCAATGCCGGCGCTGGCGGGAGTAGAGACGGAGATAGGAGCCCAGGCTAATCCAGTGTAGTAAGCAGCGACGATATTCGTTCGGTCGTCGGTATTGGCAGCCCAGGCGGCGTAGAGGGAGCCCCCGGAGTAGGCGAGCGTCGGCATGCTGGAGGCGAACGTGCTGCTGATGCCATTGTTGGAAGCGGAGCCGCTCAACGCGCTCCAACTGGAGTTGGCGTATTGCAGCAGATAGACCGATTGGCCGGCTGAGGTGTTGGACTGGGTCCAGGCGATCGCGATTTTTGTGCCGTCGGTCGCCAGCGTGAAGGTCGGGATAGTGACAGTGGAGTTGGAGATGCCCGCGCTGCTGGCGGAGCCGGTGGTGAGCTCGTTCCAGTTGGCACCGTCGAAGCGGCGGACGTAGATATTGGCGGCGCCGGCGGAGGTGTCGAGCCAGGCGGCGACAAGGCCGGCGGAGGTGTTGACGAGTTTGGCGTCGTCGGCGTGACCGGTGGAGAGCGGGGAGCCAACGGCGGTCCAGACGCCGGCGATGAAGTCGGCGACTTTGATGGTGCTGGACGAGCCGTTGATCTGGGTCCAGGCGACGACGGGGTTGCCCGAAGCGTCGAGCGTAAGGCTGGGGCGGCGGGCGTCGGTGGTGCTGTTGCTGATGCCGCCGCCGTGGGCGCTGCCGGCCAGTTCGATCCAGCCGGTGGGGGTGCGTTCGGCGAGGTAGATTTTATAGCCGCCGGTGCGGTTGTCGGACCAGGCGACGAACTCGTCGCCGGTGGAGTCGACGACGATGCTGGGTTCGAGGGCGCTGGCGTTCGAGTTGCTGAGGCCAGTGCCGCTGGCGGAGGAGGCGTATTCGATCCATTGACCCTGAGTATTAGGGCCGGTCGGGAGCGTGTTGGCTGCGATGGTGGGGAGTGCGGGGAAGGACCAGGGGTCGGAAGGGGGAGCGGCAAAGTCGGCGGAAGTGGTTCCCTGGTCTCCCGGGTGGAGGATTTGATCAGTGGTGCTGGACCCGGTGGAGATGACGTTGCCCGAGCCATTGGAGTAGATGATCGCGCCGCCGGTCTGGGCGTTGATGGTGTCGTTGCCGCCGGGGGTGTAGATGTGGCTGGCGCCGGTGGAGGTGGTGATGGTGTCGTGTCCGCCGGTGGAGCCGACGAGGAGGCTTTGGCCGGGGCCGCCGGTGAGGATATCGGAGGAACCTGTGCCGCCGACGAGCTGATTGCCGATTGCGCCGTTGCCGATCAGGTGGTTGTTGGAGCCTGCGCCGCCGACGAGGTAATCGCTGCCTGAGCCGCCGATGAGAATGTTGCCATTACCTTGGCCGTAAAGAGCGACCGCGCCGCTGAACGCGGAAGCATTGATTTGGGTATTGCCGAAGGGGCTGGTGGTGAGGTTGGCTTGTGAGATCGCGACCAGATCGAGATCGAGAGCGCCCGATCGGCTGAATAAGGCGTTGCCGAGAGTCGCGCCGATGAGATCCGAAGCCAGCAGCGTGTCGGTGCCACCATTGCCGGAGAGAGTGCCGCTGCCATGCCATCCGGTGACGTCGAAGGTGTTGTCGGAAGAGCCGCCGGTGAGATTGGCGTTGGAAATACCCGAGAGCGCGAATGTCGCGCCGTCGGAGCGTGTGAGGCTCGAGTCTGTGAGCGTGAAATTGGTGTCATCGGTCGAGGCAATGGTGTCGGTGCCGCCGCCGCCGTTGATTTGGACGGACGAACCGGTCCAGGCGCTGACGTCAAAGGTATTGCTGCCCGGGCCGCCGTTAAGGGAGATGGAGGAGATGTGTGAGAAAGTAGTTTTGCCGTTGCCGCCGAGCGTGACGGAATTGTTGGTGAGGGTCTGGTTGGAGTCGGAGTGGATGGCCAGCAGGGTATGTCCGGTACCGCCGTTGACTTTGTCGGTGCCGGTGCCGGGGTCGATGAAGTCATTGCCGCCGCCGGCGGTGATGGAGTCGTTGCCGATGCCGCCGTAGATAATATCCTGACCTGCGCCGGTGGTGATGGTGCTGCCGCCGGAGTCGCCGTGGACTTCATCGTTACCGTCGCCGACCGTGATAGTGTCTTTACCCGTGCCCGCGGTGATCAAATCCATGCCATCGCCGAGGATGATCGTTTCCGGTCCTGACCCGGCGTAGACGACGTCATCGCCGTTGCCAAGGAGGATTTTTTCGGTGCCACTGCCGGCGTGGACGATGATGTTCCCGTCAGCGCCGTCGATGGTGTCGTCGCCGCTGGTTTCATAGACGACGGCATTACCAGTCCCCGTGAAGACGTAGTTCGTGCCGGAGCCGACGTTGATCACATCGGGAGCGTAGGTCCCTTTGAGTTTGTCGTTGCCGTTGCCGCCGGTGATGGTCACGCCGAGGAGGTTGGAGTTGGCTTGGGTCAGGCCGCTGAGATCGACGACGTCGTTGCCAGAGTTGGTCTCGATTTTCAGGTACTGAATGGGCGTGCCGGGGAGGAGCGAAAGTTTGGGATCGAAGTTAAAGGTGTCGTCGCCGTTGGAGCCTTCCAGGACGATGGTATTCACGCCGGCGAGTTCGGAGAGCGGGAAGTCTTCGTAGTAGATGTTGGACGAGTTGGATTCAACGATGGCGACGCCGATTGGGACGGAGGAGCCGCTGGAGTTGTCGTATTGGACCGAGGCGCTAACGGTGTATCCCGAAGTCGTCGGGTCGGCGTGCATGACGAGGGCGTTGCCTTGCACGGTGGCGAGGTCGGCGGCGATGGGGACGCAGGGATAGTCGTAATTGGCGATGGGGAATTGCTGGGAGAGGAATTGGTAGCTGAAGCTGAATGGGCTGATGCCGACGGTGGCGTTGACGGTGAGTTGCAGGCCGAATTGCCCGCCGGGCATGACGGCGCAGAGCGGGCCGTAGTTGGCGGCGATGTATTCGATCTGGTCGAGATAGGCGCGGCCATTGCCGGGGGCATTGCCGTTGTAGCCGGCGATTTCGTACAGGCCGGTCATGGGATCGGGGACGGGATTGCCTTTGGAATCGACGACGAGGGTGTTGACGCGAGCGCCGACTTCGCCGTAGGGGCCGAACTGGCCGTCGAGTTTGACGACGGGGATGGCGTCGAAGAGGTCGACTTCGCCGCCGACGGTGATGTGGCCTTCGAGTTTGACGCCGACTTGATATTGGTCGGTGTCGCCGATGAAGAATCCGTCGAGGAGATTCGTGCCGCCGCCGATGCCTTGACCGAGCAGGCCGCGGGTGCTCAGGCCGATGTCGATGTTGGCGAATAATTCGGCGGAGAGGCCGGCGGAGAAGAATGCGTTGACCGAGGCGATGCCGATGGAGAAGAGCGGAAAGGAAATTTCGGGCGTTTCGTAGCTGGCTTTGAGGTCGATCTGGCCGGGGTCAAAGACGATGAGGTCTACGGGTTTGCCGAGGAGGGTGCTGACGATGGCCTTCTGCGGGTCGTCGAGGGCGGGGAGCTGGATGTCGAATTCGCTTTCGAGCGTGCTGGCGAAGTCTTTGAATTCCTGAAAGATGTCGGCGCCGACGCTGCCGCTGTCGGTGGGGGCCTGGCCGTCGGGAGTGCCGGTATCGCCGGAGGTGCCGCTGGAATCACCTTGCATGAATTGGCTGAGATCGAGCTTATTGTTGGTGGGAAGGTTGGTGAGTTTTGTGATCACATCGGCGATCTGAACCAGCAAGCCGAGCTCTTTATTGTCGGTGTAATCGCCAAGAATGTCAGCCGGGGTCTGGTTGATGAGCGGGATTTTGTAATTCAGCGCATCGATCAACTGCTGCGGGAGTGGGTTATATTTTTTGATGTAGCTGAGGACCGGGCCGACCAGATCGTTGATGAATTCGCCGATGTCGATATTGATGGCGCTGAAGCCGTCGGTGGGGTCGGTGGAATGAGTCGGGCCGAATTCAATTGCCTGGTCGCGGGTCGGATCCCAATCCGCGGTGAAGGTCGTCGAGATGCCCGGGCCGCCGGAGCCGATGTGGGCGCCGAGCGTCAGGCTCAGAGCGCCGGTGGCAGTGTTCAACGTCGGCTGGGCGATGCTCAATCCGTCAGTGGCCAGTTCGAGCTTGGAGATTTTGTTTCCATTGTCGCCGGTCGGGACCAAGTTAAGGCCCATACCCATGTTCATGGTTGCGGAGCCGTTTTCCAGGCCAAACCCAATGACGCCGAAACCGCCGGCAGTGAACTGGGGCAGGTTGGCATTGATAGTTCCCTTAAGGCTGATCTGCGGGTTGGCCGGATCATTTCCGCCAATGACGTAGAATCCGTCGGCGGCGTCGAAGCCGAAGACGATGTTGGCCGTGAACGCCGCCGAGACGGTGATGTTGGCTTTCAATGAAAACAGGGAATCCAATCCGCCGCCCAGCGCGAACGGGACCGAGGCACTTGGGGTTTCGTTGATCGAAAGGGTGTATTCAAACACACTGCCCGAGGGATTGTCCGGATTGTCGTTGGCGGTCTTGGTGATGGTGATGCCAGCGCCCAGCGCGACGTTTTGGATCGCAGTATCCTGGGCATCGGCTGACGCGGCGTTTTTGGCGGCGTTTTCAATCTGTTGGATGGCGGTTTTGGTGATGCCGGAAAAGTCGATGACCTTACTCAACGGCTCATCAATGAAAGGGATGTCGGTATTCAAAATTGAGGAACTCGCCCACTGGTTGACCAGAGTAATCAGCGCATCCAGGCCATCCGTCATCGGCCCCGAGTTGTAGGCGGTGCTGAGCGTGCCCAGGTCCGTCGGCGTTGCCGTCAGTGTGGATGGTTTGCCGAAATTGGACCAGTCCAGTTCCACCTGCGAGGTATTTTTTCCGTTGGGTAAGCCGCCAATCGGGAAGACGGCCTTGATCGCTCCGCTGAAGGTAGACGGTCCGTAAAGCGAATCCGGATTGCTCAGCGTGCTCGGCAGCGCGAGGCGCTGACCGGCGCTGCCATTGCCGAAAGGAATCGAAAAAGTTGCGGGCTGGCCGGGAAGGATATTGCCTTGAGCATCGGTAGCGCCGATCTTAACGGTGCCGTTGATGATTTGGACCGTGTATGGGCCGATGGTCGCCGGGCCGTTGTAGGTCGTGTTGACCAGGATGGTGCCGCTGATGCCACTGGCCAAGGCGCCGGTGCCGCCAACGAGATAAAACTGATTCGCGGGTGTTGCTGCGCTGGTCAGCACGATCCCCAGGTCAAGATTGGCGTGGAAAGTCGCAGTGACCGGGACCGTGCCGGAGGCTTGCAGTTCTCCCTGCCCTACGGGGTGGCTCGCGGTCCAATTGGCGTTGCCGTTGTATTGCTGGGTCAGGCTGATATCGATCGCAACGCCATCGGAGGTATTGGTGAGTGTGACGTTGTTGGTGCCGAAGCCGAGCTTGAGTTGCTGGAGAAGCCTTTGGATGTTGTTGTAAGAATTCGTTCCGACCAGCCCGCTGTTGGCCAGATCGGTTTGGAAGAGTGAGCCGAGCGTGATGGTCGATCCGAGGCTGGAGCCGAAGAATGCCAGGTCCTGACCAAGCTGCGATGAGTCAGACAGACTGTTGAGAAGCGTAGGCAATTCAGCCAGCGCGCTATCCATGCTGGCGGTCGCCAGATTGTTGAAGCCGATATAGGGCGTCAAACCACTGGAATTGTTGGTGAAATTGGCGGGCTGGCTGACGTCCGGCCACGCTATGCTGATGGTCGCGGGGGTCAGTGCCGGGTTTTGCGAATAAGCAAAATTGTCGGGACCGAGATCGATATTGGCTGATGCGGTGCCAGTGACCGACGCAGTCGCGGGGATTGGGAGTATAGGACCTGAAGGCTGCGGGCCGGAGGCGAGTTCAGTGGCGGTAATAATGCCGGGCGACGCCGGGCTGTCTGTCTGCGGATCGACGAGCGTGATAGTGCCGGCAGCGTTCATTTGCAGGAGCGAACCGCCTAAGTCCACGCCGAGGAATCCGAGCTGTGCGGGATAGGGATATGATGAGGAGGTGTAACCTGTTGGGATGACGTCTGAGCCGGTGGCGCTGATGCTGGCGCTGACCTGCGGCGTGGAGCTGGAGGCCTGGACGAAGAACTGACCGCTGACGCCATCAAAGCCGAACGTGATGTCGGTGTTGATCTCGGCCAGGATGTTCATGTTCGGCAGGCTCGAGAGGTTGAGCTGCGGCAGATAGGCCGCAATGGAAGAGGTGCGGGTCCAGCCCATGGTCAGGTGGAAGAGAAGCTGGGAGCCGCTGGCGCTTTCGGAAATATGGTAGAGATCGCCAACGATGTTATGCGACTGGATCAAAGACAATAACGTCTGGTCGGTCTGGAACGGCTCGGTGACGTTGCCCTGCGAATCGATTACCGCATCGGTATAACTCGTCAGCTTATCGGTGTAATACTCTGAAAAATCTGCGATATCGTTGAAGGATTCGTTGATCAGCGGCAGGTCGACATCAAAAGAATTGGTGGAGTTGACGTTCGTGGTCGCGGCGGCGGTCAGATCCCCGGCGGCTTCGTCCAGGCCCATGGAGAATGTCGCGGGGGAGATCGATTGCCATTGATTCAAAATCGTAAGCGATGGATCGGTCGCCAGAGTGGAACTGACGTTGTCAGGGGTATTGATGTCAGGCCAGGTGAAGACGATCTGGTGGGCGCTGGGGACGAGCGGTGAGGTGAGGCCGACGGTGAGCGTACTCGACGCCGGCTGAGTCACTTGAGTGTTGACCAGATCCGCCACGTCCACACTGGTCAATTGAGCGAAGGTCAATCGATCGGCGGCTTCGGTCGAATCGACCGGCGGCTGCTCATTGAGCGCAAACGTAAACGTCGGCGAAAAAATTACCGCTGTGCTGAGGATTTTATTCCCAGTCTGATTTTGGTCTGTGATCGGGCTAGACGGCGTGGTAGGCGTGTCGAATTCCACGAAACCCAATTGCGCAACGGCCGGATAACTCTGAAATGTATATGAACTGACGACCCCGGATATCTGAATCGAATCGTTGGCTGCGCTGACATAAGCAACCGCCGCCGACGTATGTCCGTCCCAGTACGCCCCGAGAGTCAGGCTCTCATGCAGCGTTACTGCCATCGTCACCGAACCAGGCTCAGAAAAATTCGCCCCGAAAGTAGCGTTGATCGGCACAACGACATTTTGCGTCACGTTAAATTGAACGTCGATTTGAAGATCGTTCGGCAAATCGCGCGTCGCGGTGACAGTAATCCCCGTCTTGTTTGTCAATGCCGCCTGTAATGCGGTCAGTGATGCCGATCCTGTCGCCACGCTGGAAAGCAACGTATTGAGCGCCGCCCCCGGATCAAAATTGCTCATCCCCGCGCCGACCACGGCGATGTTGCGTCCGAGCGCCGAGCTATCCGTAAGCCTGGTATTAAACCCGGACAGCCCCGATGAATTGCCCGGCAGAAATACAGAATCGAGTGCATTGATCAACGACTGATCATGCGATCCACTTAACATGAATCGCGATTCCAATGTTTCCGCGATACATCGAACTAGACGTCGGCGCGCGGCCGTTTGGCTTCCATGCTTTCGTACCGGCATAATTCTCTCTCTCCCGTCGAAATTCTGACCGACGCCTTCCAAAAGCGCACGGCATCATCTCGAATCAGCTTGCAACAAAATATACCAACAAGAACCCTGTGATATGCACCGTCCAGACGGACAGTACAGTAACATGGCCGCAAATCAAAAAATATATGAATAATTGTCTGATTTAAACATGAAAATGGCATGATCTGCCAAAATCAATGGCTAAATCGCCATGCCTGCATATGTGGTGTGATAAAGTTTCATCTGATGAAGGGAACACCTTCTAATTTCCAGACCATTGCGCTCGCCCGGTGGAATCGGGCATATCGATCAATTCACAGCGCAGCGACTGTTTCTTCCGCTCTTTCATATCAACCCAGAAATCAAGTGTATGCTTGCCGACAGGCAGATGAAGAGTGATGCGGTCTGAAACGGGAATTGACGTAGTATCTGTCCAGAGTTGAACACCGTCTGAACCGTTTATTCCGATTGATACAGGTCCATCAGCAGTGACATCCAGCATGCATCGAATAACAACAGATGCTTTCTTTCCCGCCATTTCATTGAAGAGCAATTCGCCGGCGACATTGGTGTATTGCCGCGACCATGTCAGGCGTTTGTCGGCCAGCAATTTCTCACGCTCCTGAGGATTCTGTACCGCTGGAGCCTTGTCGAGCACCAGCCATCGTCGCTCGACCACAGCATGGCCGACATTGAATGGTCCAGGCTTACCCAACTCCGAAAGGAAACGGACCAGATCAGCCAGCTCGCCATCGGTGAGGTTATCCGCTAATCCCGTCGGCATCAGCGTCCCAATCGGACGGCGCTTTTTGATCGTGCTCTTCGGGATCGCCATCTCTTCATGGGTAGGATTGCGTAAGAAGAGTGTGTCGTCCGTTTCACGAAGCTGTATACCCGTGAAAGCATCGCCGTTGGTCGTCTCAACGAGATACGCGATATAGCCATCCTTGACATGCTTATTGGGCTGAAGGATGTGCTCAATCAGGAAATCGGTTTGGGCAGAAGTGCCGACCGAAGCCAGATCCGGACCAACATTTCCACCGGCACCCGCGATGGCGTGGCAACTCATGCAACTCGTGGTGGAATTGCGGAAAATCCGCTCGCCACGCGCCGCGTCGCCGTGACTTTGTACCAAAGCCGCTAATCGCTTTAACTCGTCAGGGGACGATTGGCGGTTCACAGTTGCGACCTTGGCGGCGGTAGCCAAAACCGCCGTGAGCGGCGTTACAGGATTCGCCGCTGCTCTGAGTTCGCGCAGGCCGATCTTCGCCGCGTCGGCAGCAGGGGGGTAATCTTTCATCGCATTCGCCAGATCGTTGGCGCCATTTTTATGCCTGATCAAAGCATTAAAAAGCGGAGCAACATCATCCGTGGACGGCTCGTGAAGAAGCTGTGCCGCAATCGGCGCTGCAGCGGGAGAATCCGCTTCCGATAATGCAATCGCCGCATCCAATCGGATCGAATATGCCTTGTCCGACTTCGCCAAAGCCGTCAGATAGGCATCGGTTTGCTTCGCGTCGATCTGGACCAACGCCATCATCGCCGCACGCCGGCGCGGCGATGGAGCAGCAGGATTTTCACTGATCTGCGTCAATCGCGGTTGCAGCGAATTCAATTTCAAAACACCTGCCAACCGAATCGCCGCCGTACCGACGTTGTCTTCATGTTCGATCAATCCGGAAATCGCGGCATCGCTTCCGTCAGGAACGATATTCTGTCTTCCCGCCGCTTCAGCGATCGCATCAAGCACGCGAACCTGGTCGTCTGCCGATAGTCGATCTGGAGCCGCCGCGGCTTGCAGTGCTGTCGCAAGCTGCTGCTTATTTCCCATCGCCGCGACCGCCGTCAGCAATTCCGTCTGCTGCGATGCCGGAATTTTTCCCGACTGCAACAAGTCAAGCAATCGCGGCACTGCATCGGCAGCATGAATAGCCACTAACGCAAAAGCCACCCGCTTCGGATCATTATTAAAGGTCAGTTTCTGAGATTGAAACTGAGGATACCAATATGGTTGAAGAACCAGCGCCGTCTTGTGCAGCTCAAAATCCAGTATCTCATCCGTCGGATGGTCCAGCGCATTCAGCGCCGCCTCAAACGCCGCCGACGAAGGAATGCGCTGCGCCGCCAGCACGGCATACAAACGCACCTGCATATTTTCGTCGCCGCAGGCCGCATTCAAAAGTCCGATGGAATCCGGCACCTGGTCAAACCAATAACCCAGCACCGTTGCCGCCGCCGCACGAACGCGCGCGTCCTTGGCATGCAGCAGTTTAGTCAACAACGCCGGCTCAACCACGTCGATTGTCTGATATGTCCATAATGCTTCGAGCAGATCATGCTCGGTGGCTGTATTATCATCATGTATCGCAGCAACCCATTGGCTGAGTTGTTCCGCGACATCTTTATGATCACGCCCCACCAGCACCCGCCGAACCTGATCGCGCGTCCATTGCTCCGGATCTTTGAGATGATCCAGCAACCCCATAGTCGGACCCGTTAAATCAGGCACCGGCACCAATGGCCGGCCTTTGTAGGTAATTCGCCAAATCCGGCCATGCTGGTGATCGCGACGCGGATCGCGGAAATCGACCTGATTATGCTGAATGATCAGGTTGTACCAATCCGAAACATAGATTGCCCCATCCGGGCCCATCTTCACATCCACCGGACGAAATTTGTTGTGATGCGAAATAATCAGCGGCGACAATTCCCGAACCGTCACATGGTCCGGCCCCTCTTCTTCGACGTACCGATACACTTGCTGCGATTGGAACCCGCCAGTCAGAAGATTGTTCTGCCAATCATCCGGCAGATGTCTCCCGCTCACGAATTCCAAACCGCAATTGCGCTCGCCCGCAAGTCTCGTCATCTTCACCGGCGGCACGAACGGCGCGTCATTAGACGTATTCAGCGGCGTATCCGGCAAAACGAGATTGATGTCCGAAATCCACCCACTGCTCAGCAGCGGACGCCCATACGCATCAAACACATGCCCCCAGGTGTTGTTGTTGATCACCGATCGGTCGCTGAACTCCAGATCGAGAGTCTTTGGCGAAAACTGCCAGATGCAGCCAAGAAGTTGTCGGCGCAATCCACGCGGCGTCTCCACGCTGCTCTGCGCATACAGCCCCTGATCAAAATAAAGATATCCATCCGGCCCCCAGCGAAAGGTATTGATCGCGTGGTGCATGTCTTGGGTGCCGAACCCCGTCAGCAGCACCCGGCGCTCGCCGGCGGTGCCGTTATTGTCTTTGAAGTAGATCAGCGAATCCCCTTCGCCGACATAAACGCCGCCATCACCCGGGACCATTCCTGTTGGAATAGTCAGCCCGGAGACGAAAACATGTGAACTTTCCGCATGACCATTTTTGTCCGGCTTCCCCAGGATCGTGATGTAGTCAATTGGCTTCTGCCCCGCCAGCATCTGTGGATAGCGCGGAAGACACAACACCCACATCCGGCCGGTGGAATCAAAGTTCATCGTGATCGGATTAATCACGTCCGGCTCACTGGCGTAGAGCTGTATGTCAAACCCCTCCGGCAACTGCAACAGCCGCCGCTCGACCTCCGGATCATCGCTCATCGGATCATCGGCGGCGATGACGTGTCGCGCTTGAAACGCAAATGCCATCGATGTCAAAACGCACGCAAATAGTCTCGATCGTCGCGCGCACTTCATGGTTTGGCAGTTTCCTTACGAATGATCTCAAACTGATGCACAACCGGATGACGCAATCCCGCAATCACCTTGTCCTGCTTGGCAAGCTGCTGGTCGTACAACGGATAATCCTTATCGATATACGTAAAATGGCGCGGGTGATCATTGAACGGCCGCGATCGGCGATAAAACAACTCGCTGCTGTCGATGATCGCTTGCCGGAATTGCTCGCTGGCATCGCCGTCTAGCTCCGGTGCAATCATCACGCCCACCGTCCACTTGGCAGCATCTTCCGTCAGAACCTCTTTGCCATCAATTTTGAGCGTCCATTGTCCCGGCTGCAAATTCGCCGCACGAACCTGGTTCGCCACCTGCTTCGTCATATCACCGCACGGCGATGCCGAAACGGGCAGGCACTGCTCCGTCACCTGAAACTTAATCTCGTTTTCACCCGTCCCCCGCACAGTCGTGACAGATCCCGCCGAAACTACATGCCCATCCGCTGTAATATCAATGTGCCAAGGCTCAACAGCGAGTCCCAGTTGCCGTTCAATCTCATCTGCGATCAGCCAATATCCGCATTCATTCAGCGTGATCCCGTTGCTTGTCAGCCGCTTATCCGGATGAATACGTTTAAAATCCATCAGCGGATGAAATAAATCGACAAACGGCAAGTTCCGCTTCTTCGCAATGTCATTGACTGCCGTCACATACATCTCAAGATCAGCACTCCGCTGCGGATCATCCTCCTGAATTGTCGGGGATAGCAGCACCAACGTCGGGGTTATCTTCTCCAATCGATCCAGCAGAGCGTTGTACCCTTGTACAAATCGCTCAACTCCCTTGGCTCCGTCGAACGATTCCACAAATCCGTATCCCACCATAATAATCGTAGGCTTCAGTTCCGTTGCGTCCTTGACCAGCCGATCCGCTCCTGCCGGATTGTCAAACCCCGACGGCCGCGCCTCCCCCCATACCGAATCACCACTCCATCCGAGATTGCGGCAGATGATCGAGTGATTCAGCGCCTGGCGCATCAGCCGGGCTTCCAGATAAGCCGTCTTGCGCTCCTGCTCAATGAACCCATTGCCAACCAAAACCACTCGATTGTCCTGATCGTTCAGCGGCAAATGGGCTTGCAACCTCGTTCCGCCAAAACACAACGCGAATAAAGCCAGAATTGATTTTTGGTAATTCACTCCCACCTATTATTTCAAAAACGCAGAAATGTTGCCATCGATCCGCCGGCAAAAGTTTTTTGACAAAACGGCTGCGACCAAATGCCCACGATTTGCCTTAGACCGACCGGTCAACTACAATTCTCCCGATGTCCGAGACGTCAACCCGGCAAAGGCTCCTCGATGCTGCCCTCAATCTCATCTGGCGCAGCAGCTACGGCTCCGTTGGTGTCGACGAGATCTGCCAGTTAGCCGACGTCAAAAAAGGCAGCTTCTACCACGCCTTCAAATCCAAGTCCGACCTGGCGGCGGCCGCATTTGAATATTATTGGGAACATACCTGCTCTCGATTCGACCAGCTCTTCTCTCCCGAGCTTCCTCCCCTCGATCGCCTCACCGGCTATTGCAAATTAATTATTACAAATCAAAAGAAACAGTACAAAATTGGTGGAAAAGTCCTTGGCTGTCCCTTCAGTTCCGTCGGGTGCGAACTGAGCACGCGCGATGAAACGGTTCGGCAAAAAGCGCATGAACTGAGCATCCGTATCGTCAAATATCTTGAATCCGCCGTGCATGATCTGATGCAGGAAGGCCTGATTGAAACCGCTGATGCCGCGGAGGTCGCCAAAGAAATCTACGCCTATTCCACCGGTGTAGTCACGCAAGCCAAGATTGATAACGACATCAAATCCGTGGAACGTATAACCCCCGGCATATTTCGTCTGCTTGGGATTAAAAATCTTGTTCGCAAATAATATTATATTTTGCCAAAGTCCCTCTGATTATGGGAATGATGAATGATTTGGAAATTATCCGATAACATGGTGCGCACAATTCTCCCTCTGGTCATTCTGAATGGCTTAATCGGCTGCGATCAAAAGCCGCCGGGCGCCCCGCCTGCTCCGCCCCCGCCGGAGGTGAGTGTTTCCCACCCGATTCAAAAAGAAGTAGTCGAATGGGACATTTACACCGGGCACCTTGAAGCACCGGAATCCGTAAATGTCGCCGCGCGGGTGAGCGGATTGGTTATGGAGATGCCTTTTATCGAAGGATCAATCGTCAAAAAAGGCGATCTGTTGGCGGTCATTGATGATCGTCCCTACAAAGCCGATCTGGACTTGAAACTCGCCGACGAGCACAAAGCCGAGGCCGTGTCGGCGATTGCCAGCCTTACATATAACCGCCTGGAAGGGCTGCGTAAGACCAATGCAGTCTCCCAGCAGGACGTGGATAACGCAAAAGCGACTTTGGCCCAGGCTGTAGCGCAGGTCGCCAGTTCCAAGGCCGCGATTGAAACCTCTCAATTGAACGTCGAATGGTGCCGGGTTCTCTCCCCGATTGCCGGGAGAGTTAGTTACAAATTAGTAACCGCTGGTAATCTCATTAATGGCGGGGCCGGACAGGCAACCTTGTTGACCACGGTTCAGTCAATCAGCCCGATCTACTGCTATGTCGACGTGGATGAACATTCTGTTTTAAAGTATCAAAAGCTAGCAGAGCAAAGAAAGCTCGCCAGTGCTCGAGATGGCAAAGTCCCTTGCTATATCCAACTCGGCAACGAAAATGGATACCCACACGCAGGTTTTATTGATTTTGTCGACAACCATGTCGATCCCGCAACCGGAACACAACGTGTACGCGGCATTTTCAAAAACGAATCCGGATTGCTCACCCCAGGCTTCTTTGCCCGCCTGAGAGTGCCCGGAAGCGGCCGCTATCAAGCTCTCCTGATCCCCGATACCGCGATTGGAAATGATCAAAGCCAGCACAATGTCCTGGTAATCGATAAAGACAACAAGGTCTCCGCACACCCTGTCCAATTAGGAGCATTATTTGGCAGTTTGCGTTCAATCGTCAGCGGCGTCTCTTCTGACGACCGGGTGATAGTCAATGGACAAATGCACGTTCGCCCCGGTGCAACTGTGACGCCGACCGAAGTCCCGGTCAAAGTTGATGCCGACGCTTTTCCTGATCCTGGATCAATCGCAGCTCAAATGGCAGCAACCACGGAGGCCCCCTCTGATTCTGCCAGCAACAATTCCTCGGCGCAGACGCCCACCACACAACCGGCTGGAAACTGAACAATGAGATTCGCCCACTTTTTCATCGAGCGCCCGGTGTTCGCCGGCGTGCTCTCCATCGTCACGATCATCATCGGCGCCATCGCGATTTTTACGCTCCCGATCGCGCAGTATCCCGAGATCGCTCCCCCGACTGTCACCGTCAGCGCCAGCTATCCCGGCGCCAACGCCAAGACAGTTGCCGAAACCGTTGCCACGCCGATTGAAGAGCAGATCAACGGTGTTGAAGGCATGATCTACATGTCCAGCCAGAGCACCAATGACGGCAACATGAAGTTGACCGTCACGTTCAAGCTCGGCACCAACCTCGATATCGCGCAGGTTCAAGTCCAGAACCGCGTGGCCATCGCGCAGCCCGTTCTCCCACAGGACGTGCAGCGAGCCGGAATTGTCGTCAAAAAAGCCTCTCCCGATATTACTCTTGCCGTCGCGATCTTCTCCCCCGATGGCAGTCGTGATCCCCTTTATCTGAGCAATTACGCGACCCTGCAAATAAAAGATGAACTAGCTCGCCTGCCCGGCGTCGGCGATATCTTTATATTCGGTGCCCGTGACTATTCAATGCGCCTCTGGCTTAACCCCGAGCAACTCGCTTCCCGCAACCTCACCGCCGGCGATTTGATCAAGGCTGTCCAGGAGCAAAACGTACAGGTCGCCGCGGGCATTGTCGGCGGGCCTCCACTTCCGAAAGGGACGGCTCCATTTCAATACACCGTCAATGCCCAGGGCCGCCTCATCGAACCCAAACAGTTTGGCGAAATCATCATCAAAACCGGTGCCGACGGAAGTCTGACGCGCGTGAAAGATGTTGCCCGTATTGAGCTTGGCGCCGCCGACTACACCACTACCACGCACTTCAACGGTCTTCCTGCCGTCGGTATCCCCGTTTTCCAACTCCCCGGCTCCAACTCCCTCGCCACCGCCAACGCCATCTATAAGAAAATGGAAGAACTCAAAAAAGGGTTCCCTTCCGGCGTCGATTACTCCATCCCTTACGATACAACCACATTCACCCGCGACAGCATCCACGACGTCGTCATGACGCTCTTTGAAGCGGTCGGCCTTGTCGCGCTCGTCGTGCTTATATTCCTGCAAAGCTGGCGCGCCTCCATCGTCCCCCTGATGGCGATCCCGGTCTCCATCATCGGCACGTTCGCAATCATGTCCGTCTTCGGATTCTCCTTAAATAACCTCTCTTTATTCGGATTGGTCCTCGCCATCGGCATCGTCGTCGACGACGCAATCGTGGTGGTCGAAAACGTCGACCGCTGGATCGAACATGGCCTTTCCCCTCGCGAAGCTGCCTACAAAGCCATGGAGGAAGTGACCCCAGCTGTCATCGCCATCGCCTTCGGCCTGACCGCCGTCTTCGTCCCTGTTGCCTTTATCAGCGGCATTACCGGGCAGTTCTACAAGCAATTCGCACTAACTATTTCCTTCTCCACCCTTCTCTCCGCATTCAATTCATTAACGCTCAGCCCCGCTCTGGCGGCCCTGATTCTCAAACCACACGGCCAAAAGAAAGATTGGCTGACGACCACCATTAACGTACTTTTTGGCTGGTTCTTTCGCCTCTTCAACTTTGGCCTGGACAAGACCAATGGCGTCTATGTCTGGATCCTTCGTCACGTCGTTCGCGTCTCCGCTCTGGTGATTCTTGTTTATATTGGCCTGGTATTTCTGACCTACTTTGGATTTAAGCGTGTCCCGATCGGTTTCATCCCGCAGCAGGATCAAGGATATCTCATCGCTGCCGTGGCGTTGCCGGACGCCTCCTCAATCGAACGCACCGACGCAGTCCTTGACCAGATGGAGGCAATCGGAAAAGCCACCCCCGGCGTCCACGATACTTTCGCGGTTACCGGCTTCAATCTTCTCACCGGGACGAATCAGACCAACACCGGAACAATGTTCCTGCCGCTGAACAAATTCAACGAGCGTGCGGGTAAACCGGCGCAGGCTGCGAATGCTCTGGCGGGTCATTTATTCGGCGCATTTAGCCAGATCAAGGAAAGTTTCGCGCTGGTGCTTTCACCTCCACCGGTGCGCGGCATTGGTCAGGCCGGCGGCTTCAAAATGCAGGTCGAAGACCGCACCGGTCGCGCCACGCCACAAGAGTTAGAAGCGGCGACCAGTTCCCTCATCGCCGAAGCACGCAAAGACCCGCGAATCACCAATCTGTTCAGCACATTCCACGCTGCTGTTCCTCAACTTTATGCCAACGTTGATCGTGTAAAGGCCAAGAAGGAGAACGTTGCAGTCACCGATATCTTCCAAGCGTTGCAAGTCTACCTTGGCAGCTATTACATCAACGATTTCAACTACCTCGGCCGAACTTACAAAGTCGTTGCCCAGGCAGACGCGCCATTCCGCGCATTCGCAACCGACATTGCACAACTCAAAACGCGTAACGCCTCCGGAGGTATGGTCCCCCTCGGTACGGTCATGGACATCAAAAGCGTCGCCGACGCCGATCGCATCAATCGATACAACCTTTATCCTTCCGCCGAGATCAACGGAGCCGGCGTCCCCGGCGTCAGCAGCGGTCAAGCCATTGACATCATGGCGGGTATCGCCAAACGCACCCTGCCCACCGGTTTTACTTACGAATGGACCGAACTCGCCTTCCAGGAAGAAACCGCCGGCAACACCGCACTGTTCATCTTCCCCCTCTGCGTACTTTTTGTCTTTCTCACTCACTCCGCCGAATACGAAAGCTTCGCCCTCTCCTCCGCCATCATTCTCATTGTCCCCATGTGCCTATTGTGCGGCATCGCCGGCGTCTACTTCAGTCATCTCGACGACAATATCTTTACTCAGATCGGCTTTGTCGTCCTCGCAGGCATGAGCGTCAAAAACGCCGTGCTGATCGTCGAGTTCGCCAAGCAGCAGCAAGAGCACAATCCCAAAATGCGCGCCTCAGAAGCCGCCATTGAAGCCGCCCGCCTCCGCCTCCGCCCCATCCTCATGACCAGTTTCGCCTTCATCTTCGGCGTCCTCCCTCTCCTGATCGCTACCGGAGCAGGAGCCGAAATGCGCGTCGCCCTCGGAACCGTCGTCTTCTACGGCATGATCGGCGTCACCTTCTTCGGCCTATTTCTCACCCCCGTCTTCTACACCGTCATCCGCAAACTCACCGGCGACAAGCCCATCCTCGCCCCCGGCGCAAAGAAAAATACAATGGACATCCCGACCGAAGCTAATCACGAGAAACCGTCCCACTAATAAAAAACCCCAGAAAACCAAGTTTCTATATTGAAGTGCATGGTACAGGGCTCGAACCTGTGACCCCCAGCGTGTCATGCTGAGTTGGGGATAAGCTAAAGAATTCCAAAAAGCCTAGAAAAAAAGGTATTCTGGCAGTTTGACCATAGCAAGCGGAAACATCCCGTGCCGCGTTCTGGTATCACCAGAGGGGTTTTCGGTATCAGATACCATAACTCTGCCTGCTACAATTGCGGCATCCTCATCCCCGATATCAGCCGCGTAGCTTGCCATCAACGATTGGCTGAAACAGGAGCGCAAACGAAAGAAACAGCAGCCAAAATCCCAAAAGCACGAGCGCAAGCCCCGAGCTCCCCCCCGCGCCCCAACCGCACATAGAGAAGACAGAGGCCAGTTCACGCTCCTCTTTCGGCCTTCGGCCCTGATGCTGAGCCTCTCGCTCTTCGAGCCTGAGCTCAGAGCCGAAAGCAGGCTCGAAGAGGGGGGAGAACCCCCCATTACCCCAGATCGCGTACTCGCGATCTTCCACTGCCCCACAATTCCCCCCTTTAAGCGGACGCCCTCGACATACCATAAAAAAATCTCCCGCACGTCCCCTTCCGCCCGCCCCCCGCCAAGGTCCCAGAAAATCCCGCCCGTCGCCGCCACCTTCGCCCATTCGTCCGCTCGCCTCGATTCGCACCCTCGATTCACCCGCGAAAAAGAATTCTGAAATCCTCCTTCAAGCCGCCTTATCTCTTCGCCGACTCCGGCGGCACAGTCCCCGTCTGGGCTTGATCACCCCATCGGCATATGCGCATCCGCCGGCGGAACAATCGTCGACTCCCGCGCCCGCTGCCAGCGCCGCGACATCCAATACCCCAATAGCGCCCCAGGCGTCCCCGCCGCCGCATAATCCAGTGGGATCGGCGACGCCAGCGGATTCGCCGGCAGGCCGATGAGCCAGGGGCCCGGGCTGACCGAGGCGTAGGCGTAGCCGATGATTCCGACGATGCCCGGCCCGATCCAGAAATAGATTGAAGGCTCCACCGGAAACGCCGAGTGCGCCGCCGCCGTTGCCAGCATCGCCGCCAAAAACACCGCCGCCAGCGACTGCACCTTGTCCGGCGACTGTGCCAGCAGCAGCATCAGCAGCAGCATCCCCAGCACCTGCGACGCGGTGGCCAGCAGCTTGTTCCCCAGCGACTCAATCTGCGGATCGGGATGCGGCTCCAGCCCATCATGCAGATGATCCGGCAGCAGAAAATGCGAACTCCGCAGCGGTGCCAGCGCGAAATACGCCAACAGAATAAACGTGTAGAGCAGCAGCAGCTCAATCGCCAATGACGAATAAACCGCCGGCGAGGTAGCCGATTGCAGCGTGGCGGCGATCGTCCCGCCGCGCACCGTCACCGCGACCAGTCCCAAACAAGCCGCCAGCAACCCCGCATCGCGCCGAACCGACCCGGCGATCACCGATCCAATCAGCGCCGAGAGAATCAGCAGAACCAAAATCGCAATCAGCGGCACAACAGGCGAAGGTTGTTGCAGCAACGACACCGAATGCCCCGGATCGACCGGAATATGCAGCAATCGCGTCGCCCCCGTGAACAGCGCAAACGCCACCAGCGCCGCCAGCGCCAGCAGAATCCGGGCACGATGATACGCTGTCAGGAGAGGCGAAGTAGATAAGGAATTCGTTTCAGTCATGATGCGATAATAGAGAAGTGTGTTTGGAGCATTGCTATAATCACTGGGTAAAGATAGCAGAAAAAGAATCGGGACAACAGAACAGACGGTTTCAATGAAGTCATTGTTTGGCGATATCGAAGCTCTGCCGCAAGTCCAGGAGAAGGCCGAAGGCCCCTTCGTGGGCGTCGCGCTGGAAAATTCGCTGGACAAGGTCCTCGACTATTCCGTCCCCGCCAAAATGCGCTCCCTGATCCGCATCGGCCAGCGCGTGCGCGTCCCGCTCGGCCGAAATAATCGCCCCGCGTTCGGATACGTCATCTCCACCAGCGCCACCTCCGACTATCCGCGCGTCAAACCGCTGCTGAATATCGATGACGAGCGCGTTCTGGTTACGCCCGGCCTGATGAAACTGGCGTTATGGATGAGCCGGTATTATTGCGCCGCCTTGGGCAGTGTCATCGAGAGCATCGTTCCCTCCGCCGTGAAAAAGAAGACCGGCATCGGTCACATCAATCGCATCCGTCTCCTCTGGGAAAGAGATCGTGTCCAAGCGTTGCTGGAAAAAACCAAAGCCCCCAAACGTCGCGCCATCCTTGGCCGACTACTCCTCGTCGAACCCGGCGAAGCGGTCGAACTCGTCCGCCTCGCCGGTGAAGCGGGCGCTACGCCCGCCACGGTGAAAAAACTCGCGCGAATGGGAATCATCTCCGTCACCTCCGAAATGGACTGGGGCAACCAAGCCCTCGAGGGCGAGTCCAGCGACTCCAAAGGCCACGAACCCGACCGCGAATTGAACGAAGACCAACAAAAAGTATTCGACGAACTAAAACCCCGCCTCGCCAGCGGATTCTCCGTCAACCTCCTCATGGGTGTCACCGGCAGCGGCAAAACCGAAGTCTATCTCCAGTGCATGCGTGAAGTCGTCAACCAAGGCAAACAAGCCGTCGTCCTCGTCCCGGAAATCGCCCTGACCCCGCAAACCGTCAAACGCTTCACCGCCCGCTTCAAGCGCGTCGCCATCCTGCACAGCGGCCTGAGCGCCACCGAACGCCACCGCCACTGGCAAACCATCGCAAGCGGCCAGGCCGACGTCGTCGTCGGCGCCCGCTCCGCCGTCTTCGCCCCGCTCCCCAATCTCGGCATGATCGTCGTCGACGAAGAACACGAATCCTCCTACAAACAAGACACCGTCCCAAGATATCACGCCCGCGACGTCGCCATCAAACGCGCCCAACTCGAAGGCGTCCCCATCATCCTTGGCAGCGCAACACCCTCCTTGGAAACCTATCAACGCGTCCAGCCCACCGAAAAATCCGAACCCTCCGCCTACCATCTCCTCGAACTCCCGAGACGCGTACGCGGTCTAGCAATGCCCCACGTCGAATTGGTGGACATGAAGCTGCAGAATAAATCGCGCACTGGTGTTCACCTGTTGTCAGAGCGGCTTGAAGGGCTTCTCCGCGTCACGCTCCAGCAAGGCCACCAAGCCATCCTCCTCTTGAACCGCCGCGGCTATTCCAACTTCGTCTACTGCGTCCATTGCCAGGAAGCGGTCCAGTGCAAATATTGCGACGCCACCATGACCTACCACCGCGCCGCCGGCACCGACGTCAACAGCGCCGCCGTCGCCAAAGGCGTTCACACCGGCCACCTCCACTGCCACTATTGCCTCGCCGTCCAGCCCCTCCCCGAAAAATGCCCCACCTGTCAGAAAAAGCTTTCCCTCTTCGGCCTGGGCACACAGCGCGTCGAAGAAGAAATCCGCCGCAAATTCCCCGATCTGCGCTTTGAGCGCGTCGACAGCGACACCATGCGCAGCGCCAAAGATTACGAACAACTCCTCGGCCGTTTCGCCCGCGGCGAAATCCAGGTCATGCTCGGCACGCAAATGATCGCCAAAGGCCTCGACTATCCCAACGTCACGCTCGTCGGCGTCATCTCGGGTGACACCGCGCTCTCCCTCCCCGACTTTCGCGCCGCCGAAAGGACCTTCCAACTCATCACCCAGGTCGCGGGCCGCGCCGGTCGCGGCGATGCCCCCGGCCGCGTCGTCCTGCAAACCTTCATGCCCGACGATCCCACCATCCAAGCCGCCATCAAACAAGATTTCCAGGGCTTCGCCAAGCGCGAACTCGTCCACCGCAAAGAAGTCGGCCTCCCCCCGTTCGGCCGAATGGTCCGCATCGTCCTGCGCGATCAAGACCAGGACAAACTGCAAAAACTCTCGGAGGATCTCGCCGCTCAGGTCATCCAAGCCGTCAACATCGAAGAAGCTGCCCCCGGCGAATCCGCCAAACGCGCCATCATCGTCCGCGGCCCGATGCCCTGCGCCATCAGCCGCATCTCCGGCTACTTCCGTAACCAAATCGTCCTCGGCAGCACCCGCCCCGAACGCCTGCAGCGAGTCCTGAAAACCCTCCGCGAAAAAGGGGACCTCGCCAAAACCGACCGCGTCGCCGTCGACGTCGACCCCGTCTCGCTCCTCTAATCAATTCATCAACCCCGCCGAATGAAGCTTCCGGATCCACTCCGGCGTCTCTTGCAAATACTGTTTCAGATATCGCGTGCGTGTGTAATGATAAATCGCACATCCCCCCTGAAACACCAGCGCAAACGCAATTACTCCCGCATAAAGAATATGGTTCACCATGTCCGAAACTCCCGCCAGCGTCGACGCCAATTCCGGGTCCGCCCCCGCCGCATCTTTAATCTCCGCGGATAGACCCGCCCCCGGGAAGAGCAAGTTATACGCCGCATACAAAATCAGCACCGTCGCAAAAACCAGTTGATTGCGCCCGAGTGCATGCGGCGCATCCGGATCAAGTTGCCGCAGCCGCGCAATCGACCGAAATTCCACAAACGCAATCACCCCCATCCCGAATCCCACGAACATCCCCGAGATGCTCCCCAGGCTGCACACCACCGTAATCCCCGCAAAGATTGCCACCGACCATGCATCAAACACCGCCACGGAAATCTCCCGGCGAATCCGCACAAACCGCTTCTTCGCCTCCGCAATCTCCACCAGATGCTCAGGCGTAAACCCCTGCGGCACCGCCCCGGCGCCACTGCTGTACTCAAGACCATGCGGCTTTAGATCGCTCATCATTTCCTTATCGACATTCCCAAGGTTATCTATAATAGACCAATGCCCCCCCAGGACGAAATCGCCCGCCAACTCGCCGCCGAGATTAAATCCCAGGCGCGCCAATTAGGCTTCGACCTCGTCGGCATCGCCCCCGCTCAACCCTCCGCCTATCGCGACTACCTGCGGCAATGGCTCGACACCGGCCAAGCCGGCACCATGCACTGGCTTGCCAATCGCTTCGACGAACGCACCGATCCCCGGACATACCTCCCCGGTGCCCGATCCGTCATTTGCGCCGCCATGAATTATCACACGCCGCTGACCGACTTCCCCGCCGAATCCACCGGCCGAATCGCCCGCTACGCATTAGGCACCGACTACCACGAACTGATCAAGACTAAACTCCACCATCTCTCCGACTGGCTGCGCCAAGCCGTGCCCAATGCCCAAACCCGCGCTGCCGTCGACACCGCCCCCGTCATGGAAAAAGAACTTGCCCACCTCGCCGGCGTCGGTTGGATCGGCAAAAACACCTGCCTCATCAACGAACGCATCGGCTCATGGACCCTCCTCGGCGAAATCATCACCACCGCCGACCTCCCCCCCGACGAGCCCGCCATCGACCGCTGCGGCACCTGCCGCCGCTGCCTCGACGCCTGCCCCACCCAGGCCATCACCGCCCCCTATCAACTCGACGCCCGGCGCTGCATCTCCTACCTCACCATCGAACACCGCGAAAACATCCCCGCCGATTTGCAATCCCAGATCGGCAACTGGCTTTACGGCTGCGACATCTGTCAGGACGTCTGCCCCTGGAATCGCGAGCCTCCCATTGCCATCGGCCCTGAACTCACTCCCCGCTTCCCCACCGGCACATTATCCCCGAGCGAAGTAATCGACTGGTCCCCCGAAGACTACCAGAAAAAATTAAAAGGCAGTGCCATGAAGCGCGTCAAACTCCCCATGCTCCAACGCAACGCTCGAATCGTCGACCAGAATTCGCGCGATCCGCAATAAAAAAATACGGGCACATGCGCACTTAAGCGCATATGCCCGCAAGGGAGGGAGATTGTCTACCCGGTTTACGAAACCTGAATTTTCCTAGGCTTGGTTTCCGGCCGCTTGTTCAACGTAATGGTCAAAACCCCATCTTCCAATTTCGCATTCACACTCTGATCATCGATCGTGTCCGGCAAATTAAACGAACGCTGCACCCGGCTATATCGCCTCTCCCGCAGCAGATACGCACCACCACTCGGCTGCCCCGCAACCGGCGGAACGACCTTCTTCTGCGCCCGAATCGTCAAAACCTGATTCTCCAGCGTGATGTCCACTTCATCCTTCTTAAACCCCGGAAGCTCCGCTTCAACAATCAACTGTTCCCCATTCTCTCGCGCATCCACGCCATACGGCGCGCTGGTTCCATTCTCATTATCCACCACTTGCCCGCGGAAAAAACGGTTCAATACCGAATCAAGCGGGTCAAGATATTGCTGAGTACGATTTCCATTGGTCGTCAGAGACATAGTCATTTTCCTTTCGATTGCCTTCACTTATTTTATCGTATTAGCCGGACAATCCGGCACTGAATCTCTAAGAACAAAGACCATGCCATCTCATCATAAACAGGACATCGCGCGTAACTCGTGATATAACGAATGGATAAGAAAGAGGTCCGTTTATAGGGGTTTTTCGCCCGACTGCTGCTTTGGCAGTCGGCACCCCGCGATAGTGGATCAGGTGTCGAGATGGCAGTTTCCCAGCAGAAAATCGTGGCAATCATCGGCCCCACCGCCAGCGGCAAATCCGAACTCGCCCTCGAAATCGCCAAACATCTCCACGGAGAGCTTCTCAGCGTCGATTCCATGCAGGTCTATCAGCACATGGACATCGGCACCGGCAAACCGACTCTTCAAGAGCAACAAGACGTCCCCCATTACCTCATCGATATGGTTGAGCCCGACAAGGAATTCACCGTCGCAAAATTCGTCGAGACCGCCGACAACGTCATTGCCCGATCCAAATCCAGCAACATTCCCATCATCGCCGCTGGCGGGACTCCCCTCTACTTCAAAGCTTTATTCGAAGGCCTCTTCGAAGGCCCCGCCGCCGACGAATCCATCCGTGACCGCCTGCGCACTGAATCCGGCGAAGCCCTCCATCAACGCCTCACCACCGTCGACCCCGAAGCGGCCACCCGCATCCACGCCAACGATACCAAACGCCTTATCCGCGCCCTCGAAGTGTTCGAAATGACCGGCAAGCCCATCTCCTCTTTCCAAACCGATTGGGATTCCCAGCAACGTCGCCACGACGCGATCTGGATCGGCTTGCTCTGGGACAAAGAACCCCTCAACAAACGCATTAATGCTCGCATCAAAGCGATGTTGTCCGCCGGCTGGCTCGACGAAACCCGCAAGCTCCAAACCAAATACGGCACCCTTTCCAAAACCGCCGGCGAAGCCACCGGCTACCGCGAGCTCCTCTCCCACCTCCGCGGCGAAATCTCCCTCGACGACGCCGTCGAACAAATCAAAATCGGCACCCGCCAACTCGCCCGCCGGCAAATGAAGTGGTTCAGGCGTTTCCCGAACGTCCACTGGATCCCCGGGGACTCTCCCCTTCAAGAGAAGCTCGAAAAAACCCTCGCTCTCTACCAGTAGCCAGTAGCAAGTCGCCAGTACCTCTGCTATCTTTTCCCCCCTATGAAAATCGCAGTCATGCCCGGCGACTATGTCGGAAAAGAAGTGGTCGCCGAAGGTCTTAAAGTCCTCTCAGCGGCCGGTAAAAAGTTCGGCTTCAAATACGACACCACCGATTACCCCTTCGGTGCCGAACATTATCTCAAAACAAAGATCACGCTTCCCGATTCCGCCTTGAAAGAACTGGCCGCCCACGACGCCATTCTCTTCGGCGCCGTCGGTGCCGACCCGCGCGGCAATGCCCAAATCCCCCAGGGCATCATCGAAACTGAAATCCTCCTCCGCATGCGTTTCGAGTTGGATCAGTACATCAACCTTCGCCCCACCAAATTGATGCCCGGCGTCCCCACTCCGCTGGCGAACATCAAGCCCGGCGACATCGACATGGTCATCGTCCGCGAAAACACCGAAGGCCTCTACTGCGGCAACGGCGGTTTCCTCTACAAAGGCACTCAGCACGAAGTCGCCAACCAGATCGAAGTCACCACCCGTCACGGCGTTGAACGCTGCATCCGCTACGGCTTCGAATACGCCAAACAGCATGGCCGCAAGAAGGTCACGCTGGTCGCCAAAACCAACGTCCTGCGCTTTGCCCACAACCTTTGGATGCGCGCTTTCGACGAAGTCGCCAAGGAATACCCCGACATCCAGAACGGCTACGACCACGTCGACGCCTGCACCATGTACATGGTCACCCAGCCCAAACGGTACGACGTCATCGTCACCACTAATATGTTCGGCGACATCATCACCGACCTCGGCGCTGCTATCCAAGGCGGCATGGGCATGGCCGCCAGCGGCAACGTCAATCCCACCTACCAGACCGCCAGCATGTTCGAACCGGTCCACGGCTCCGCCCCCGACATCGCTGGCAAAGGCCTCGCCAACCCCATCGCCACATTCCTCTCCGTCGCCATGATGCTCGAACACCTCGCCGGCAAACCCGGCATCGCCAACGCCGACGCCTTAAAGAAAGCTGCCAGCGCCATCAATCAGGCCTGTACCAGCGTCGTCAGCAACAAGGCAAATCTCACCAAAGACCTCGGCGGCCAGGCGAGCACCTCGCAGGTTACCGAGACCATCTTGAAGAATATCGAAGCCTAAGATTGGAGCATGATGTCAGGCCCCGCAGAGAAAGTCGTAATCATCGGTTCCGGCCCCGCAGGATGGACCGCAGCGGTCTACGCCGCTCGCGCCAGTTTGCAGCCTATCGTCTACGAAGGCGCGATTAGCGAGGAAAACCGCCTGCGCGGCACGCTTCCTCTGGGGCAATTGAACTGGACTACGGAAGTCGAAAATTTCCCCGGTTTCCCCGAAGGCGTTCAAGGTCCCGAACTCATGATCAAAATGCGCGAACAGGCCGAGCGCTTCGGCACGCGCATTATCACTGAAGACATCGTTGACATCGATCTGAAACACTGGCCCTTCCGTATGAAAGACTCCGCCGGCGCGGAATTGACCGCGTCTGCTGTCATCATCGCCACGGGGGCCAGCGCCAACTATCTCGGCATTGAATCCGAAGGCCGGTTTAAGAACATGGGCGTCTCTGCCTGCGCTGTCTGCGATGGCGCTCTTCCGCGTTTTCGTAATAAGCCCCTCGTCGTTGTCGGCGGTGGTGACTCCGCCTGCGAAGAAGGAACTTATCTCACGAAATTCGCGAGCAAGGTTTACCTTATCCATCGGCGCGATTCGCTACGCGCCAGCCCGATTATGGCGGAGCGGACGCTGGCGAATCCTAAGATTGTGCCGGTCTGGAATTCGTTCGTAGATGAAGTTCTCGGCGACGAAAAGAACGGCATGACCGGTGCTCGCATTAAGAACATCAATACGCAGGAAGAGCAGGTCATCGAAGCGCCGGGGATGTTCGTGGCGATTGGGCATACGCCGAATACCAAGTTTCTGAATGGGCAATTGGATCTGGATCCGAAGGGGTTCATCTGTCTGACCGAGCCGCATCGCACGACGACGACGGTTGAAGGTGTCTTCGCTGCCGGGGATGTTGCTGATCCGACGTATAAGCAGGCGATCACGGCCGCGGGTATGGGTTGCAAAGCGGCTCTGGACGCCGAGCGCTGGCTGGTTACCAAGGGTGTCCACTGATTGCGGGATGGAGAAGAAGGGATTTACATTTCCGCGGGCCATGAAGCTGGGGGGGCGGGGGACGTTCTCGGAGATATTTGATCGCGGGGCTCGGCAGGCAAAAGGGCCGCTGCTGGTGGTCGTCGCCGGGAATCAAGTTGGACATGCGCGGCTGGGGATCAGCATTGGACGCAAGGTCGGCACGGCGCCTAAGCGCAATCGAATCAAGCGTCTGATTCGGGAGAGTTTTCGGCTGATGCAGCATGATTGGCCGGGATGGGACATTGTCGTGGTTGTGCGACCTGGGGAGGCGGGGAAGCTGCCGGAGTATCAGCAATTGCTGAGCACGCTCGTCGCCAAATGCATTCAAAAGCTGGGGAAGCAATGAAGTGGGTGATGATTGCGCTGGTGCGGTTGTATCAGGTGACTTTGTCGCGATTCATCGGGGGTCATTGCCGATATCATCCGACGTGCAGCGTGTATGCCATTGATGCTATTAACAAGTATGGAGCATGGCGCGGCGGATGGAAGGCGATCAAGCGGGTGTTGCGCTGTCACCCCTGGGGGGGCGGCGGATATGATCCGGCGTAGTCAATGTTCTGGGGGGCGATAGAGCCCGACGAACGATGCCAATAGACGGAATGGGGCGATCAGTCGCTTGAGGAACCCGGGGGGCATGGAATGGGGGTCGGGGCTGAGGAGAAGCATGGTGATGTCATCGTGGGCGGTGTTGCCGGGGTTCATCGCATGAACGGCGTTGGCGAGCCGGGAGAGGAAGGTTGCGGGCGTGGTGTCGAGGGTGCCGAGCAGATCAAGCAAACCCGTGGGGGAAAGGAGATCACCGCTGGGTGTGCGGGCTTCGATCAAGCCATCGGTGTAGCAGAGGAGCAGATCGCCGGGGGTGGTGGTGATGGGGGATTGCTCGTAGCGGGCGTTGTCGATGCCGAGGGGGATGTTGGCGATTTCGTTGTCGGTATCGGAGGAGGATGGCGGGCCGACGTAGGACCATGATTTGGCCTTGGCGGAGTAGTGCAGCGGCAAGGGATGGCCGGCATTGGAGCAGGAGAGTTCGCGGCGGTCGGCGTCGTAGGTCAGGAGCACCGCGGTGGCGAACCGTCCTGCCGGGGTGATCGGGATGAACTGGCGATTGATGGCGGTAATCAGGCGTGTTTGATCGTGGAAGTTGACGAATTTGCGCATGAGCGTGCGCAATTGCGTGGCGGTCTCGGCGACTGCGGTGCCGTGACCGGCGACATCGGCGATGAGCATGCGGGTGATCTGGCCGGCGGCGCAGCTGGAGAGGTAGTGAAGGTCGCCGCCTGCTTTGGCGCCGGCGCAAGGTCGCGAATAGACCCAGGCGCTCAACCCGGGCGTTTCCAAGGCGGTGTCGACGGGAGTGTTGCCGCCCCAGACCTCCAGGCATTGCAGGCGGCGAGGTTGTGAAGCGGCTTTGCTCATAACAGATGTTTTAGTCGATCATAGCGTGATTCGATGCGTTGCTTGAGAAGCTTGTGGCCGGGCTGATATTCGTGGGCGTGCCGGGCCAGGTGGACGAACAGCTTGGTCATGTTGGTCCAGTCGTTCATGTCGACATATTCGGGGGCGATTCGTTGTTTCTGCTTATCCATGTTGTGGTAGTTGCCTAAGGCGACGCAGATGGAGGCGGCACGGAAGCCGTAGATGTCGTAGACGGTGGCTTCGCAGGTGCCGCCGGGCATGAGGGCGCGTTGGAATTGGAAGGATTTGTCGGATTTGGCGAGGGATTCGGCCTGGGTGGTGAGGAAGTAGGAGAGGTCGGAATTGAAGACGCTGGTGCGGTCGCCGATGCGGATGATGGCACCTTTGCCTTGGGGGGCGTAGGGTTGTTCGGCGCTGGTTTCGATGGCGATGAGGTTGTCGGTTTTGCGAAGCAACCTGGGTTTGAGACTGGCGGCGATGGCGCCGATGAAGCCTTCCTCTTCGGCCCTTGTGAGCAGGACGGCGATGGTGGCTTGCGGAGGGGTTTTGGATTTGGCGAGGATGTCGAGCATGGTCAACGCGGCGGCAGCGCCGGCGAGGTCGTCGCAGACTCGCGAGTAGAATTTATCGCCTTTGATGCGTGATTCGCCTTGGTCAAACATGCCGGGGGTGCCGGGATCAATGGACTGAGAGACGCGGAGGGTGGCGTGGGTGGGGTAGTCGGGGCGGTCGGATTGATCTGATGTGGCGGTGAGAACGGTGGCGGAGACGGGGCGGGGACGCCCCGGCTCACCTTTGGAGGGAGTGGGGGTGATGGGGAAGAAGAGGACTTTGGATTTGGGGAGGTAGGAGGCGAGCACGCCGCCGCGGAAGTGGGCGAGGAGAGTGCGATTGTCGAGCATGCGATCGGCGATGAAGCCGGGGTGGTCCATGTGGGCGGTGAAGACCAGGCGGGTCGGGGAGGACGAGGGAAGTTCGAGAAGAAGGTTGCCGTGGGGGTCGCGGGAGAGCTTGAGTTTTGGGCGGGCGGCGGCGAAGCGTTCGATGTAGCGGACGACGTGCTGCTCCGCGAACGGAGCCGTGGGGGTGGAGCAGAGCGTGTGGAGGATTTTGGTGTTCATGGTTTTGGCCAAGTTGAAAGTGCGGCGATGGGGAATGTAGCAGTCCGAGCAGGGGGGGCAAAGAGTCTGAATGGGTTCGTTTGGTTTGTCGCGGGCGAGAAAACTTCAAAGAGGGGTGCAAAAACGATAACTGTTGGTGGGGAACAAAGATATGAATTTTGCACCCCGAAAAAACCGACGCCAAAGCGCCCCCCAAACGACCCCATTTCGACATTTGATGCCCCCATTTCAACTCCATTTCGCGCCCTGAACAGCACTCTTATGACCCCTGAACGACCGATCATCTCCAGCCATATTGAATTCGGAAAGATCGGGGTTAGCGAACTTAATCACTATAGTTAGCGGAGCGGAAGGCGTCAATATAAAAGTTCGGTATTTTATCGGTTATGGAGAATCGGGAAGCGCATGAGGCGGGTCGTGAGTAAATGTGGGTTCGCCACGCAGGCGACGAGCGATGTCGGCGAGGATGCGCGGATCGGAATAGGCCTGGAGGTGAGAGGATTGGAAGGGGCGGTTGGGGAGCCACCAGGGAGGGGTGCCTGGAGGAGAGGCGTTGGATTCGCCGACGAGTTCGTCGCCGAGGCGGGTGTAGGGAATGATGGGATAGTCGGCAGCCGGGAGGGAGGTGAGGAAGGTTGAGCCGGGGCGCATGTCTTTTTGCAGTGGCGAGAGAGTGGGGAGCGGGGCGAGTCTGGCGCCGCGAAGTGGAGAGGCAATGGTGAAGAGCCTAGCGATGCGAAGGCGTCGTTGGTCCGGTAGGGGGGTGGCGGCGTAATATGCGGCGAGGCCGCCCATGGAGATGGCGATGACGTCGACCTCGGCGGTGCAGGTTGGATCGGAAGAAGGATAGCGGGCGTCGACGGCAGCGATCAGTCTTTGTCGGCAGCCATCGAAATTGAATGCGGTGATCAGGGTGAGTGTGGAAAAGTATTTGCCAGGCGAGCCAGTAAAGAGTGGCGTGAGACGGGATTTGACGGAGGGTGGCATGAGGCCTGGCTCCATAAACCCGCCGACGATGAGGACGGGCCGGACGAGCGGCTTAGGATGATGTTCCATTTCCGTCAGTGCGCGATTCGCGTCGTCGACGTTGAGAGGGAACGAAGGATTGATTGGTCGGGTCGCGCAGCCGGCCGTGATCAAGAGGAAGAGACTTTGGAAGAATGTTCGAGGCGATGGCACCGTTATAATTTAGTGTATACTAGCTTTTCGGGCAAATAATTTTCCCATGAGATGAAGAAGGGTTATGCGGGCATTGAATTATTTTATAATTCGATCGTACTCAGCGTGAGAGCCGATCCAATACCAGATGATGGTGTCGTTTTCGCGAATGCCGACTGCGCGCCAGTGTAAGCCGATCCTGACGGAGTAAATGGGTCGGGTATGAATCTGCTTGAATTGGAGGCTGGGATGAGCGGGATTTTGTCGCCAAAGACGATAGGCCTGGAGGGCTGCTCTCTGGACGGTGGTCGGGAGACGCGCGTATCTGCGGCGGAAGGATTCAGTCGTTTGAGAGGTCACTATCCTTCTCGAAAGGGCGTGTTTTGCCGGCGCGGAATTCGGTAAGGGCTTCGTCGGCGAGAGACGCGAGCTTGTCTTGTGAATGGGCGAAGGACTCGGCCCAGCGACGATCGGAGGCAAGTTCCTCCATGATGAGCGCGGCCAAAGCTTCCTGCTGCTCAGAAGAGAGCTTAGACGCTTCGACAAAGGCATGTTCAAGAGTCTTTGTCATATAAGTAAGCGTATGACGCGAAATACAAGCGGTCAATGAAAACCTATCAATCAGAACGGATCGGCAGCGGCCGAGAGGTTGCGGAAGCGGGTGGATTTGTTGTCGAAGGTGAGTTTGATGGTGCCCGTTGGGCCGTTACGTTGTTTGGCGAGGATGATTTCGGCGATGTTGTCGGGGACGAAGTCGGGTTCGGACATTTTGTAATAGTCTTCGCGATGGAGGAGCGCGACGACGTCGGCGTCCTGTTCGATGGAGCCGGATTCGCGGAGGTCGGACATGCGTGGGCGGTGGCCGTCGCGGCCTTCGGTGCCGCGGTTGAGCTGGGAGAGGGCGATGATGGGGATCATCAGTTCGCGGGCGATGGCTTTGACGCCGCGGGAGATTTCGCCGATGGCCTGCTGGCGCGATTCGGCGTTGGGGTTATCCATGAGCTGCAAATAGTCGATCATGATCAGTTTGACGTCGTGCTGGAGTTTGAGGCGGCGGGCCTTGGCGCGGAATTCGAGGATGGTGAGGCCGGCGGCGTCGTCGACCCAGATGGGGGCTTTGGCGAGCTCGCCGACGGTGACGGCGAGTTTTTGGAATTCAGCGGATGACAGCGCGCCTTTGCGGAGTTTGTGTGCGTCGATCCCGCCGCGCGAGCAGAGCATGCGCTGGGCGAGCTGCTGTTTGGACATTTCCAGCGAGAAGACCCCGCAGGCGTGGCCGCCGTCGCAGGCGACGCCTTCGATGATGTTCATCGCGAGCGCGGTTTTGCCCATGGAGGGTCGCGCGGCGACGATGATCATTTCACCTCTTTGCAGGCCGTTGGTCATTTCATCGAGTTCGAGGAAACCGGTTTCCAAGCCGCGTTGTCCGCGGTTTTCGATGGATTCGAAGACTTCGTGGAGGACGGTTTCCAAAGGCGTCATGGAGCCGGAGATTTTTTTCTCGGCGATTTCGAAGATCGATTTTTCCGCTTTGTCGAGAACCAGATCCGCCGTCTCATGTGGGGCGTAAGCATTCCTCAGGATGTCGTTGCTGGCGGCGATGAGCTGGCGCAGCATGGCTTTTTCGCGGACGATATTGGCGTAGTGAACGCCGTGGGCCGCCGAGGGGACGCTGGAGAGGATTTGGCCTAGATATGCCGTTCCGCCGATTTCGTCGAGGAGCTGCCGCTTCAGTAATTCTTCACGGACGATGACGGTATCGGTCGGGCGATTGGCTTCGTAGAGTTTGACGATGATGTCAAACAGAATCTGGTGATCGGCCTGATAAAAAGCGTCCCGATCCACGATCTGCACGGACTGCCCGACGATCTCCTTGTCGAGCATCATCGAAGCCAGGAGACATTGCTCGGCCTCGATGGAATGGGGCGGCAACCGGTCAAACTGCTTGGCGAGTGATGGGTCAATCAGGCTCATGGCGCGTCCGTGCTTAGTGCTAACGTGATCCTAACACCGGAACATCGGCCGGGAAAGGGAATTTGCTTGAGCACCGTAGCGAGCCGGGAGGATTTGCCGGCATTAGAGCGTCAGTTATGACGGGTTATGCACTGGGTATTCACAAAAGGGTGTTGAAAGTGATCCAGCCAACGGAAAGATCACGGCTTTTTGCCTTGTGTGGTGTTATGCCATTCCGTCGATGAGGCGGGTTTTTGGCTAATCGTGTCCAGCAGCGCCTGCGCCTCCTTGGCTGTGGGATCGTCAGGATAATTTTTGATGATCGTTTCCAGACGCTGCCGGGCGGGGGGGTAGGATTTGTGATCGATAAAAAACTGCGCCAACGCCAGCAGCCGCTCAGGCTCGGAACGCAACGCCTTCGTGCTCGGATGTTTCCGGATCGGCAATGTCGTGGGCGCGGTGGCCGGTCGGGTAGCTGGAGCCGGCGCATCATCCTCGGCGTACGCCATCGGCACGGTCAGAAGAATCAAAATCAGTATCGCCTGGCTTAAGCACATCATCGGACAGTGTAGCCAATCCAATCGGCCAATCACAAGCAAAACTGGCGACCGCGACAACGGCGAATAGAATTGCACCCATGGCCGAAGCAGCGATCGAAAAACAAATCCGCGGATTGCGGGAGGAATTGAATCGGCACAATCATTTGTATTATCAGCAAGCCCGCCCGGAAATCAGCGACCAGGAATATGACGCGCTGATGCGCGAGCTGATTGCACTTGAGCAAGCGCATCCAGAGCTGCTGACAGGTGATTCGCCATCGCAGCGCGTTGGCGGGGAACCAATCGAAGGATTTGCCACCGTCGAGCATGCGGTGCGGATGTATTCGATTGATAATACCTATGACGAAGAAGAGCTGCGCAAGTTTGACGAGCGCGTCAGGAAAGTGCTTGGCGGCGAAGAGGTGGAATACGTCTGTGAGCCTAAAGTGGACGGAGTGGCGTGTTCGCTGCGCTACGAGGATGGATTGCTGGTATTGGCCGCGACGCGCGGGGATGGGCGGCGCGGGGATGATGTGACGCATAATGTGCGGACGATTCGGGCGGTGCCGCTGCGATTTAACGCGGGAAAAGGAAATGTCCCGGAAGTCGTTGAAGTGCGCGGGGAAATTTATATGCCGACGGAGGAGTTTCAGCGCATCAACAAGCGGCTAGTCGAGCAGGGGGATGAACCCCTGAAGAATCCCCGCAACGCGACCGCCGGTACGCTCAAGCAGCTTGATCCCAAAGTCACGGCGTCGCGCAAGCTCAAATTTATTGCGCATGGTGCCGGCGAAGTGCGCCCCATGCCCGTTCAGCAATATTGGGATTGGGTCAAGCTCATCGAGCAGTGGGGTCTGCCCGTCGGCGAAGACGTGCAACTCTGCAAAGGCATTGATGCGGTCGTCAAACATGTGGAAAAATTCGCCACAGTGCGAGGGAAACTGGCGTATCAGACTGACGGCATGGTCATCAAAGTGAATTCCCTGGAGCAGCGCGAGCGATTGGGATTCACCGCAAAATCGCCGCGCTGGGTGATCGCGTTCAAATATCCCGCTGAACAGGTACAGACAATCTTGCACGGCGTACGCTGGCAAGTCGGGAAGGGCGGAACACTCACGCCGGTTGCCGATCTCGAACCGGTCTTTGTCGGCGGTTCCACCGTCTCTCGGGCGACGCTTCACAACATCGAACAGATCGACCGCCTGGACATCCATCTTGGCGACACCGTTGTCGTCGAAAAAGCCGGCGAGGTTATCCCGTATGTCTCCGCGGCGGTGACTGAAAAGCGATCGCGCGGCGCCAAGAAGGTGCATGCTCCGACGCATTGTCCGTCCTGCGGGACTAAAGTGGAAAAAGAAGAGGGAACGCCGATCCTGCGCTGCCCGAATCCAGAATGCCCGGCGCAGCTTCGCGAGCGATTGAAATGGTTCGTCGGCCGCCGGCAGATGGATATCGAAGGATTGGGGGAAAAAATTCTCGATCAATTGATGGACAAGGGCACGGTAAAAACCTTTGCCGATCTGTTTCGGCTTACGGTGCCGGAAATTGCCGATTTAACCCGCGAGGTAAAGCGCGAAGACAAAACTGTCCTGGCGCGCATCGGCGAGAAAAACGCCGAAAAAATCGTGGCCTCCGCCGATGAAGCAAAGGAGCGTGGCTTGGCTCGCGTGCTCGCGGGGCTCGGAATTCCTCATGTTGGAGCGACAATCGCCGAAGAAGTTGCCGAGGCGTTTGGAGACTTGGATGTTTTAACCAAGGCCAGCGAAGGCGAAATTCGCGCCGCGCTCGCCGAGGGGGAAAACGCAGAAACGCGAGAAGAAGAAACCGCCGCTGGTGCGGAGAAATTACATGAATTGCTGCACGCATCTCTGATGGGCAAACAACTTGCGGAAGAAATGATCGCGCTGGCGGAGCAAGAAGGGGGTTACGCCAAAATTAAGGAGATGCTCGCGAAGGAAAAGGTAAAGATCGGCAAGCCGGAGATGGTGAATCTGCTGGAACGCTATACCGATGCTGATTCACTCTGGTCAGCTTCCGCGGCGGCGCTGGCCGACGCAATGATCGGGCGCGTGGTGGCGCACTCATTGTATGAATGGCTGCATTCACCGGAGGGGAAACGCATCACCGGCGATCTGTGCGCCGCCGGAGTCAAATTTCACACGCAGCACCGTCACGCAGCAGCCATTCCCGCTGGCGCCCATGCGGAAGCGTTTGCCGGCAAGACATTCGTCATCACCGGAGGTTTCGAAAATTTCTCCCGCGATGAATTACGCGACAAAGTAAAAGCCCTCGGCGGCAAGACCAGCGAAAGCGTCTCCAAAAAAACCGACGTCCTCCTCTGCGGCACGGATGCCGGTTCCAAACTTGATAAAGCCAAATCCCTCGGCATCGCCATCTGGGAAGAACCAGAATTGCTGACGAAATTAGGAGAGGGAAACTGAAATGTCCTTGTGGGCAATGGACCGCCGACAACGCGCCGTCGAATGGATGGATGAACCTACCGTCGACGCACAGCTTTTGAATAAAAGCCTGCGCTATATCCGTACGCTCAATTCGCTCCTGGGCTATACGCGCTCCACCCTTTCGCACTTTGACCACTTCAGCAAATCCTGGCGTCCCGGCCAGACCATCACCGTCCTCGATGTCGCCACCGGCTCAGCCGACGTCCCTCAGGCGCTTGTTGCCTGGGGTGATCAGCATGGCTTCAACATCCACGTCACCGCGATCGACTTGCACGATCGCACGATCCAACTCGCCGCCAACCGAAAACTGGATCCGCGGATTGAACTGGTGCGCGCCAATGCTGCCGAACTTCCGTTTGACGCCGGTAGTTTCGACTATGCGATGACATCCATGTTTCTCCACCACATTGATGAACCGACAATCCTCCAGGTGCTGCACGAAATGGACCGCGTCGCCCGTCGCGGGGTCGTCGCCGCCGACGTATTGCGCGAACGATTCGCGCTGATCTGGATACACTTGTTCACTCTCACGGCCAATCCAATCGTTCGCCACGACGCGATCGTCAGCGTCAAACAAGCGCTGACGCGCGATGAAATTCTTTCCCTTTCTCAGCAGACTGGACTGGAATATCTCCGCTATTTTCGCCATTTCGGACATCGCTTCGTCCTTGCCGGGGAAAAATAGACCTTGGCGAAACCGCACTCTCCACGCTATCACCAGATCAGATGCACCAGCGGCATTCGCCCAATCAGGCAATGTTGGTCGCGGCACTTTTAATCAGTGCCGCCGTCGTCCACCAAGTCCTCCGCTTTGTCGCCCGGCCCAGGCGCAGGCCAAATCCCGCTCCATCCTCCGCCTCGTTACACCACTCTATCTTGGGTGCCGACAAACAAATGGTCCAAGCGGTCTTCGGCCCTCCAAAAGCCGCCGCTGGCCTCCCAATAATCCCCCCCGCCGGTCGTCAGGCATATTGGGAAGCCAGCACTTGGTACTACCCCGTCCACCCCATCCGCCGCACCGCTCTGGCGATCCGTTTCCAGGACGGCGTCGCGCAAAAAGTCGACTTCGTCCAAGGCTAAGCTACAGCTTCGTCTCTTCTGCCCACTTCACCACCCCGCGAATAAACATCTCCAGATACCCCTTGGCCAAAAACAGATCCACCGCCTGCACCGTCTGCAAATGATCCATCCCCCACACCGCACAGCGCAGATCGTTCATTTCTACATCCATCTGCACCAGCAGCGAATTCTCAATCGCCACCGCCGTCGCCACATCATTCAGAAGCGAGTTCGACACCGCATTCACCCCAGGCCCACCCACGCTAATCACCGGCTGATCCTGAATGTCCTCATTATTCAAATAATACACATCCGCCACCACCACGGGCGTCATCCGCGCGGGCTCCCCGTCCCCACTCGGCAACAACTCCTTGAGCAGCCGACGCGCCTCCCCCTCAATCCGATACGCCAGCGACCGATCTCCGAGCTCCGCCCGCAACTGCACCCCGGTAACAATCCAAAGCAATCGTGACGTATCAATATCAGCCATGGATAATCTTCAGAGGTTTGACTCGTATTATTTCCCCAACATCACCCGCTCCACAAACCCCGTATCCACATCTCCCGAGATAAAATTCGGGTTATTCATAATCTGCAAATGCAGCGGAATCGTCGTCTTCGTCGGGGAAATATAAAACTCGCTCAGCGCCCGTTTCACAGCTGCGATCGCCTCGGCGCGCGTCTTGCGATGCACGATCAATTTCCCAATCATCGAATCATAATTCGGCGGAATCCGATACCCCGCATAGGCATGACTGTCCCACCGCACCCCTGGCCCGCCCGGCCCGCGAAATTCCTCAATTGTCCCCGGCGACGGCGCAAAATTCCGTGCCGGATCTTCGGCATTGATCCGCACCTCAATCGCATGCCCCATCTGCGGGATATCTTTTTGCTTGTATCCCAGCGGCTCACCGGCGGCGATGCGAATCTGCTCTTTAATCAGATCAATCCCCGTGACCATCTCCGTCACGGGATGCTCGACCTGAATCCGCGCATTCACTTCAAGGATGTAAAAATTCTGTTCTTTGTCGACCAGAAATTCGACTGTTCCCGCGTTGGTGTATCCCGCCGCCTTGATCAGCCGCACCGCCGCTTCGCACAATTTCTCCCGCACCTCCTGCCTCAGCACCGGCGATGGCGACTCTTCCACCAGCTTCTGATGCCTCCGCTGCATGGAACAATCCCGCTCCCATAAATGCACGGCATTCCCGTGATTGTCGGCCAGGATCTGCACCTCCACATGCCGGCCAAACTCAATGTACTTCTCGATATAAACAGTCGAATTCTTAAATGCGTTTTCCGCCTCCGCCTGCGCCTGTTTCATGCCGGCACGAAGGGAGACATCATTATGCGCTACGCGCATCCCGCGACCGCCACCGCCGGCGGCGGCTTTGATGATCACCGGATACCCGATTTCCTGGGCAATCTTCAGCGCCACCTTTTCATCATCCACCGCCCCATCGCTCCCCGGCACAGTCGGCACCTTCGCCTTCTTGGCCAGCTTCTTACACGCAACCTTATCCCCCACTGCTGCCATCGCACTCACCGGCGGCCCGATAAACTCAATCTTGCAGCTTCGGCAGATCTCCGCAAAGTGTGAATTCTCCGCCAGAAATCCATACCCCGGATGAATCGCCTGCACGTCGGCGATTTCAGCGGCCGAGATAATCCGCGGAATATTCAAATACGATTCCGCCGGCGGAGCTTCCCCGATGCAGATTGCCTGATCCGCCAATTTCAAATACGCAGCATCCTTGTCCGCGGTCGAATAGACCACCGCCGTCTGAATGCCCAATTCCCGACAGGCCCGGATAATTCGCAGGGCAATTTCGCCACGATTCGCGATAAGGATCTTAGAAAACATTGCTTCCCGTGTGAATGAAATTCAGCGGCTCTTCGCCGGCACCAGATGACTCATGTGGTGCGCCGCATGGATTAACACCAAACGCCGCGCATCTTCACTGGTCAATCTGCCAAACAACCGATGCGGGGCAAACGGACCTGGAAACGATTTGAATCGCTCCATCGTCGCGACAAACTCATCAATCGCACCCTCCCCCACCTCCGCCGGCGGCAAGGCCCGCTCCGGGGCTTCAACCCCTCGCGGAATCTCTCCCTTGGCCAGTACCCCTTTTAATATCTGTTGCCCGGCCGCCTGCTGTTCCGCGCTCGGTTCAACATGGGGACCCGCGCTCATCATATACGACGTCGACTTATTCAAATGCCAGCAGACCTGACCCAGCGACCACTTCCCCGCGGCGTCATATCCGCCGGCGCACAATCCCCGCACGTCCGCGATCAGGTCGTCGGGCGTCGCATAGCGAATTTGTCGTCGTTCAATCGTCATGCTCAATCAGGCTTTACCAGAAACAACGGTTGCCCAAACTCCACCGTCTGCCCGTTCGTCACCAGCACCTTGCTGATCGTCCCGCGCGCCTCGGCCTTGATGTTATTGAACACCTTCATCGCCTCGATGATGCAGACATCGGTCTCATCCTCGACGCGCATCCCCACCGACGCCAGCGGCTTGGCGTCCGGGCTCCCGGCTGCATAAAACGTCCCGACCATCGGCGACTTAATCGGCACCAGCCCCGCATCGGCGTCCACCGCCGCTTTGGCCGGCGCGCTCGATGCATTCTGCGCTGCCGGTGCATACACCGGCGCAGTCGCGCTCATCGCCGGCGCCGCCATCATGACCGCTCCGCGCTTCAGCACGATCCGCTTCTCCCCGTCGCGCACCTCCACGGTATTCAAATCATTTGCAGCCATCAGATCCACAAGCTGCTGCAACAAATCCACACTCATCGGCCCCGCCGCAGTCGAAGCGCCCTTCGGCGACTTCTTTTCCGCCGTTTTGCCGACGACCTTCTTACTTCCCTGTTTTTTCTTCAAAATAAAACCTTTCAGAAATGTACGCTCGCCTATGGCCGACCAGCGGCCGTCAGCGACTTATTGAAAGTGACACGCCTCGAAGGTTTTGTCGAGGCTCGACAGCACTTCACACCCGGAATGCGTAATCAGAATATCGTCCTCAATTCTCACCCCGCCCACTCCCGGAATATAAATTCCCGGCTCCACTGTCACAATCATCCCAGGCCTTAACTCTTCTTCCCCGCCATTCTTCCTCATGCTCGGCAGTTCATGAATCTCCCGCCCGATGCCATGCCCGAGCCCGTGTCCGAAAAATTCCTTATACCCCGCCCGATCGATCACATCACGCGCGACCCGGTCCGCCTGCTGTGTCGTCACGCCCGGGCGCATAAACTTGATCGCCGCGAGCTGCGAATCGTACACCACTTTATAAATCTCTTTAATCTTCGCCGGCACGCGACCGATCATCAGCGTCCGCGTCAAATCCGAACAATACCCCTTATACATCGCCCCCCAGTCGATCAGCAGCGGCTGATCGCGCTGCACCAGCGTCTCGCCGGGCCGGTAATGCGGCAGCGACGAATTCGCCCCCGCCGCCATGATGATCGGAAACGAACTCCCCGATGCCCCCCGGCTCCTCAATTCAAACCCCAGCAACCCCGCCAGATAATTCTCCGTCTGGCCCACCTTGATCTCGTCCCGAATCGCCTCAAACGCCTCTTCGGCAATTGCCACCGACTTCCGGATCAGATCGACCTCATGATCATCTTTCACCTTGCGGATATTGGTCATCACGTTTTCCAACGGGACCAATTCCGGCTTTTTCACCAGATCCTTCGAAGCCTTGATCGACTCCGCCAGCGCGTCCATCTGCCCCACGGTCGCGAAATTCGCCTCAAATCCGATCCGCTTCGTTTTTGCCTCGGCCAGCGTCTGCGCCAGCGCATCGGACATCTTGTTCTCGCGCATGTTGGTCTTCAGCCAACCCGCCTCCTGCGCCGCCTGTTCTTTGTAGCGAAAATCGGTCACGAGGAAGAAATCTTTCTCCGTGATGAGCCCGATCGAGTCATCCCCCGTAAAGTTAGTCAGATACGCCAGATCCGGCGGATGCGTCAGCAATAACGCATCCAGATTCAGCGCCTTCATCGCCTCGCGAACCGCCTTTTGGCGCACCTTCAAATAAGCCTTGGCCCGAGACACAACGGCAGCAGCGGCAACTTTGGTTTCCATTCAGCAATCCCAATTAATTTGAATGCAAAAGCGACAAATGACAGTATAGGATGCCCCCAAACCGGTCAAGAGAGTACCATTCAATCGTCCTCACCGGTTTAGTCCTCAAGGATTTCATCATGACCCCCGAATTAACAACAAAATATAATCAACTGACCACCTCACTCCGCTCCATGCAAAACGTCATCATCGCCTTCAGCGCCGGCGTAGACTCGACTCTCGTCCTCAAACTTGCCCTCGACACCCTGGGCCCGTCCCACGTCCTCGCCGCCACCGGCGTCAGCCCTTCCCTGGCCGCCCGCGAACTCGCCAGCGTCAAAGAACTCGCCTCCATCCTCAACGCCCCCCTCGAGCTCCTCAACACCTCTGAAATGGACAGCCCCAATTATACCTCCAACCCCTCTAACCGCTGCTACTTTTGTAAATCCGAGCTTTACACCAAACTCTCCGAGCTTGCCTCCCAAAAGCAGCAGCAGGGGGGTCACGTCTGGACCATTCTCAATGGCGTCAACGCCGACGATACCGGCGACTTCCGCCCGGGCCTCAAAGCCGCCGACGAACACGCCGTCCGTTCCCCACTCCTCGACGCCGGCATGACCAAACCGGACATTCGCGCCCTCGCCAAACACCTCGATATCCCCAACTGGGAAAAACCCGCCCTCGCCTGCCTCTCCAGCCGTATACCCTATGGCACCCCCGTCACGCTCGGCTCCCTCTCCCAAATCGAAAAAGGCGAAGCCTTCCTCCACGACCGAGGCTTCACCAACTTCCGCGTCCGCCACCACCAGAAACTCGCCCGCATCGAAATCCCCCCCGCCGACCTCCCTAAACTCACTGCCGACCCCCTCCGCACCGAACTTCTCACCTACTTCAAAAACATCGGCTACACCTACGTCACCCTCGACCTTCAAGGCTTCCGCTCTGGAAGCAGCAACGAAGTCCTCCCCCTCCTCCAAATCTCACAATCCGCCCAATAACCGCAACGCCACGCATTGCGCGTCCTTTTAAAATTCAATCTTCAATCAATCCAACCTCGACTTCCAAATCCCCTCCCGCTCTAATGAACCCATGCGCACCATCTCCCTGAATGCCATTCCCAAACCTCGCTTCATTCCCCTGCTACAAATCCGCTTAAACCAACTCCTCTCCACTCTCCTCCGTGCCCTCCGTGGTAAATCCGTATTTTTCGTATTAATCCTCCTCCTCGGTCTCTCCTTAAGAGCCGCAACCCCCACTACGCGCCCCAACTTCCTCTTTATCTCCACCGAAGACATCTGCCCCGACCTCCACTGTTACGGCGACGCCTACGCCACCACTCCCAACCTCGACCGCTTCGCCTCCCAAGGCATCCGCTTCGAACGCGCCTTCTCCACCGCCCCGGTCTGCTCTCCCAGTCGCGCCTCGATCATCACCGGCATGTACGCCGCCTCCATCGGCGCGCAGTATCACCGCTCCGATATCATCCCCGCACCGGATGTTCGCTGCTTCACCGAATATCTCCGCCAGGCCGGCTACTACTGCACCAACAACGCCAAGACCGATTACAACTTCCCCGCCCCCGCCAGCGCCTGGAACGTCAACGGCAAACAAGCCCACTGGCGCAACCGCCCGGATAAATCCCAACCCTTCTTCGCCGTCTTCAATATTGAAACCACCCACGAAGCCCCCGTCATGAACCTCAACGGCAGATTTACCCACCTCCTCGATTCCCTTCCCAACAAACACGACCCCGCGCTCGCTAATATCCCTTCCTACTACCCCGACACCCCTAAAGTCCGCGCCAACTGGGCGCGCTACAACGACTGCATCACCCTCATGGACCAGCAGTTCCAAGCCCTGCTCGACCAGCTCGACGCCGACGGCCTGACCGACAACACCGTCGTCTGCTTCTGGGGCGACCACGGCCGCTGCCTCCCGCGCGGCAAACGCTGGGACTACGACTCCGGCCTCCATGTCCCTCTCCTCATCCGCTGGCCCGCGGGCTTCCCCGCCGGCCAGGTCCGCCCTGAACTCGTTACCCTCATGGACCTGGGTCCCACCCTCCTCTCCCTCGCAGGCCTCGACGTCCCACCTCAAATGCAAGGCCGCATCATCCTCGGCCCACACACTCAGCCCGAACCTCAATACGTCTTCGCCACTCGTGACCGTGAAGACGAAACCGTCGACATGCAGCGCACCGCCCGCGACCGCCAATACCGCTACATCAAAAATTTCCACCCCGAGCTCCCCTATTCACAGCACAACAAATACGGCGACCACAATCCCATCATGCAGGAATGGTACCGCCTCGACGCCGCCCATGAGCTTAAAGGCCCCGACGCTCTCTTCTTCGCTCCTACCAAACCCGCCGAAGAACTCTACGACGAATCCACCGATACCGATGAAATCCACAACCTTGCCGCCGATCCTGCTCAACAGGAGCGCCTGGTGACCATGCGCACCGCGTTGGAAAACTGGATGAACCAAATCCACGACAAGAGCCTGATCCCCGAAGACCAGATGCTCGCCCAAATGTGGCCGGCCGACCACAAACGCCCGGTCACCTCTCCCGTCGTCTTCACAACCAACGGCAATACCGTCACCCTTTCCTGCCCCACCCCCGGCTCATCCATCCTCTACACCACCGACGCTTCGCACCCCACCTGGCACCTCTACAACCCCCAATCCTCCCTCCCTCCATCCCCAAATCTCCGCGCCAAAGCCTGCCGCATCGGCTTCGGCGACAGCGAAGAATCCAAACCCAACTAAATCCCGCAGTATGGATTTTTAATCCACGCTCCTTCTCTCATCAGAAATCCCTCTGTGCTCTCCGTGCCTTCTGTGGGCTCCGTGGTTACTCCTACTCCACCCCATCTGCAATCCACTCCGCCTCCCAATCGCATCAATATTCGGCGTCTTCACATCCCCCGCATGCCGCAGATATACCGAGCAATCCCCATCATCCGTGCAATCATCAACACATTGCTCCCAAATAATATTTTCATTACCCCACTATCGATTTAGAAACCTTATGAAACCACTGATGACAACGGTCTCGTCAAATGCGGCACACGTTCCAGCATCTGCTGATCTCCCGTGACACATACCGTTCCCAACATTTCAGCAAGTACGACATAATTTGCGTCATACGTTGAAATGCGGTATCGCAGCGCCACGCGATATACATCGATCTGATCCACGCCATACTCATTCACAGAGTACATCGCGATGGCTTTTATGATAATCGCAACGCCCGCTTCCTGTTCAATCTTCCCCGCTCGCACATTGCTCATAATGGCGTTTGTAAATTCAAACTGCCAGAGTGACGGCACACACCAGACGGGCTCCTCCTGCCGCCACTGTTTCGCCAGACGACTTTGTATCATCTCAATAGAGTCGTAAACCAATAAATTCGTGTCAGCTACAATCACGCAGTGCCATCCCGTCCCCGCCGGATGATTCGGATGACCTCTTCTCCGCTAATTGGTTTTAGTGGCTTTACTGGTTCCCCAAATTTAATTGGGACAGGCACACGTAGCCCCTGTTCCAGCAATACCAACGCCTGCTGCGTCATCGATCGCCGATTTCGCTTCGCCTCGCTCTGCAAGCGCTTGTGCATGTCGGAGGGCATATCTTTAATAACCAACGATGCCATATGATTCCTTTCGCTAGTAATAAGCTAGCAAAACCACTCCTCCAAGTCATCTCTTAATCCGCGCCGATCCCCCCCCCGCCACATGCAACAATTCCTCCAGCGCAATCTGACTCGTATCCCCCCGCGTACTCATCAGCAGCGCCCCATGCGCTACCCCCAAATCCACACACTCCTGCGGCCCCTTCCCCTGCAAAAACCCATACGCAAACCCACTGGCAAACCCATCCCCCCCTCCCACCCGATCCTCAATCTCCAGCCCTTCAAACTTCAGCCCGTCATAAAACTTCCCCTCCGTATAAAGAATCGCCGACCAGTCATTCACCAGTGCCGTCTTCACCCCGCGCAGCGTCGTCCCCACCACCTTCACATTCGGAAAGTCTTTCACCACCCGCTCCACCATTTTCTTAAACGCCCCCGTATCCATCTCATTCTTCTCTACGTCCACACCCTCCGCGTGATACCCCAGCACCTTCTCAAAATCCTCCTCATTCCCAATCAGCGCATCCACATACTTCACCAGCGGCTTCGTTGTCGCCATCGCCTCTTCACTCTTCCACAACTTCGACCTGAAATTCAGGTCATAAGAGACGATCGTCCCTGCCTCATGTGCCGCCTGCACCGCTTCAGCCACCACCAATTTTGTCGACTCTGACAACGCCGAAAAAATCCCCCCCGTATGAAACCACCGCACGCCCTCTTCTTCAAACAACTTCTTCCAATTCACTTCCCCCGGCCGAATCCCCGCCGTTGCCGAATGCCCACGATCATACAACGTCGTGCTCCCGCGCTTGCTCGTCCCCACCTCGGAAAAATTAAGCCCGATTCGATCCTTCTTCCCCACCCCATCCCATTTCCGTTCCACCACATGCGACATATCCATCCCGACTGCCCGCCCATGATTCCGCACGATCGCCCCCATCGGCGAAGAGTTCAGCCCCCCAATCCACCCCGTCCGCAGCCCCATCCGCGCCAGTGCATACGACACATTATACTCCCCCCCGCCCACCCAAACCTCCAGCACCGGCGCAAACTCAATCCTCCCATACCCCGGCGGCGAAAGCCGAATCATGCACTCCCCCAGCGATACCAGATCATATTTGCACTTCTCTGCCGATCGAATCTTTAGCACAGTCCATTCTCCTGATTGACCCTGTTCCTACCTCATCCCGCCAAAATGTAGCATCCTCCACTGTCTCAAGGTAGTGACCCTCTCCCTCCGCGCTGTCGCAAGGCATATATAGATTGTCACGGCACCCCCATTGTCGCTACAATCCCTTGTTCTCAGAATCAGTTACGTCGCTACGAGTCGCGATTAGCCGCCGAAAAAGGAGCCTGTTAATGCATCTCGGTTTGTTCTTGGCCGACATCTCCCCAGGCGGATACGTCAGCATCTGGAAATGCGTCCCCGTCGTCATCATCCTCCTCATCTGGGCTCGCCTGGTCACATGGATCGACAAAGACGCCGAAGCCGCCCACATGCCGCGCATCCCGATCAACCTCGGCATGCTCCTGGCCGGCATCCTCGCGTTCTTCCTCTTCTTCTTCCTCCCCATGTTCGTCCTGGCCTTTCCGGTCCTGGTCTTCGTCATCGCTCTCAGCATCGGCGTCTACCTCTTCATGCGCAAGCAAAAGGTTGGGCTGGGTGATCTTAAAAAAGAATTCAGCTCCTTCCTCCGCAACCTCGGCCCAAAACGCAAAATCAAAGACGCCGGCCCTGGTCAAGTCACCATTATGAACGCCAAGGGCTCCGCGATGCCCGTCCCCGAAGGCGAAACCCCCGAACGCGCCGGCTACGACGCTCTGCAAACCCTCCTTACCGATCCCCTCCGCAAAAAAGCCGAGCGCGTCGACATGATCGCCGCCGACGGCGCTTCTCAAATGAAATACGTCGTCGACGGCATGCCCTACTCCGGCGGCTCTGTCGCCCGCGACGCCGCCACCGCCGCCGTCACCTATCTCAAATTTGCCGCCGGCCTCGACGCCAATGAAAAGCGCAAGCCCCAGACCGGCACCGCCAAAGCCGCCATGGACGGCAAAAAACACGAACTCAAAATCCGCACCGCCGGCTCCTCCGCCGGTGAATCCGTCGTCGTCGAAATCGACCCCAAAGCCCGCCACGCTCTCCGCCTCGAAGAACTCGGCATGCCCCCCGAGCAAATGGAGCTCCTCCTCAACCCCGTCCGCGAAGGTCAAGGCGGCATCGTCCTCGTCTCCGCCCCCAAAACCCAGGGCCTCACCTCTCTTCTCTACGCCATCCTCCGCGCCCACGACGCCTTCATGACCCACATCCACACCATCGAGCGCAACCCCGACCAGGACCTTGAAGGCATCACCCAGAACAAGCTCGCCTCCTCCACCACGCCCGCCGAAGAAGCCAAGCAGGTCGAATGGGTCACCAGCCAGGAACCCGATGTCCTGATGATGAGTGAGATCACCGACCAGGCCAGCGCCCGCTCCCTCCTCGCCTACGCCAACGCTGGCAAACGCGCCTACGTCGGCATCCGCGCCGGCAGCACTTTTGAAGCGCTTGAGCAATGGCAAAAACTCGTCGGCGACCCCTCCGCAGCCATCAAGCCGGTCATCATGGTCATCTCCGGCCGCGTCATGCGGCGCCTCTGCAACGCCTGTAAAGTCGGCTACACCCCAGAGCCCACCACCCTCCGCAAGCTCAACATGGACCCCGACAAGATCTCCAAACTCTTCCAGGCCCGCACCGAACCGCTCCGCGACCAAAAAGGGAATCCGGTCGCCTGTGAATTCTGTCAGGAACTCCACTTCACCGGCCGCATCGGCGTCTACGAAATCCTCACCGTCGACGACGAAGTCCGACAAATCATCAAGACCGGCGGCTCCGTCAACCAGCTCAAAGCCGTCTTCCGCAAACAACGCTCCAAATACCTCCAGGAACAAGCCCTCGTCCTCGTCGAACGCGGCGATACCTCCATCCAGGAAGTCCTCCGCGTCCTCAAAGCCCCTGAATCCTCCAGTTCTTCATCCCGCCCCTCCTCCAAACCCAAACCCCCCGCCAAGCCCACCTCTGCCTGACCTTGCCATACAGGTCGCAGGTCCTCCCGCTCTTGTCTAAAAGGTAATTCAATATGCTCCTTAGCGTCATCATCATCGTCGTCGTCGGATTAACCGCCTACTTCCACTACGTCCAGGGTTTCTTCAGCGCCACCCTCAGCGCCATCCTCGCCGCCATCTCCGCCGCACTCGCACTCTCCTATTACGAACCGGTCGTCAACAATCTCCTCGGCGGCAAATTCCCCGACAACGCCCCGGCCATGATGCTTTGCATCCTCTTCATCGCCATCTACATCACCCTCCGCACCATCTTCGACACCTTTGTCCCCGGCAACCTCCGCCTCCCCGTCCTGGCTGACAAAATCGGCGCAGGTGTCATGGGCGTCATCGCCGGCCTCTTCGCCGGCGGCATCGTCGCGATCGCCGCACAGTCCCTCCCCTTCGGCTCCTCCGTCGGTGGGTTCTCTCGCTACGAAACCGTCGACGAACGCGACGTCCAAATCCCCACCTCAGGCCAAAACCAGGACACCTTCGTTTATGGCGCCCTCAAAGACCCCGACCTCGCAAAAAACCGCTCCGAAGACCGCCACTCCCTCTATGTCCCCGCCGATGAAGTCCTTATCTCCTTTGTCAAACGGGTCAGCGACATCGACGGCTCCCTCGCCGGCACGCAACCTTTCACCGCCATCCACCCCGACCTCCCTGAAGAACTCTTCCTCGACAACCTAGGCATCCAGGTCGGTACTAAATTCTCCGCCCTCAACATCGGTAAACGTGAAGATGTCACTGTCCCCGCACTCTTTACGCTTCCCAGCGCCCCCCAGACCGACGACGAAATCCCCAATATCCGCCAACGCAACCTCCCCGCCGTCTACACCCCCAAGCCCGGCAACATGCTCCTGGTCGTCCGCACCATGTTCGACCACCAGGCCACCGACTCCGATAACCACATGCGATTCAGCACCGGCTCCTGCCGCCTCGTCGCCGCCCAGGCCGACTACTACCCCGTCGGCACCCTCGATAACGGCAAACACCTCTTCGCCAATGCCCTCGATGATTTCCTCATGTCCGACTCCGACAAAGGCGCCGATCTCGTATACGAAATCCCCAAAGCCTCCCTCCTCTCCAACCCCCGCGCCGCCCCGGACAAACTCACCGTCGCCGACGGCGTCTTCCTCGAAGTCAAACACCTTGCCCGCGTCGATCTCTCCGGCAAAAAAATCGTCGAAGGCGTCAAACCCTCCGCCAACATCCAGGTCTACCGCAAACCCATCGTCCTCAAAGCCGCCAACCAGGCACCCCCTCGCGCCGGCGGGGAAACCTCCGCCGAAACCGCCAATGTCACCGCCGGCCCGCTCACCTTCGACAAAGTCGAAACCGACTTCCACCTCCCCAATAAGGTCAACACAGGCGCTCCCGACAAAACCCTCAATAACTTCCAGACCCTCAGCGCCACCGGCTCCGTCGCCGACGGCCGCTTCACCAAACTCGAAGTCAACGGCACCGAATCCCTTGAACGCATGAGTGCCGGCGCCTACGCCCTCAACGAACTCGGCGCTCCCGCCGGGCAGTCTATCGTCAAAGCCCACTTCACCATCGCCAGCGACAACCCCTGGGCCTTTGCCTCCCAACTCGCCAACTACCAGTTCGTCGACGACAAAGACCAGAAACACGCCCCCAACGGCGTCGTCGCCACCCTCAAAACCGCCGAAGGCGGCGACCGCCTCGTCGCCCGTTACAACTCCACCACCCCCCTCACCGACCTCCCCCAAACCGAAGGCCGCCCCACCGACGTCTACCTCTACTTCGTCCTCCCCTCTTCCACCCACCTCAAGTCCCTCAACTACAAAGACCAACCTGTCACCCCCCTGGACCTGACCGTCCAGTAGTCTTTCCCCGATGATGACAACCCCAATAGCCCGCACGCAATGCGCGCCTGGTCCCCATCGCCGCCGTTATAAGTTCTCCAACTTACGGCCCCCCATAGTCCCTAAACAGGTGTTTCTCGCGTTTTAATTTGTAATTGATCTTCTATTGGTCATAGTACAAAGTACAAGTGCACAATTCACGTTAACTCATCTACAAATTACCTACTTGCTCTGAGGAGGGCAAAAATGCACAAGTCTCTTACTCTGCGTTCTCGTCTAATGACCGCCGCCGTCGCCGCACTTGGCTTTGGCTGCCTGATGGCCAATAACGCCAACGCCGCCGTGGTCACCTATTTGTTCGACACCAACGGCGCCACCACCGGCTTCGGCACAATCTCCGGAACCTATGATTGGGACGCCACCACCAACGGCGGTCTCTGGAACCCCGTCTCCACCGGCCTCGGTGCTACCAATGGCTGGGTCCAAAATAACTTCCCCAAATTCGCCCCCACTGGCACCCCGACTTACACCGTCACCGTCAGCAACGATGAAAAAGTCACAGGCATGTTTGCCTCCACCGCTCAGAACTTGACCATCAACGCCATCGGATCGGGCACCCTCGAAGCCATTGCTGGTGCCGACGGCTTCCTTGGCAGCAGCAGTGCTTCCGTAACCATCAATGCCCCCATCAGCGGTGCCGGCCAGCTTGTTCCCTCTAACGGCGGCAATCTATATTTCTACGGCACCAACACCTATACCGGTGGAACCTCTCTGACCTCCACCTCTACTCTCATTCACTTCAACAAAAGCGCCTCCTTCGGCACTGGGCCCATCAGCATGGACGTCGCTGGATTCGTCCCTCTCCTCGCTTCCGGCGGAACCACCGTTACCATCCCCAATAACTTCACCAGCACCAAAGTTGGTGGCGGCATCAACTTCGCCGCCGATGCCAACACCCCCGTCGTCAGCACCGGTAACTGGAACCTCGGCGCTGACAATCTTGTCCTGCGAAACAACGGCGTCGCCTCTTCTCCCCTGACTCTCTCCGGTGTCATCAGCGGCACCGCCACCGTCAGCCTCAGCGCCAACGCCAGCGGCATCATCGTCTTCTCTGGTATCAATACCTACACCGGTGCCACCACTGTCGGCGTCGGTTCCACCGCCGTCACTCTCACCCTCGGCGCCGCCAACACCATCGCCAGCAGTTCCAGCCTCATCATGGCCGGTGGTATCCTAAACCCTGACGCCATCAACCAACTCATGTCCTCCACCACCCTCGGCCTCACTGTCGCCTCTAAAATTGACTTCACCGCCGGTGCCAGCGAATTGGACTTCGCCAATAGCTCTGCTTTGACCTGGGCCACCACCCTCAACCTCACCAACTGGACCTTCGGAGTCGACAAACTCCGCTTCGGCACCGACTCCACCGGCCTCACCTCCGCCCAGCTCGCCGACATCGAATTCAACGGCGCCGGTCTCGGCACCGCCTCCCTCGACGCCAACGGCTACGTCGTCGTCCCCGAACCCGCCTCCCTCTCCCTCCTTGCCCTCGCCTCCACCACCCTCCTTGCCCGCAAGCGTCGCGCCTGATATCTACTCACGCCATTATCAATCTCACCCCCAAAGCCCACCGACAGCCGTCGGTGGGTTTCTTTTTTCCTATCCCCTTTCCACACCTCGTCCGCATCTATATATGAACATGAATTATTCGTGAATTAATTTTATTGCTATTGATAATCCTTCCCATACCATGTTCGTGGTTTGGGCGGGCGGTTATGTGATCGTCCTCACAAATATTCTTATTTCGGAGGGATCATCATGCGTCTTTCAACTCTCACCCTGTTGGCGGCAGCCGCGGTCTCATCGCTTGCCACGCCAACCCACGCGAACGTCCGCACCGTCAGCGGCCCATTCGTCGACTTAGATCTCCCCATTCCCGTCGGCTACGTCAATAACACCAACCCCACCGCGGTCGGCCCCTGGCTCACTCCCCCCAATCCCCCCTACATCTGGACCAATTTGCCCGTCAACCAGTTCAGCTATCAAAACATCATCAACGATTCCGTCGCCGTCAATCATCATATCATCATCGATAGCCCCTTCCGCGTCGCCGGCACCGGCTACTTCGTCGACAACGGCAACGAAGCCGCCGACGGCATCGACTTCGTCACCATCTACGGCGTCAACGTCGGTACCGATGGTGGCCCCCTCACCATCACCGGCTTTGACCCCACCAACCCCCAACTCGACTTCAGCGATGAAAAAGTCATCGGCCACGAAGGCATCATCTATCTCTCCTCCTCCAACCGCATCCTCCCCCTCGGCAGCCTCGCCGCCACCCTAGGCCCAGACTTTGACCTCTCCGCCTTCCAAGGCGACCCCAACTCCCTCGTCTACGTTTTCGACACCCCCATCCCCCTCGCCGTCGCCGTCCCCGAACCCGCCACCGCTCTCCTTCTCCTCCCCGCCACTCTCCTGGCCGCTTCCCGCCTCCGCTCCCGCCGCCAGACATAATCAAAACCTCAAAAAACCCATCACACCACACCCTCTCAAAAGGCCACCGACTGCAGTCGGTGGATCTCTTTTTCCTATCCCCCTTCCTCATTCAAACCCTAAAAGACCCCCCGATTCCAACCGCTAAAAATTTACAATTTTTTCTTGCCTGCGTCCGATAACCAGCTATAACCATCCCTTGGCTAGGTGAGGGTTCCCATCTTTTTTATCTCTCCCACAGCCGGGCACATCACCGGAAAGCTGGTTTTCCGGGCCAAATTTTTACAGGCAATTCCAGTGGCATAAACATCTCGGTCATCTGAAATTGCCCAGTCATCAATTGCCTGATCGCATCATCAATTCAGGCAAAAGGAGCAGAAATGCGAAGAACTATTTTACTCACTGCATTATCGATCGCGATCGGTGCCGTCTCGGCCCACGCGACCACCGTCATCACCCCATCCAGCATGGGAAACTGGTCCCTCTTCACCACCGATAACGCCAGCAACACCCCCGGCTCCGGCAGCGGCACCGGCACCGCCGCCATCGGAACCGCCCCAGTCGTCCAGACCGACGGCTCCGGCAGCGTCCAACTCGCCACCGGCCCAAATCACGGCGATGAAAGCGCCCAGCTCCGCGACTCCGGCGAAGCCGGTACACTCCTCACCGCTCTCACCACCCTCAGCTACAGCACCTACACCACCGCCTCCAACGGCGGCACCCCCCCCGGCGTCAGCGTCTCCCAGGACACCTATCTCAAATTCTATCTCAGTAACGGCGATGAAATCATCTTCGAACCGACCTACGGCGATGGTGGCGATGTCGCCAACCCCAACGGCTCTCAAGCCGTTCCCGCTTTCGACACTTGGCAAAACTGGGATCTCCTCAAAGGCATGTGGTATTCCGACAATGGTGACTTCGGCACCGGCCCGGGTTCTAACTCCGTCTCCTGGCAAACCATCATTGCTGACGAAGGCTCCGGCGTAACCATCGTCAACCCCAGCTCCACCCTCGGCGGCGTCCGCATTGCCGTCGGATTTGCCAGCGCCGGCAATGATTTCAATTCCTACGTCGATGACTTCACCATCGGCACCGCCGCCGGCTCCGCCACCTATAACTTCGAACCCGACTCCGTCACCGCCGTCCCCCTCCCCGCCTCGGCGTGGTCCGGCCTCGCCCTGCTTAGCGGCCTGGCCCTGTTCGGTGGCGTGAAACGCCTTCGCCAGTTACACGCTTAAGTTTGAAATCGTTTCGCCGAGCCTCTCGGCAATCGAAATCGAAAAGCTCAACCAAGACCCCCGGCATCTGCCGGGGGTGTTGCGTTTAACTCGCAAAATTAAATCGAATCAACGGATCAACCGATCACGCCCTGATCAAAACCGACCAACTTCGCCTGGTCTAACCAACAATCTCACACTGATCTTCGCTGCAACCCTCAAAGCCCACCGATATTGCTCGGTGGGTCTTCTGGTTGAAGAGTTTCAATGAGGATTTGGTTTAAGGGTCATGGTTGTTTCCAAGACCTTACCTTCCGGAATGTTGATTGCATCCATGACCCATTCATGACCCGGTGGGCCATTCACCACGTTATAATGACCTGGAAGGATGCGAATTTTGAGTTCCCCTTTTTGCACGAGACCACCGTCCATTACTGGACGATCCGTCGCGAACAAACGAATTAAGGCCATATCCGGCACTCGTGAACCATCCACTTCAAATAGATGTAGAATAAGATTTTCCTCGGCTGGCTCAGATTCAAATTTAATGTCGCCTAAATCGAAAGTTTTGCCAGCGACTAAATCTTTCCCCGCTATGGGTACGCGGAGAATATAGCTATAAGTCGGAACGAAAACTGGATCGAGATGAAGCTCACATGACTTGTCTGGCGAAATGCCATGCATGATGAAGCTTCCATCTGGCGCCGTAGTTCCACGGCGATCCGTAAATACTATTTGGCCACCGCATTGTTTGAACGGCTTGCCATCCTTATCCACCGGTCTTACGCGCACCGCCGCCCCGAGCTTAAGTGGAATGACCACATGTGCAGATTTATCCTCTGTCACATCGACTTCAATCATTGGATTGACATAATTTTCGTAGACTCCGTTCTCGTCCAGTTTTCTATCATGGAGGACAACTGACACGTCATATTTTCCAGGCTCCAAATGTTCAACGGAAAAACGACCTTCCGAATCAGTTACGGCGGATAGTGGTGAATAACGCGAATTAGGAGTCTTATTCCAGAGAGTTATATATAGCCCATTGGCTTTATCGCCGCCCTCGATCTCAACGGACCCAGTCAATGTCGCAGCGGTAGTTTGTGATATAATCACGAAAATTGAAAATAAGAACCAAAAGCGAATTACAGTCATAGAAAATCCTTTAATTTCCTAACGTGGTAAAACAAGAAAAGATGAGGAACCTTTGCATATTCTGCAACTGAGAAAGCCTGCTATTCTACTGAGAGCGTAATGCCCAAGCTAAAGCTTTTCATCCTTTCCCTAATCCTTACCACCATCGCAGGCCTCTCCTTCTTTTACTTCACCCGCCTTCCCATCCCCGCCTCGCTCACCCAGATTACCGCCGACATCTACATCTCTCCCCAACTCCAAGCCACCGACATCCCCCGCCTCAGAAACCGCGGCATCCAAACCATCGTCGACTTTCGCCCCGACGGCGAATCCGCCGACCAGCCTTCCCATCTCCAAATCCAATCCGCCTCCCAAACCGAAGGCATCGAGTTCCACTACCTCCCCATCCCCCACGAATCCATCCCTGACTCCGCCGTCGACGCCCTCGCCAACATCCTCTCCACCAGCCCTAAACCCCTCCTCCTCTACTGCCGCACCGGCCGCCGCGCCGCCCGCACCTTCTCCCTCGCCCAAGCCTCCCTCCCCACCGGCCCGGATCTCCAAACCATCCTCTCCCAAACCGCTCACGTCGGCTTCTCCGCCACCGATCTCCAAGCTAATATCATCACTCGTATCGCCTGCCGCCCTCTCGTCCCTAAAAGTTAATGCGCATCATCGCAGTCATCCTCGGCATCGTCTTCGGGCTATTCTTTTCCCTCGTCCTCGCTATCCACTTTGGCTGGATTCGCTTCGCCTGCTGATTTAAAGCTCGATTTTTTTCATCTCTTTTCCGTGAAGTTCTGTCGAGTTTCGTATCACTTCCCCATCTTTTCCGTCAGGTCCCGTAAAGTGTGGTAGAGCGATTCCCCTCATCTGCATAACTTGACAGACACACCCGCTTTCCATAACTTATGTCCCTCTACGCGGCGGCATTGGTCCGCCGCATCTTTTTCTGAAAGTTAAGGCCATCCCATGCTTCCAGTCCAAAAACACTCCAAGTCCCGCAAGCGCAAACGTCGCTCACACCACGCTTTAAAGCCTATCCATTACGTCCGCTGCCCCCAGTGCGGCAACGCCAAGCTTCCGCATTGTGCCTGCGAAAACTGTGGCTACGTCAATCCCAAACTCGCCCTCCAGGTCGATCAGGAATCCGCCTAACTTCTTTCCTGTCCTCCACTACCGAAAGGACTCTCGGTGCGAGCTGCGGTTGATGTCATGGGCGGCGATCATGCCCCGGCGGCGATCCTCGCCGGCTGTTTCGACGCCGCGCCCCTCCTCTCCGGCGACGACCTCGTCCTCCTCATCGGCGACGAATCCGCCATCCAGAAAGGTCTCGACGAGTCCGCCCTAACTCCAGACCAGAAAAAGTTTTACAAGATCATCCCCACCACCGAAGTCATCGAAATGGATGACTCCCCCGTCGAAGCGATCCGCGCCAAACCCAAATCCTCCATCAATGTGATGTCCGACCTCGTCAAAAAAGGCGAGGCCCAAGTCGCGATCTCAGCAGGAAATACAGGTGCCTGCGTCGCCAGCGCCCAATTAAAAATGCGTACCCTCCCCGGCGTCAGCCGCCCTGGGATCGGCGTCATCCTCCCGACCTTCCACGGGCCCGTCGTCATCTGCGACGTCGGTGCCAATATCTCTCCTAAACCCAAGCACTTACAACAATACGCCATCATGGCCAGCGCCTACGCCACCGCCGTCTGCGGCGTAGAAAACCCGCGCGTCGGCCTCCTGTCCATCGGCGAAGAAGACACCAAGGGCACCACGATGGTCAAGGACGCCCGCAAACTCATGCGGGACGAACCCCAAATCAATTTCATCGGCAACGTCGAAGGCCGCGACCTGTTTTCGGGTGTCGTCGACGTTGTGGTTTGCGACGGTTTTGTCGGCAACATCGTTTTGAAATTCACGGAAGGCATGGCCGACGGATTGTTTAAGACAATTCTGTTCGAGCTGCAGGAAATCGCTCCGGATTTGCTCAGCACGTTCAAACCCGTGATGAAAAAGTTGTACGACAAGCACGACTGGCGCGAATATGGCGGCGCCCCGCTGCTGGGGGTCGGCGGATATTGTCTGATTTGCCATGGCCGATCGGACGCCCGGGCGATTCGTAATGCAATTCGCGTGGGCAAACAGCTTGCCAATTCGGGGATTAACGAGAAGATCGTCGAGCGGATTGAGAAGAGCATTCCGGTTGTTGAGGAATGAGCTTCCCGACACTCTCTTATATGTCCAATTTTGGAGCCAATATCGTCGGGACCGGGTGTCAACTGCCCGAGAAGCGTTTGACCAACGACGATCTGGCGAAGATGGTCGACACCAACGATGAGTGGATCGTTCAGCGGACGGGGATCCGGGAACGGCGGATTATCGCGGCGGGGGAGTCGACGGCGACGCTGGCGACGGGGGCGGCTCGGAAGGCGATTGCGGCGGCGGGTATTTCGCCGTCGGAAGTTGAGCTGGTGGTTTGTGCGACGGTGACGCCGGAGATGATGTTTCCTTCTACGGCGTGCTTTGTGGCGGCGAATCTGGGGCTCAATGGCGTGCCGGCGTTTGACATGGCGGCGGCTTGCTCGGGGTTTATTTATGCATTGAATACCGGGGCGAATTTCATCAAGGCCGGGCAGTATAAAAATGTCGTGGTGATCGGGGCTGAGACGTTGTCGCGCGTGATTGATTATACGGATCGGTCGAGCTGTATTTTGTTTGGCGATGGAGCGGGGTCCGTGGTGTTGCAGCGGACGACGGAGGCGGGGAAGGGACTGATTTATTCGCAATTGCACGCGACCGGCGAGGGGTGGGAGGCGATGCAGCTTCACTATCCGCTTGGGCCGGATAAAAACCAGTTTGTGACGCTGAAGGGGCGCGAAGTCTATAAATTCGCGGTGACGAAATTTGAAGAGCTGATTGCAGATGCGATCAAGCATTGCGAGCTGAGCATGGATCAGGTGAAACTGATTGTGCCTCATCAGGTGAATCAGCGGATCATCGATTCGGCGATCGAGCGGCTCGGGTTTCCGGCGGATCGCGTGTATGTGAACATCGATAAGTATGGCAACACGTCGGCGGCGTCGATTCCGATCGCGCTGGATGAGGCGTGGCGCGCAGGCCGATTGCAATCGGGGGATGTTGTTATTTTCGTTGCGTTTGGGGCGGGATTGACCTGGGCGAACGCGGTTGTACGAGTCTGATTTTAAATTGAAGAAGCGAAACATGGCGTCGAACACTTACATTTTGTGCCCGGGTCAGGGTGCCCAAGCGGTTGGGATGGGGAAGGACTTTTTTGAAAAGTCGGCCGTCGCCAAAGAAACATTTGACGCGGCGAATAAGGTGCTCGGTTTTGATCTGGCGGAGTTGTGTTTTGCGGGGCCTGAGGAGCGGCTGAATCAGACGGATATTTCGCAGCCGGCGATTTATGTCACGAGCGTGGCGAGTTTTCGGGCGGTGAAAGAAGCAGGGGGGGTCGATCCGGCGGCGGTGGCGGCGTATGCGGGGTTGTCGCTGGGCGAATATACGGCGCTGCATCTGGCGGGAGTGTTTTCGTTTGAGGATGGATTGCGGCTGGTGGCGCTGCGCGGGAAATATATGCAGGAGGCGGCGGTGGCGTCGCCGTCGGGGATGGTGGCGATCCTGGGAGCGGATGAGGGGGCGATTAATCAATTGTGTGCGACGGCAGCGGAGGGGGAGGTGCTGGTGCCGGCGAATTTTAATGCGCCGGGGCAGATTGTGGTTAGCGGATCGAAGGGGGCTTGTGAGAGAGTGTTGAAGGCAGCGGAGTCTGGGGGATTTAAGGCAGTGGCGCTGAAGGTGGCGGGGGCGTTTCATTCGCCGCTGATGCAGCCGGGAGCGGATAAGATGAAGGCGGAGCTGGACAAGGTCGCGTTTGCAACGCCGAAGACGCGGGTGTATTCGAATGTGACGGCGGACGTGCATGGGGATTCGGCGTCGATTAAGGAATTGCTGGTCAAGCAGATTACTCAGCCGGTGCGCTGGGAGCAGACGATGGTTAAGCTGGTGGCGGATGAGGGGGCGCGGTTTGTGGAATTGGCGCCGGGGCGTACGCTGGCGGGGTTGGCGAAGAAAATTAATCGGCGTCTGCCGATCGAATCGGTGGGGGCATAAGACGGAAAGTCTGGAAATATTATGGCAACAGAAAAAAAAGTAGCGTTCGTTACGGGTGGGTCGCGCGGCATCGGGGCGGCGATCGTCAAGCGATTGGCGAAGGATGGGTATCATGTCGTGGCCGTTGCGCGCAGTGCAGATAAGCTCAATGAAGTCGTCGCGGCGGTTAAAGAAGCAGGGGGGGCGGCGGAGGCGGTGACGTGCGATATCGCCGACCCGGCGGCGCTGGCGGCGGCGATTGAGAAGATCGCCGATGCGCATGGGCGGCTGGATTGCCTGGTGAATAATGCGGGGATCACCAAGGATGGATTGATTTTGCGGATGGAAGATGAGGATTTTGATTCGGTGATCAATACGAATCTGAAGAGCGCGTTTGTGGCGATTCGCACGGCGGCTCGGCCGATGATGCGGGCCAAGGGGGCGCGGATTATTAACATGAGCTCAGTTTCGGGCGTGGCGGGGAATGCGGGGCAGGCGAATTATGCAGCGTCCAAGGCGGGGTTGATTGGATTGTCGAAGTCAGTGGCGAAGGAACTGGCGGGGAAGCAGATAACCTGCAATGTGGTCGCGCCGGGGTTCATCACGACGGATATGACGGATGTGCTGAACGATATGATCAAGGATCGGGTGAAGGAAGTGATACCGCTGAAGCGGTTTGGATTGCCGGAGGAGATTGCGGGGGTGGTGTCGTTTTTGGCGTCGCCGGACTCATCGTATGTGACGGGGCAGGTGATTTGTGTGGACGGGGGAATGGTAATGTGAGATTAAAAAAGACCGCGCACACGTTGTGTGCGGGCTATAATGGGACCTAAACTGAAGACATCGGTTGGGTTGCATTAGAAGGTGCTATGGATATAGTCTGGCCCACGAACGCTCGGCCGCGGTGGCCTGAGTGCCGGACACAACAGTCAGGGCAGGAAAGTTATGGAAGACATCGAGCAGAAGGTCATCGAAATCGTCAGCGAACAGATGGGTGTGGACAAGAGCGAGATCACTCGCGAGACGCACTTCATCAACGACCTGAACGCCGACAGTTTGGATACGGTCGAACTGGTCATGGAATTTGAAGACGAGTTCGAGTTGTCGATTCCTGACGAAGAGGCCGAGAAGATTCAGACGGTCGGTCAGGCGATTGACTACATCAAGGAAAATTCGAAGAAGTAGTTAGTCAGTGGTCCGTGGTCAGTGGTCCGTCGCATGTCAATGGCATGCGACGGACGGTTGGCAACGGGCAGTTATCCATGAGCAAACGCCGCATAGTCATAACGGGTCTGGGTTGGGTTACCTCTCTGGGCGAGACGGTTGAGGAAGTCTGGGACAAGCTCCTGATGGGGCAGTCTGGGATCAGCCTGATACGCCGGTGGGACACGTCTAAATATCCGGTTCGGTTCGGGGGAGAGTGCTTTGATTTTGATGTCACCAAGTATGGCATCGATAAGCGCGAAGCGAAGCGGCTGGATCGGTTTGGACAGTTCGGGCTGGCGGCGAGCGTGTCGGCGGTGAAGGATTCGGGGCTGGATTTCACCAAGGAAGACACGCTGCGGGCGGGGGTGATTATTGGATCGGGGATCGGGGGGATCGAGACGCTGGAGGAGCAGAATAAGATTCTGGTGGCGCGCGGGGTGGATCGGGTGTCGCCGTTTACCGTGCCGCGTTTGATGGTGAATGCGGCGAGCGGGAACGTATCTATTTTATATGGACTTCGCGGGCCGAATACGGCTGTGGCGACGGCGTGTGCGACGGGGTCGAACGCGATCGGCGATGCGGGGCGGATGATTCAGTATGGGCTGGCGGACATGATGATCGCCGGCGGGGCGGAGGCGGCGCTGTGCGAGCTGGGGATGGGGTCGTTCTGTGCGGCGCGGGCGCTGTCGACGCGGAATGATGAGCCGACGAAAGCTTCGCGGCCATGGGATAAGGATCGCAATGGATTTGTGATGGCGGAAGGGGCGGGGGTCGTGGTGCTGGAGGAATATGAACACGCGGTGAAGCGCGGGGCGAAGATTTATGCCGAGCTGGTGGGGTATGGGATGTCGGCGGATGCGTTTCATATCACGGCGCCGGATGAGCAGGGGCGCGGGGCGTCGATGGCGATGACATTGGCGCTGAAGGATGCGGGGGTCTCGCCGGAGCAGGTGGATTATATTAATGCACATGGGACGTCGACGCCGCTGGGGGATTTGGCGGAGACTAAAGCGGTGAAGGCCGTCTTTAAGGAGCAGGCGAAGAAGGTTTCGATCAGTTCAACCAAGTCACAATTGGGGCATTTGCTGGGGGCGTCGGGCGGGGTGGAGGCAGTGGTGGCGGCATTGTCGGTGCAGCGGAATTTGATTCCGCCGACGATTAATCTGGATAATCCGGATCCGGAATGCGATTTGGACTATACGCCTCATAAGGCCAAAGAGATGAAGATTACGTATGCGATGTCGAACTCATTTGGGTTTGGCGGGCATAATGCGAGTTTGCTGTTGAAGAAGGTTTGAGGACGCAGGTGGGGTGATCGGCTCTAGTTTTTTCAGGGGTTGGGCCGATGATGTTGATATGGCGGTGTTGTCGACAAAGCCGAAGGGATCGTCGGAGGAGGGTGGGGGTGCGCCGTCCGCGGAGGAGGTTGGGCGGATCATGAAGCTGCATGTGCCGGTGATTGTGAAGCTGGCGGAGCGGAAGTTGTCGATGTCGGAAGTGATGCGGCTGGGGACGGGGGCGATTATTGAGTTTTCGAAGAGTTCGGAGGAGCCGCTGGAGTTGATGGTGAATAATAAGGTGATCGCGGTGGGGCAGACGGTGAAGGTGGGGGAAAATTTTGGATTGAGGGTGACGAAGATCGGGGATTTGCGGGAAGTCATTCGGTCGATGGGCGGGAAGTAGGGGGGAGAATGACGAATGACTAAAACCGAATGACTAAACAATGACGAATGTCGAATGACGAAGGTTAGGAGGGGGTGGAAGCGATTTGGGTGGCTAGGGAGAGGGCTTCGGCGCGGGTGGTGATGCGGGTTTCTAGTTGGGCGTCGTAGGTGGATTCGAGGATTCGGCGGAAGAGGGGGCTGGGTTTTAATCCAAGGGCGGTGAGGTCGTCGCCGGTGATGAGGGGGGTGGGGGCGTAGTCGGTTTGGGAGAGATCGTCGAGGTGGGTTTTGAGCCATTGGGCGCGGCCGGCGGTGCCGAGAATTTGGTCGATGCCGGTGAGGAGGGCCCAACTGCCTTGGGCGATGTTTTTGGCGAGGAAGCGTTTCATGGTCGCGACGGAAGGGGGAGCGTCGGGGTGGAGCAGGGGGAGGAGGCTTGAGAGGGTGCTCGTGATGTTGTCGAGTTCTTCGTTGCTGATGCGCAGGGATTGGCGGAGGGCTTGGCCGATCTGTTGAATGCGAGCGGGGGTGAGGAGCGTGTGGATATCGCGATCGGGGGTGGCGCAGAGGAGGTAGTCGAGAGAGGCGGCGGCGAGGGATAGGCCGAAGGATAGGGTCTCGGCGGGGGTGATGGTGAGGAAGATGGAATGGGCAGGATTGAACTCGGCGTTTTCGGTGGAGAGCAGAAGGAAGCGAAAGATCAGGTCAATCAGGGAGAATTCCCAGAGTTTGGGCCAGGCACGATTGCGCGTGCTGGCGGTGAGCATCGTGTGAAGCTCGTCGGCGATGCGCTCGGGGGAGATGCGGATGAGTTTGGGGGCGTGGCGGCGGATGGCCAGTGCGGTGTCGGGTTCGATCGTGAGATCGAAGCGAGCGGCGAAGCGGACGGCGCGCAGGAGTCGGAGGTGGTCTTCGTTGAAGCGTTCGTCGGGGTTGCCGATGGCGCGGAGGATGCGGGATTGGAGGTCGGATTGGCCGTTGACGTAGTCGATGACCTGGTTGGTGAAGGGGTCGAGGAAGAGGCCGTTGATGGTGAAGTCGCGGCGGAGGGCGTCGTGCTGGGCGTCGGTGAATTCGACGGCTTCGGGGCGGCGGCCGTCGAGGTAGCGGCCTTCGGCGCGGAAGGTGGCGACTTCGATCTGGCTGCCACCGAGACGGACGAGGATGACGCCGAAGGCGGCACCGACGGCTTGAGTGTTGGAGAAGAGTTGGCGGACGCGTTTTGGGGGGGCGTCGGTGGCGACGTCGAAGTCTTTGGCTTCGAGGCCGAGGAGGAGGTCGCGGACGCAGCCGCCGGCGAAGTAGGCGACATAGCCGTCGTCGCGGAGGCGTTGGACGACTTGCTCGGCGTCGGGGCGCGAGCAGAGAGGTTTGAGGCGGGAGGATTCGGCGGGCGGGATCATTGCGGGGAGGATAACTCGGAGGGTGACTGATGTGGAGACGGGTCGGACCAGAACATGGTGGGGCGGCCGGCGGAGTCTACGGAGGCGCGGAGGGCGGGGGAGATTTTCCAAGCGGAGGGGAGGGGAGCGCGCCAGGCGCGGTGGCCGGTGGTAGGGAGGTAGATACCGAGGCCTTGGGGGGTTTTGACGAGGGTGACGGGGACTTCGGGGACGCGGGGGATTTGGAACAGGGCGTTGTGGGGGATTTGTTTTAGCAAGCTTGGGCCGGTGCAGAGGGTGACGATGACGATGAAGGCTATTATGGCTCGGGCGATGTTGGAATGCAGGGGGAGGCCGATGGCTTGAGCGCCGGTGAGGATGGAGAGGATCCATAGGGAGAAGATGAAACCGAGGCCGAAGCGGGGATCGGGGGCCATGATGAACCAATAGAGAACGCCTGCGGCGGCGGTGGCGAGGGCGATCCACGTTTCGATAGGGAGGCGTGGGTGTTTGGACCGGATGGTCCCCCAGGCGACGGCGGCGAGGCCAAGGAGAGCGAAGGCGAGGAGGGCGGGGATGCGGAAGTGGTTTTTGTCCAAGCGGTGATACCAGGGGATAAGCCAATTCCAGTTGGCGAGGACTTGGGTGGGGGAATCGGGGTTGCCGCGCGCCCAGGAGCGTATCCAGGAGAGATCGCGGAGCGCGTCCTGGGGGGGGACGGCCCATTTGACGGGCAGGCGGGCGATGGGTGAGGGGTAGAGGGGGCAGCCGGAGAGGCCGATGCCGCGCGCCATCCATGCGCCGATTGCCAAGGCGGAGATCAATATTGGGATGGTTGCTGTGCGCCAGGCTTTGGTGTGAGCGAGGCGATAGAGGAAGAGTATTCCGGCACCGGCGAGTATGGGGGCGCAGGAGACTTTGACTATTGTTGCCAGGACGGCGAGGACGAGGGAGTGAATGGAGACGGTGAGGTCGGTGATGGGGGTGGATTCGCGTTTGCGCAGGATTAAGGAGAGGACGATGACGACCAGGATCATGGAGGCCATGTCGTTGCCGAGGGAGGGGACGCTGCTGGCCCAGGGAGGTGTTGGGCCGCGGCTGATGGCCATGTCGGCAACGGGGCAGATGAGGAGGGCGAGCAGGCCAGTGGAGAGGGTGATGCCGGTGGTGAGGACTTGGCGGAGAGAGTCGAGGGAAAGGCAGATGGCGATGGTGGCGAGGAGTGTGTTGAGGAGGAACATACTTTTGCCGAGGAGGCCTGGGGCTTCCATGACGGCGGCGACCATTGCCCAGGCGGAGTTGTAGCCGAGGCGGAGGTGGAGATTGGCCAGGCCGGGGACGAGGCTGCGGTCGGTGATCCAGCGGACGGCCTGGAGGTGATAAAGCCCGGTGTCGACGTGGGTGGAGGGGCGTGTGGCGGCGAGGGAGGCGACGGCGAGGACGATGAGAGCGGAGAGGATGTTGGCGGGGGTGAGGCCGGTGAAGAGCCAGCGGCGGTGGAGGATCAGGAAGGTGAGGCCGGTGAGGGCGGCGAGGCAGGGGATGAGGGGGTAGGCGGGGATGAAGAAGTTGGAGAGGTCGCCGAGGAAGATCATGGCGAGCATGCCGAAGAGGGCGCAGAGGGTCAGGCGCAGGGGTGGGGAATAGCTCGGTTGGGCGGGAGAGGAGAGGAGCCTAAACAAAGGGGAGCCAAGACCAATGATGAGAGGCCACCAGATCAGGCAGGCGAGAAACACGAAACCCATGGAGACTCGTTGGTTGAACTATGGTTGGTTTGGATAGACGGATTTGAAGAGAGCAATATCCGCGATGACTCCGGAGCATTCAAGCAGACGAACCTTAATAGGAAATGAAATGATTTATGAGACTTGTGCTGGTCGACGGCGGTGACCAGTGCGGTGAGGGTGAGGAGGATGGAAAAAGCTGGACGCATGATTTTTCCTTTCTATTCGTTGGTGGGTTTGGCGTCGTGGAGTGAGCCGAAGGAGCGGACCTGGGGCCATTTCCAGGCGATGGTGAGGACGACGAGGATGGTGCCGATGCCGCCGAGGACGACGGAGGGGACGGTGCCGAGCCAGGCGGCGGTGGTGCCGGATTCGAAGCCGCCGAGTTCGTTGGAGGAACCGATGAAGACCTGGTTGACGGCGGAGACTCGGCCGCGCATTTCGTCGGGGGTGAGGAGCTGGACGAGGGTATGTCGGACGACGACGGAGATGTTGTCGAAGGCACCGGTGAGGGCGAGCATGGCGAGGGAGAGGTAGAAGTTGCGGGAGAGGCCGAAGACGATGGTGGCGGCACCGAAGCCAATGACGGAGAGGAGGAGGTTGCGGCCGGCTTTTTTCATGGGGGGCATGTGGGCGACGATCATGGCCATGGTGAAGGCACCGACGGCGGGTGCGGAGCGCATGAGGCCGTAACCGAAGGAGCCGACGTGGAGGATGTCGCGGGCGAAGACGGGGAGGAGGTAGACGGCGCCGCCGAGCAGGACGGCGAAGAGGTCCATGGTCATGGTGGCGAGGAGGAGGGGGCGGGCGAAGACGAAGTGGATGCCGGCGATGAGGGATTCGAAGTTGAGGATGCGTTTGAGGGTGGAGGGTTCAGGGGTCAGGGGTTCAGGG
>DASRRR010000116.1:0-27754 GCA_035656825.1 Tepidisphaeraceae bacterium | reverse complement strand
AGGGGGATGCCGTGCTGGTAGCGATGGGAGATCGGGGGAGCGTGTCAGAGCGGGCGATGGATCGGCGGGGGGGAGTGCAGCGAGCCGACGAGATTTTAACGGAGACGTCGCGGCAATTTGAGGGGCAGCTTGATCGGGAGTTTGCGCAGGAGGCGATGTACAGCTTTCAAGGCGGGGCGATGGCGAAGGGAAGGCCTTGGGCGGTGTATGGGTTGATCCTGGCGAATGCGGGGATGTTTGCGGCGGAACTGGCGATGGGTGGGGCGGAGAATGAGGATGCGTTGTTTAAGTTGGGGGCGTTGTTCGGGCCGGCAGTGACGGGGGGGCAGTGGTGGCGGGTGGTGACGGCGAATTTTCTGCATTTTGGGTGGCTGCATATTGGGATGAATATGCTGGCGCTCTATGCGATCGGGCGCGGGCTGGAGCGCAGGCTGGGATCGCTCAGATTTCTGGTGGTTTATCTGGTTTCGGGGATCGGGGCGTTATGTGGTGTGGTGGAGATTGAGCGGTGGAGGCAGATTGAGCCGGAAATATTGGTCGGGGCGTCGGCGTGTGTGATGGGATTGATCGGGGCGATGTTGGGGATGATTTCAGTCGGATGGCTGCGGCACCGGACGAAGGGGGCGTCGCGGCAGTTTAAGGGTTTGCTGTGGGTGGTGATTTTGCAGGTCTGTTTTGACTGGTCGTTTCCGCAGGTGAGTTCGCTGGCTCATATGTTGGGGATGGGGATTGGGTTTGTGGTGACGGCGATATTGGTGGCGATGGAAAAGGGTGCGGGGAATCGGTCACTTTGATCGGGGCAGAAGCACGACGAGGTATTGATTGGTGTTGGGCATGCCTTTGGGGAGGTTTTTGCTTTGGCGGAAGGTGTCGGCGACCTGTTTACAGGCGGCCTGGGCGTCGGGGTCGGCGGGGAGTTTGACGTAGAGAAAGATCGCGTGGCCGGCACGAGCACCCTGGAGTTCGACGTAGACACCCTGCGCGCCGGCTTGGTACATCTGTTCGATGAGGGCATTGGTGGCGTTGTCGCGGGTGATCTGGTGTTGACGCCATTCGCGGCCTTCCTGGACGAAGAGTTTTTGCGTGCGGATGCGATTGTCGACAAACTGATCGAATTTGGTTGGGGTGATGGCGGCGGGTTGGACGGGAGCAGTGGTGGGAGCGGTCGTGGGCACGCCGCCGGCATCCGGGGAAGGCGTTGAGGTGTCGGGAGTAGTGGCGGCGGGAGGGGTGATGATGACGGGAGTGGGCGGGGGAGCGGGGTGTTGAGCGGCGTGCATGCCGACGATGATGCCGAGGAGGAAGATTTGCAGGGCCCAGTCGATGAGGCGGGAGACCAACGCGAGGGGGACGGCGAACATGCGGGTTTCGGAGCCATCCATGCTGAAGAGGTAGTAGCAGAGGCCGGTGATGATGGCGACGGAGAGGAAGAGGCTGACGGTGAAGGGGACGCGGACGACGGTGTGGCCGTGGGTGGGAGTCGCGCCGGCGGCGTGGAGGAGGGCTTCGAGCCAGAGGTTGACGGCGTCAGTGAAGATGAGGATGGAGGCGAATTTGAGGGTTCCGGTGCCGAGGGTGCCGAAGCTGACGCCGAGCATGGGGGCGAAGAGGAGGGCAAGGCCAGTGACGACGACGGTTTTGACGAGGGTGTTAAGGGTCATCACGAAGGAGACGGCGAAGAGGGTGTTGGCGCCGGAATGGAGTTCGTGGAAGCCCCAGACGATAGCCAGGAGAAAGCCGGCGACGAGGAGGGCGATGGGGACGTAGATGTCGCGGGTGGGGTCGATGAGATTTTGTGCAGTGAAGCGATCGGTGGGCTTGGCGGCGGTCCTGGGATTGGCGTATGCGATGGATTTGGCGGCGGGGGCGACGCTTGGCATCGCGATGGGAGCGGCAGAATGGATGGGAGCAGCGACTTCGGCGGCGGCGGCGAGTTCGTAGAGGGCGGCGTCGTCTTCTTCTTCGGCGGCGATTTCGGTGGGGACCTGGATGATGGCACCGCAGGAACATTTGGCGGATTTGCCGGCGATGGAGGGTTTCCAGGTGAATTGTCGGCCGCAGGCGGTGCAGGAGAATTTTGGATTGGGCATAGAACGATTTTCCGAGAGAGATGAGTTACGGAAATATATCGACTATTTGGGCTTTATGAAAAGAATTATCTTTTCCTGGAGGACGCGCGACGCGTGGCGTCGCGGCTATTGGGGGGGATTAGGTCCCGCGCTTATTTCCATAAAGTTCTACGTGGAGACGGGGGGAGTAGCGGAAGCCGGTGGATTTGCAGGTTTCGCTGATCCAGGTGGAGCGTTCGCGCAGGGTGTCGCGGTCGATGCCTTCGGGCATGAGGAGGATGTCGGCGGGCTGCCAGCCTTTGAGGTGGGTGAGGATGGAGTGGATTTCCTGGAGGTCTTGTTGGCTGGAGACGACGAACTTGAGTTGGAAGTCGGGGGCGGTGTCGATGAATTGTTGGATGACGGGGTAGTTGAGGCGTAGCTGCTCGTGGGATTCGGCGAAGCGGCCGGCTTCGCGCTCTCTTGGAGTGGAGTTGGAGAGCTTGGGGGAGAGGGAGGCTAAATCAACGGCGATGGGTTTGTAGACGGTGGCGGCGGTTTCGATGGTGATGTGGTGGTTGGCGGCTTTGAGAGCGGCGCAGAGTTCGACCGCGTCAGGCATGATCATGGGTTCGCCGCCGGTGAAGACGACATGGTGGCAGTGGAAATATTCGACTTGTTCGAGGATTTCGGGGACGGAGAGATTTTTCCCTTCGGGGTTCCAACTGGCGTAGGGGGTATCGCACCAGGAGCAGCGGAGGTTGCAGCCGCTGGCGCGGATGAAGACGGAGGGGACTCCCAGGAGTTTGCCTTCGCCTTGGAGGGAGTAGAAGAGTTCGGAGATTTTCATTGGTTCCTGAAGGTGATGGCGACGACGACGACGTCGGGGAGGGGTTTTCCGTGTTTGTCTTTAGGGGGTTCGAACCACCAGTCGTAGAGGGCGACGAGGCAGGGTTGGTCGAGGTCTTCGGAGCCGCTGGATTGGTAGATTTCGGCTTTGGTGACGTGGCCGGTGGAGTCGACGTTGGCCGAGAGGAGGACGCGGGGATTTTCCTGGGCAAAGATTTCGTATTGAGCGGAAAGGAGGAGTTTGGGGCGGACGGTTTTGATGCGCCGGCCGAACTGGGCTTCGACGCGGCCGTTGGAGAATTCGATGTTGGCGACTTTGTTGAAGGCGTCGTATTCGGAGTCGGATTGCGGGGCGGGATCAGCGGAAGGGGCGGCGTGGCCGGGGGTGCCGCCGGCGTCTACCTGGGGCAGAGAAGGGGGGGGCGTAGTGGAGGCGAGCAGGGGGGGGATGAGGGTTGGTTTGGCGGCGGGGGGAGGAGGATTGGGTGTGCCGGCGGGTTTTGGGGGTGGCGGGGCCTGGGTGAGTTGCTTGGCTTTGCGGGCGGCGACGTCGGAGGTGTCGTGGGCGGTGCTGCTGCCATCATGCGGGTGGAGGGCGGATGGGTTGGCCTGGGCGATCATGGCGGGGGAGTCGGCGATGTGGCGAGCGCGTTTGGGGGTGACGGCTTCGACGTGTTCGGAGGGGATGCCGAAGGGGATGTTGGGGGCAGGTTTTTCGGTGGTTTGGCGCGGGGGGTTGTGTTGGACTTCGGGAGTGCCGACGGGAGCAGGGGGGGGAGATGCGGAGGAGGGGAGCAGGGCGGTCAGCGTGGGGGTGGGGAGGGAAGGTGGGTTGGCGGGTTGGGGTTTACGGATCGGGCCTGGTTTGGCGGCACCATCTTGGCCGGGCTTGGCGGTGGAGGGGGTGGGGGGTGTGCCGACTTTTCCTTGGCCGACGGGGTCACGGCTGAGGAAGGCCTGGATTTCGGGGGCGGCGTGTTTGGCGCGCAGTTCGGTGGTGCCGGGGGCGGCGTGTTCGGCTTCGCCTTGGCCGGTGGGTTCGCCGAAGATGCTTTTGAGGAGCATGGGTTCGGGTTTCTTGACGATGGCGGGGGGGAGTTTGGGGAGCTGGTCGATGGGTTCGGGTGGGGCTTTTTCAGCGGGGGTGGATTTTGCGGGTTCTGCGATGAGCAATGGGCCGACGGCGAGGGTTTGGCGGTCGATGGGGCCTTGGGCGATTTGGCGGCGGTTGGTTTGGGTCTGATTTTCGATCAGCGTGAGCGCAAGGCCGGCGTGTGCTATCAGCGATAGGCACAAGGCGATCGTCAGGCTGGCGTCGTTCCGGCGAGGCATGGCACTGGCATATTATCATATGCAGGCCGGGGTGGGTCACTCCAATGCGGAGGGCGGGGGGGTGTGGCTGAACCATTTGTCGGTGGCAGCAGGGGGCTGATACGTGCGGAAATGTTCGACAATCTGGGGGACGTCTTTGGCTACGAAAAAGAGGTCGCGGGCGGACGGTTTGATGAAGTGTTGGTTAATGCCGTGGTCGATCATGGCCAGGAGGGGGTCGAAATAGCCTTGGACGTCGAAGAGGACGATGGGTTTGAGGTGGTAGCGGAGTTGTTTACCGACGATGATTTCGAAGACTTCTTCGAAGGTTCCCAGGCCGCCGGGGAGGGCGATGAAGGCGTCGCCGCGGTCTTCCATGAGGCCTTTGCGCTCGCGCATGGAATTGCAGACGACGAGCTCGTGGCAGTGCTGGTCAGAGACGCCTTTATCGGCGAAGAGTTGGGGGGTGATGCCGATGACTTTGCCGCCGGCGGAGCGGCAGGCGTCGGCGATGTGGCCCATCAGGCCGACGGAGTTACCGCCGTAGACGAGATTCCAGTGGTTTTCCGCGATAGCTCGGCCGAGGGATTCGCCGGCGTCGAAATAGGGTTTGGGAATCGCGGAGGAGGAGGAGCAGTAGACGGTGACAGAGCGAAGGTTCATGGGCGTTCCGATTGACTGGTAAGGCGTTTGAAGGAGGCGTATGGGAGACAGGCGGAGGAGACATTGTTTTCGATGCGTTGGTAGCCGGCGGGGCCGATGCATTCCCATACGCCGTGGTCGTGGAAATCCTGGACCAAATCAGTCAGGAGTTTGATGCCTGCGCCGGGGCGGGTGGGTTCGAAGGTTTCGGCGACCCAGCCGGTGGCGGTGCCCCAGTAGGCGCCGTTTTGGAAGTTGCCGGGCTGGGTTTCGGGGACGTCGAGGATCAATTTTTGCCAGTGGTCTGGGGTGAGGAGATGGCGGACCTGGCCGCGGAAGAGGAAGCGGCCTTTTTTCTGCCACAGGGAATCGGCGATGACTTGGCGGCGGGGTGGGTCGATGGCGCTGATGGCGCAGGCGTAGGCAGACCCCCAGATGTCGGGTTGGCGGCAGTCCTGGGAGCCGGCGAGGAAGAGATTGTCAGTGGGGGACCAGAGTGCGCCGAGATTTTTTCGGATGCGGGCGGCGTGGTCGGTGTGGCGGGTGGCGTCCTGGTTGAGCAGGCGGGCGAAGCGTTCGAGGGTTCGGCGGGATTCGTAAAGAAGGAGGGAGCAGAAGAGGTGCTGGCCGGTGATGGCGATGGTGTCGGTGAAGCCGTAGGCAGTGGAGGGGGCGGCGGGGTCAATGTAGACCAGGCCGGTGGCAGGGTCGATCGGGACGGCGTCGATGGTGCGGCAGAGGGCGGGGTAGATGGTGTCGATGAATTTGGGGTCGTGGCCGTTGTCGGCGTAGGCGGCGGCGAGTTTGACGAGGAACATGGCGCAGTCGCCGGCGGGGCGGGGGCCGTGGCAGACGTAGATCACTTCGCCGGTGTCGGAGATGCGTTCGGGGCAGAGACCTTCTCGAGTAATGTGGGAGACGAAGAGAGCGAGGATTTTTTGGATATGATCGGAAGGGATAAACTCGGGGGCGGACTCGGCCATGTAGGTGAAATCGCGGAGGTAGAGCGCCTTATACGCGGTCCCGAACGCGACGGGGGTGTAGGCGGTGACGCCTCCCAGCGGGTAGGCGGCGCGGGCGTGGTCGATGAGGTATTCGACGCGGGCTTTGAGTTGTGCAAAGGCGTCGGACGGGGAGATCATGCGGGAGAGTATAACGTGGGAAGGAACGGCATTCTCCGGGCTGCCTGGTGGCGCTTTGAACAGAAGGGGGGTTTATGCCAGAATGATTGGTTACATGCTGCTGCTGACCAACAGTTACATCGTTCCCCGTGAGAAGCGCGACGACCATGCCCGGCTGGTGAAGCGGTTTCGGCATATCCTGGCGAGCGTGGGGTGTGATCAGTACGAGGTGTATGAGCAGGTCGGGCCGGTGTGGGCGGGGGCGGATGCTTCGGGGCGGTATGTGCAGATCATGCGGTTTCGGGATCGCAAGCACTATCAAACCGTGCAGGAGGCCGAGCAGGCCAGTCCGGATGCGCAGCAGATCATTCGCGAGTTTTGTGATCTGATTAATATTCCGTATCAGGAACATCAGGGGCTTTATTCGATTGCGTATTACGCGAGCGTGATTTCGTCGGGGCCGGTGACGGAATAGTCGCTGGGTCCGATAAAGTTTCCCGGACAATCGGCATATCCATCACACCCGGCGTAATCGGGTTGATATTCGCATTTTTCTCGACCAGTACGACCGGAACAGGCCTATCCGGCGGTGCATCCTTCCCGATCTAATGTAGAGAGGACGCAGAGCGTTGTATCTCTGGGTCCGGGAAGGTTGGTTCTATGTTTAAATTGTTCTTCCTGTTTCTATTCGCGGCGGGGTGGGGACTCGCGGCGGCGGCGCTGCATGTGGTGCGGACGCCGGCGAATTTTTTGACGGTTAGCGTCGTGACGAAGAATGATTTGTCGTTTGAGGATACATATGTGGATTCGCGCACTTGGACGATTCAGGATGTTTCGAAACATCGGGATTTAGTTGCCCGGCTGCTGGCGACGGGGAAGTCGGATGTGTTGGCGCACGTGACTGATGCGCATAGCTCTCACGATGTTTCGCGGCAGTTGAGTGATGCGATGGGGGAAGCGCCGGCGGTAGAGAAGCCGGTGAAGTTGGCGTCGCTGGATGCGGCGCTGGCGCAGATCAAGGCGGGGCGGATCAGCCCGGCGGATTTGGCTAAGTTGGTGGCGTCGGCGCGGTAATGGATTTAAGACCCACGGACCGGGGTCCGTAGGCTTTGGATAAGACATGAGGTGGTCCAGGGATCGTATTAGACGATCTGGACTTTGCGGCCGGCGCGGCGCTTGCGGTTGATCATCTTACGGCCGTTGGCGGTTTTCATGCGTGAGCGGAAACCGGATTTGCGGGCTCGTTTGGCCTTGGAGATTTTGTGGGGATAATGCATGACTGGGAAACCTCGCTTGACCGGCCGCGACTTGTCGACAGCCTGCTCTAAATGGTTGTTATCGCGATGCGGGCTCGTCTACGGTGACCAGGATGCTTTCGAATGCCTGATTCCCGTGCGCGTCGGTGGCCCGCAACGCTACCTGGTGTTGTCCCGGCTTTAAGTCCGGGACGGTAAACACCACCGCCTCATCGGGCGAATCGTAAATATTATCAGATGGGAGGACGAGTTGCCAGTGATCGGACGAATCGACCGCGTATTCGACTTTTGCGATGGTGCTGGCCCGGTCGACGGCCCTTAATTGGACCCGAACAGCGCGATCCGCCTTGATCCATTTGAGGTCGCCGATGGCTGGGGGGGTATTGTCGACGAAAATGGGGTCGCTGACCCGGTTGCCGGTGCGTCCGGAGCCGAGCGGGTTGCTGGCTTCGTCGCTGGCGAGGACTTTGATCTGGTATTCGCCGTCAGCGACGGAGCGGGTGTCCCATTTGTAGGTGGTGTCTTTGACGTCGTCTTTGAGGAGGATCCAGGGAGAGCGCGGGCCACGACGGAAGTAGAGTTTGTAGACCAGGGCGTCGTCGTTGGGATCGGCGGCGTCCCAGGCGATGGTTTGGATGCCGGTGCCGTGGGGTTTGGGAGTGGCGGCAGCGTCGGTGTCGCTGGCGCCGGCGGCAGGCGCGGCGCTGGGGTCGGGTTTGTCGTCGCCTTTGATTTTGACGAGGTTGACGCGCGGGGCGAGATTGGGCATTTCGTAGGCGACATCGACCTGATCAACGATGGGGGTTTGCTTGGGGTTGTCGGTGATGAAGTTGAGTTGGTATTGGAGGAAACGAGCCGAGGGAGCTTTGACGTCGAGATATTGGGCGGCGGGGATGGGTTCGGACCATTCACTCCAGCCTTTTTGGTCGGGGGAGGCGAGGTTGCCGCTGCGGGTGGAGACGGTGAGCTTGGTGCCGGCGGGAAGTGAGCCGGTCATGGCGATTTTGCCAAAGCGGCTGATCTGTGTGGCGTCGAGAACGGGGCTGGTGTAGGTGCCGGTCTTGGAGAAGCCGGAGCTCATGACGCCGACGCCGCCGGTGTTGGCCAGACCGAGATAAATGCGGCCATCCTGGCCGGTGAGCATGGACATGACTTGTTTGGCGTCGACCTTGGCGGTGACGACGGTTTCTTCGGCCGACGGGCTGACCTGATAGATTTCGCCGTCGTTTCCAGTGCCGACGAGGAGGGTGCCGTTGTGTTCGAGCATGGAGAGGATCATGACGTTTTCGCGGAAGACTTCGGTAACGAAGCCGTCGCGGTCGATGCGGTAGATGGCGTTGCCTTTGGTGTCTTCAGGGACGGGGGTGCCCATCGAGGCGGCCTGTGCGGAGGGTGGAGCGGGAGCTGCCGGGGCTGCAGGGGAGGCGGGTTTGGGGCTGGGTTTGGGAGAACCGGCTTGACCGCCATTATCGGCCGGCAGGGGGGAAGAACTGGATGCTTTTGGGATAGGATCAGGGCGTGAGGGATTGGGGTCAGGGACTTGCGGCGGGGAGGGCTCGGCAGGGGGTTTGGAGGGGATTTCGACGGCGCCGCTTTCAGTTTCGGGTCGGCCGGCGCTTTCGGGGGCGGCCGTGGCGGTTTGGTCGGTGGTGTCGCCGCCTTCGGGGAGGGCGTCGGAGGTGCCGGCGTAGAGGACACCGTCGGGGGTGAGGGCAAGAGAGCTGATTTCCTTTTCGGCGGCGTCGTAGACGACGAAGGTTTCCTTGGTTTTGCGATTGACGCGATAGATCAGTCCATTGGGGTCGGTGCCGGCGTAGAGGAGGTCTTTGCCGTCGCTGACGAGGCTGAGGAGGTTGTTTTCGTCGCTTTGCAGGAGGACGGAGTGTTTGCCATCGGGGGTGATTTCGATGAGCCGGCCTTTAGGACCTGTGGCGGCGTAGAGATTGCCGTCGGGGGTTTGGCGGAGTGCCCAGATGTATTGCACGCCTTCATCGGCGAAGAGTTCTTTGGGTTCAGCGCCGGGGGAGTCGATGCGGAGGACGCGGCCGTGATTGCCGCCGGTGCCGAGGAGGATGCGGCCCTGGGGGTCGACGAGGATGGAGAAGATATTTTCGCCATCCTTGAGGGTGGCGGCGGTGGTGACTTTGCCGTCTTTGACTGCGAGCAGGACGCCCTTAGGACCGGTGCCGGCGTAGAGGGTGCCATCTTTGGCTTCGGCCATGCAGTAGACGACGCTGACGCGCGGGTCTTCGTCGAGGAGTTGCGTGACATCGCGGGAGAGTTTGAGGTCGCCGAGGTTGGTGGCGACGACGTTTTCAAACGTGCCGGCTTTGAAATCGGCGCTGTTGGTGTGTACCCAGTGGGAGGTTTGCACGGCGCTAGCGGTGCTGGTGATGAATCCTGCGCCGAGAAGGCAGGCGATGGCCAACCGATTCACGTTCATATATTTTCCGTTGATTGGATGTTGGTTCATGGTTGACCCCCGCCGCCGGGACCACCGGGATTTTTGCCGTTGTCGCCGGCAGGGAGGCTGATGGCGGGTTCGCCCTGATGAGGGGGCAGAGTAGCACCATGCACTTCCAGTTTTTTGGTGGAGTGAATGTCATGCTCGATTTCGATGTCGAAGTCGGCGGCGCCGTCCATGACGTATTTGGTGGGGATGGTTTTGGTGGTGGAGCTGACGAAGGGGCTGACGTTGCTCCAGCCGGAGTCGAGGATGATCTGTCGCCGCGAGGAGGGGAGAGCGGGCATGGCGGTGCGCCCAATGGCGACGCCGTCAGCTTGGCGGAGGAGGCGCAAGTAGAGGTTGGTGTGTTTGACGGCGGCAACATCGCGAAGGGCGTCGAACATTTCCTTGGATGACTCAGCGGTGAAGCGGAACGGTTCGGTTTGATGCTCGTCATCCAGATAGCCTTCCCAACCGCTGATGCGCAGTTGATAAGTCCCTTCTGGCAAATCCTTGGGCAGTTGCATCTCAATCGGCATCACCGATTCTTCGCGGCGGAAAGGGCGGTAGGTGGCGTAGGCCTTGAGGGTTTCCCCGGGTTTGTATTTGGATTTGGGGACGTTGACCGAGAGCAGTTGGGCGGAGCGTGCGCCGGTGTTGACGGTGAGTGTGCCGCTGACGCTTTGGATGGAGACACGTTCGAAGGGATTTTCGGCGGCGGCGATGAGTGGCAGGCCGATGGTGTAGAAAATTTCACCGGCGGAGGTATTGACGACTGTGTCTTTGAGCAAAATATTCTGACCATCCGCGAATTTCAGATGCAGGTCATAATCGACGGTGTTGTATTGCGGCAATTCGCGCCCGCCGGTGAGTGAAGAGGCAACCGCGACAGAAGCGAGCATAGGCGTGAGTTTGGGATGTAACGCTGCGTCGAAATGGAAATGGCGGTCTTCGGTGCCGTCGGTGTAGATCAGATGAAGATCGATGGGGATAGTGGGGGCTTTGGGTCCGATGCGGCCGGCGATACCGACGGTTTCGTCGGTGTTCAGTGTTCCGCGGAGCTGGGTCATCTCGCCGATTTTGAAGCTGGTCATCATGTTGGGGATGATGCCGTTGATGATGCCGGACCCGATGGGGAGGGTGACAGCGCCTTCGTTGTTCATGGCATGGCCGAAGGCGAAGAAGCGGTCGCCGAGGACTTCGGTGCAGGTGCCGATGGCGGTGAGATTGAGGTCGCCGGTCATGAGCGGGACGGCCAGGACGGAGCCGGGTTCGAGTTTGACATCGGGGACGTGCTCGGAAGAGTGAGACGATCCTCCGCCGGCCTGCATCATTTCCAGACCCATGCCATGCATCATGGGGGTGAAGTCTGAGAGAAGTCGGGAGGAGATTCCGCCGGCCATCAGCGGCGTCACCATCGGTTGTAATGCCATGCTGGAAGTCACTTCAGGCTGCGTTTTAAGCTGGCTGATTTCTTTGACTTTTTTAATGACATCGTCGAGAGACCAATGGATTTTTCCCTCGGCGGGTTGCGCGCCATCACTTTTGATGCTGGTGACGCCGCCGGCGGAACCATCGGAGCCACCTTCTGGCAGCGCCAACATGTATTCGATCGGCTGGACTCCGCCGATGGGGTCTTTGGTGAGAGGCCAGCCATAGGCGAACGCGCCGCACATGCGGTAGCGACCTTGGTCGTCTTTGAGGAAGATCGGCGAGCCGCTCATTCCCGCGATGGAGCCGGTGTGTTCCAGATCGGCTCCGGAGCAGCGGACCAGGATGACATCATATTTCGGATTGAAATTATGCAGGACGGAGAGGACTTCGACGCCAAAGCGTTCGATTTTGGAGCCTTTGATGACGGTCAGGCCGTACCCTTTCATGCCATCGTGGACTTCCCAGACGTGCATGTGCCGGGCGGGGTCGAAGAGACTGGGGCGGGTCGCCTGGGCTTGCGCAAACCCGGCAATTGATACAACCAGCAAAACCGCGCAAATCCATCTCATCATGCGATCCTCATAAACCCAGCAACGGCCATACTCTAGGCATGCATGGTAGACCCAAGGTATTACTCCCGGCAAGGAGAGATGTTAAGATTAGATTTGACATAAAGATGCAAATGTTGTATTTTGCATATGTGCCTTGGCAGCGTTTCTGATGTTGCCTCTGGTGAGACGGTGTTCCGGGAATTCCAATTTGGCCGATCGCACGCGATCGTCGAAATTCGCATTCCTCCCTGCATCCCTCCCCATCAACATATAGTCACGCAGCAATCGGGCGTTACGGGCGTAACCCTTTTTTTGCATGGTGTGCGCGTGAATAGCGAAAATCGAGCAATCGCGGAAAAAGTCCTCGGGTATACCTTTGTCACGCCGGCGTTGCTGAAGGAAGCATTAACGCATGCCTCCATCGCCGACCGGCGGGTGAACTCCAACGAGCGCATGGAATTCCTCGGAGACGCGGTGCTGGATCTGGTCGTGTGTGAGGCGCTTTACCGGCGCTTCCCCGAATATCTTGAAGGGGATCTGACCAAAATTAAGTCGGCGGTTGTTTCACGCAGAACCTGCGCCGAAATTTCCGACGAGACCGGCCTGACCGACTTGCTCATGATCGGCAAAGGAATCAGCTCCCGCGAAACCATGCCCTCTTCATTGGCGGCGGCGGTGTATGAATCGGTCGTCGCGGCGATCTATCTCGATGGCGGCTTTGAGGCAGCGAAGGTTTATGTTCTCCGCACCATGACTCCCAAGATTGAGCTGATCGCTTCCAACTCGCATCAGCAAAATTATAAAGCGATGCTCCAGCAGCATGCCCAGAAGGAACTCGGCGCCCCGCCTTGTTATGAACTGCTTGATGAGAAGGGGCCGGATCACAGCAAATGTTTCGAGGTCTGCGTGACGGTGGATGGTCGGCGGTTTACTAGCGCCTGGGGGCCGAATAAAAAGGCGGCGGAGCAGAAGGCGGCGCTTCTTGCGCTGGAAGAGCTTGGCGTGCTCGATCCCAAGGAAGTGGATCACGCCATCGACCAGATGGCCGAGGCGGGATATAAAGTCGACTGATCCCGATGAATCTCCCTTCTCTTTTCCGTCGACTTTTTTCCTCAGACCGGTCCGCACCGGATCGGTTTACGCTGGCGTATCATGCCAACGGATTTCGCGGGACCGAATCCGTCTCCGGGCCCGGGTCGGATCTGGAGCAGACGGCGATTTTGCGCACCGTGATCCCCCGGCTGCTCAAATCCTTATACGTCCGCACGATGCTCGATTGCCCGTGCGGGGATTTTCATTGGATGAAATTGGTCGACCTGCCCGTTGAGAAATACATTGGCGGAGATGTCGTCGCCGAACTGGCGGCGGAAAATCAGAAGCAATTCGGTAGCGCCCAGCGGGAATTTCGGCAGATTAATCTGCTGAACGATCCACTACCCGAGGCGGATATTTTACTTTGCCGGGATTGCCTGGTGCATCTCACCACGCGCGAGATCGGTCAGGCGATTCAAAACATCCGCCGCAGTCCGATTACATTTCTGCTCACCACGACTTTCCCTGCAACCACCGCCAATCGCGAACTGGAATCCACGCACGGGGCCAAGCCCAAATGGCGGCCGCTGAATTTGCAGTTACCCCCGTTTAATTTTCCCGCGCCGCTGGAGATCATTAACGAGCATTGCACGGAGAAGAATGGCCGATATCCCGACAAATCTCTGGGCCTCTGGAAAGTCGCCGATCTTCCGTCACCGGCGACCTGATAAGACGGCCATGCTTCGCTATTGGCTGATCGCGTTTCTCGCGTTTATTCCTGCTTGCGCGCCGCACACAACGGCCTTGCCGGAGTACACCCTTTACAATGCCTCCAATCGCCAAAACCTGCCGGCTGACTATATCGCGTATCTGAAACACTCCCGCTTTACGCATCACGAATTGGATGGCCTGCCCCCTTATGCGATTCTCTTTCACGGCAACCCGATCCCATATTTCGCAGCTCTTCATGTCTCTTCCGAGGAGATCACCACGCTCGATCTAGGCACAACCGATACCTCCACGCTTTACATCATCCGCCCGCATGACGGCTCCACAGCTTTTTTGATCAACCGTGCCCAGCCCGGCGCAGGCGGCACCGCCACGCAAACCGCCGAATTGACAGCGCTCGGCGCTCGATACCTCATTCACATCGGCACCAGCGGCCTGCTCGGCAAACGCCTGGACGAACACACCGTCATCCAGGCAACCTCCTCCTATAAAGACGGCGGCGCCACGCTTCTTTCCCTTCATCCATCTGATCGGCTCTCTCACCCGGATGACGATCTCACTCGTCGTCTGCATCGCCATCTGGAAGCGCTGCAAATTCCCTCTGCTTCCGCGACTGGGTATACGATTCCGATTTATTACTTCCAACCCGCCGGTCTGATCTCAGCATTGCTGGCGGCGCAGGAATTTTCGCGACCTCGTCCGGAATATATTGAAATGGAAGAAGCTCCTTTTTTTGAATCGGCGGCACTGACGCATACTGCCGCCGCGAGTCTGACGGTGGGGTCTGATCGATACACTATTTCCGGCAATGGCACACTGGCGCATGCGTTTCTGGACGACGCCGTCGTGACACAATCCCTCACCGCAGCATTGCGCGCCGCCCGGGCGACATTTAATGACCTGGCCAAATGACAAACGGTCGGTACGCATCTTGCGTACCGACCGCTAGAGCCTGCGAATCCTTTCGCACCTTCCATGATTGATCGGCGTGACCTCTCCGAGCCATCGCCATGGACCGATCTAAAGATGCTGACGGCTAAGCCGCCACTTCTCCCTCTTTCGTATTCGATAATTTTCCCGTTCGCAATGCCACAATTTCTTCCAAAAATGCGGCGAGCCCTTCGTCCTGGTTGCTTCCGATTACACGCCTGGCGGCTTTCTGCACTTCCGGCTTGGCGTTGCCCATGGCGATGCCCCAGCCGGCGTTTTTAAGCATGGGGATGTCGTTGACGTCGTCGCCGATGGCGATGATCTCCTGACCAAGAATGCCATGCTGGCGGGCGATGTGCTGGATTCCTTCCCATTTGTTGACCGCGGGGTCGAACACTTCCAGCACTTCCACGCCGGCGGATGGCACGGCGAGATTCAATAACACCACGCGCTGGCCAAACTGCTTCTCAACGGCGGCTTTGACCCGGGCGACTTCTTCAGGCGGAGCAACAATGCCTACGCGAATTGTGTGCTCATGCGCGTGTTCAGAAAGTTTTTCGACGAGCAGATGACTGGCGGAATTGACGCGCATCCAATGGGCAGTCTCGCTGTTGACGGGGATGTTGCCGGTGATGAGATAATCATATCCGCCGGCACTGTGATCCTGCACGGCCAACACCGCATGCCCCATTGATTCAAGCAGTGCAGTCAATTTCCGCGTCAAATCAGGCTGCATCATCGTTCGGTGCATGGTTTTCCAATTGCGCGTATCGATGACGACGGCGCCGCCGACAAATACACCCGAATCGTAATGGTCTACTGCTGCCAGCACTGCTTTACACTCATTAATATTTCGGCCGGTCGCAAAGACGACCAGCAAACCGGATCGAACGGCGGCATGAATCGCTGCCTTGACGCGCGGGGTCACTGTGCTGCGCGGACAGAGCAGCGTCCCGTCCATATCGATCGCAATCATCTTGCACTGCTTCATATCCAACCGTACGACGCGAACCATATTCATGTCTACTGGACAACGCAAATTCATCGTGCACAGCCGACGACTTATCCACAATGGGTAGTGTAACGAATGGACAAATGCCCTATCGATACCAAGGGACACAATGAGGGCGTTGCATTTGGATGCTTGGAAGGGGGTTGAGAGATGTAGTGCGGCTCGCGTTCAAGCGATCGAATGGGCCGGGCGATAGGATGAGGTGGTATGCTTGTCGTCAGGGCGATGATCCCCGAGGTCGACTTCGATATTTCCCTCGATGCACGACTCATCCAGCGCGCGGCGGGCTTCGTCGCGATGGGTCTCCAGCAGGAGCGTGAGGGCGTCCTTGAGATTCTGCCGACACTCCTCCAGAGAAGTCCCTTGTGTGATGGCGCCGGGGACTTCCTCGACCCACCCCACGTACCCTTTGCGAGCGGGCCTGATGATGGTGTGGTATGTCTGCTTCATGATCTGCGCATTGTGAGCCTTATCGCGCAGTGAAGTCAAGCAAATCCTGTCGATGGTTTTCAGCAGCCAAAGATGGGTCTGCTGCAAATTTATAAATTCAGGAATTCGCGGATGTGCTGATCCCACACTTTTTGCGCCTGTGGATCAGATAGTGGCAGGCGGAGTTCATTGATGACCTTCGTCCCCATGCCGATCGCTTCGCGCCAGCATTTAGTGCAGGTACTGGCGAAGATTGCGCGGCCGAAATCGCTGTTGAAGGGGGGCTCGGACAGTTTTGGATTCACCTGCCCGCAGCGTTTGCAGAGAACTTCCCCCGTACCGACAGGCTGATTCACCTCGGCGGCCTGTTTTATTTCCGGGACCGCAGCGCCGAGGTCCTTGAGCATCTGGATCATCTCATTGCGCGGAAGCATTTCTCCTCGCGCGTCGGCGATTTTGATCCCTTGGGTCAGACGCGCAATCGCCGGGTCACGGAGCCCCTCGGCCAGCAGGCTGGTCCCCATCAACTGATACGCCTTGGCGATGTTGGGATTGATTTCGATGGCCCGTTCCAGGCTCATCACTGCGTCTTTGTGCTGGCCGGCGTCGGCGTAGGCCCGGCCGAGGGAGAAGTGGCCGAGCTCGTTGCCCGGATCTGCTTCGGCCATCTTTTTGAACTGCTCAATGCGGGCGGTGCTGTCTGCCATGGTGCGATCGTCCTTTCGGGGGAAATCTGAAGTCGGGGGATTATAGGGAGACTTGCGCCGCAGTTCATCCCGTGTGCAAACCATCTAAAATTCTACGCCTGTGGAGATTGCTTCGTGGGTCTTCGCAAGACGATTAAAGAATCGGCCCATGCGTGGTTGCAGAAGCCATCAGTGAGAGGATTTCGGCGCGGGTTGCCGGGTTGTCTTTGAAGACGCCGCGCAGGGCGCTGGTGACCATGACGCTGCCGGGCTTTTGAGCGCCGCGGATGGTCATGCAGGTATGCGTGGCTTCCAAGACGCAGATGACGCCTTGCGGATGCAGTGCGTCCATCAGTGCATCGGCGATCTGCGTGGTCAGGCGTTCCTGGACCTGTGGCCGATGGGCGTAACCGTCGACCAGCCTGGCGAGTTTGGATAGGCCGACGACTTTTCCATCGGGCAGGTAGGCTACATGCGCCCGCCCCATGAACGGCAGCAGATGGTGCTCGCACACGCTGTGAAATTCGATGTTCTTCAGCAGCACGACTTCATCGTAGCGCTCATGAAAAACAGTTTTAAGATGCTCGCGGGGATCCTCGTGCAGACCCGAAAAAAACTCGGCATACGCCCGTGCCACCCGGTTCGGCGTTTTGATCAGGCCTTCCCGGTTCGGATCCTCTCCTAGCGCCAGCAGCATTTCCCGAACGGCCCGTTCCAGCCGCGGAATATCTGCATTTCCCGTGGCTAAACGCTGATTCGACATTGCCGCTGCATTATGCGCATCAGCTATTCCAGGCTTTCCCATCCGCCGACGTGAAATAGACTTCTTCGCCATACTATATCTACTCCCAATCCCCATTTTCTCCCTCTTCGTTTAGCCGGCTTGCTTGCGAGCCGCCCTCGATCCAGTAGCAACTCCATGCCTTTTTATTGTCCCAGTCGCGCCCGCCTGGCAGCGATAAACGACCGCACCGCCAATATGACGAACAACCCGCACAGCAGCGCCATAGAGACAAAGCTAAACATCGCCAGCGCCGGCGGCGACCCGCCGTGAGCCAGCACCGCGATCGGCCGGCCGATCGCCGCCAAAAACCCGAGCAGCCCAATGGTCGCCGCGAGGTGCATGACATGCTTCCGCGTTGTCGGCTGGAACAGGACAATCATCCCGCAGATTGCCAGCACAACGCCGACATAGGCTGGGATGAGCGCTGTTGGAGCGACATTCCCCGACGCAACAAATCCCCCGATCCCTACTGCGATCAAACAGGCCCCGATGACGATGGCAACACGGTCCAAATCAATCCTTTCGTTAAGCGAAGGACGACAGGCTACCGCAAGCGGGCACGATGGAAAAGGAAAGGGCCGCTCATTTCTGAGCGGCCCTTTTCAAATCTGCGAATCAAATGTGATCAGAGGATCACATTTTAGGCTTGACGACGACGGGCTGCGAGGCCCAGAACGCCGAGGCCGAGGAGGCTGAGGGAGGCGGGTTCGGGAACAGCCGGGAGGAGGATCGAAGCACTACCGGCGGTCGGATCTTTGCCCATGGTACCGTCTGCGATGTTGCTCGCGGTGCCAAATTGCAACGTGCTGGTATCCAGCATGGCATAGGAGGCGTTATTAAGCGTGATATAGGCGTCCTTAGAGCCATTAAAGAGGACGTCAATGGTGCCAATCTTAAACGAGCTGGGGCTCGCCAAGCTCGGACGGGGATCGGTAATTTGATTATCGTCAGCAGAGTCATCGTAAATGTTGTTGTAGTTGTTGGCACTGTTATTTACGACGACGGTGATCGCCTGAAGATCAGTGGTGCTGGTGCCTTGATCAGCATTGGTTTGGAATTCGCTGACGGCCACACCATTATTATCAAACCCGATTTGGGGGTTATTCGGCACATAGTTCGCGCGAGCTGCACCAAGATTCGCAGCCAAACGAGTCGCCCCACCAGAAAGAGTCAAGTTATAAAGCTCATCGCCATAAGCTTGGCCCGCCGGAAGACCGCTGATGCTTGTGTTGATGGCAATGCGGTAGATGAAAGGATTACCAGATGCCTCATCAGTAGCGATCACGCTGGAGTTGGTGCTGATCAACGCGCCAGTGGTGGCATTATACACACCTTGGATAGCAAGACTATGCGTCCAAGAGACAGCGGCTTGAGCATTGGCCGCAGCCAAACCCAATCCAACGATAGCAGACAAAAGTAAAAACTTCTTCATAATTTCTCCTCAAAACTCCCCAGAGGGGAGGAAAACATGGTGAATAACGGGTTAGTAATTTTTAAATTAGCGACGACGACGGCGAACAGCGGCCAGTGCGCCCATACCGATCAAGCCCAAGCTTGCCGGTTCAGGAACGACAGCTAAAGACACGCCGACTGGATCAGATGCATGAGTTCCGAGGTTATTCAGAACTGCATTGAGATCATTCAGACCAACGGGATTAGAGTCGTTAGCTGCGGTGTTCGGATAAGCATAACCCGCAGCATTCGTTGTGCCAAGGTTATTCAGAACACCATTGAGATCGTTCAGATCCACGACTTCGTTCGATCCGCCACCATCATAATTGTTATATGATGTGTTACCGTTGATATGAGTTACAACGGCAGATGCTACGGTGATCGTCACGCCCGAGCCGATGCTCGGAACGCCGTCGACTTCTGCGCCAGCTTCTTGCCAGACAGCCGGGATAACCAAGGAGTTGACTGCGGAGCGGGGATTGATGGTGAGCGAAGCGCTGGAACCAGCAGCGGCTGAGGCGCTGACCGTGTAGGTCAGGGTGCCAAGCAGTTGTGCCGTGCCGCTGGTGGCGGGGGTCATCGTCGTCGAGCGGGCGAAGACCCACCCGTCAGCGACGGAGCTGTCCGTGCCGCCGACCGACATGCTGCCGGCTGCACCATAGAGGGTGCCGGAGCTGCTGGTCGTCACGCCCGGAGAGACATCGTTGGCGATGCCATTAAAGGGACTTGCGAGAGTCACAGTGCTCAGGTCACCGTTGGTCCCGCCGTTGGTGACGCCGAAGAAGGCGTCTTGAAGCCCGACGGCGCTAGTGCCTGTCACCGTGCCGAACACATCCAGAGTTACAACCGATCCAGTGGATACGGTGGTGCTGGTGGATGTGCCGTCGCCTAGCGTGAGGCTCAGAGTGAAGGTGGCGTTAGCCGCCGAGACTCCAAATCCTGCCACCGCTAGGATCGCCGCGGCGATCATGCTGCTGGCCCGTGTTTTAACGAAACAATGTCGCATAAACAGCCCTCTCCTTATAGGCCCGAGAGCAGATCCTTGTGAACTGTCGGGCAAAACGATGGTTTCAAAATTTAGGGGCCTTTTGCCATCACATGGCGTCCGGCCGAGATAGGAACAGATACAAGATACTCTAACATGCGTTATGTGCCTACTAAAATCCGGCACATATTATTGGCTTTACAGCAAGCCCAAGTACAGCAATTGATCTTGGTCTATTGTGTCCCTCCTACTATAAAACTTTTGCTGAGCTTGTCCAGTAAAAAAGTTACAAAAAATATTACGAACTGTCAAATAAATCTCAAATTACGACCGGCGTTGACGGCGACCGACCAAACCGGCCCCAATGAGTCCAATAATCGCGAGGGAAGTGGGTTCGGGAACAGCCGCCACGAGTTGGGAAACATAAGCGGACCCAAACTCCGCCTCGCGAGCAGCAAGGAAAGAGGGATCGAGCACGCCGGACTGCTTGCCGAACGCGGTATCGGCCAGCATGTAGTCGTTCGAATCAACGACGCCGTCGTAGTTGAAATCACCGTTCTGCCAGATTGCGGTGCCAGTGGGAATTGCGCCCGTGTTGTACTGGGCGTACCCTTTGTCGAGTAGGGCATAATCGTCAGCGGTGATTTTGCCGTCCAGGTTGACGTCGCCGAAGTAAGTGTATTTCAGGAGCAGGGCCGATCCATCAACGGCGACTCCGCCATAGGTTCCGCCGGATGTCCCGAGAAGAGAAGAAGATTCGAGATATCCGATGCCGGTGATCTTGTTTGAGTCGGCTGCGGCGGTGGAACTAATGATTCCAGTGCCGGTCCAAGTTGGGGTATTGCCGGTAAAGCTTGCTCCACTGGCCAAGGCGGTTCGCAGGTTGCCCAACAAGATGGTGTCGCCGTCAGTGGCACTGTAATCAATCACCACTTTGTTGTTGTTTATCTCCAGAGCGGTTCCGGAGGCAAATGTGGGAACTGCGGTCAGAATGCTGGCAGTAGAACCAGAGGCGATCGTGAGTTTTCCAGAACCCGTGAAATTAAGGGGTGATCCTGCGGTCTGGATCAATCGGGCGGTTGAGACGGCGTTGCTGATATTTACGGTGCCAGCCGTAGTGAGAGAACCCGTAATGCTGGTCGCAGCCTGCAATCCCAGGGTTGAGCCGCTGGCGACGCTGAAATTGCTGACGAAGCCGGCAAAGGGAGCGGCCATCAAATTGACCGTGCCGGGACCGGTGATGTTGACGGTCGGGGTGTGGGTAGTGCCGGCAGAGTTGGTCAGGGGGGAGTTGATCGTGAATACGTCGGTGGCCGCCTGAGTTTGCAGCGAAACGGAGGGGGCGGTGGATCCGTCGACGACGGTGATCAGGTTCGACCCGGTGCCCGTGGCCGGGCCGTAAGTAAGCAGCCCGCTGGCGCCGAAGGTCGCGGTGTTTGCGAGGTTCACATCATACTGCATCGTAATGGCCGGTGCCGCCGTCGCACCGACGACCAAGAGGCGCCCGGTGCTGGAAGCGCTGACAAAAGTGTTTTCCACGCCGACCGGGAAGGCGGCGGGGCTATCGACCTGCAATGTCCCGCCGGTGACGAATGTGCCGCCGTTATAGTTGGGAGCCGTGCTGGCAATTTCCATAGTTCCAGGGCCAGCCTTGGTCAAAGAGCCTGGCCCGGACAGGGTGGCAGAGGTTGAGACAGCGGTGCTGGAAGTGCCCCACCTGACGGTTCCGGCGGCGCTTGAGACGTTGATAGTGCCGTTACCTTTACCAAGAAGGAAGCCGATATTGCCCAAGGTGATAGAGGTGGTGTTCGTAAAAGTGAGAGTACCGCCGTCAATAACGGTGGGATTCCATGATTGGAAGACCCCCATTGCGGCAGCTTTATTGACGCTCACCACGCCGCCGAGAATGTTCAGTCCGCTAAAGGTATTGGTGCCGCTGAGGACCAAGGTGCCGGCGCCGGTCTTGATGAGCTCGCTGGTAATGCCATGCTGAATGTCGGTATAATCGCCGCCCGGGGCAGCGGAGATAACGCCAGAGAGGGTGAGGCTTTGGCCGGAGTTAAGGTTGATCGTTGGGCGGCCTGCCAGCGTGATTAAACGGCTGCTGGAAAGTGAGGTGGGGACGATTTGTAAGGTGCCACCAGCCAGAGTGGCTATGTCCGCCGTCGCGCCGAGCTGATTATTGTTGCTGATATTGAGGATCCCGCCGTCGAGGGTAAAGGCGCCGGTGAAGGTGTTTACGCCTGTGAGGGTGACGGAACCATTGCCGCCGATGGTCAGGCCGTTGGTCCCGGTGATTACGCTGCCAAGGCTCAGTGAGCTTCCCGCGGCGGTGAAGAAGACGCCTTCGGTACCGCCGAGTGCGATCGTGCCGCCGTTGATGGACGAAGCCGTCCCGCCGGTGGCAAGCAATGCGCCAGCGTTGAGCGTCATGGTATTAGTGCTGCCGACGGTGACGTTCCCGCCGGTGAGCTTGATGGAGTTGACGGTGGTCGGATTATTAATTGTGGTCGCGACCGAGGCAATCGTATTGTCGAGGGTGGCGTTCCCGTCAGCCAGTGTGATGTACTCGTTGCTGGCCAGCACTCGGGCGGTGTTCGCGCCAGAGTCAATGGTGACGAAGTCAGTCCCCGTGCCACTGGAAGAAGCATCGCCGTAGGCGTAGGGGAGGATGGAGACCGTAGAAGTGCCGGGGGTGCCGCCGCCGCCAACCAGCGTCGCGCCGGCGGCAAGGATTCGGCCGTGGGAATCACCCGTGAGATTGTCCATGCCGCGGATCAGATATGTCTCGCGATAAGTGGAGCGCGGCTGGATGTTGATGTAGGTGTCACCGCCTTGCGGGACGACGGTGAACGTGGACGTGCCGTAAGGACGGACGACGCCATAGTTGGTGTAGTCGTTGAAGTCCATCGCGACGGGATAGCCTATGGACTGATTGCCGATCAGCTTGTATTCGCCGCCGAACAACGAGACCCAGTTCCCTTGGGTGCTGGTAGTCTTGGTTGCAGAGGAAGCGGACGTGGCTTTGATCGGTTGATACAAGCCGTCGGAGGCCTTGCCGTAGACGTAATTGGTATTGTCGATCGCCAAAGTTCCGTTGGCGCCGACGTCAAGCCAAAAGATAATGGGCAGCGCATTTTGGATTGCGGCCCCATTGGCGAACGTCAGAGTGCCCTGCTGCACTTCGATCTGGCCCTGAAAGTCAATGCTGGAGTTCGGCCCTGCGGAGACTCCTTGGCCGTCCAGGATCAGGTTGCCCGTCCCGATTTTGGTCAGGTTCCGTTCGGTTGTGCTGGTATTGGTGCTGCCCATGCCCAGTTTGCCGTTGAGAGTCAGGCTGCCACTGGTCACGCCGATGTAGTTCGGGTTGAGATTGCCGCTATTAGCTTGAGCGGTGCTCGGACTGAACCCGAGGTCGATCTGGCCAGTGAAGGTATTGTTGCCGCCCAGATTATCGATCTCGCCAAGGCTGCCGTGGCCCCATGAACTGGTTTGGATGTACTCGTTGGTAGAATAGCTGAACCCTTGTGGGCTGGAGGCGGGCGCCTGGAAGGCGATCGTGGCGTCGGCATTGGCAAAGAACAGCGTGCTGTGAGTAAAATCAGCAGGACTCGCAGTGGAATTCTGATTGTACCCGGCCTGCCCGGTACCCAGTGCGCCGTCCGCCTCGACAATGATCGTCCCGCCCCACATGCGGGTCAGGCCGTCATATGTGTTGGTGCTCGCCAGAACAAGGGTCCCCGGCCCGGTCTTGGCCACATTCCGCGGAGTCGTAGTCTGATCCTGTTGGATCAAACCCGCGACCGTCAGAGTCCCGGAAGAGACGCTGATCGTGTTCAGGGTTGACTGGCCGTTGTTCCCACCCGCCCCGGCGAGGGTGATGTTGCCAGTGATGGTGTTGTTACCGCTTCCATTGTCAATCGCGCCCAGCCAGCCGCCCGGCATGCTGTACGCATCCAGCGCCGCCGCCTGCTGAACCACCCCGCGGATCGGCCCGAGTACGTTCCCCGCGATCGTAAACGACTCGCCTGTCGTGATATTATTATTCAGTTGCACCCCCGCCCCTTGAGTGATCACCGTCGTGCCAGTGGTATCGCCCAAAGCGCTGCTATTGGTGACTGAAACAATTCCCGCCGTCACATCCAACTCATTGGTGAACGTATTGGCCGCTCCAAGGACCATCGTCCCCGCGCCCGCTTTGACGATCGGACCGCTGAACGTGCTGCCGATCGGCGTATTAAACGTTACCTGCTTGGCCAGCGTGATCGCCCCACCGGTCAGCGTCAGGCCGCCACCCGAGAGCGTCAAAGCTCCTTCTTCATCCGTAAACCCATTGATTTGCTGCGTACCGCTGATCGTTACCGCAAATGCCCCCGTCGCATCCGTTCCAGCCGAGAAGGTCGGCGTGGAGGACCCATCGTTCACATAAACATGTGTCGCCGACGCCCCGGTCGAATCGGTCGTCCAATTGGCAGTCAAATTATCCCACACACCCGACGGAGTCGCCCCACCTGCACCCGCCGACGCTCCATTGATGTCCCACCACTGGCTTGCCGCCGACGCCGGGGCACTCCCTATTGTCAGGGCAATCGCCCCAGCAGTTACCTGAGCCACCGCCGCCGCCAAAGTGATCTTCCGCTTGCCGGCTTCCGTCAAACCACTGATCGAACGCGTAACGCGAGACTTAATCACAGTTTTCTCCCGCCCCGTCAGGGGACTCTAATTGTGCACACTTTTCAGTCGAAATGAGAACCAATTATTGTCATGAGCAATATCGAACTTCATTCAATATCTCTGCTCAATAACTCTGATTGATGTACCGATAATTTAATCCAGGCAAATATGGAACGTAACTGTCAAATAAAAATTGATTTATAAAACAAATACGACCATTTTGATTCGAAGCCTTCCCTCAGCGTAGCTTGCTTTAGTAGTCAATATAACACCAAAACAAATAAAAACCGACATCCCTCATGAGGGATGTCGGTTTGACTTGCACATTCACAAAATTTATGAAATTTAATCCCTAAGCCAGCGTCCCCATCTCCATTTCGTGCAATCCTTTACCGCTCGGCACCATCGGATACACATGCTCGTTCGGCTCGACAAAATAATCCACGAGCACCGGCCCGTCGTGGGCTAACATCTCCCCGACCACTTTTGGGACATCTGCCTTATTGTCGCAGCGAATCCCCTTGATCCCAAACGCCTCGGCCATCTTCGCGAAGTTCGGGTTCTTCATCACCGTCTGGCTATACCGGCGGTTATAGAACAAATCCTGCCACTGCTTGACCATCCCTTGGAAATCGTTGTTCAAAATACAGATCTTCACTGGAATATTGTATTCCGCGATCGTCGCCAGCTCATAACAGGTCATCAAATATGAAGCATCGCCGTCGATATCGATGACGGTTTTGCCTGGCATCCCGATGGCGGCACCCATCGCCGACGGCAGGCCATATCCCATCGTCCCTAACCCGCCCGATGTAATCATCTGCCGCGGCCGGCTCCAGCGATAAAACTGGGCGGCCCACATCTGATGCTGGCCCACGCCCGTCGTGATGATCGCGTCACCCTTGCTCTGCCGATTGATCTCTTCGATCACATACTGCGGCTTAGCCCACTTGCTGTCATCAAAATACTTGAACGGATAACGCTTCTTCCACGCATTGATCTGTTCAAACCAGTCCTTGCGCGGCCGATGCTCAACCTGTTCGGCGAGCGCTTCCATCGACGCCTTGGCGTCGCCGATGACCGGGCAGTCGACATCGACGTTCTTGCTGATGCTCGACGGATCCACATCGATATGAATGATCTTGGCGTGCGGAGCAAACGTCGCCAGGTTGCCCGTCACGCGATCGTCAAAACGCGCCCCGACGGCGATCAGGCAGTCGCATTCCTGCACCGCGTAATTCGCAAACGCCGACCCGTGCATGCCGAGCATGTACAAGCTCAATGGGCTGTTTTCATTGAACGCTCCCAAACCCAGCAGCGTGGTGGTGACGGGAATATTCCCCTTTTCCGCCACTTTCCGCAGTGCTTCGTGAGCGCCGGAGATAATCGCTCCGCCGCCAACGTAAAGCAGCGGTTTTTCGCTCTTATTAATGAGTTCCGCCGCTTCGGCGATCGACTGCGGGCTGCCGCCGGCGACCTGCTTATTCCGGCGTTTGACCACATGTTCCCGCGGCGTGTCATCCACTTCGTCAGGCATGACCGCAACCTGCACATCCTTAGGCAGATCGATCAGCACCGACCCCGGACGCCCGGAAGTCGCGATCAAAAACGCCTCGTTCACAATCCGCGGCAGTTCGCGAACATCTTTAATGAGATAATTCCACTTCGTGCATGGCCGCGTAATCCCTGTCACGTCGGCTTCCTGAAACGCATCATTTCCAATGGCCTTCGTCGCGACCTGCCCGGAGAAAACGATGATCGGGATCGAATCCATCTGCGCCGTCGCCAGCGGAGTCACCGTATTGGTCGCCCCCGGCCCAGACGTCACAATGCACACGCCAGGCTTCCCCGTCGCCCGGGCATACCCGTCCGCACAGTGCCCGGATGCCTGCTCATGCCGATTCAAAATGAACTTGGCCGGCGTCTTATAGAGCTGGTCAAACATCGGCAAAATCGCCCCGCCCGGATACCCGAACATCGTGTCGACCTTATGGTCGCCCACGAGCATCTCATGCAGGATCTGGGCACCCGTCTTCCCCTTATATTTGGGCTTAGAGGTCGAGGAGGCCGTCTTGATATCCGTTTGTGCAGCAGTAGTCATAGCAGTATTCCGTAGTAATAAAGGGTGCCTAGTCTATCGGCATCCTTTGATCTATTCAACGATTAAGTCGATTTTGGGCAGGGGAGAAAAAACGCAGGGCAGCAGAAAGTGCCCTCAAGATGGGGTGGGCCGGTCGCTAAACGCGGTGCCGGCCTATCGTACGACCACCGTTAGGTGTGTAAGTAATCGCATAGGCGCGGCAAAGTATACCGTAACTCCGCGTTCTGTCAACGATTTTCGCTGTTTTCAGTGCGCCGCCGTAGTGCCAGTGGGTCGCAATGTGTCGAAATAGAAGTCGGAATCGTCGCCATCGCAGCGTTGAGCGACGTAGCCGGGTTGTTTGGAGCGTTCTAGTTCGCGTTGGAAGGCTTCGACGACCTGGGCGTGGATTTCCTGGCGGCAATGGGCGTTGATCGGGTGCGCGATGTCGGCGTGGAGTTTGACTCTTGGTTGGTGGTTGGAGGAGTTGCCGTTTTGGAAGCGGAGGTAGCGGTTTTCGTTGAGGCGCGAGCCACAATGATTGCAGTAGCGAGACCTTAGGTGGTTTTTGTCGCCGCAGCGATCGCAGCGGTCGCAGAGTTTGCGCGACGGCATGGCCAGGAAGAGGCCGTCCGGGCCGTCGATGAGTTTGACGTCATGGATGACGAAGGTGTCATCGATGGTCAGGGAACAGAACGCGCGTAAACGGCTGGAGCCGTCGCCGCAGAGGTTGATGCGAATCTCAGTGAGGTGCATAAACAGTTCCTCTACGTAAATAGAAGTGGAACAATAAGTTGTATGAGTCTGGGACGCCCGTGAGAAGTGTGAATTGCGGGGCTTCGCCGGACTCGACATACAAAGAACGCTCGCGCGGCGTTTCTATTGCGTTGCGAGATTCTCGTGGAGATCGTCCCGAATGACCGGGGCCAGCTCGACGGGGATCGCGCGGAGGTTCAGGGCCTGATTGACCTTAAGAGCCATCGACTTGGGTTCGTCTGGTTCGTCATACAAAGTGAATAAAGTAGAGCCGCTCCCGGTCATGCGAACGATGCGGGAGAGGGTTGATTCGATGAAGTCCTTTATTTCCTTGAGTTTAGGCTGCAATGAGAACGCGGGGGTTTCTAAATCATTGATGAGATGAGGCAGCAGCTCGGAGCTGGTGAGGTTGGTCCAGTCGGGGATGGGGTGGAGGTCGGAGCCCAGGTGTAGGTCGTCGAAGTGGCGGAAGATGGCGGGGGTGGGCATGGGGATGTCGGGCAGGAAGAGCAGGGCGTGCCTGGGTTTAGGAGGCGGCAGGGGGGTG
>DASRRR010000115.1:0-42575 GCA_035656825.1 Tepidisphaeraceae bacterium | reverse complement strand
CAGCGTCTTTGAGTACATTGAGGTATTTTACAATCGCCAGCGTCGGCATTCGTCGCTAGGCTACTTGAGCCCCGAAGCGTTCGAGGCCAAGATGAACTGAGTTGTTTGTCCGCCGCGCCCGTGCTACATGGGGAAGGTCACGATATCAGTCTTGCGCCAATCCTTAATTTAGGGCTTGATTTAAGTGCTGTAATCGCATTCGACATGCTTGGCCTGAATCAAAAGAATGAAGCGACCTATCCTCTCCGCGAGCTTCAGCAGGATTTACAAGTAAATGTTACAGCAATTCTTATGCGCGATGTGAGGAGGTGGTCATCGGAAATGGCGGGCAATCACCTCATTTGTCTGAAGTTTCGCCATCAAAAAATCCTAAGAAAATTCGACGACTCATTCCTCACCTGAACTCTCTTTGCGCATCAATCTATTTTTCGATAACCAGACTGCCAAGAGAAAGTGAGATTTTCAAAAATGCATACGGAAAGTAACGAATCATATGAGCTCAGTAAATTGCCTGAGCTGGCTCGTCTCTCGCCTCGACAGACGGATGTTGTTGAGCATTTGAAGACCAAGCTCACAGAGAAGGAGATTGCTCAATTGCTTCGAGTAAATCGCCATTCAATTCATGCAGATATCACAGCGATCTACCGTAAACTCCGTGTCTCCGGTCGAAAAGATCTTCAAGCCCTTTTAGCAGGTAGGCCAACGATTCACAAAGATGCGTTGATGCGCAAACCTCCATCTTCAACTTGATATATCAGCCAATTCCTTCATCCGCTGTAAATTGATTTGTAATATAAACATTCCTAAAAGGCGGCGGATAAAAGAAGGCGATGAATAGCGACGTGACAACAAAATATAGAGAAAGTCGCACATGAGGACCATAAAAAAATATTCCACCGATGTGCATGACATTACCAAACTGTGACACAACGCAAATTGCGTTTCAGAGAATTCCGTTTAAAACCCGATAACGAAGGCTCCGCCGCTGGATAGGCCCCTGCCATCGTTCCGTTCCACCGCCCTTTCAAGAGAACTCGCGTTAATCAATGGTGCACAGCAGTTTTAAAACAACTGGCCACGCGTCGAATGGTCTAATTATAAAACCAAAAAAAAGGGGGTAGTCAGATTCTAAACCCCATGATTATACTCCACTCCATAAGTGGCCGTGCAGGCCGCGAGCATGGGAATGACCCGCCGCGTATTTTGAGCATTTTCCCATCCTTTTAAGAGGGTGCCGCGCGCGAATACGTTGTCTCCATGCCGTTCAAAGCTGTTACTTTGATGGAAGGAGATCGACCGTGAGCGTGAAAGGCGGCACTACCATTTCGGAAATACTTAAAAAGCACGATGCGTCGCTGCTGAAAGACTGGCTGAAAGAGATGGATGCCAGCGGTGTTCGTCGCGACGATCTCATGAAGGAAGCCGAGCTCCAGCAGCAAAGCAAGGAGTTCATCGGCCTGGTACGCGAAGCGGCCCAGAATGGCGACGTCGCCGACATCCGCGGTGCCAATTGGCAGCAGGTCCGCGAATTCCTCATCGACGTCTCGCGCACCCGCGCCCAGCAGGGTTTTAGCCCCTCCCAGACCGCCAGCTTCGTCTTCTCGCTCAAGAGGCCTTTATTCGACCGCCTGCGCGCCGAATATGGCAACGACGCCGCCGGCCTGGCGAACGAAGTCTGGACCGTCACCCAGCTCATCGACGGCCTGGGGCTGCTCACCGCCGAGGCATATCAAAAAACCCGCGAAGAGATCATCTCCCGACAGCAGCAGGACATGCTCGAACTCTCCACGCCGGTCGTCAAACTCTGGGACGGCGTCCTGGCGCTGCCGATGATCGGCACCCTCGATAGCGCCCGTACTCAGGTCGTCATGGAGACCCTCCTGCAAAAGATTGTCGAGACCGGTGCCGAGATCGCCATCATCGACATCACCGGCGTCCCCACCGTCGACACGCTGGTTGCCCAGCACCTGCTCAAAACCGTCACGGCCGCCCGGCTCATGGGCGCGGACTGCATCATCAGCGGCATTCGTCCGCAGATCGCGCAGACCATCGTCCACCTCGGCGTTAACCTCGCCGACGTCGTCACCAAGGCGACCCTCGCTGACGCGTTTTCGCTGGCGCTGAAGCGCATGGGCGTCGGTCTTGCCAAGCTGCAACCGCAAAAGGTCGGGTAAAAATATGGATCGCATTCCTATTTTGCAGATGGGCCGGTTTCTGCTGGTCACCATCCAAGTCGACATGCACGACCGCCTGGCGATGACATTGCAGGATGATCTGACCGACCGGATCACCAAGCTGCAGGCCAAGGGCGTTCTGATCGACATTTCCTCGCTGGAAATGGTCGATTCGTTCATCGGGCGGATGCTTGCCAACATCGCCTCGATGAGCCGGATTCTTGATGCGCAGACCGTCGTCGTCGGCATGCAGCCCGCCGTCGCGATCACGCTGGTCGAACTGGGGATGTCGCTCCCCGGCGTGCGCATGGCGCTCAATGTTGAAAAAGGCATGCGTCTCCTGCGAAAGTCGCTTTCTGAAAACGGCATGACTGAAGATGACGCCCAAGCCGGCACGGAGGATGGCGATGGCGTCGTCGGTCAATCGCAGTGAGACCATTCCAGTTCGCGCCGAGGCCGACATCGTCGCCGTCCGGCAGTTGACCCGGCTCTGGTCCCTCGAATGCAAATTCAGCCTCGTGGACCAGACCAAAATGGTTACCGCCGCCAGCGAATTGGCGCGCAATACCCTCATCTACGGCGGCGGAGGCCAGGTCCGTCTTGATCTTTTGACGGATGGCGCTCGTCGGGGTTTGCGCATGTCCTTCGAAGATCAGGGACAAGGCATTCCCGATATCGAGCAAGCCCTCAAAGACGGCTTCACCAGCGGTTCCGGTCTCGGCCTCGGACTCGGTGGCGCACGCCGGCTCGTCAACGAATTTGATATCCAATCCGCACCAGGAAAAGGGACCACCGTGGTCATCACCCGATGGAAATAAGTTCGCACGCCTATTGCTTCTCCGTCAACGATCCTTCCAAGGTTGGAGAAGTCCGTCGCGCCGCTGTCTCGCTGGCGACCACGCTCGGCTTTGACGAGCAGCAGCAGGGCAAAATTGCCATTGTTGTCGCCGAGGCGGTGAAGAATCTCTCCACACATGCCAAAGACGCCGAATGCATCATCCAGGCGTTGTCGATCGGCCCATCCATCGCCATCGACATCCTTGCCCTCGACAAAGGACCCGGGATGGAGAATATCAACCAGTGCCTGCGCGACGGCTATTCCACCGCTGGCACCGCCGGCATCGGCCTCGGGGCCATCAGCCGCCTCTCCAGCGCGTTTGACATCCATTCGGCACCAGGAATGGGCACCGTGCTTTTCTCCCGTATCTGGCAGGGCAGCACCGGCAAGCCGGCCACTCCTTCTCCGTGGGATGAAGGTTTCGTCAGGCTCCCCATGAATGGCGAAGAAGTCTGCGGGGACGACTGGAGTTCCGTCCACCTGCCTGGTCGCAGTCTCATCATTGTCGCCGACGGTCTTGGACATGGTCCTCAAGCCGCCCAGGCTTCCAGCGAAGCCGTCCGCCTGTTCCGCGCCAACGCAAACCGGGGTCCTGAAGAAATTGTCCAAATCCTTCACGCCGGCCTGCGCGCCACGCGCGGCGCTGCCGTTGCGGTTGCTGAATTAAACTGGTCAACCCGGCAGATTCTTTTCGCCGGCGTGGGAAACATCACCGCCGCCATTATTTCCCGCGATGCGGTGAAAAGCCTGACCTCCTATAATGGGACCGCCGGCCATGAATTGCGCAAACTTCAGCAGTTTACTTACCAATGGCCGGTCGGCGCGGTATTAATCATGAGTTCCGACGGACTCGGCACCCAATGGCGGCTCGATCGATATCCCGGTTTGATCTCCAAGCATCCCGGCGTTATCGCCGGCGCGCTCTACCGGGATTTCTCCCGCCGCCGGGATGATCTCAGCGTGGTCGTCGTCCGTGAAGCCTCCGAAGGAGGTGGTCTGGCTTGAAGCGATCCATCCTGTCGGTCGAAATCAAATATGAGCATGACGTGGTACTGACGCGCCAGCGCGCCAAGCAGATCGCCGCGCTACTCGGGTTTGAGGCTCAGGACCAGACGCGCATCGCCACCTCCGCCTCGGAAATCGCACGCAACGCCTTCCGCTACACCGGCGGCGGCCGCGCCGAGTTTTCCATCGATGATGAGACAAGCCCACCGACTTTGCTGATCCGCATCACCGACACCGGCCCGGGTATTTCCAACCTCTCCGACATTCTCGAAGGCCGCTATCAATCGCAAACCGGCATGGGTCTTGGTCTCATCGGCGCCAAGCGCCTCTCCGACCGCTTCGAAATCGAAACCGCCCATCGCAAGGGCACCGCCGTCCTTCTCGGCAAAACCCTCCCCAAAAGCGTTCCCACCGTGGCTCCGACACGCCTGGCGACGATTACCGAAGAACTCGCCCGGCGCAATCCCCAGAATCCAGTTGAGGAAATCCAGCAGCAAAACCAGGAACTTCTGCGCACCCTCGACGCTTTGCGCATTCGCCAGGCGGAGGTGGAAAAGCTCAACGAGGAACTCGCCGAAACCAACCGCGGCGTTCTCGCGCTTTACGCCGAACTCGACGACAAAGCCGAGGACCTGCGCCGTGCCTCCGATCTCAAAACCAAGTTTCTCTCCAACATGACCCACGAATTGCGCACGCCGCTCAACTCCATCATCATGCTCTCGCGCATGATGCTTACCCAAAAAGACGGCCCGTTGAATCCTGAGCACGAGCGCCAAGCCACCTTCATCCGCAATTCCGCGGACGGCCTGCTCGACCTGGTCAATGACCTCTTGGACCTTGCCAAGATTGAAGCCGGGAAAGTGGATATCAATCCCAGCGAATTCTCCGTCGCCGAACTCTTCGGCACCCTCCGCGGCATGTTCCGCCCGCTCATCGGTCCCAAAGACGTCGAACTCCTTTTCGAAATGCCCGAACCCGCCCCATTGATGCATACCGACGAAGGCAAGCTCGGGCAAATCCTCCGTAATCTTGTTTCCAACGCCATGAAATTCACCGAGCGCGGCGAAATCCGTGTCACCGCCGTCATTGGCGAATCAGACATGGTCATGTTCTCCGTCGCCGACACGGGCATCGGCATCGGCCCGGAAGACCGCCGGCGGCTCTTCCAGGAATTCACCCAGGTCACGGGAAAATATCAGGTCAAAGGGACCGGCCTCGGACTCTCCATCTCGCGCCGCCTGGCTGAGCTGCTGGGCGGCCGCATCGAACTGGAAAGTGAAGTCGGCGTCGGTTCCGTCTTCCGGGTCTTCATCCCGCTGGACTACCATCCTGTCGAATCCGACGGTCAATCATCCACCCCCGCGGAGGTGAAAAATGCCTGACAACCGTCCGACCGTGGTTCTGGTGGTGGATGACACGGACGCCAGCCGCTACGTCGTCAGCCGCGTTCTGCGCAGCGCCGGGTATGAAGTCAAAGAAGCTCCCACCGGGCGTGAAGGTTTACGCTGTGCCCAGGAGATGCAGCCCGACTTGGTCGTCCTCGACGTCAACCTCCCCGACATCAACGGCTTCGACGTCTGCCGACAACTTAAATCCGATCCCGTTACCGAATCGATCCCCGTCCTCCACCTTTCGGCCAGCTATGTCCGCCCGCAGGATCAGGCATATGGCCTCAATCAAGGTGCCGACGGATATCTGACCCAGCCGATCGAAGAGCTGGTTCTCACCGCGACGGTCGCCGCGCTGATCCGCGCCCGTCGTGCCGAGCAAGGTATGCGTGAAAGTGAAATCCGCTATCGCACGCTCGTCGAAGCCACCAGCTCCATTGTTTGGAACACCGACGCCGCCGGCCAGATGATCGAGAGCAACGAATCATGGGGTCGTTTCACCGGCCAGAGCGCCGAAGAGCGAGCCGGTTTCGGCTGGGCCGACGCGATCTACCCCGAAGATCGGGATGCCGCTTTGCACGCCTGGAAATCCGCCGTCCAGCGCGCCGAATCCTGCACCCTCGAATTCCGCCTCCGCCGCCTGGACGGCATCTACCGATATTTCATCGCCAAAGGCGCGCCGCTGCACAGCGCCGGCGGCACCATCACGGGCTGGATCGCCACCTGTACGGACGTTTCTGATCACCGCCTGGCCGAAGAGCGCGTCCGCCACGCCCGCGACGCCGCCGAAGCCGCCAGCAAAGCCAAAGACCGGTTCCTCGCCGTCCTCAGTCACGAATTGCGCACGCCGCTGACGCCCGTTGTCCTCAGCCTGGCGTCCATCGAGCAGCATCCTGATCTCCCCTACGAACTGCGCGCCGACGTCGCGATGGTCCGCCGCAATATCGAACTGGAAACGAGCCTGATCGATGACCTCCTCGACCTCTCGCGCGTCACCAGCGGCAAACTGCGTCTGCAACTCCGCCCGACTCACATCCACGAACTTATCGAACACGTCCTGGAAAATTGCGCCCCCGACATCCAGGCGAAGCACATTACCATCACTCGCGAGCTCTCCCCCTCTGCCGATGTCGTCCACGGCGACCCGACGCGCATCCAGCAGATTCTCTGGAATGTCATCCGCAACGCCATTAAATTTACCTCTGAAGGCGGGCGCATCATCGTGCGCACCACCGTCAGCGGCAAAGGTTCTCCTGATCTCATCATCCAGATCACCGACACCGGCATCGGCATCGAACCCGAAACCCTCAGCAAAATTTTCAACGCCTTCGAACAAGGTGATCCTGCCACCACCCGGCAATTCGGCGGTCTTGGTCTCGGCCTGGCAATCTGTCGCGCTGTCGCCGAAATGCACGGCGGCTCCATCTGGGCCGAAAGCCCGGGACACGGTAAAGGTTCGACCTTCTCCGTGCGCCTTCCCATGACCGCCGATCAATCCACCAGTGCCGGCCCCGCCAAGCCTCTTCCGGATGCCGCCACTCCCGCCATCGGCACACGCCTGCTCATTGTCGAAGACCATCCCGACACCGCGCGCGTTCTCGCCAAACTCTTTCGCCACTCCGGCTACTCCGTCAAGACCGCCAATACCGTCGCCGCCGCCCTGATTCTCGCCGCTGCCGAGCCCTTCGATTTCATGGTCAGCGACCTGGGCCTCCCCGACGCCACCGGCTATGAATTGATGCGCCAAATCCGCACGCAAAGCCCTTCCATCAAAGGCATCGCCATGAGCGGTTTCGGCATGGAAGACGATCTGCTCCGAAGCCGCGAAGCCGGCTTTCTCGACCACGTCGTCAAGCCTGTCAACTTCGTCGATCTCGAAGCTGCCATCCGCCGCGTCGCGAATAGCGAATAGCGAATAATCCGCAGTCTCTCACGATCTTGTGTGCGATGGCGCATGCCAGGTCATCACAAAACAGATCGTCCCGCACGCCGCCGCCGCGATCATCGAGACAAAGACCGCGTTCCATCCATACCGTTCCGCGACCAGCCCGATCCCCCATCCCGAAAGCACGGTTGACGCATAACCGAATATGCCCGTAAGCCCCACCGCCGACGCCGCGGCGCGCTTGGTCGCCAGATTCGCCGCCGCCACTCCGATCAAACACTGCGGGCCATAAATCAGAAACCCCGCTGCACAAAGAATCAGCGTCCCCAGAAACGGCGAATGCGCCGGCAATTTCCACAGCGCCAATATCGAGACAGTCGACCCGATCATATAAAAAATCGACGCCCGCCCGCCGCGTCCCGCGAAAAATCGCTTGGTGAGATACCCCGCGAAAATCGCCCCTGTCGCTCCCGACAATTCAAACGCCGCCACCATCCACCCCCCGGTCGACAACTGAATCCCCTTCGATTCTTTAAGAAACGTTGGCCCCCAATCCAGCATTCCATACCGCACGACATATACAAAAAAATTCGCCAGTGAAATCAGCCAGATATAAGGATTGGAAAAAACATATTCCACCAGTGTCTTACGAAATGATGGCTTGGCCGCTTCTGTTTCCGATTGAGTAATCTGCCCCGGCGAGCGATCCGGATCCACCTCTTCAATCGATGGCATCCCCAAAGACTCCGGCGTATCTCGCAACATGAACAGCAGAAAAATCGCCGTCACCAGCGCGATCCCACCCGGCACATAAAAGCACAGCCGCCAGTTATACACCGCCAGATAGCCGCACAGGATCACGATCCCCGCCGCCCCGAGCGAATGCGACGTATTCCACAACGACATCTTCATGGGAAGCTGCCGCGGCGTGAACCAATGTGTCAGCAGCCGCGCACAGGGAGGAAACCCCATCCCCTGAAACCATCCGTTACACAGCCAAAGCGTCCCCAGCAAAAAAACCGTCGAAGACGCCCCAAACGCAAAATTCACCAGTGCCGACAAAAGCAGTCCCAGCGCCATAAAATATCGTGCATTAACCCGATCCCCGATGAAGCCATTGAGAAATTTGGAAATGCCGTACAACACCCCATGCAGCGTCAGGAACAATCCCAACTCCGCTTTCCCGATTCCCAGGTCATGCGATAATCCCGGCATCGCCACCGGCAGATTCTTCCGCACAAAATAAAAGATCGCATACCCAAACGTCGAACCCAGCAGGATCCGCCGCTGCCAATATTGAAATGCCGGCGGAAGATTCACCTCTGTATCGGATGAAGAACTGCTCTCTGTGGTTGGCATCATGTTGGTTTAGCCGAAGAATCGTTTCGCCGCTCATGCGTGTCAAGGTGCGCGCCTCCGGTTATGTTTATGCATGAACCAATCCAACCAGCGGAGGCGCGCGTGGGCCGATCGATTCGGGTAGGTATATTCATCTTCTTGTTTGCAATTTCCTCCCTGGTCCGTGCCGGACAATTCGTCAATCTCGGTCCGCAGATCACCGCCAGCACGCTTATCGGCACTACGTTTACCAGGGATCGCGCGGGCAATCTCCTCGCCTGCAGCGTGATGCGCGGCCAGCCCGCCAAACTCGTCGTCTTCGATCTCCAATCCGGAAAAATCCAAAAAATCCTTCCCCTTGTCGGCGCTGAAGGCGCATGGAACGCCGTCACTGCCTCCGACCATTCCGTCTACGTCGGCACCGATTCCAACGGCCACCTCTACCGCTGGACCCCCGGCGAAGATGAAGCCAAGGACCTCGGCCAAGTCTATCCCGGGCAGACCTGGGTCTGGGACCTGGCCGCTGGCAAAGATGGGGAGGTCTTCCTCGCCACCTACAACGGGTGCCGCGTCGTCCGCTACCGCCCCGGTGAAGGATTCAAAGAAATCTCCAACGGCCCCGCCACCCCCGGCGAAGAGTATGCTCGCGCCATCGCCTACGACAATGGCACCGGCAAAATCTACGTCGGCGTCGGTTCCCACGCCCACCTCGTCGAGATCGATCCCGCGACCAGTATCAAAAGAGAAATGCTTCCTCCCGAATATGCCGACCAGGAATTCGTCTATGGTGTCAATGTCTTCGGCAACCATCTCTTCGCCCTCGTTACCAATCTCGACAAATCCGTCGTCATTAACCTCAAAACCCGCAAAGTCGAAACCGTCCTCCCCCACATGTCCGGCCAGCAGGTCATGACCAAATCCCCCGTCAACGACAAAGTCTATTACGTCGTCGCCGGCCATCTACAAATGTTCGACATGTCCAAGCCCGCCGACGGTCCGACGGAATTAATCTCCTGCCCCGACCCATTAGCCATGACCTGGCAGGACAACACCACCCTCGTCCTCTTCACCAAGCACGCCGGCGTCGTCCTCTACGACGTCACCACCGGAAAATCCACCGCGCGGGATTTTGAAAAACCGTCCGAGCCCGTCGTCATCCAATCCATGACCCTAGGTCCCGACGGGCGCATCTGGATGGGCGGCTACCTTTCCGGCGGAAACGCCGCCTACGACCCCGACAAAAAGATCTCCACCGAATACAAAGGCCTCAGCCAGGCCGAAAGCATCGCCGTCCTCGGCGATTCCCTCTACTTCGGCCTTTATCCCCATGGCCATTTCGCCGCCTACAGCACCTCCAAACCCTGGGCCGTCGCAAAAAACAACCCCCATCAACTCGGCGCTATCGACGGCCAAAGCCGACCCTTCGCAGGCCTCGGTGTCCAGGAATTACAAAAAGTCTTCTTCGGCACCGTCCCCGAATACGGCACCCTCGGCGGCGGCATTGCCACCTACGACCCCGCCCAAAATAAACTCGACTTCCAACGCAATATCATCCCCGACCAATCCATCATCTCCCTCGCCTATACCCACGGACTCATCGCCGCCGGCACTTCCATCTCCGGCGGGCTCGGCATCAAACCCTCCCAACACGAAGCCAAACTCTTCCTCTGGAACCCGCAGACTCACGAAAAAATCTTCGAAACCGTCCCCGTCCCCGCAGCAGGGGGGGTCAGTTGCCTGATCAACGGCCCAGACGGCAACCTCTGGGGCGTCGCCGACGGCACCCTCTTCATCTTTGACGTCTCCCATCGCCAAATCCTCTCCCGCCACAAACTCGTCGACACTGACTACTCGCAAAAATCCATCTGGCGCGACGCCACCCTCATCATCCATCCCTCCGGACAAATTTATGGAACGCTGGATAACAAATTCTTCCGCCTCGACCCCGCTTCCAAACAAGTCACCATTCTTCGCGATAGCAAAGGCGTCTCCTTGCTCGCGATGGACCACACCGGCAGGTTATACTTCCGCCAAACCGTCGACCTTTGGCAATATATCCCCTGAAATGCGACCCAATTGCGGTTTACGACGTACATCACCTTTAGACCCACAACGAAAGATCAATGGACATCATCCCCAAGCACGATCAATGGAATGCCGACGTCAAATTTCCGCGTGAAGAACGAATGTCATTCTCGTCTCGCATGGCCGTCGCGGTCGGTGTCATCGGCCCGTTCGTGGGCCTGCTTGCCGCCGTCGCCCTCCTCTGGGGCCGCGGCATCGGTTGGATCGATCTCTGGCTCCTCGTCGGCATGTACAGCCTCACCGTCGTCGGTGTGACCGTTGGCTTCCACCGACTCTTCACCCACAAATCCTTTGAAACTCACCCTTGGGTCCGCGCCCTCCTCGCCATCTTCGGCTCCATGTCCATCCAAGGCCCCGTCATCAAATGGTGCGCCATCCACCGTCGCCACCATCAGGAAAGCGACAATGAAGGAGACCCCCACTCTCCCCACCTCCACGGCGACGGCTTCGTCGCCATGCTCAAAGGCATGTGGCATGCCCACGTCGCCTGGATATTCGAACCCGATCCTGAAAACATCCAACGCTCCGTCAAAGACCTCGTTGCCGACCCCATTCTCATGTGGGTCAACAACTGGTTCGCCCTCTGGGTCGCGCTCGGCATGATCATCCCCGCCGCTTGCGGCTTTGCGCTCACCCACAGTTGGTATGGCGCCCTCACCGGCCTCCTCTGGGGTGGCCTGGTCCGCGCGTTCCTCATGCACCACGTCACCTGGTCCATCAACTCCGTCTGCCACGTCTGGGGCACCCGCCCTTTCGACAGCCAGGACCACAGCCGCAACAACTTCCCCATCGCCATCATCAGCTTCGGCGAAGGGTGGCATAACAACCACCACGCCTTCCCCACCTCCGCCCGTCATGGCCTGAAATGGTGGCAGATCGACATCAGCTACCTCTTCATCCGCTCCATGCAGCTCATTGGCCTGGCGTGGAACGTCCGCGTCCCCACTCCCAAAGCCCAGCAATCCAAAGTCCGCCACCAGCGGAAACCGATCACTTCCCCTTCAGCGCATCCAATTCCTCACGGAGCTTCCGAACCTGCGTAATTAAATCCGGCAACCGCCGTAGCGCCGCCTGCTCGCGCAGCGTCTGCCGATGCGGAATCGCCGGAATTCCCGACACCACCGTCTTGGCATCCACATTTCCCGCCACCCCCGCACATGCCGCGATCATCGCCGCCGGCCCGATCATCGTATGATCGCGAATCGCACACTGCCCGCCCATCACCACGCCCGCGCCCAACGTCACCGACCCCGCCAACCCCGACTGCCCCGCCATAATACAATGCGGCCCGATATCCGCGTTGTGCGCGATCTGCACCAGGTTATCGATCTTGCTCCCGCGCCCCACCCGTGTCGCGGAAAATTTCGCCCGGTCCACGCACACGCAAGACCCTAGCTCCACATCATCTTCAATAATCACCGTCCCGATCTGCAGGATCTTCGCATGCTTCTCCCCATCCCACCGGTATCCAAACCCATCCGACCCCAGCACCGACCCCGCATGAATGATCACCCGATTCCCAATCGTGATGCGCTCGCGCACCACCACATTCGGAAATAGCTGGCAATCCGCCCCGACGCTGACGTCCTCGCCGATAAACACATTGGCATGCAAAACTGTCTTCGCCCCGATCCGCGACCGCGCTCCGATGACCACATTCGGACCAACCGAAGCCGTCGGATCAACCCACGCATCGCGCGATACACTGGCGCTGGCGTCAATCCCAGCAGGGGGGGTCGGCACCGGCGGCGCGAAAAATTCCAACAGCTTCCCAATCGCCAGGTCCGCATCCTCCACGATCAACACCGGAACCGCCGGATTCGCCGGCAGCTTCACCTTCCGATGCACCAGCACCGCCGCCGCCCGCGTCTTGGCGAAATCATCGAGATACGCGTCCGACCCTAGAAATGAAATCTCCGTCGCAGACGCCTGCGTGAGCGTATTCACCCCCGTAATTGCAATCGCAGAGTTACTGACTGGCGGAAGCTGAAGAATCGTCGTGATATCCGAAAGAGTAGGCATAATTCCCCTCAATTATATACGAAAAAAAGGCGGGACACGTTACCGGTCCCGCCTTTGAAAAATTCCAGTGAAGATTACTTACCCGGAGCGGGGGCCGGGGTCGTCGGCGCCGGTGCCGCAGCATCCGCTGCCGGAGCCGGGGCCTTGTAGTTCTTATCCATGTAAGCAATCACATCATTGGTGAGGTCATTCTTCCCCGAAGAATAGAGCACGATCCGCTGATTGAGAAGAATCCGAAGATTGTCTTCGGTGATCTGATCAATGTTCTGAATATCCCCGCGCTGATCGGCAACTACGATATCTAGCCCGCGCTGTTTGGCGACCTCCCCGACCGCCGCTTCGATCTTATCGAAGATGAACTTCATCTCCTGCTTCTTTTCCCGATCGATGTCCGCCTTGTTGACCTGCCCCCACGTTTGGAATTCGATCGCCGCCCGCATCAGCTCTTGATTCTTATCATGATACTGATCGCTCTCCGGCTTGAACTGGTTCCGCGCCTCCTGCAACGCCGTCAGATTCGCCCTCTTCTGCTGTTCCTGCTGACCCAGGCTCTTGCCCAACTCGGTGATCTTCTGCTGGAGGTCCTTAGTTTCGCGAATCTGCGAAAAAATCTGCCCCGTATTGGCTGTCCCGACCTTGGCAGCGTCCTGGGCGCTGGCGGGCATGACGGCGGCGGTCGTGAAAAGCGTGAACGCGGCGAGAATCGGCATTAGTCGAGAACGGAGCATGGGTCAGATTCCTTTCGTGAAAGTGCGTGTTTGTATGCTTGATCGACCAGACTGGCAAGGGACCGCTAACGAACTTTCCCCCCGCTTCCGATAGCTACATCCCGCTACGTGACAAAGGTTGCAAAAAACTCCCCTAACAGCCGTTTAAGGCATAAATCCGAATGAAAAGCTGATAATCCGCACATTGTCGCTGCGGTCTTTTGTGACCGGCAGCGCCAAATCCAGCGCGATCGGCGCCTGCCCAAGAATAGGCAGATATAGTCGAACCCCCGTGCCAATCGATGAACGGATCGTTCCAATCCGGAAATCATCCTCCACATCGCCAACATCAGAGAAGACGACCCCGCGGAATGTGTCGCCGACGACGGGGAACGAAAGCTCAACCGTTCCTGTCAGCGCAAAATCGCCGCCGATCGGATCATCCTCACGCCCCGCCCGCGGCGAAACCCCGCGATATCGGAACCCGCGCAGCGATCCGATGCCGCCGCCGTAGAATCTTTCAAAGAACGGCGCATCATCCGGAATCACTCCCCCATCCACGCGATATGCCAGAATGGTTTTGCGATCCAGCAGATCCTCGCCCACCGTTTGATAATAATTCCAACCCGCCGTGATCTTGGTGAAATCAACATTCCCTCCCATCGCCCCGCCTTTTTCAATTCCAACCGTCGTATCCGACCCCGCATAAGGCAAAAACCCGCCCTTGGTCGTATCCCGCCGCAACTGCGCCCCGATGCTCGTGAGCGTTGAATGCCCCTGCCAGTCCAAAATCTCTTCTGCCCGATCCAGCTTGTCTTCAATCGAACGGATGTTCACATCTTCGGCGCGGAAGCTGATCGTCCCGGAGTAAATATCATTGAAGCGCTTGCCGAACGAAACGCGATCGCCGATGCGAATTTCGTCATAATGCTCGCGAAGGCGCGTCCGCAGATAAAGGTCATCGCTGAACGAGTACGGCTGATCAAAAATATAAGGCTCTGAGAAAAACAGATCCGCGTTCGTAAACTCCGTCCCCGGCTCAAACGACGCCCGAAACGTCTGCCCCGCCCCCACAAACGCCCGGTCCGAAAATACATCCGTCCACGTCGTCGGCCAGTTCGTAATATCAAAGTTCCGCTGCGTATAAGCGATCTGCCCGCCCACTCCGCCGTTGGAATTGATCCCCGCCCCCACATTAAACTCCGCCGTGCGCCCTTCATTCACTTCCACCAGCACATCCCGCGTCGTATCCGAATCCCCGATCGGCGTCGCCTCCACCTTAGTGAAATAAGGCCTCCCCTTTAACCGATCCACCCCGTCCTGAATCGCCGCCGAATCATACAAAGAGCCTGACTGGACGCGAAACTCACGATAGACCAGCTTATCCATCGACTTCGCATTCCCCTTGACGATGATGCGCCCGAGATGGAAAGGCTTCCCCTCCCCGATGTCGTATACCAAATCGACCGTCCCCGCCTCCTTATGAAACACCTGCTCCGGCTTGATTCGCAGATAATCCGGATTATCCGTATTCTCCTGATAGACATACCCAAACGGGCTATACGCCTTCACCATCAGTCGAATGTCGCGCTGCACCACTTCGTTGTCATAAGGCTGCCCCTCCACCAGATTCAGATTCTTCCGTAAATCCGCTTCCGAGACATTCGCATTCCCCTTGAACAGAACCTTATCCACCTTGTAGCGCAAACCCTCCTCGATCACGAAATCGACTTCAATCTCAGTCTGGTCCGGCGAAACCACGATCCGCCTGCCCACCCGGACGTCGAAAAACCCCTTGTCCATATAAAACTTGCGCAGGCTCGCCACATCGTCATCCACCTGCTCCGGGTCATACGTCCCGGCCCGGAAAATCCAGATCCACGACCGCGTCTTGATCTGATCAAGCAGCCGCCCGCTTGTATATGAATGCCGCCCTTTGAACTCCACCTTCCGCACGCGAACCTCAGGCCCCTCTGTCACATTAAATACCAGATCCCCATGCAGTGTCAGCGGATCCTCAGGCACATCCACATGGGCGTACGGAAAATTCTTGTCCTTATACAACGATTCAATCGCCTGCTTGGCAATCGCAATGCGGAACTGATCGATTGCCTGCCCAGGCATCAGGTCAACCGTCTCCTGCAATGTCTTGGTATCAACCGCCTTGTTCCCCTTGAACCCGATGCTCTTGATCTGCTTCTGCTCCGTCACCACGAAGACGACCACCACCCCGGTCTCCGTCGGCTCGACCTTCGCCTCGACATTCGCAAAACGCTTCAGATCAAAAATCCGCTTGATGTCCTGTTCCACCGTCGAAGGCTCAAACGTATCCCCCTCGTGAGTCCGCACCACATTCAGAATAATCGCCGGCGTCACCTGCAAATTCCCCGTGACCCGCACCGATTCAATCCGCTTCCCGCGCAGTTCCGGCGCAATCGGCAGAATATGCGACACCGACCGCGATGGTTCCGTCGCCGGCGCGGTTGTCTGACCCTGCACTCTCCCCACGCCAATGCACGCCGCTGCCAACAGGCACGCGGCCAATCGTCGAGTCAAGGGTGAAAGGGAAGTCTTTTGATCTGTCACCGCGGCCTGATCCCTGTGAGCCCTCCTCGCCTCAGACACGCCGGCCGTCCGATCCGAGCCCGACGCAAGGCGAAGTGGGCGAGAGTCTAGCGGATGGGTCGCCTAAGTCAAAACCACGCCGGAGTTTGGAACCCGCACTTTTTTTCCCGAATTCAAATTTTCAACTAGGAACCCGGCAGGGGGGTTCGGTAGAATTTTGCGGTTGCACCTGGATATCTCACCTTGGGAGGCTTCGCATGACTCGTCACCGCCATCCCTTTCGCGCCTTCACTCTCGTCGAAATGCTGGTCGTCATCGGGATCATCGGCCTGCTTGCCGCGCTCCTCCTCCCCGCCCTCACCAGCGCTCGTCGCGCCGCCCAAACCACCAAGTGCATCAGCAACCTTCGCCAGATCGGCATGGCCATGAGCCTCTATCTCAACGACAACGATCAAATGCTCCCCGCCGGCCGCGCCTCAAACTCCGTCGACGATCCCGGCCCTGCGCTCGGCATCCTCGATATTGACAGCGTCGACGCCAACGAAATCATCGGTGCTCAACTCGATTCCTATCTCCATCACGACCTCCACATCTGGCACTGCCCCGCCCTCCGCGTCATCCCCGTCGACACCGGCACCATCCGCGATTCCGTCATCGTCGAGAACGTCCAACCTGACAGTCCTCGAGATCGAAACTTCTTCAATTCCCCCTGGCGTCCAGGCTACATGTATCTTTCCACCCGCCCTTGGATCATCTTCCAAAACAGCAAGCCTGATATCTGGAAACGCTACTGGATGGAAGACTGGGTCGCCCGCAACGTCGCCGGCCTGAAGATCAACCAGCTCAGCACACTCACCATGCAAAACCCCAGCGAAATCGTCCTCTTCCTCGACTATTCCAGCAAATCCCACAGCCCCAAGGCCATCGACGACGTCTACGACGTTCCGCAAACCATCACCAATTTCAACAACGCCGACCCTTCCACCATCACCCGCGAAAAATTCCAATCCAACTTCCTCTACCTCGACGGCCACGTCGCCACCAAAACCTACGACTACCCCGGCGGCCTGCTCAACGTCCTCCACAAACCCATCAAACAACACTGGGGCAACATCAACTACTCCGTCCAGTTCCCCGAGGCCTACACCAACAATTATCCCAACTAAGTCTTGGAGCATCCGATGCTGAACTCCAAACCTCAACCTCAAGCATTCTCCCTCGTCGAAATGCTCGTCGTCATCGGTATCATCGTCCTGCTCGCCGCCATCCTTCTCCCCGTCATCTCCTCCGCCCGCCGCGCCTCCACCAACACTAAATGCCTCAATAACCTTCGCGAAATCGACTCCGCCATCACCCAGTACATGCGCGACAACGATGAATCTCTCCCCGCCGCCGTCTCCAGTAACACATGGGATGATCCCATTTCTCCTAACGGCGCTATATTGCGCGATCCCAAAGCATCGCCGCCTTTCGCGCCCGCTGTAGCGTATTGCCTCGATCCCTATCTGAAATACGACCTGCGCGTCTGGCAATGTCCGGGCACCCGCGTCGTCCGCTCCGAACCCGATCGCATCTTCCGCACCCACCAAGTCCTCCGCACCGACAACACCCACACCAGCGACAACTCCCCTATGTGGAGCACCTCCGGCCAATGGCGCCCCGGATACATGTACATGTCCGCCCTCGGCTGGGGCTGGTACGAAACTCATGAACCTCAGACTTGGAACACCTACGGCATGAGCGAATGGACCGTCCGCAACATCGCCGGCCTCAAACTCGCCGACATCCGCACCATGACCCTCCAGCCGTCCAGTGCCGTCTGTCTCTTCTACGACTACAACAGCGCCTACCACAGTAAATCCGCCGACGATGTCTACGAACTCCAGCAAATCAGCTCCAACTTCACCTCCGTTACCGCCTCCAACATCAAACGCGGCGTATTCCAATCCAACTTCGCCTTCCTCGACGGCCATGTCGAATCCAAACGCTACACCTGGCAGGGCGGCCTCCTCAACGCCGTCCACAAACCCATCCCCCAAGGAGATCTCCGCAAAATCTTCCCCGATTCCTATACCAGAGTATTCCCCGACTAAAAAAACCCATGCACCACTCCCGCAAAAATCTCCGCGCCTTCTCCATGGTCGAAATGCTTATCGTCCTCGGCATCATCGCCCTCCTCGCCAGCCTCCTCATCCCCGGCCTCATCAGCGCCCGTAAAGCCGCCCAAACCACCTCCTGCCTCAACAATCTCCGCCAACTCGGCTTTGCCGTCACTCAATACCTCAACGACAACCGCATGTGCATGCCCGACGCCTGCTCCTCCAATTGCTGGGACGACCCCGCCTCCCCGCGCGGCGCTCTCGAACGAGGCTCATCCAGCGACCGCGCCCCCATCGGCCAGCTTCTCGACAGCTATCTCAAACACGACCTCCGCCTCTGGAAATGCCCCGGCGCTCCCCAGGTCTCCATCGAATCCGACGGCCAAATGCGCCAACCCCACGTCGTCGCCTCCAAAGACTCCCTCTGGCAATCCAACGGTCAATGGCGACCCGCCTACTTCTACCTCTCCACCCGCGGCTGGGAATGGTTTCAAATCAACCAACCCCTCGTCTGGCAACACTTCTGGATGCAGGACTGGATGGTCCGCAACCTCGCCGGCCTCAAACTTGAACGCACAAAGACCGTCTCCATCCAACCCCCCACCGAAATAGTCGTTTTCTTAGACTACTCCAGCGCATTCCACAGCAAATCCCCTTCCGACCTTTACGACGTCCCGCAAACCCTCACCGATTTCAACAACGTCAGCCCCACCCTCATCCAGCGCCAGCCTTTCCGCTCCAATCTCCTCTATCTCGATGGCCACTGCGCCACTCGCGAATACACCTGGGCCGGGGGGTTAATCAACCTCCTCCACAAACCAATCAAGCAAGTCTGGGGCGACCTCGATTTCGAACAAACCTACGCCGACGCCTTCCAAAACCATTACCCCGATTAACCCCTCACGCAATATGCGCCTTCTTCTTCCGCCCCGACAAATAGCTCTCCATGATGCACGACGCCAACTCCCCCGAAGAAGTATAAAACGCCACCCCCTTCGTCAGCTTCGTGAGTTGATCCACAAAGCTCACCCACTCCATCCCAAAATAATCCTCAATCAGCGCAAACGTCGCGATCCTGCACCCATCCCGCACCGCCAGCACCGCTTCCTTCAACGTCGCCACCGTCGATCGCGGGTCCGGCGGATACAGCAAATGCACAAAATCCCCCTCAATATGTGCCGTCGGCTGTCCATCGGTAATGATGAACAACTGCTTGTTCTCACTTGCGCGCTTCTGCAATATCCGCCGGGCTAGCTGCAATCCCATATGCAAATTCGTGAAGTGCTGCGGCGCCCGATCAATCTGATCCAACGGCACCTTCATCCGCACCTGATAATCATAAATCGTCACCGGCTTCGGCATCACCAGCGGCAGTTTGCTCTCCGCAATCCGCGCCGCCCCCGAATAAAACCCCACAAAATCAATCGTGTCCTGCGGAAACCGCGTCCGCACTAGCGCCTGCATCGCCATCGCCACCTGCTTGGCCGACAAATACCTCCCATACCGCATCATCGACCCCGACAAATCCAGCAGCACCACCGTCGAACACGACGTCATTCCTTCATGCAGATGCAGTTCTAAATCCCGTTCCGAAAATTTGATCTTCGCCAGTTTCCCCTCCGCCTCTTCCACATCGGGTAGTCCCGCCCGGCTCAGCGCATTGTGCAGCGTCTGATGTAGATCAATCTCCGACACCGGATCCCCAAACTGGTAAGGCTTCGTCCCATCGATCCGCTCTCCCCCTTGCCCCGCCGTCACTTTCGTATGCCCTTCCCGATTCCCCTGCCGCAGGTTCGCAAACACCTCCATCAGCGCCCTCTGCTGCATCCGCGTCACCGCCCGCGGCGTCAGTCTGATCTTCCCATTCCCATCCTTATCCAGCAGCCCCTGTTTCAACAACTCTTCGAGCATCTCCGACTTCTCATCGTCGTTCCCCTCCTTGAGCATCTGCTCGATCGCCTTCAACGCCTGGTCCCCATACTGCATGATGAAGTCCATGATCTGATCATGGGCAAACAGCGAATCAGGCGTCGGAAACTCTTCACCGTCATACTGGCCGTAAAAATACTTCATAACGGCCGGATTATAGGTCACCTCTCCGAGTAAGACACAAAAATTAGTTTAATAAACATTTCCGCGGCACCGCCGCCCCCGACATCGTCACCGAATTGCTCCCCACCGTCACCGTAAACGCCAGCGACGCCTGCGTTACACAGCTTGCTCCACTCGCATCCACCCCCGTTGTCGCCGTCAAACTGCAATTGGTCACATCCCGCGCCACCACATAAGGAGTTCCCGACCCCGTCGCGTTCGTATAGACCAAAAGCTCCTTCAAATTCGGGCTATATGTATACGTCCGATCCAGCCCACTTGCCGTCGTTACATGAAGAGTCGTGATATTCCCCGACCCATCCGTCGCAAAATCGGAATGCGGATACCCCGTCCGAATCTGCTCTTCAAACTGCACCAGGATCACCCGCCCGATCTGCGTCGCGTGGTTGAACTGGTCATTTGACTCGATCGCCTGCGACGCCGCTACAAATCCCGACGCCACTGCTGTCAGGAGTGCCGCGCAGATCGCCAGGCTGATCACCGCCTCGATCATCAGCATCCCGCGCCGTCGAGATTGGATCAGCCGGTCATGGCACATTGGAAACCACCCAACTCGTGCTGTAAATCGCGATATTCTCATGCGAAACCGTAACCGTCACCCGCGCCGCCGTTGTTACCGCATTATTCACCGAAAGCACCGAAATGCTTTGCGGCTGCACATACTTCACATCCACATGCTGCTTCCAGTTCGTCCCCATGCCCGTCACCGGCTGCGCCCGAGAATCCACCGGCGGCGAATAATTCTGTCCATCCAGCGCCAGCACCTGTGAAAACGTCATCGGCAGCGTCGCCTCATGAATATTGTTCGCCAGATTCACCCCCGAAGTCATCGCCGCCGCATCCACATTTGCCACCGTCCCAGCCGCCAGCAACTGAATCAGCGCCGCACAGGAAAGCCCCACCACCACTGTGACAAATGCCGCCTCCACCAGCGTAAACCCGCGTACTCGCCGATATCTCGCCGCGAAATTATGCCGCATTCCCGTTCTCATTTTACAAATTGCCACGGATCAATTTCGCTATACGTCGACCGAGTCAGCGCCACGGTATACGACGCCACCGTCGTAGTGCCCGTTGTAGTCACCGTCTGCGTCGACGATGTCGATGTCCCCGGCCAGCTCACCGGCAATCCCGATTTCGTAATTGACATCCCGCCGCCAACATTGAATACCGAATTTCCCAGATTCAGCAGCACACCGCTCAGCGAGATCGCGCTGCCATTGGCGATCGTAAACTGACTCCCCACGATCGCACTCGCTCCCCCCACGGTCATACCACCCTGAAAATTAAGACCATAGTTCGGGGTCAGGATCATGCTCCCGCTTATGTCGTTTCCAGAACTATCCTTAAACATGTCTTTAAGAGAAGTTATTTTCGCGGTTTCCGAAGACGGTATCTTCGTCATGTCAATACTGCTTGTCCCGTTGACGCTTACCCCATTGGCGATTGTGACCGTGTTATTTTGCGTCGATGAATTGTAAGGCGATGATGAACTGTTATCCGAAACGATCACTCCATTGATCTTCGCTCCCCCCCCAAACGTAATCTTGTTCGGCGACTCAATATAAATCACACCGTTCAAGACCGCGCCATTTCCAAATGTGAGATTCGAATTCGCCTTAATGCGAATGTCTGTGAAGATATTGCTCGACCCCACCTGGCTTGATGCATTTAATACCGCACTGGTAAAGACCTGGTTGCTGAGCCATGAACTCCCAATCGCCGTTTGCCCACTGGCCGGCACCAGCGCCGCAAATGCCGTGGTATCAAACGACGGTACTGCTGGCGCACTCGCCACCGTGCTCGTTGATGCTATCGACCCGCCGTTATTCACCACCGGACTCGGATAACCCGCCGGATACGACAAAGTCCCTGTAATGGCCGCTCCGCCCGTAACAGTAGCCGGCGTCTGTGACGTCGGCGGCAGTGCCATCACGCTACCAGTAATCCTCGCCCCATTCGACGCCGAAATCGCACTGTACGTCACAATCGATCCATTGGGTGCCGCCCACGGAACTTGCACCGTCTGCGTCGAAGTCGTCGTGGTCGTCGTCGTCGTCGGGCTATTAATCGACGAAAGCGTATACTGAAGCGCCCGATACGCCGGCGTTGCCCCCTGTGATTTTCCCACTGAAGTCACCAGCAGCCGCGCCGGCGAAACCGACGTATCCAATTGCACCATCACAAACGTCGTCCCCGCCCCCGTCCCGATCCGCATCCAGTGCGGCGTAGCCTTCCCCGCCGTAATCGTGCTCCCCGGCGCATAATAAGTCGTCACCGTCCCACTTGTACTGCTATTCGGATTATACATGGTCCCACTGGCAGAATCTCGCATATTTTCGCTGCCCGTAAAGCTCGCCGAGAGCTGGCTCGTAACATAGGCATAAATCGTTGCCGGATCGTTCGAAAGCGTCCCAGTCATCGTCCGCAACTGATAAGAAATAAACTGCAACCCCGACTCTGCCGCGTACTGCGCATCGTTCTGATACCGCGCATTATCCGCCACCTGCACCGACGTCGTCGTCGATGCATAAAAACCGAGCGAAAGCGTCCCGATCAGCACGAGAAATAACATCGCCAAAATCGCCGCCACCCCCCGCCGCGCCGGCCGGCCATTCCCACGCCGCCTGATGATTATATTTCTACGTCCCATACACTCGATATCCAATTCAAATGGGACAATTGCAAATAACGCCCCAAATTACCTTACTTCACTAGCTGGCTCAACTTAAAGATCGGCAGAATAATCGACATCGCGATAAACCCGACCACCGAGCCCATCGCTACAATCATTAAAGGCTCAATCATCGCCGTGACCGACTTGATCACCGCTTTCAATTCCCGCGAATAATATTCCGACACCTCATCCAACACCTCCCCCAACTTCCCCGACTCTTCCCCTGCCCCGATCATCTGCACCACGGCCTTCGGAAGCAGCGTGCTCCGCGACAACGGCTGCGAAATCTTCTTCCCCTGCTTCACCGACGAATACACTGCCCGCCACATCCGACGGTACAACATATTTCCCGAAATATCCGCAGTGATGCTGATCGTATCCAGCATCGGCACGCCCGCATTCAATAGTTGCCCCATCGTATGCAGCGATCGGCTGATATACATGGCCCGAAACAGCTTCTTGAACAGCGGAATCGTCAGCTTCATCTTGTCAAACCACAGCCGCCCCCCATCCGTCCGCATCATCAGCACAAATCCCCATATCCCCGCCCCTACTGCCACCAGCAGCACATACCAGTAATTCACCATGAAATTTGACAACGCCAGCAGCATCTTCGTCGGCACCGGTAACGCCGCTTCCTTCCCCTTGAAAATCACCATAAACCGCGGCAGCACAAACGTCAGCAAAAAGATCGTTACAAACACCGCCAATGACCCGATTATTCCCGGATAAATCATCGCCCCCAGCACCTGCCCGCGCGTCTCAATCTGTTGCGACAAATATGCCGCAATCTTGTCCAGCATCTTCGAAAATCCCCCCGACAACTCAGACGCCTTCACCATGTTAATATAGAGTGGGCTGAATACCTTCGGATACCGCATCAGCGCATCCGAAAATTGCTTCCCACTTTCCACATCTTTCTTTATCTGGATCAGCATCTTCTTGAACTTCGGATTTTCCGTCTGCTCCGCAATTCCTTCCACTGCCGACCGAATCGAAATCCCCGCCCGAATCATCACCGCCAGTTGGCTGGTAAAATTATGTACATCTTTCGCTCCGGGCCCAAAAGATAGGCTGAATCCCTCCTTCCCCGTCTTGCTATCCCCATCTGCCGGGTGCAGCGCAAGGATAAATTCCCCCCGATCCCGGAGCTGCTGCGAAGCGGCCTTCAGATTCGCAGCCACCACTAGCCCGTTCGTGACTTTACCGGAAGAAGATTTTGATTCGTATCGATAACGAGGCATTTACATCACTGCTTGAATATCCCAATTCCCTTACGCTGCCAGCGACCGCTCGAGCTTCTCCGGATGCGCCGCCTGGGCTACCGCATCCTCACGACTGATATATCCATTCACGAAAAGCTGCTTGATCGAATCATCCAGCGACTGCATTCCCAGCGCCCGGCTAGTCGCAATCACGTTCGGAATTTCGAAAATGCGATTCTCACGAATGCAATTCCGCACTGCAGGCGTACACAGCATCACCTCAATCGCCGGGATCATCCCAGGCTGATCGCTCCGCCTAAACAGCGTCTGCGAAATCACCGCCTGCAAAGTATTCGCCAGCATCGACCGAATCTGATTCTGTTCATCGCTCGGATAAATATCGATAATGCGCTCAATCGTCTGCGGTGCATTCACCGTGTGCAGCGTCGAAAACACCAGGTGTCCAGTCTCCGCCGCTGTGATCGCAGCGCTCGTCGTCTCCAGATCGCGCATTTCACCCACCAGGATCACATCCGGATCCTGACGCAGTGCATGCCGCAGTCCCGACTCAAACGTAGGCACATCCGACCCAATTTCGCGCTGCTCAATGCACGATTTGCTCGACACAAACGCATACTCAATCGGGTCTTCGACCGTGATAATATGCCCTGGATCACGCCGATTCACCGCATCCACCATTGCCGCCAGTGTCGTCGATTTCCCCGATCCTGTCGGCCCGGTCACCAAAATCAACCCTCGCGGCAAATACGTCAGCTTCGAACAGATGTCCGGCAAAAATAACTGCTCAATCTGCCGAACCTTGTCATTAATCGTCCTGAACGCCAGCGCCACCGAATTCCGCTGATAGTGCGCATTCACACGAAACCGGCACAACCCCGGAATCTCATAAGAAAAGTCCGCGTCACGCTTGACTTCAAAATCCGCCCACCGCGAATCGCTCAACATCTCCCGCGCCAATCTCGAAATCCCCTCCGCAGTCATTAACGGCATATCGCTCTGTGTAATGACCGTATGGATTCGAAACAGCGGCGGCGAACCCACCGTTAAGTGAATATCCGACGCCTTCGCTTCCACACCGGCTCTCAAAATGTCGTTTAATAAGCTCATTATCGGTCAATCACTGTTAGAGATCGCTGCTCACACGCCGCTCTCGGTCACCCTTAGAATTTCGTCAATGGTGGTCAGTCCCTTGACCACTTTTTGAAATCCATCCATCCGCAACGTCACCAGCCCCCGCTCTCGGCAAAGCTTCCTCAGCTCATTTACATTCGGATTGCTCGTCACCAAATCCCGCAGCCCGTCATCCATGACCAATAATTCATAGATCCCAAGCCGCCCCGCATACCCCGTCTTCCTGCACCGGTCGCACCCCTTCCCCTGATACAACTTCGTCGAATCAAACCCCTGCAATGTCAAAAATTCCGCCATCTCTGGCGTTGGTGTATAAAGCTCCTGGCAATGCGCACAAATCTTTCTCACCAGCCGCTGCGCCAAAATCGCATTCACTGCCGACGCAATCAAATAAGGCTCGAGCCCTATATTAATCAGCCGCGTCACTGAGCTCGGCGCATCATTCGTATGCAGCGTCGACAGCACCAAGTGTCCTGTCAACGAAGCCTGCACCGCGATCTTCGCCGTCTCCGCATCGCGAATTTCCCCCAGCATCACCACATCCGGGTCCTGCCGCAGCAGCGACCGCAATGCTGCCGAAAATGTCATCCCAATCTTGTCATGCACCTGACACTGGTTCGCCTGGGTCAAATGATATTCAATTGGATCTTCAACTGTGCTGATATTGAGCTTATTCCCATCCATGCACCGAAGTGATGAATAAAGCGTCGTCGTCTTCCCCGATCCCGTCGGTCCCGTCACCAGCAAAATCCCGTGCGGCTCATCGATCTGCTTCTTCCAGATCGTCAACGCATCCTCAGAAAACCCCAGATCCTCCAGCGCCACATTAATCGACCGATTATCCAGAATTCGCACCACGACCTTTTCCCCATACGCCGTCGGCAGCGTAGACATACGCAAATCAACCTTCCGCTCCTGTACCACCGCCCGTATCCGCCCGTCCTGCGGCAGCCGCCTCTCCGAAATATCCAGATTCGCCATGATCTTCATGCGCGAAACGATAGCCGCATGCATCGTGTGCGGCGGGTTCATCGCCTCAAACAACACCCCGTCAATTCGATACCGAACCTTCAGCCCCTTTTCCTTCGGCTCAATATGAATATCGCTCGCCCCCTGTTTGATCGCATCAAAAATTAAATAGTTCACAAACCGGATAATCGGCGACTCATTCCCCGCCTTTTCCAGATCCGTCACATCATCCTTGGCTTCCTTAACGACCTGAATGTCGTCATCCGCCATATCCTTGATGATCTCTTCAACATGGACATCCGTGTTCCCCGTGCTGGTGATCTGCTCGACGATCCGGTGAATCTCCGTTGGTGCCGCCGCCACCATCCGAATGTCCCGCTTGGTCTTCCGCCGAACCTCGTCCAGCAGAAACACATTTGTTAAATCCACCATCGCCACGACCAGCGTCTTCTCTTCAAACCGCACCGGCAGGACGAGCTGCTTCCGAATATAATCCGGCGGCAGCAGATCAAATGCCTCCGGATCAATGTTCCCCCGCTCCAGCGTCTCAAACGGAACTCCCAGCGTCTCCGCATACGCCGATAGCACCTGCGCCTCCGTCGCCGCATTCATCGTCAGCAGAATCTGAGCAACCGTCTTCCCTGGCGTCTGCTGCTGCACCGACCGCGCCTGCGCCGCCTGCTCTTCCGTGATCTGCTTCCGCTCCAGCAGCAAATTATCCACCGACTGCCGCTGTCGCGCCGCATCCGCTGACGGCTGCCAGAGCGCCTGTGGATTCAGCTCCTCGCTCTCCGCGCTCTCCAGTACCGCCGTGTTGGTTCGCTTGCTAAACATTAGTGTTGCATTTTCAGTTCAAACCTGAACGGCCCAGACTTCACGATCACGCTCCCCACCGAAATCTTCTCAATCGTAAAATCCGAAACCGTCGCCCCCTCGGCATACAACTGATTATTAATCATGCACGCCCGCTTGGTCTCGCTGTGCAAAATCGACTGCAATTGCAGCGTCTGCACATTCGTCAGCGCAATCTGCCGCTCTTCTTCATGCTTTTTCTTCGCCGCCGCCGCCGCGCTCGCGTCATCCGTCAATTGCGCATATTTAAAAGGATTCGCCTGCAAATCATTCAGTGGCACCTGCGCCGGCGCGGCATTCTTAAACTGTGCCACCACCTTATCCGTCGTCTGCCGAAGCTGCCGCATCACCCGCAGATTCTCATCCCCCGCCGACAAAAACTGATTGATCGTCTGATCCGCCTGCTCCGACTCCGGCGAAACCGCCGCCGACGCCGTCTGCGGCCCCGTCCGCGCATACATCAAATAATACCCCGCCGCCCCCAGCAGAATTACCCCAAATATCAGCACACTCGTCCTATTAACCGGCTTCTTCTCCTCTGTAATAAAAGAAGCCTCATCCTCCGCCAGCGCATCTGTAAGATCGCTCCCCGCATCCTCCTGCGAAGCTTCGTCTGTCTCTTCATCCAAATCCGCATCAATTTTCGACATGGTTTCGCTCCTGTTCTCTTCACCGCCTAATTTGCCGTCGCAACCGTTTTATGCTCCGGCTCAAAGAAAATGCTCAGCGTCATCTGCGCCTGCATATCCCCATCGCGATCATCAATCTTCGTAAGCTTCATATCCGTCACCCGCGTAATCCGCGGCAATTTCTCAAGCTGTTGTAAAAATGTGTAATACCCATAAAAATTCCCCGAGAGTGCAAGCTGGATCGGCAGCTCGTTATAGTTTGCATTCATCTCGCTCTTCATCGTCTTGATCGTCTTCGTCGTCAGATTGTTCGCGGCCGCCAGTTGCCACACTTCCTTCAAAATCTGATCCACTTCCTTCTCCTGCGGCAGCTTTGAATCAAAAAAGTGAATCGCCTGCTCCAGGTCCACCACCATCTTGTTCAAATCCTCCACTCCCGCCGTCGCCTGCCGAAGATTACTCAGTGCCGTCTCCTTCCGATCAATCTCCGCTCGTAAATCCGCCCGATGCGCTACCGCCTTCTTGAAAACAAACAAGTACGTGCAAGCCAGCAGCCCCACGATCACGCATACAAACAAAATTTCTCGAAATCCTAGTTTCATACTTTCCTCCGTGGCCGTTACCTATCCCCCGCCGGCTGTGTATCGATCGCAGCCGTTTTAAGCACCGGCTTAGTGTTCGGATCGACGCTCGCCTCCGGATTCAACAACATCTCCAACTGAAACTTCCTCACCTTGTCCGAATCCACCGTGAATTGATCCACAATCACCAGATTCACGTCCATCAGTAGCTTCGATTGCGACAGCTTGTTAATAAACTGTGCCACTTGCACATCCGTCTGCGCCACCCCCGTCAGTTTGATCACAACGTCATACATTTTCACCGGCGGGCCCGCCGGCGCTGCCGTCTTGTTCTTCTTATCTCCATCCGTCTTCTTCTGCTCAAACGCCGTCTTCGGCGCCGGTGGCGGCGCCTGCGGCTTCAACTTCGATTCCATCGACAACTCGATCAATGACACCCCCGCCGGCAGAGAATTCGTAAACTCCGCCAGCAGAAAACTCCTCGGCACCTTCTCCAGCAGCGACGCCGTTACCTCCGCCTGGTGCGCCATCCGCCGCTGCTTATCCTGCATCTGCCCCACCTGCTCCAGCTTCTTCGCCGCGTCCGCATATTGCTGATCCACCTCGTCATGGCGCAGCACCATCGCATGTGTCGCCCGCTCCGACAGCGTAAATGCAGACGCGATCGCTCCCATCGCCACCAGGAACAACGTCGCGCAGATCACATTCGTCCGCCGCTGCACCTTCCGCGCCAGATAATCGTCAGGCAAAAAACTAAGTTGATTTGGTGCATTCATTGTTGATCACCCTCCCTCACGATTTCACCGCTCGCTGCGCCGTATTCACCGTCGCGCCCATCGACAACCCCAGCGCTACCGCCCAGGACGGCTGCGGCACCGTCGGGTCCAACGTGCTTTCCAGCGACAAATCACACGTCCCCGCCAGCCGCACCATCGGGTCCCCCACTTGCGCCGAGAGCGAAAGCTCCATCGCAATTCGCTGGCACACGCGCCGGTGGTGTGCCTCTCCCCCTACAAAAACCAGCCGATCAATCGGGTGCGACGGAAACGTCGCCTCGTAATACCGCCTGCACAAATCCAATTCCTGTACCAGCCGCGTGAGCGGCTCACGCAACGCCGCCTCCACCAGATGCGACTGCGGGTCCACCGTCGGCTGCACGGCAGGCACTATCGCCAGTTGCGGATCCGATGGCCCCGTCGACCGCCGCTCCGCCTCCACCGGCACGCTTGCTTTCAGCAGCGCAAACGAATTGTCAATCGTCGCCTCCGCTATCTGCTCCCGCGCCGGCTCCTCGCACTTCGTCTCTTTCACATTCTCTACCGTCGCCGCTATGCGCAACCGCACCAGCCGTGCCTCTTCCAGCGGAATGTTCAACGCCGCCGACGTTGCTTGATTAAAATGATCTCCCCCGATCGGGATCGACCGTGCAAATAAAATATGCCCCCCCCGCGCCACCACCGCCCGCGTCGCGCTCGTCCCGATATCCACAAAGCAAAACGTCGCCTCCGCATCGCTCTTGCGCCGATACACATGTGCAAAGCAATCCAGCAGCGCCTTCGCCTCCACTTCCATCCCCACCACATCCAGCCGCGCCCGCGACGCCGCCGACAGCAGTTGATTCACCAGTTCCTTCCCCGCCGCCATCAGCACAATCTCTTCCCGCGGCTCCTGATCCTGATAAATCTCCCCCGCCACATGATGCCGCAAAATCGCCTGCGAAGGATCAATCGGCAGCTTCCCTCGCGCCTCCCACGGGATCGCCTTCCGCCGCGCCTCTTCATCCATCTTCGCTATGCGCAAATGTTGTATATACATCGACGCCGCCGGCAGCGCGATCACCGCCTGCCTCCCCACAAACTCATTCTGCGCCAGCAATTCCCGCACGCTCGACGAAAAAAACTCCAGTCTCCCCGCCGGATCGTTCCTCACATGAGAAGGCACATCCGCCGACGCCGCCGCGATCAAACGCAGATCCTTCCCCACACGACGCACCTGCGCCATGCGAAGCGATTCGCTCCCGAAATCAATCCCAATCGGGCTCGCTTTCGGCGTGAAAAACGATTGTACAAAACTAAGCATTTCTCTGTCCGCTCCGGCGCGTGTAAATACATCTCTACGCGAACGTCCTACCCACTCATCGGCGCACCACGACCGCGCAATTAGCGGACCCACCCCAAATCCCCTTACCGATAAAATTTTCCCAGACTCACACTACGACCAGAAACTCCCCCGCCACCGCATCCGCCACATTCAATCCCTTCTCCGTCAGCCGAAATCCCCGCTCATCCACAATTATCAGACCTCCCCCCGCAAGCTGCTTCAACTGCGCATCATAAACCTCCCGCGCGTCATATCCCGTCCTCCCCTTAAAATCCGCAAAATCCACCCCCGGCGTCAGCCTCAACATCAACATCGCCAGCTCCCCCGCCCGCCGATCCGCCGATAATACCTCCACCTCCGCAGCCGGCAGAATCCCCGCATCAATCGCCAGTTCCCACTCCCCCAAATGCGGCCGATTCTTCCACCGCCACCCTCCCACATGCGATGCCCCCGACGGCCCCAACGCCAAATAATTCTCCCCCCTCCAGTACATCAGATTATGCCTACACTCCTCCCCCGCCACCGCATAATTACTCACCTCATACGCCTTAATCCCGAGTGTCCCCAGCCGTTCCCGCGTCCGGTGCATCATCTGCAATTCCAGCGACTCCTCCGCCCCCACAAAATGCCCCAGCCTCTTCTTCACCGCCATCGGCGTATTCAATTCATACGTCAACCCATAACACGACATATGCCTCGTCCCCAGCCCGATCGCCTCCTCAAGCGTCGCCTCCCATGACGCCAGATCCTGCCCCGGCACCGCATAAATCAAATCCACATTCAACCGCTCAAACCCCGCCCCCCGCGCCATCTCTAAACTCTTAGGCACATCCTCCGGATCATGATGCCTCTCCAGCATCTTCAAATCCGCCGGATTAAAACTCTGCGCCCCAAAACTCAACCGATCCACTCCCGCCTCTTTCAGCATCTGACAATATTCCAACGTCACCGTCGCCGGATTCGCCTCTACCGTAAATTCATTCAGCAACGAAAAATCAAACCGCTCCTTCAGCCCCCCGATCAATCTCCTCATCTCCCCCATCGGCAGCAGCGACGGCGTCCCCCCTCCAAAAAAAATCGTCCGCGGCCTCACGTACGCCCCGCCCCACTGCCCCGCCTCCGCCAGCACCCGATCCACAAAATCCCTCATCCGCTCCGGGCTCTGCTGTGTGATGCTGTAAAAATCGCAGTAATGACATTTATGAAAACAAAATGGAATATGCACATACAACCCCACAATCTCCTCGCGCGGAACCCCCCCCGGCGTCAATTGCGGATACATCGTGTTTAATGACAAAGAGCTCATACTACTCGTATTATTCTTGCCTGCTTCGACTCATAACGCTAGGGTACACCAACAGAAGGCTCACCCTTCTTCTTTGATCCACATCCCGTTTGTGAGGCACATTCTATGCAAGTCGTCATGGTCATGTTCCCCGCCACCGGCCAGCGCCGCAATTTCAACGTCACCCGCGAAATGACCATCATCGGCCGCCGCGAAGACTGCGACCTCCGTATCCCCCTTGGCGATATCTCCCGCAAACACTGCCGCATGATCCGCGAAGCCGACTCCCTCCGCATCGAAGACCTCGGCTCCTCCAACGGCACCTACGTCAACGGCCAGCGCATCCAGGAAGCCATCCTCCAGCCCGGCGACACCATCCGCGTCGGCCCCGTACTCTTCGTCCTACAGGTCGACGGCGTCCCCGCCGACGACCAGCTCGTCCCCAACGAAGGTGCCCCCGCCGCCCCCTCCGACCAAACTAACGCCGGCATGCGCTCCGTCCCCCGCGCCGAAGACGACGGCGAATTCGACCCCATGTCCGCCCTCCAAGGCGACCCCGAAGACCTCGACCTCGACCTCTCCTCCGACCTCGATAACTCCGGCTCCCAAATCCACATCGAACACAACAAAGACGAAGCCTAAACTCTTCTTGACTCAACACCCCTCGCCAACGCTTGCCTCTTCGCGGTATTCTCTCCGCCCATGAATACCATCATCGAATCCGACAAAATTACGCTAGGCAAACGCGCCGCCTCCGACGGTGCCTCCAAAATCCGCACCGCCCTCTCCTCCCGCGGCTCCGCCAACATCATCGTCGCCACCGGCGCCTCCCAATTCGAAATGCTCTCCTCTCTCATCCACGAAAAAGACATCGACTGGTCCCGCGTCACCGCCTTCCACCTCGACGAATACGTCGGCCTCCCCATCACCCACCCCGCCAGCTTCCGCCTCTACCTCTGGCAACGCTTCGTCTCCAAACTCCCCCTCCCCCTCGCCACCTTCCACTACGTCAACGCCGAAAAAGACCCCCAAGCCGAATGCCAACGCCTCGGCTCCATCATCAAATCCCACCCGATCGACGTCGCCTTCATCGGCATCGGCGAAAACGCCCACATCGCCTTCAACGATCCCCCCGCCGACTTCAACACCGAAGAACCCTACCTCGTCGTCAACTTAGACCAGGCCTGCCGCCAACAACAAATGGGCGAAGGCTGGTTCCCCACCCTAAACGACGTCCCCGCCCAGGCCATCAGCATGTCCCCCAATCAGATCATGAAATCCAAGACCATCATCTGCACCGTCCCCGACCAGCGCAAAGCCAAAGCCGTCCACGCCACCCTCAAAGGCCCCCTCACCAACCAAGTCCCCGCCTCCCTCCTCCAACGCCACCCCAGCACCACCCTCTACCTCGACACCCCCGCCGCCTCGCTCCTATAGGTTGCATTCACAACCCGATAAAATGCTATCATAGTAAGAATCATGCCCGTGAATTTCGGAGAATTTTCCCTCGACCGGATGGTGAACGCCGTGGAAAAAGTGCGCCAACGCCTCCTGCGATCCGCCGCCGCCCTCCAGGCCTACAACATCCCCTACGCCATCGTCGGCGGCAACGCCGTCGCCCTCTGGGTCTCGCGCGTCGACGAAGCCGCCGTGCGCAACACCCAGGACGTAGACATCCTCCCCGCCGCCACAACCGCCCTCGAATCCGCCGGCTTCCTCTACCGCCACGCCAACGGCCTCGACATGTTCCTCGACGGCCCCCACGCCAAAGCCCGCGACGCCCTCCACATCGTCTTCGCCAACGAATCCGTCAAAGGCTCCCAACCCCCCAACCCCGACGTCTCCGCCTCCGAATCCGCCGGCTCATATCAAGTCCTTTCCCTCGATGCCCTGGTCCAAATCAAGCTCACCGCTTTTCGCGATAAAGATCGCACCCACTTGCGCGACATGATTGATGTGGGAATAATTGACCCCTCCTGGATCAAAAAATATCCTCCCGAATTAGGCCATCGCCTACAATCCCTGTTTGACGACCCCAACGGATGACTCTCCATGCCCACAACCTCCAATCTCATCGCTTCCGTGATCCCCCCGCCACTCGCCGAGTTGGAATTACATAGCCGATCCCACACCCACCCGCTACAATCCGACCTCAGGAGTTCCTATGACCTACCGGGGCAAAGTCCATAATGGTCAAATCGTTCTCGACAACCCTTCTCCCCTCGCCGAAGGCACCCCCATCGAAATCATCGTTCCTGATTGCGCCCCATCCCCCGACCCCCTTAGCATATGGGACGACCTCCTCGAACTCGCCGGTTCCGCCGGCCCGGAACTCCCCTCAGACCTCGCCGAAAATCACGACCACTACATCTACGGCACCTCCAAACGCCCCCACTCATGACCTATTTCGGCGATACCTTCTATTTCCTCGTCCCCCTCAACCCATCCGACAAGGCCCATGCCCGCGCACGTTCCATTGCCCTTACCCGCCCTACCCCCATTCTCACCACCGAATGGGTCCTGACCGAACTCGCCTACGGCATGAACGCCGGCCAACAACGCCACGCCGTCGTCACCGAATCTACATAATTTTATGTATAGATCCTCGCTAAGGGAGAAATCTTTCCTTTCACGCTTTCGTAAAAACATAAACTAAATCATCGAAATTAAGTCTTTTGAATTCATCCCGGCTGTTTGCTTGAACCATCTGACGATAAAGCATTTTATAAGTGCGTAGACCTATTCTATAGCCGTACTTTAGTTCAACCCAAGAAGCTAAAAAATTAGGAGTATCATCCATAATCTTCAGCCTTCGCTTAATTCTAGCAAACGGTAAGAAAACCGGCTTATGAGGATTTAGCCTGGAGACGGTTGAATTACTACCAGCCGCATTTTTAAGTTTAGCATCGGCAATAAGAAGTCCTAGGTGACGTCCGTCCCATCGATAATATGTTTGCGTAACGATTCCTTGTACAGCTGCCTCATTTATCAGGCCTGATAGAAAAGACCCTTGCGCACAACCTATAACTATTATTACAACATTAGAAGGAGCATTTTTGATTAAACTTGAGAAATCTTTAGCTGAACTACTAGCATGTATCATATGTGATGCGATAACGATATTGGCTTTCCGTATGTAAGCATCTGCTTCAGTGAAATTTTCTGCAAAGAAATTATTTGTGACCTCGCGACTTTTACATGCCTTATCAAAATCCTCCTTCCACATTTCATCTCGATCAATACCGCACAAAAAAATGTTTGAAAGCTGAATCCCCATGATTCCCAAGGTGTCGAGCGTTCTTCGACTGTTAGCACACCCATAGTCAACGACCTGAAAAAGACCATCTTGTTGAGCAAAAAGATGGTTAATAGTAGGAGAGATATCATGTCCATCCGAAGAAATATTTTTGTATGTAGTAACCAGCTGAACAAATTCCTTGTAGGCCAAATTTTCACTTCGTTGGTCTTTCCGACGAGCACTAATATAAAAAATTATATAAGCAAAAAGATTAAGAAATATAATAACGTCTTTAACACTAACGGCATTATATACGGCTTGTACATAGGGCCTGAGAAGAGGATATATCTTAGCTCCCCATATGCTTGGTGCTGGCTGAAATGTCACTATCACTAATTGCTTTTCAATAATGTTTCCAACTAGTACGATAATTAAAAACCAGTCCATTATCATCCAACTAAAAGCACGATTACTTTCATTTGGAGAACGATAGCTTCGTTTTTCAGCGCGAATGTCTTCGCCGACCTCATCGATAAACAATAGAAGATATACGACCATAAAACAGAAGCTAGGTACCCATAGAGACTTCTCGTTTAAAATCGCTAGAAAATATGCAATCAGTAGAAGTAATGGGAATAAAAGATTTCGAATTTCGAGATCATCTTCTGATTTGGAAAATACGGTATCTGCTGCGAGAAGTCCCCAATACATTAAATGTATTAATCCGATGACAAGCATGGACATGAAAAAAATCCACTTTGTCTCATGGAAACCATTTGATCGTAACGCTGCCGCCAAAATTGCTAATGCCGTCGCAAGTACGACGGCTGCGGACATTAAAAATCGAGCAGCTTTACCTATTCTTCTCCAGGGAGGACGACGTGCAAAGGCGTCGAGCCCATTTCCTAATGATCCAAACTGGCGAAAGAAAAATTTGAGACCATCTTTAATCCATCCCATTACGGTAATATATATTATTAAGATTGAATTGCAATAATGAGATTTTTTTGAGAACCAATGCGGAGGGCATTTCAATCTTATCAGATGGTTTCATGGCACTCCTTGTTCTTCCTGTACCTTCCTTCGCCCTTAATCTCACTTGGTGCCGATATCTTCTTATCCACTCTTTCATCCCCCCGCCCCCCATCTCATATCCTCTCCCATGTCCAAACTCCGCCCTCCAAGCTCCACATCACCTTCCTCACTGGCAATCGCGACCCTACCCATGACAATTCCATAAACAAAATCCGTCGCCAAAGCTTCGAAGTCAATGCCACTATCCCTCTCCTGCCTTTCTGCTCTAATACCTCCCATGTCCGAAACATCCTCCAACCCCATCGCCTTCCCCACCCTCACCCCCGCCGACATCGCCTCCCTCCACCCCCTCGCCCAAACCTGCACCTTCTCCGACGGCCAAACCATCTTCCACGCCGGCCAATCCGAACTCGACCTCTTCGTCGTCCAATCCGGCTCCATCGAAATCATCAACCCCGCCGATCACAACCGCCACATCGTCACCCACACCCCCGGCCACTTCGCCGGCGACATCGACCTCCTCACCCGCCGCCCCGTCATCGTCACCGGCATCGCCCGCGGCCACACCACCCTCCTCCGCATCACCGGCCCACGCCTCCGCGAACTCCTCTCCAAACTCCCCTCCGTCAGCGAAAAACTCCTCATCGCCATCCAGGAACGCCGACGACTCCTCACTCTCTCCGGCGTCGCCGGCATCAAAGTCGTCGGCCCAGGCAAATGCCGCGACACCATGCTCGTCCGCGAATTCCTCTTCAAAAACTTCGTCCCCTTCACCTGGCTCGACTCCGCCTCCCCCGAAGGCCAATCCCTCCTCACCTCCTGGAACTCCCCCAAAAAATCCCCCGTCATCCAGTGCACCGACGGCAACCTCCTCATCAACCCGACCCTCCGCGAACTCGCCGCCGGTGCCGGCGTCTGGCGCTCCTGCCCCACCGAACCCGTCGACCTCGCCGTCATCGGTGCCGGTCCCGCCGGCATGACCGCCGCCGTCTACGCCGCCTCCGAAGGCCTCTCCGTCCTCGTCCTCGACCGTCTCGGCCCCGGCGGCCAAGCCGGCGGTTCCTCCAAAATCGAAAACTTCATCGGCTTCCCCTCCGGCCTCACCGGCGCCGAACTCGCCACCCGCTCCGTTCTCCAAATGCTCAAGTTCGGCGCCAAAATCGTCACCCCCATCTCCGTCGATTCCATCACCCCCGCCCCAACTCCCGCCGACTTCCACCTCCTCCACCTCAACTGCGGCACCACCCTCCGCGCCCGCACCATCCTCGTCGCCGCCGGCGTCAAATGGCGCAAACTCGACGCCGAAAACGCCGAAAAATTCGAATCCGCCGGCATCCACTACGCCTGCACCTCCGTCGAAGCCATCCTCTACGACAACTCCGACGTCGCCGTCGTCGGCGCCGGCAACTCCGCCGGCCAAGCCGCCATGTTCCTCGCCGAATGCTGCCGCAACCGCACCGTCCACCTCCTCGTCCGCAAACACCTGGGCCCCGGCATGTCCTCCTACCTCGTCAACCGCATCCGCTCCACTCCCAACATCAAACTCCACGAAAACACCCAGGTTTCCTCCGTCCATGGAAATCACCGCCTCGAATCCATTACCCTCGAAACCCTCCCCCCATCAAACCCATCCCCACCCCCAAGTGGAGCCGGGTCGTCCCCGACCCGTCTTTCCCCCCTCACCACCAACCTCCCCCTCGCCGCCCTCTTCGTCTTCATCGGCGCCGACCCCACCTGCTCCTTCCTCCCCGACAACATCGCCCGCGACCCCCTCGGCTACCTCCTCACCGGCACCGACGCCCTCCGCTCCAACTACTGGCCCCTCACCAACCGCGAACCCTGCCCCCTCGAAACCACCCTCCCCGGCATCCTCGCCGCCGGCGATATCCGCTCCGGCTCCACCAAACGCGTAGGCTTCGCCGTCGGCGACGGCTCCCTCGCCGTCACCTGCATCCACAAACTCCTCTCCATCCGCACCTAATCCCTTCTCATTCTACATTCTACATTCTGCATTCTGCATTCTTCATTTTGCCTTCTCCTATCGTTATCCTCTCCCCCCCCAACCAAGGAAGGTCCCCCAATGTCCGATCTCTACTCCGCCGCCATCGCCATCGAACTCTCCATCCGCCCCGCCCAGGTCTCCGCCACCGCCCAGCTCCTCGCCGAAGGAGGCACCGTCCCCTTCATCGCCCGCTACCGCAAAGAAGCCACAGGCAGCCTCGACGAAGTCCAAATCACCTCCGTCCGCGACCGCCTCACCCAACTCGCCGAACTCGACGCCCGCCGCTCCGCCATCCTCAAATCCCTCGACGAACGCAAACTCCTCACCGAAGACCTCCAATCCAAAATCAACACCGCCCTGACGATGTCCACCCTCGAAGACATCTACCAACCTTACCGCCCCAAGCGCCGCACCCGCGCCATGATCGCCAAGGAAAAGGGATTAGAACCCCTCGCCGACCTCCTCTTCTCTCAACTCCCAGCAACAAACCCCGACCTCGAAGCCGCCAAATACCTCACCCCCGAAGGCTCCTCAGTTGCCGACGACCTCAAAATCCCCGACACCGCCTCCGCTCTCCAAGGTGCCCGCGACATCCTCGCCGAGCGCATCAGCGACCACGCCGACACCCGCGCCAAAATCCGCCACCTCTTCCTCACCCAAGGCACCCTCAAATCCGAAGTCATCGCCGGCAAAGAAGCCGAAGCCGCCAAATTCAAAGACTACTTCAACTGGTCCGAACCCCTCCGCACCGCTCCTTCCCACCGCCTCCTCGCCATCCGCCGCGGTGCCGCCGAAGGCTTCCTCTTCTTCTCCATCCAACCCCTCCCCGAAGACGCCATCGCCATCCTAGAATCCGAATTCGTCAAATCCGACAACCCCTCTTCCGATCAAGTCCGCCTGGCAGTAAAAGATTCCTACAAACGCCTCCTCTCCCTCTCCATGGAAACCGAAGCCCGCCTGGCCTCCAAACAAAAAGCCGACGCCGAAGCCATCCAGGTCTTCACCAGCAATCTCCGCCAACTCCTCCTCGCCTCCCCCCTAGGCCAAAAGCGCATCCTCGCCATCGACCCAGGCTTCCGCACCGGCTGCAAAATCGTCGCCCTAGACCCCCAAGGCCAACTTCTCGAAAACACCGTCATCTACCCCGACCAAGGCGCATCCAAAACCCAAGAAGCCACCGAAACCCTAAAACACCTAATCACCAAACACGACATCCAAGCCATCGCCATAGGAAATGGAACCGCCGGAAGAGAAACCGAATCGTTCGTCAGAAAACTCCTCCAAAGCCCACCGACCGCGGTCGGTGGGTCCCCCCTCTCAACCATCCCCATAGTAATGGTCAACGAATCCGGCGCAAGTATTTACTCCGCCTCCGACGTAGCCCGAGAAGAATTCCCCGACCACGACCTCACCGTCCGCGGTGCCATCTCCATCGGCCGCCGCCTCCTCGACCCCCTCGCCGAACTCGTCAAACTCGACCCCAAATCCATCGGCGTTGGCCAGTACCAACACGACGTCGACCAGGACTCCCTCAAAAAATCTTTGGACGACACCGTCACAAGCTGCGTCAACGCCGTCGGCGTCAACCTCAACACCGCCTCCAAACAACTCCTCACCTACGTCGCCGGCCTCAACCCCGCCCTCGCCCAAAACATCATCTCCCACCGCAACACCCACGGCCCATTCACCTCCCGCCAACAACTCCTCGCCGTCCCCCGCCTCGGCGAAAAAACCTTCGAACAAGCCGCCGGCTTCCTCCGCATCCCCTCCGCCGAAAACCCCCTCGACTCCTCCGCCGTCCATCCCGAAACCTACCCTCTCGTCAATCAAATGGCCCAAGACCTCAACGTCACCATCAAATCTCTAATCTCCGACGAATCCCTCCGCAAACAAATCAACAAGCAACGCTACATCACCCCCACCGTCGGCCTCCCCACCCTCACCGACATCCTCGCTGAACTCGCCAAACCAGGATTAGACCCCCGCCAAACCTTCCAACCCTTCTCCTTCACCGACGGCGTCACCGAAATCTCCCACCTCAAACCCGGCATGAAACTCCCCGGACTCATCACCAACGTCACCGCCTTCGGTGCCTTCGTAGACATCGGCGTCCACCAGGACGGCCTAATCCACATCTCCCAACTCTCCGACCGCTTCGTCAAAGACCCGAGTGAAATCGTAAAAGTCCAACAACAAGTAGAAGTCACCATCTTAGAAGTAGACCTCCCCCGCAAACGCATCGCCCTAACCCTGAAAAAGGGCCCCACCCCCACCCAACAAAAACCCGCCCAACCCCGCACCACCCCCGTCGCTAGCACCCCCCGCCCCAACACCCAACCCACCCCCAAACCCCAACCCAAACGCCCCGCCCCCGCCGTCGGCGGCTGGTTCACCGACGCCCTCAAAGACGCCAAGCGCAAATAAACTAATCCCAACCAAACCAAATTTTAGCCACCCCGCGGGCGGAGCAATTCTACGGTTTCGGGGTATCCGCCCTACCTCTTCCGAGCCGCGAAATACTGTACATGCCGATCAAACTGATTCGGCCCACCCTCACTCAACCTTTCATAAAAAACACAATCCCCGGATTTCCCCGCTTTAAATCCATCGGGCTCCATCAACCGCAACCTTAACTTTCTCCCCTCCACCGTATAAGATAATCTTTCCCAACCCCCGCGTCTCCTTCCTCCCTCTACAGCGTCTTCTCACACACGATATCGCGTTGGCATTAAAGTTTATGACCACACCGCTACTTTTGGTTTGCGGAGATTAAGCGATGTAAATCTTGCTTCAGCCAATCTTTCATCTGTGCAACAATCTCATCATACGATGGGATAGTTTCCTTAATTCTGAGATGATCAACGGCTAGGACTATTGAAGAAAGAAAGTATTGGAAGCTTTTAAAGTAGGCGTACCCGATATTCAACTCCAGCTTACTGAAGTCATGATGTACAAACGCCGTAGGACCGGCGTGTACAAGTGAGCTGAAAATTGTATAGATTTGGTAATACTCGTCTAAATACTCCAATCCCAATTTATCGGACCGCTCGCTTAGGTCTCGAATACCGGTCCAGTGAAATCGTGGCCATTTTGGGATTCCTTCTCCTTTTGTTCCCCATAGCCGTCCAACTTTATTTGCAACTGGTTCCGATTGAGATTCCATTTGCGTGACCCACTCCTCGTGAGGACGTGTATCAAATGTTGAATTAGCACATTTTCTCTTATGTAAAATGATCTTTTGCGCTGCATGATATCGATCAATGTTAGGAAATGCTTTAAACTGCTCTATTGTATTGGCATCAGTTAGTAGACATAACCAAGCAATGTCTATGTAATGTTCGAAGATGCATCGCGCGCCGGTACCGACAGCCTGTATGTCTGCAGTCTTATTCAGCCTTTGAAGAGAGTTAGACCACAGCGATAGACGAATATAAGTGGCAAATATTGCCGCATCGCGATTGGGATCTATCCGTGATTTATCATCGCGTAGGCGTGCAATTGCCGGCTGAACCTTCTCCTTAGAGAATTCGTTGATACGCTGCACCAAGTCATACATGTGATGGCAGAAGTCCGTATAAGCAGTTTTGGGCATGAAGGCATTATCTCTCCATTTATTAAAGCTGGAAGAGAGTGTTTAAAAACTTTCCCTTTCCTGCCAAACCTAAGGTATTAGTCCAGCAGCCTTTAAGCATTCTTAGGCGATTTTAATGAAATATCTAGGACGTCTTTATTTCTCTATCGCATACCCCCACCCAGCCCATATCGCGTTTTGCAAAATTCGCATCAATTCAATCGCTGTCATACAATCAATAGATCACGCTTCCCTCGAGCGCGCCAAACCCCTGTTGACCCAAGAGCTATGAGGCAAACTGAAATTGGCCGAAAATGGTTCCTCCGCTCCCTCCTCGCCACGGCCCTTCTCCTCTTCGCTACATTCGTCTTCCAAGGAACCCGTGACTACCTCGGCTACACCTCCTCCGGCCAAGCTTCCTCCCTAAACGCCGTCCCCCATTTCCCCGGCGGTCTGCCGGAAATCAAACTGGAACAACCCAAAGTCTCCTACCGATCCATGATCAGCCGAACCGGCACACTCGGCGCCATCGCTGGCCAGGCGTCCCCCCAATCCATCCAGACCTTCCTGACCACCGCCAACGCCGAACCCGCCATTACCGACGACAACCCCGAATTGCTCACCAGCATCCTGCACAACCTTGAAGCATCCACCCCAGAATTTTCCACCATCTACTCCACCCCAATCCAAGGGTCCCGACTTCCCCACAAATCGAATATCGTCTTTATCTGGTACTCCCCACAAACCCATCGCTTCATACTCACCTTCCAACACGACACCCCTGATCCCAGAAACAAATAATCTTATTTTTCTCTTGACAAAAGTGTTAGGTAAATGATATGATAAACCCCGGCGCGTCCTCTCCAGGCACGCGTTCTTTGAAAAGTGAATCTCCCTCCTCTCACACGCTTACCCGTGGCTTGCCTCTTCGCGGCATCCTCCTCTATCGCAATCCAATTAAAAAAAACCAAATTGGGTCATTTCAGGGCTCTTTAAGGGTCGATTCGGGGTCGTTTCAGGGTCACTTTCGGGTCGTTTTCGGGTCGTTTTAGGGTCGTTTT
>DASRRR010000114.1:0-40017 GCA_035656825.1 Tepidisphaeraceae bacterium | reverse complement strand
GCAGCAAGGAAGGCGCCCAAGCATGGTCGGTTCTGGCCAGCGTCATGCGCACCGCCGAGCAGCAGGGCCGGGATGTGCTGGAGACGATCAAGACCCTGCTGCAAGCCGAGTGGGCCGGCAAGGACATCGCTCTGCTCACCGACTCACTCTAAAAAACCACGGGACGGTAAACAGTTACATCGGAGTGAGCTATCAGCACGCGACGGATCTGGCAATTAGCACGGCGAAGGAGTCCCCGCCGGATGAATCGGTCAATGGTTTTCTCGGAGACGCCTGCGATTTTCGCAGCCTCCCGTTTCGACAACCATCGTTCACCTACAACTTTCATCTGCGCTCCACGCTAAGCAGTTTTCGGCCTGACTAGCTTCGCCTTTCGTCGGTCGGTGACATTTGCTCGAACCTTCTCTTGTGTTTCGTCGAGTTCGTTCCCCGTCATACTCATCATCGCCTTTGCGACTTTGGGATGCATCAGAAGGGACAATATTGGACCTTTCCAAGAAGACTCGAGCCATTCGACATACTCTTCTTGATCTTGAACACCAACAGCTAAACACCGCTCGACAATTTCAGCTCGTCCAACTCCCGTCCGCTCCTCTAACTTTACCAATTTATCCATCAGATCTTGGCTGATTCTTACGCTCAAAACTGGTTTTCGCTCGCTCATTTCAATCTTGTTTACCATTGTAAACCTAATCTGTCAACACTTGTTTACGATCTGCGCCTCACCAAGTACCGACCCCTCACAAGGACGTTCGCGTCCGATAAACGTCCGTTTATGATTGAAGGTGGTTAGCCTCCTAGTGCTGAATCTAAACTGCCGATAAGATGACTGGCGAAAGAACTCTATGCTGAAATGGGTCCAGATTCGGAATTTCAGGTCGTGCGGCAATACTGTGGTGCCGTTGTTCGACTCCGTCACTGCGTTGGTCGGTAAAAATGGAGTTGGAAAGAGTAATGTGCTCCTGGCCATTGAGTGGATGGCGCGCAGGGCTAGTAGTCCAACCGATCTCGACATGCCGACATATGCGCCGAACCAAGATCCTTTCGAAATCACTGCTCGGCTCGAACTGGGGAGCCAGCAATACGAGTATTTCGTACGGTATCAAGGGCCGTTTGTCCGCGAGTCCATACGCAAAGATTTCGTGGAACGACTTTCGATCTTAACGCCCAATGGTGAGCATTCCATCATCTTCGATCGGACGGCCGGAATTGTAATTACTCCGCTACGAGATGTGCCGCTGCTCGTGGGTACCTCGGCGGCCTCAATGGCCTCAATCTCATCGCTCTTGCCTGCTGACGATGTACTAAATCTAGCGATCGAGCCGGTAAAAACATTTTTCGCGGGCATTCAATATTATCTGATTGACGACAGTAGAGAGGGAATGGTTTCCGATCTCGTTGTCGATACTGAATACCAAAAATGGCGTCAACGTTATGTAGCGGAGGGCGCTCTTACTAAGTCAGTCGCTTATCGCCTCTTATATATGTTTCACGAAAATCGTGAGATGCTTAATGAGTTCCGCTCGCTGGTTGGGCCAGAGGGTCTTGGGATCGTTAACTTTGTCGGCGTTGAAACAATTGATGCACAGCCCGCTACCGGTGGACAGAAATCGGGATTGAACAAGTATCATTTTTTCCAGTTCATTCCGCTTGAAGGTATGGGTGGAAGTGGCAGTCCACGAACTTTCAGTTCCCTATCTTCCGGAACACGCCGGGCAATCAGGATGTTGGTATCGCTCCTTTTCGATCGACGCTCACTAATGCTCATTGAGGAGCCGGAAGTTTCTATACATCCGGGATTGCTGAGAAAAATTGTCGGAATTTTCCGGACTTATTCGCCGATCTCGCAAGTCATCTTTACTACGCACTCTGCCGAAGTCTTGAATGTGTTAAACCCTGCTGAAATCGTACTGCTAAGTGCGCCGGCGGGGAATACCTTGGCGAGGGTTCTCGGCCCGGATGAAATCGCCCTGGCGCACAAGTTTCTCTGCGACGAGGGGTCGCTTGCCGATTACTTTGAAACAACGGACGAATTCGAATCATGATAGCGGTTCTTGCTGAAGACAAATCCGACGCGGACACGCTTGTTGTCATCATTCGTGCCCTTCTAGGCAACGGGATTAAAATAGCACACAAGGGATTTCACGGGTGCGGGGAACTCTGCAAAAAAGGTGCGGTACATATCGAACTGTTTAAGGCAAAGGGAGCAAAGAAATTTATAGTTTGTCACGATAGTGATCGATCGATTCCGAGTGAAGTAGAGACGAAAGTTCGTCGCGAAATCATTATTCCGTCAGGCGTAAATGCTGATGCGTGTATTGTGGTACCGGTCCAAGAAATTGAAGCTTGGATAATTGCTGATGAAAAAGCGATCAGCCGAGTGATTCCAAGCTTTCAACTTAACCCTGTTGCTCACCCAGAAACGCGAGAGAGTCCGAAAGAATGGCTTGAGAATCAATCGCGAGTGCGAACGGTGAGGCCACTTTACTCTCACGCGGTCCATAACCCACGAGTTGCAGCGCACATGGATTACGAAAAAGTTGCAATGAAATGTCCGTCGTTCCGGCCGTTAATGGCGTTCGTTCGCGCCTGCGCTTGAAGCTTCTTGCAAGTCTGCTTTCCCATCACCCGTCATGATTTCAATTCGGACGGCCCGCCGTTGAAACATGTTCTGATCCAGCAGCCACCGTCGCCGCTCTGCGATTACGCGGTGGGTAGACAAGTCGCAGGAGCACTGACCGAGGGCCTGCACCAACGTGGAGTACGTTCCCTGCACGACGAATTCCGAACGTCCGAAGGCGTCTTGTCGCTGCTCAATTCCAACTTCCAGTTGTCCAAGCTTCTGCAGTTGCACAAGAACATTAGGTGACACCGGTAACGTCCCGACGCGTCGCAGGTGTTGCTCGCCGGTCTGGTAATCGATCCGTCGATACCACGCCACGGCCGAGAGGTTGCACCGACTCATACGATCCAGCAGGGGTCGCCGGCCGCGTCTACCCGTTGCCTCCTCCTCCTCATCACTTGTGTCGTCGTCGTCCTCAGCGGCGTCTTCCGGTTTCGCTACCAGCGGCCCAAGCGCCCGGCAACCTTGGACGAAGCGAATGGTCCGGCTGCTCTTGAGCACCCACACCGGATAGCCGCCGACCGGCTCCTTCGTCAGGTATTTCGTGATGTACATCACTGCGTGCTCGCTGTTCTTGAATTCCGCCTCCCGCCTGGATAGGTCCACGCCGCCGACCTTCCACCGGTCGCGCCAGAGCCGCCACGCGTGCTCCAGGTCGACGCGTTCGCCGGGCAGGTCCGCCACGTCGATCAGGATGTGCCAGTGGGGCCAGCCCGCTCCCGTCTTGCGCTGGAACTCCAGCACCCAGGCCCAGATCTTGATCCCGAGGAAACGCATCAGCTTTGGCAGCAGCTTTTTCGTCGTCACGTGGCGCCATGCGTCGAAGGGGGTTGTGAAGTTGGCCCGGTCCACGGTCAGGGTAAGCAGCCGGGGCGACTTGAACAGCTCGGCCTTGTCCAGGAGCCGCCGCCTCACGTCACGACCTCGCCGCCCGCCGCAGGTCGGGCACGTTCTACATCGGCACCGATGGGCCGACACGACCAACTCTCCGCCATCATCCTCCTGAACTTTATTGCCTGTTATCTCAAGTCTAGGGGGAGGCGGGGGGGCCGCTGCGCGGCCTCCCCGCCGCCTCCCCTCATCCGTCACCACGTCAGTCCCTTGACCAAGTTCAACCAATGCGCTACTTTTCATGTGTATCCTTCCGCCGCGATCCGTGAAAGCCGCCAAGCCATACCACGGACGCGGCGATGTTTTTATGCCTTTAGTTCGCCTGTACGCAGGTCCAATGCATTCCGACAGATCACATCCCATACGAGCCGACCATCGGCCTCCTCAAACGACTGGAATCGTCCGCCGCTGAAATAGACGTAGAGTTTGCCTTGGTCCCAATGGGCCGCTGACACCGCAGCCAAGTTCAGAATTTTTTCCCCTGCTCTCACGAGATACATCCCTTCACTCATGACTGATCCTCCTATCTGGTGAATGCGAGATTTCGCTGCCTATTTGAGTAGGAGCGGCTACGCCGCACGGGTTATTGCTTTCTCCCCCCCGGAAGACAGCAGTACGTTCAGCCCCTATCTTCTGGGTGGGGGAACCCCCGCAGGGCAGCATTTCTTCACGCACCAATGCCAGGACGGCCGCCCTGATGGATTCCGCCAACGTGGGCCACGCCGCCACGACCACGCTCAATTGATCGTTTTTGTTCCCCTCGTGCAGCGCCTGTGCAGCGCCAGAATCTGGGTCGGATTCTAAAGCATGACTCCCAATCGAATTGCAATCGCTATCCGCAAGTCCTGAAAATCCATGTGTCGCCGGTTCAATCCCGGCTCTGCCCATTAGAATCGCTTGGTTTCAAGACGATTCTGACGAATTTAATCCCCATCCCCGCCGCTGGGTGCGCCTTGCATGGGCATTTCCTTTCCGGCACCCCGACCCGATCCTTCCACGACGGCTGTCTCCTGGGCCGGCACCATGACCCGTCCCATGCCCGCTCCCGTCAGCCGGACGGCGAATCCCTCCGCTTCCCCGGGTTCGCCATGCACGACATATGCCTCGGTCCCGGCCTGGATGGTGGGCTTGAGAAACTTCAGCAACTCATCTCCATCCGCATGGGCGCTTAATCCCGCCACGATGTGAATCTGACAACGAACGTCATACCAGACATCGTAAATTCGCACGCGCTTCACACCCTCTTGCAGCCTTCTCCCCAGCGTCCCCGGCGGCGTCCATCCGCAAAACAGCACCACATCGTTTGGTTTCTCAATGCTCATCGTCAAATGATGCAGCACCCGCCCAAACTCACACGTCGGACTCGACGCAATAATAATGCAAGGTCCGCTCTGCTTATTGATCGCCTTGCTATCCTGCACGCTCGATGCAAACGTCACACGCGACATCCCAAATAAATCCTTCGTGCCGATCGCTGCTTTGGTTTCTTCGTCATATTCGTCGCGAAATTGGCTGTAAATCTTGCTGATATCCACCCCCATCGGACTGTCGACAAACATCGGGATCGGCGGAATTAATTTCTGATCGATAAACCGCTGCACATACCACAACATCGTCTGCGTCCGCCCGAGGGCAAACGATGGAATGATCAGTCGGCTGCGCTTTTCAATACACCACTTCACCGCCTCCAATATCTGCGGCCCGACGTCCGCCATTGGAGCGTGCTTCCGCGTCCCATAGGTCGATTCGGTAATTACATAATCCATGCTCCCCGGCAAATCCTCCGGATCAGGAATAATCGGCGTCGAATATCTCCCAATATCCCCCGTAAACAGTAGCTTCCGTGGCTTTTCTCCTTCCTTCCATTCGATCACCACATAGCACGATCCGAGAATATGCCCGGCGTTATAAAATGTGAACGATACGCCTTTCCCAAGGTCAATTCGTTCGCTGCGATGCACGCGCTTGAACAATCCCAGCACATGGCTCACATCGTCCATCGTGTACAGCGGCTGAATACCCGTCTGTCCGGGCCCGCGTGTGCGCAAGTTCATATGCTCGGCATCTTCCGCCTGAATCTTCGCCGAATCGCTCAGAATGACTCGCGTCACTTCCGCAGTTGCCGGTGTGCAATAGATCGGTCCTTTGTATCCCGCGCGGATTAGCATCGGCAGCTTGCCACAATGATCCAAATGCCCGTGCGACAAGATCACCGCGTCCACATGGGACGCCTGTTCTGGCAGCATTGCATTCCGCACCCGCGCTTCCGCCCGCGCCCCCTGATACATCCCGACATCCAGGAGCACCCGCAGTCCATTAACCTCAAACAGATGACACGATCCCGTCACTGTCCGATCGGCCCCGCAAAATTGAATTCTCATACCCGCCGAGCGTAACTTCGATGGTCATGCCGCACAAATGACTTCTAATTCGACGAAGGATCCCCAGGCATCAACCCCGGCTTGATCCACTTCCCCACCGTAGCCGCTAGCATGAGTCTCGGCCATAATTCTTCGACTTCGCCAAACACCACTTCATCCCCACCCTCCACCAGCAGCCATGATCCTGTCTCCATCTCCGCTTCTAGTTGCCCCTCACCCCAGCCCGAATACCCCACAAAATAGCGCGCCAGCCCCTCTTCATTTTTCAGCAGCCACTCCACCTTGTCCCGTTCCACGCTGAAATACATCCCATCCGCCACGCGCATCTCCCCGGCCTCTTCCTGAGTGTGCATCACCATCAGCGGTCCCTCGCAAGGTCCGCCCTGATAGAGCGAGCCTTCAACCACAAAAGGCACATCCACCGCATCTCCCACGGCCTCCATTACCGTCGTTTCCAACGGACGATTGATAATCACCCCCAACGCCCCCTCTTCATCATGTCTCACGAGCAGCACCACTGCCTTGGAAAAATTCGGATCTTCCAGCGCCGGAGATGCAATTAATAATTTTCCTTGCAGGCTCTTCATTCAACCCCATTCTAGCCTGCTTCCCTGCAAAAATGCGACCGGGCGCTGCTGTTTGCGCCCGGTCGCTCGTGGTATGCAATTTATGGAAGTGCTTGTGATGCGTAAGTATCTTCAAAGTGACATTGATCCGCCTCACTGACGCCCATGCCGTTGTGTTCCCAGCCAAAGCCGACATAACCGGCGAAGCCGACCGCCTTCATACCGGATATCCTCGTGCGGATGGCGTTATCCCATCCTGCATACGATACGCCGGACCGTCCCCATGCCGTCCCGCTGACCGTATTGGCGTAATGCTCCACGAGATAAATCTGCGAAGCAGCAATGCCGAGATTCAGATAGGACGTCTTGAAAGATTGATATTGCGTCTGACACCAGGTGACTGAATTGCCCGAGCCATTGACCTGCGTGCCGGTCAGATATCCTTCAATCCCGATATAGCAGTTCGCCGATAACGGCACCCAATCCGACGCATTATTCAGTGGATTAGTGAACGGCGCGCAGAGAATGATGGTATGCCCGTAGGTTGTATGCAGTCGGCCGATGCACGTCCGCAGCCACGCGCGATACGCCGAATCGCTCGGCCAGCTTCCGCCACTGATCTCATTGACGATCACCCAGGTCGGTTTCACGCCATTGGCGGTGCAGTTGGCGACAATGTAGTTTTCAATCTGGTCCGCCGCTTGGCTGCCATTGTATGTGCCATACAGCGAGGAGAGGGAGTTGTAATACGCGCCATAAAAATTCCCCGCGCCGTTAATGGTCACACGCTGCGAATCCGTCGGCATGGTCAGCATGTGCCCATTGGTCGTCGCGAAATTGAGATGCGTGAGGTTGGTTGACGAAAAATGCGGATCGCCCCCATCCGGCGTTCCATACATCGTGCAGATATCGAAGCGTTTATCGAAGACCGCCTGAGTTGGTGCCGCGAGCGCGCCTAAACCCAGAATCGCCAGTAGCGAGAGAGCCAATCGACGCATAGACAACCTCCAAAATGGAGACGTACCTCGGGCGCACGCGACGTGCGAACGCCGGTCGGTTGAAGTGTAAAATTTGTCAAAAAACAGGGGCGGTTGAGATGCGAATCAACGTGAGTAAGTCTGTGTCTACTATGCCATTAGAGATAATCGTCTGTCAACGATTAAAGCTGTATAATTTATCGAGGCATTTGCACGAGCAGTTCCTGAGCGGTGCGCTGTGCCGACTCGGTAACGTCCGCCACCGGCACATTTTTCTCCCGCGCCCGGGCTACGCAATCCTCATATTCCGGCGTCGCCGATATGGGAACATCGTGGAGAAATTTCACTTTGACCTGCACCGATCCAAATGGTGTCTCCACCATCCGCAGCTCCCGCCGCGCTTCGTGCCTTGTCACCGAATGCACGCGTAATCCAAAGGTCGTCGTCTCGCGCAGCAACGTATCAGCGAGCACTTGCTCCGCTTGCACTGGCGCTAGTATTGAGAGCGTCGTCGCCGGTCGACCCTTCTTCATCTGCGTGGGTGTGAGCCACACGTCCAGCGCCCCGAGTGAAAATAATTTCTCTGTCACCGGCGTATAAAACTGCGGATTCATATCGTCGATGTTCGTCTCCATCTGCACCAGCGGCCCCGAATGCCTATCCTCCCCCAGCCACAATCGAGCCACGTTCGGCCAGGCAAATTCCTTCTGCCCCGCCCCCAGTGCGATCTTATGCAGCGTCATCTGCGGCTGCGTAAACGTCGCTAATTCCGCGAGAATCGCCGCACCGGTCGGCGTGACCAATTCCCCCGGCCCCGGCGCCGGGCGAGTCGGCGCATGCGCTGCCGCCAGCAATTCCAGCGTCGCCGGCGCCGGTAGCGGGATCAACCCATGCGCGCTCCTCACCCACCCTTCCGCCAGCGGCAGCGGCGACGCATACAGCCGCGTCAGCCCTAGCGCATCAAACCCCGCCGCCGCCCCGACAATATCCACAATTGCATCAACCGCCCCGACCTCATGAAAATGCACCGACTCCACGGTCATGCCATGCACCTTCGCCTCGGCGTGTGCCAATCGTCCAAAAATCGCGATCGCCCGATCCTTCACTCGTACTGATAAATCCGATCCGTTGATGATCGCCTGTATGTCCTTCAAATGCCGATGGTGCTTCGTCGTTATGGCTGTCACGTTGACCTGCATCGCGCGCAATGCCCCCTTCATCACCTCTTTGGCTTCGATCGCATACTCCTCATCAGGCAGCGCCAGCCTTCCCACCGCGCGCTTCAATTCATCAATCGGCCACCCGGCGTCCACCAGACACGAAAGAAACATATCCCCGGAAATCCCACTCGGACAATCCAAATAGCCAATCATGCTTGATCCTTTTTGACCAGATTGTAGCAACCAAAGTGCCCGAACAATAAAGAATGGCGACCTTTGCCGGGTCGCCATTCGATCTCAATTGAAATTAAATGAGTGAAATCAGTCGCGACGCGGCCCACGGTCGCCGCCACGTCCGCCGCGATCGCCGCCGCGACCACCGCCACCACCACGGGGACCACGATCGCCGCCGCCGCGATCTTCACCCTGCTCGCCGCCGCCACCGGAATGGCTCGGCTGCCGAACCGGATCAGACTCCCCCAGTTCCTTCAAAGCAGCCTTACGGGAGAGCTTGATGCGGCCTTGGTCGTCGATCAGCAGGACCTTGACCTTGATCTCGTCACCCATCTTCACGACATCGTCAACGCGATCGACGAACTGATCGGACAGCTCGGAGACGTGACAGAGGCCGTCGGTCTCCGGGGCGATTTCGACGAACGCGCCGAAATCTTTGAGGGAGACGACGCGGCCGGTATAGATCTTCCCGATCTTCACCTCGGCGGTCATCGCCTCGACGATATCACGGCACTTCTCCGCCGCGGCAGCGTCGACCGACGAGATATACACCGTGCCGTCATCTTCGATGTCGATGTTGGCGCCGGTCTCGGCCTGGATGGCTTTGATGTTTTTGCCGCCGGGTCCGATGATCTTGCCGATCTTCTCGGGATTGATCTGAATGGTGAGGAGGCGCGGGGCCCACTTGGAGATTTCCTTGCGGGGAGCGGGGAGGGTCTTGGCCATGATGTCGAGAATCTTCAGACGAGCCGACTTGGCCCGGTGCAGCGTCTCGCGGATGACGCGATGGTCGATCCCTTCGATCTTGATATCAAGCTGGATGGCGGTGATGCCGTCCTTGGTGCCGCAGACTTTGAAGTCCATATCGCCGAAGTGATCTTCCTCGCCGATGATGTCTGTCAGAAGCGCTTCCTTGTTTCCTTCTTTGACATAACCAACCGAGATGCCCGCCACCATCTTGGTGATCGGCACGCCGGCATCCATCAGCGCCAGACAGCCGCCGCAGGACGATGCCATCGACGAGGAGCCGTTGGATTCAAGGATGTCGGAGATCACCTTAACGGTGTAGGGGAAAACATCGATCGCCGGGAGGACAGCGATGAGCGAACGCTCAGCGAGCGCCCCGTGGCCGATTTCGCGACGACCCGGCCCGCGGATCGGGCGGACTTCGCCGACGCTGTAGCTCGGGAAATTATAATGAAGCATGAACTTCTGGGCGTACTCTTCGATCAGGCCGTCGACGAGCTGTTCGTCGGCGGAGGTGCCGAGCGTGACGGTACACATTGCCTGGGTTTCGCCGCGGCTGAAGACGGATGAGCCGTGGACGCGGGGAAGGACGTTGACCATGCAGGAGATCGGGCGAATGTCTTCGAATCCGCGGCCATCCGGGCGGACGCCGGTGAGGATCGATTCGCGGGTGGCGGTCTCTTCGACTTCGGAGAAGACGCCGCGGATTTTCTTGGCGAGAGCTTTCTGCGCCATGATCGAACCGTAAGAGGCGTTCGGATCCGTCGGTGCCGGGGCCATCTCGGCCATCAGGTCTTCGAGGATCTTCTTGACGGCGCCGGAGCGGTCATGTTTGCCGGGCTTGCCTTTGGCGTCGCGGATTTTGCCGGCGACTTTGGATTTGATGGATTCGACGAAGGAGGCTTCCGGGGCGACGATGTTGCCGACTTTTTCCGGGCTGCCGACCTTCTTGACGAGTTCTTCGATCATGCCGCAGACTTCGATGACGACGTCGTGGGCGAACTTGATGGCGTCGGCCATTTCGTCTTCGCCGATTTCGCGGCCGCCGACTTCGATCATGTTGACGAAGTGTTTAGTGCCGGCGACGACCAGGTCAAAGTCGGAATGTTCGAGCTGTTCGGTTGTCGGGTTGATGACCAGCTTGCCGTCAATCCGGCCGATGCGCACATGAGCGGTGGGGGTGATGAACGGGATATCGCTGATCGCGATCGCGGCGCTGGCGGCGATGCCGGAAAGGATGTCCGGATCGTTCTGCTGATCGGCAGCCAGCACATTGAGATGAATCTGCACTTCGTCCATGAACCCCTTGGGGAATAACGGACGCAGCGGACGGTCGATCAGGCGCGCGGTGAGGATTTCCTTGGTGGTCGGGCGTCCTTCACGCTTCATGAACCCGCCGGGGAATTTACCCGCAGCGGCGCGGCGCTCGCGGTAGTCCACCTGCAGCGGGAAAAAGTCGATCCCCTCTCGCGGATTAGCGCGGACGACCGAGCCCATGACGATGGTATCGGCATACTGCACCGTGACCGACCCGTGCGCCAGCTTGGCAAAAGTTCCTGTTTCGATGGAGAGAGTGCGGCCGCCGATCTGGCGTTCAACGCGTATAGCCTGCATAAATGTTGGTCCTTCTGTTGCCCCGGGTTTCCTGTCCGAGGGATGAAGGTTGAAGGATGAGGGATGAATCAGCAGAAGCCTTTCGCTTCCGTCCTATTTCATCCGCCATCCTTCAGCCTCCACCCTTTTATTCTCCTGCCGGCTCCGCGGGGTATTCGGTTCCGGCGCGACTCAATATGACAATGTAGAAAAGACCGCAGGGGCACGTTCTTATCGTGCCCCTGCGGTTGATTTTGTTTTTACTTACGCAGCCCGAGCCGTTGAATCAGCTTTTGATATCGGGCACGATCGACTCGAGTCAGATACTTGAGCAGGCTGTTGCGCTTGCCGACCAGCTTGAGCAACCCACGACGCGACCCGTGGTCCTTCTTATGCGTCTTGAAATGCTCGGTCAGCTCATTAATCCGGGTGGTCAAAATCGCGATCTGAACTTCCGGCGAGCCGGTGTCCTTATCATGCGTCTTGTAATCCGAAACGATCTGCGTCTTCTTCTCTGCGGTAACTGACATTACAACTAGCTCCTAGACACCTGACGGCCAGCACATAAAGCCAGCCCGCCGGTCATTTTAGGGATCCGTGCCGCGCATGCGACATTCGGTTGGGTCGCAAAGTTTAGGGGAATGCCCCCTTAATTACAAGTTAACCGTCAAAACCCGCCGCCCCTGCACCTTCAGCCTCTCTTCGGCAAATAAACGAATCGCCGCAGGATACGCCCCCAATTCCTCGATAAAAACCCTCCCCGCCAGCGTATCAGCCGTATCGTCATCCAGCACCGGACACACCCGCTGCATCACAATCGGCCCCGTGTCATACGTGTTGTCCACAAAATGGACCGTACACCCCGACATCTTGCACCCATGCTCCAGTACCGCCTCATGCACATGATGCCCGTACATTCCCTTCCCCCCAAACGACGGCAGCAACGCCGGATGAATATTCATCACCTTCTGCAAATACCGCTCCGGCACCGGCAGCAGACAAAGCCACCCCGCCAGACAAACCAAATCCACCCCCGCGTCATCACACAACGAAAAAATCTGCTTGGAAAACTCCTCCGCCGACGCAAACGACTTCCGATCCACCACAAAGTTGGGCAGCTTGGCATCCGCCGCCCGCTGCAACCCGCCCAATCCCGCCTTCGATCCAATCACCAGCGAAATCTGCGCATCCAACCTCCCCGCGGCAATTTCATCCACGAAATTCTGCAGCGTCCTCCCCGACCCGCTGACCAGCACCGCGAGATTGATCGGACTCTTTCCCATTACTTCTTCATCGCCCGCATCGCCTGCGCATCGCGCAAACTCAAATCCGGATACTCCTGATCCTGCCCCACATCCGGCCGACGTTTCCAACTCCGCGCACACGCCGGATAACTTGCCCGCCGATCAATCACTTCCACACGCACGCCCGGCGTCTGTCCCGCCGCCTCGGCAAACGAATGATGCCCCGCCCCGACCACATCTTCTAAATCCGCCCCAAACGCCTGCAACCTCTGCCGCAGTTCATCGGAGTTGACGTGATACACCACCTCCGCATCCAGCGCCTTATTGAGCCCCGCTTCCTTCTTGAGCTTATCCAATTGAATGAGCGCCGAATCGCGCAGCGACATCAGCATCTTCCAATCCTCGCGCTGCTGATCCGAAATCGCCGCCCCGCTCGCCTTCGGCAGTAGCGCCAAATGCACGCTGGAAACCGCCGCATCCTCTGCCGGCTTATGCTGAATCTGCTGCCAAGCCTCATCCGCCGTAAACACCAGCATCGGCGACAACAACTTCGTCAGCGCCAGCACCATCTTGTGCATCACATACTGCGTCCGTCTGCGCAGCGCCCCGTCCGGCGCTTCGCAGTACAGCCGATCCTTCATTGCATTCCCATACACCGCGCTGATCTGCACCGCACAGAAATCATGCAGCAGCCGAAACGCCCGGTGCAAGTTATACCCCTCATACGCCGCCACCACTTCCCCGATCAACGTATCCAATTCCGCCACCGCCCACCCATCCAGCGACGCCACCGGCACCTCCACCTCGCCCGGCACATAGTCATACAAATTGCTCATCAAATACCGCAGCGTATTGCGAATTTTCCGATACTTATCCCCAAACTCCTTCAGCGCCTGCGGACTGGCAGGAATGTCATTCTGATAATCCACCGAGCAACACCAAAGCCGCAGCACATCCGCCCCATGCGTGTCGATCTCCTTCGTCGCCGTGACATATTCCTTGTCACTCTTGGACACCTTCGTCCCGTCCGGCTTCACCACAAACCCATGCGTCAACACTTCCTTAAAAGGTGCCTGCCCCGCCGCCCCCAGCGCCGGCAGCAGCGACAACTGAAACCACCCGCGATGCTGATCCGATCCTTCCAGATACATATCCGCTGGGAACTTCAAATTGGCCCGAGCCTGCAATACCCCATGCCAAGACGACCCCGACTCAAACCACACATCAAAGATATCCTTCTCCTTGCGCAGCGTCTCCTTGGGAAAATTTGCCCCCGGATCAAAATCCCCCAGCAACTCCGCCGGCGAATCCGTGTACCACGAATCCGACCCCTTCTCCGCAAACCGCTTCGCCACCGCCCGCACACTCGCCGGCGTCAGCAGCGCATCACCCTTCTCGTTATAAAACACCGGGATCGGCAGTCCCCACGCCCGCTGCCGGCTGATGCACCAATCCGGCCGAGACTCCAACATCCCCCCCATCCGCGCCTTCCCCCACTCCGGCACAAACTTCGTCTCTTCCACCACCTTCTTCGCCCGATCGCGCACGCTCGCCCCACCCTTATATCCCTTATCCATCGCCACAAACCACTGCTCCGTCGCCCGGTAAATGATCGGCGTCTTCGACCGCCAATCATGCGGATAAGAGTGAACGATCGGCTTCAGCGCAAACAGCAACCCCTTCCCCTTCAAATGCTCCACGATCAGCGGATTCGCCTCTTTCGTCGACTTCCCCCGCAAAAACTCCGGCACCGTCTCGTCATACCGACCATTCGCCAGCACCGGCGAATAGACCGGCAACCCATGCTTCACCCCCGTCTCATAGTCATCCGCCCCATGCCCCGGCGCAGTATGCACCAGCCCCGTCCCATCCGTCGTCGTCACATACTCCGCCGTGAGAATGCGTCCCTTGTATTCCAAAAACGGATGCCGATATTCCGCCCGCTCGGATAATTCATGCCCCGTCAGCGTCTCCCCCAAAACCTTAAATGATTCCACCGCCTTCAAATCCCCCATTACCCGTTCGACCAAATCCGCCGCCAGGATGCCGATGCGTTTCTGCCCTTCGCGGACATATTCCACCAGCGCATAGTTCACTTCCGGCCCCGCGGCAATCGCCAGATTCGCCGGCAACGTCCAAGGCGTCGTCGTCCACACCAGAAAAAACGTCGGCGTCCCCGCAAACTTCTTCCCCAATTCCGTCCCCGGCTCAATCGGAAATTCCACAAAGATCGACGGATCTTCCACGTCCTTATATTCCAATTCCGCATCCGCCAGCGCCGTCTGATTCGCCACCGACCAAGGCACCGGCTTGAGCTGCTTATAAACCAGCCCCGCCTCCACAAATTTCGCAAACACTTCAATCGTCGACGCCTCATAATCGCGCGTCATCGTCAAATACGGATTCGCCCAATCCCCCAGGATGCCCAATCGCTGAAACTGCACGCTCTGCACCGCTGCGTATTTTTCCGCATACGCATAGCAGCGTTGCCGCACTTCCACCGTCGACATCTCGCGGATGTTCTTCCCCTCCTTCTTGATCTCCTCCTGAATCTTGTGCTCGATCGGCAGCCCATGACAGTCCCACCCCGGCACATAAGGAGTCTGAAATCCCTGCAACGACCGAAACCGCAAAATCACATCCTTCAGCGTCTTGTTGATCAAATGCCCAATGTGAATATCCCCATTCGCAAACGGCGGCCCATCATGCAGCACCCATTTCTCCGCCCCCTTACGCGCGTCCATCAACTGCTGATACAGCCCCTGATCCTGCCACCCCTTCAATCGCGCAGGCTCGTTCTGCGTCAGCTTCGCCTCCATCGCAAACCCCGTCTGCGGCAGATTCAGCGTCTCTTTATACACGTTCTTTTTGTTCGGTTCGGTTGTCATGAGTAATGCCAGTTATTTAATTGCCAGTAACCAACGGATCGAAGACTTTAGCGGAAGCAGCAGGGGGGTCCAAGTGGATGGACATCCATCCGCCCCGCTTCCAGCGCCTGAACATAAACACCGCCAATATCACCCCATACCCCGTCGCCACCAGCCAAGGCCCCAGCGGCCCCACCTGCGGAAACATCCTAGCCGTCACATATCCCCCAATGACCGTAATCGACCAGCACAACGAAGCCGTCGCCACCGCAGGCACAAACGTATCCCCCGCCCCGCGCAGCGCCCCGTAATAGATGATGTAAACAATGTCCCCAAACTGATACACCGACGCCAACACCAGCAGCGACATCCCAATCCGCAGCACTTCCTCCGACGGATGAAAAAACCGGATCAAAGGCTCGCGAAACACCGTGTACATCAGCAGGCACGCCACCCCATACGTCGCCGCCACACGAAACCCGAGCCGAGCGCGATGCTCCGCCAAGTCCGGCCTCCCCGCGCCGATATACCGCCCCACCAGCGCCGTCACCGCCGTCCCGATCCCAAACGCCGGCATGAAACTCACCGACAAATACCGAAACATAATCACGTTCGCCGCCATCGCGGCATTACCAAACTGCCCCATCACCCACGCACAAAACATAAACCACGCCAGCACATCCGCCAAAATCTGCACCCCAGACGGCATCCCGATCCGCACCAGCGTCCACAATTCCTTCGGCCGCAGCTTCCAATCCAGCGCATGAAACATCCGCCGCGTCGGCGACAAAAACGCAAACGCAAAAAACGTCGCCGTCTCCACCACGATCCCAATATTCATCGCATGTGCCGACCCCACGATCCCCATCGCCGGAAATCCCGCTTTGCCAAAAATCAGCACATACGACATCACCGCATTGGTAATCATCCCCGCCGCCGTCCCGAGAAACACCGTCAACGGCCGATTCACCGCCAGCAAATACTGATTCGTCGCCACGCCCAATAATTTGAGCACCACGCTCGCCAGCGTGATCCGCAAATAAACATCCTCCATCCCCGCCAAATGCGGCTCATGCCACACATGAAACAGCGGCAGCTGAAAAAAACAAAACGGCAGCAGCGGCAGCGCATAAAGCAGTGAAAACCAAATCCCCTGCCACAGATACCGCCCGCACGCCGGATAATCCTTCCGCCCAAACGCCTGCGATGCCAGCGTGTTGACGATAAAGAGCGTCCCCACCCCCAGCGAGATCACCGAGAACGTCAGAATCCCCGCATTCGCCGCCGCCGTCCCCGAATCCGCCGCCACCCCCGGCCGGGTCAGCATCCACACATCCAAAAACTGCATCGCCGTATACGACGCCATCTGCGCCACCGTCGGCAGCGCCAGCACCAGCAACTCCGCCAGCGGCGAGCGTCCTTCAGGTTGTAACGCAGTTGAATCCCGCATAATCCCAATCAAAAAAAATCACAGGACGCCGCGCCACCCCGCAGCGAAGCTGCGGGATCGGCTGATTATGCGATTGCACTCACCTGTAAAACTTCACTCCGCGTCAATCTCCTGAATCGCTAGCCACCCCGTCTGCCCATCGGTCACACGAATACGAATCGACTTGATCTCCATATCCGGCGCCGCCCCAGATGCGGCCCCATCCTTAAATTCGGCGACAGTCTGCCATTCATGTCCATTCGACACTTCCAGCACACCATGCTCCAGAATATCCCGGTGCAACGTCGGATGTCCCGTCCGCGCCGCGATCTTCGTAAACTTCGCCGGCGTATTCAAACTCACCGTAAACGTCTGCCCCCGTTTCGGCGGCGCGCTTGACCAGAAAAACGAATCATCCGACCCATCAAACGCCCGCTCCGGCGTGTTGTCCTCATACACCGGCATCCGCGTATGCACCTCCGCCGGTAGCTTCATCGCCGCATATGTATTCGACGCGATCGGCCCACCCGTCCCGCCAATAAAATTCCGCGCCTTTACCGTCGTCGTCTTTCGCAGCGTCAACGGCCCCGTATACGTCGGCGACTTCTCCGTCGGCTCCGATCCATCAACCGTGTAATGAATCTCCCCCGGCGCCAGCGGATTCAGCGTCACCGCCAACTCCGACGTAAACTGCGCCTGGATTGGCATCATCGAAACCCGCGCCGGCAGCGCCTTGATCGACGCCTCCAGCTTGCTGAACTTCTCCAGATTCTTATCAAGCCACCAATCCCGATTTTCCAGATGCCACAACTGCGTATATTGCGCCTTGATCACATCCAGATTCGCCAGCAAATCCTGCCACGCTGCCGGATGCTGCTGCAATGAATCCACGACCAAAACACGCTGCCCCAGGAACTGGATGCGCTTCGCCTCCATCACCATCTCATCCAGCGTATAGGCATTATATTTCGCCGATTTTTTCGCGGCCTTCGCAGCCGCCATGATCTTGTCTGTTGTTCCGATCAGATCTTTGGCCGCATCGGTATTTTTTGCTTCCGCATGCGCCACCTCCGGATCTTTCCAGAAGTCCCCATCCCGATTCCCCGCCGTCAGCGGATTCGCCAGAATCCCCGTCCCCAGCGCCCGATTCGCCAGCGCCATATCCGCCCCGGCCAGTCCATAAAACACCCCATCATACGACCGATCAAACTGCTCCTGCTTCGCGTCGCGCTCTTTATGATCCGTCCGATCCGCCTCCCCCATCACCGGCGACCACGCACACTCCGCCCCCCACAGCAGCGGGTAATAAACCGGCCCAAACAACGTCTCCCCAGAATCCCGCCACGTCGTGTTCAACTGCCCCAGCGTGTTGTAATGCACCCCATCCCGCGTGAAATCCGAAATATTATGCACCGCATTATCCACCCCCGGCCAATACCGCGACCAGCAATCCGCCCCCGGACACACGATCGTCGGATATCCATCTTCCGTATAAGGTTTCAACCAACGGTCGTAAGTCCCCGAATCCCCATACGTCCAAGGCAGCACAATCAAATTCCGCGGCAGCTTCTTAATGTCTTCCGGATGCTGCAGCGCGATATCCCCCCACATCATCGGCGTCTTTCCATACTCATGCAGCAAGGCCGTCACGCGATTGATGTGATACGCATATACGCCGCCCTCGCCCCACTTCTTAATCATCGCCTGCACATCCGGCTTCTCCAGATTCCCCACCTCATCGCAGCTAATGCAAAACAGCGACGAAGGATATGCCGCCGTCACTTCTGAATAGACATCATTCAAAAATTTGTAAACATTCTCATTGGCCGGATCCAGCGCCCACGAATTCGCTCCCAGCGACGCATACTGCGGCACCTTCAAAATATTCGCGAAATGCCCGAACGACTGAAAATTCCCCGCCAGCTCCACATGATACTGCTTGGCATACTCCGACAACTCTTTCATCTCTTTAGCAGTGATCCCATCCGCCGGCGCAATCTCCGGATGCTTCTTCAGCTTAAACACATGTTCCGTGTACAGCGTGAAGAAATTCTCCTTCACCTCCGACATCGTCCGGATTTCCTGCTTCAAAAAATCCATCGTCGGGATCGGCCCGCGCGAAATATCATCCTGCCACCCGCGATACCGCAGCGTCGGCCAATCAGTGATCGAACAGGTCGGAATCGATGCTTCCGTCGCGTTCGCGCGAATGAGCTGCTTGAGCGTCTGCACGCCATAAAACAACCCCGCGCTCGTCGACGCCTCCACCGTCACATGCTCCGGCGTCACATTCAATATGTACCCCTCCCCGATCGCCTCCGCCGGCAGATCAATGCTCTTCCTCATCAGCACAATCTCCCCCTTCTCATCGCTCCCCTTCTTCACTTTCATTTCCACGCCCAGATCTGTCTTGGCCTCTGCGGCAAGCTGATCCGCCGCGAGCCGGTCCTCACTATCGCTGCTCTGCACGGCGATCGTAAAGTCCTTCCCCAGAACGAATTTACCCTCCCCCATCGTCACCTGACGCGGCGTCGGCACCAGCCGAAGCGGCTCAGCCCTCAATGTCGCCCCCACCCCCATTACCGCTGCCAAGACAATGCTTCCGACAACCCTCGGCGATTGATTGATGTTCATAACCGCCCATTCTAACCAGAGTTGCCACCTTTGCGACACCATGACCGATAATCCCATCCACTACGCCGACTTATACCCATTTCGATTCAAATACTTGCTAAAAAATTTGCCCCATCCCCAATCCCGGCGTATCTCATAGGCAGATCATTTGTTTTAGCTGTTCCGATGTCGCTTGCGTGAGAGCAGTCGGGCCGGCGGGAGAAAAATTGCAATGAAAGTTCGTGCTTATCGTTCCGTTTGTGCTGCTGCTATCGCCGCCCTTTCGCTGGCCGGCATCGCACAAGCTGATTCCGTCACTGCCACCCTCACCGGTGTCAGCCCCGCACAAATCGTCGGGATCCATTACAACGGCAATTCCCTGGGTAGCGCTTACGCAGGTGCCTTGAACTGGCAGGGAGTCGCCGGCAACGCCGACTTCACCACCGGCTCGTTCAATACCTTCTGCATCGACCTCACTCAGGATGTCTACATCGGCTCGCAGTATACCTACTCCGTCGTCACCGACATCGCCAACGCCTCCCCTGTACCCCTTCCCCCCACCGCCCCCATCGGCGCCACCGGCATGGGCGCGGTCAACGCCCAGCAGATCGAAAACCTCTACTCCCTCGAATACGACAACATCGCCGGCAACAATGACCGCGCCGCCGCCTTCCAGATCGCCATGTGGGAAATGCTCTTCGACACCGGCACCTCGCATGATGTCACCACCGGCCAGTTCTCAGTCAGCGGCGCCTCCTCCAACGTCATCAGCCTCGCCAACGGCTTCGTCACCGAAGCCATCAACAGCGCCCCCATGCAGTTCCACAACGATATCCTCGCGATGGTCAGCCCGACCTACCAGGATCAGTTGTACATCGGCGGCGTTAATACTGGCAACGGCCCCCCCGGCAGCCCCGTCCCAACCCCCGCAGCCGCCTTCGGCGCTATCCCGCTCCTCGGTGGTCTGGCGGCCTTCCGTCGCAAGAAACACCGCGACGCACGCTAGTTTTACTTCGTAACCCAACAAAAAGAGGCGCGCTACAATCGTAGCGCGCCTCTTTTAATTACTCCGTATTCATCAGAGATGAATCGCCCGCCCATCCGCCACCCCCGCCGCTTCCATCACCGCCTCCGACAACGTCGGATGCGGATGCATCGTCTCAATGATCTCCGCCTCCGTCGCCTCCAGTTTATGCGCCAGCACCAGCTCCGACAGCAGCTCGGTCACATTCTCTCCGATCATATGCACGCCCAATAACTCCCCATATTTGGCGTCAAAGATCAACTTCACAAACCCTTCCGATTCTCCCGCCGCCAGCGCCCGCCCCGATGCGCTGAACGGAAATTTCCCAACCTTAATCTGCCGCCCCGCATCGCGCAGCTTCTTCTCGCTCTGCCCAAAACTCGCCACCTGCGGGTGCGTATACGTGCATCCCGGGATATACCGGTAATCAATCGCATGCTGTGACACGCCGCAGATCCGCTCGACGATATTGACCGCCTCATGATGCGCCACATGCGCTAAATCCGGATGCCGATACCCCGCCATCGCATCCTGCTCCGGCCAATGCAAACTGATGCAATCTCCGATGGCATACACATTTTCCAAATTCGTCTTCAGCTCCGGCGTCACTTTCACCCGGTTCTTAAACAGCTCCAGCTTGCACCCCTCGGCCACCAACCCATCCGTATTCCCCGTCACCCCGATCGCCACCAGCACCAGGTCCGCCTCAATCGTCTGCGACTTCTCCCCCGACAGCGTCAGCTTCACGCCCGACGAAGTCTTCTCGACCTTATCCGTTTTCGTCTTCGTCAAAACCTTAATCCCGCGCTTGGTAAACGACCGCTCCAGCAACAGCGCCACATCCGCATCCTCATTCGGCAATAGCTGCGGCAGCATCTCCACCACCGTCACTTCCGTCCCGATCGCATTATAAAAATCCGCAAACTCACACCCGATCGCCCCCGCCCCGATAATCGCCAATCGTTTCGGCTGTGCCGGCAGATTCATCGCCTCGCGCGAAGTGATAACCGCCTTCCCATCAAACGCCGCAAACGGCAGGGGGGTCGCCTTCGCCCCCGTCGCGATAATAATATGCTCCGCTGTCACCTCTTTTGCCTGTCCCCCCACTGGCGTAAACCGCACCTTGTGAGGCCCAACAATCTGCCCCGTCGCCTGCTCGTGCTTCACCTCATACTTACGAAACAAATGCGCAATCCCCTTCGACAACTTCTCCGCGATCGCCCGCGACCGCCCCACGATCTTCGCAAAATCGATCTTCAGATTATCAAACGACACCCCATGCCCCGCCGCCTCCGTCCGCAACTTGCGCACAAACGCCCCATCCTCCAGCAGCGCTTTCGTCGGAATGCATCCCCAGTTCAAACACGTCCCCCCAAGCTCCGCCTTCTCAATACAAAGCGTCCGCTTCTTAAGCTGCCCCGCCCGAATTGCCGCCGCATACCCCGCCGGCCCTCCGCCAATCACCACCACATCAAAATTATAATTCACCGCCTTAACAGGCGCTGCTGGCGCTTTCGCAGCAACAGCAGCAGGGGGGTTCGATTTAGGTTGAACCGCCACCGGTGCCTTCTCCGCCGCTTGCGGCTTAGCCGCCGCCGCTCCCCCACTCGCATACTTCTTCTTAACCTCCTCCGCCTTCTCCCCCGTCGTCGCAATCACCGCCATCAATCCCCCCACCGGCACCTTCGCCCCCTCCTTCGCCGCCACATATGCCAGCACCCCCGACTCAAACGCCTCCATCGGCATCGTCGCCTTATCCGTCTCTATCTCCGCGATCTCTTCCCCCTGCTTGACCGCCTGCCCTTCCTGCTTGTTCCACTTGACGACAATTCCATCAGTCATCGTATCCGACAACTGCGGCATGGTAATTTCCGCTGACATCCTTCACGCTCCATTCGTTTGGGCAGCGAATAATAGGGGAACAACCCAAAGTTGTCATGTGATCAAAGCGCCACGCCGCAGCGCAGCTGCGGGATCGCATCGCTTTATTAAGCAATCAATATTAAACCAACAGCATCGCCGGCTCTTCCAGAATTTCCTTCAGCGTCTTCAGGAAATCCGCCGCCGTCGCCCCATCCACCACCCGGTGGTCACAGCTCAGCGTCACTGTCATCATCGTCCGCGCGACAATCGCATCCCCGCGCACTACCGCCCGCTTTTCCGCCGCCCCCACCGCCAGAATCCCCACCTCAGGCGGATTGATAATCGCCGAAAATTCACGAATCCCAAACGACCCCAGCGAACTGATCGTAAACGTCGCCTCCGACTGCTCCTCCCGCTTCAGCCGCTGCGCCCGCGCCCGATCATACAGATCAACACTGCGCTGCCTGATCTCCTTCAACCCCATCCCCTGCACACCCCGCAATACCGGCACAATGAGCCCATCCGGGATCGATACCGCCAACCCCAGATTCACATCCCCATACTGCGTCACTTCATTCTTGCTCGCATCAAACCGCGAGTTGAGCACCGGATGCCGCAACAGCGCCGCCGCCACTCCTTTGGAGATGAAATCCGCAATGGAAAGCCGAACCTTTTCCTTCTCCAGCTTCGCATTCAGCCGCTCGCGCAACTTCGACAAATCTTCCACATCAATATCGATTGACTCATAAAAATGAGGCACATTCTGCTTCGACCGCTGCAGTGCCGTCGCAATCGCGACGCGCATCTTCGTCATCGCAATCACCGTCTTCTGCCCGCTGGTCATCGGTGCCGCCAAAGGCTGAGCCGCCGCGACTTTCGCCCCACCATTATCCGCCGGCGTATACGCCAGCACATCCTTCTGCACGATCCGTCCCCCCGGCCCAGTCCCCTTTAGCTGCCCCAGGTCAATCTTCTTATCTTCCGCAATCCGCCTGGCCAGCGGCGACACAAACACCCGCCCGCCCCCATTCCCATGATGCACCACCGGCGCATCCACCACCGCTGTTGCCGCCGCGACTTCCTGTTCCGTCCCGCGCGATGCGTTATGCATATCCGCACCCGTCTCATGAATCTCCCCGTGACTCGCCACGACATACGACTGCTGATCCGCCACCTTCTCAATCACCGGCGTCTTCGCCTCTTGCGGCTTAGCCGTCCCACCCCCCGCATACTTCTTCTTCACCTCATCCACCTTCTCCCCCGCCAGCGCAATCACTCCCACCAGTCCCCCCACCGGCACCTTCCCCCCCTCCGCAATCGCCATCACCGCCAGCGTCCCCGCATCAAACGCCTCCATCGGCATAGTCGCCTTATCCGTCTCTACCTCCGCAATCTCCTCCCCGCTGGCGACCTTGTCCCCCTCCTTCTTCTTCCACTTCACCAGTGTCCCCTCCGTCATCGTGTCGGAAAGCTGAGGCATCGTGATTTCAGACGGCATATAAACTCCAGTTGTCAGGGTTCAGTTGTCAGGGTTCAGGACTGAAGCATTTTCCTGAACCCTGACAACTGAACCCTGAACCCTCTTCACCGATAACAAACTTCTTTGACCGCCGAGACAATCCGATCCACGCTCGGCATCATCGCCTCTTCCAGGTAATGATTGAACGGCACCGGTATCTCATCCGAATGCACATACTCAATCGGCGCATCCAGATAATCAAAGCAAGGCTTCTGCAACTTAAACAATATCCCCGCCCCCATCCCGCAATACCCCCAGTCCTCATCCACGATCACGCACCGGTTCGTCTTCTTGATCGACGCCACCAGCGTTTCCAGATCCAGCGGCCGCAGCGTCCGCAGATCAATCAACTCCACATCAATCCCATGATCATTCACCAGCGCCTCCACCGCCGGCCGAACCACCCGCTGTAGCGGCCTCCCATAACTGATCACCGTCACATCCGCCCCCGCCCGCTCCACATTCGCCACCCCGATCGGCAGTGTGAAATCCTTATCCTCCGGCACTTCCCCTTTCTCCCCCAGCATTTTCTCCGATTCCAAAAAAATCACCGGATCATCACACCGGATCGACGCCTTGAGCAGCCCCTTGGCATCCCCCGGCGTCGACGGCGCCACCACGATCAATCCCGGAATCCGCGCATAGACCGATTCCATCCGATGCGAGTGCGTCGCCCCGAGCTGGTGCGCAATCCCATTGCCGCCGCGAAACACCACCGGACATTTATACTGCCCACCCGACATATACCGAATGTTCGCCGCATTGTTCACGAGCTGATCAATACAAACCCATGTGAACGACCAGCTCATATACTCAATGATCGGCCGGAGCCCCATGCACGCCGCCCCCACCCCCAGCCCCGAAAACGCCGCCTCCGAGATCGGCGTATCAATCACCCGCTTCGGCCCGAACTGCTTCAGCATCCCCTCCGACACCTTATACGCCCCGTTATACTCCGCGACCTCCTCTCCCATCAAAAACACGTTCTCATCCCGCTCCATCTCCTCAGTCATCGCGGCACGGAGAGCTTCTTTAAATTGCATTACTGCCATAATCAATCTCAATTAATCTAATAACGCGGAAACGATCTAGTCATCCGCTCTAGCTGCCGACTACTAATCCCCGTCACTTCGGCTGATACGGATACTTCTCCGCCAGCACATCATTAAACCGATCCTCCAGCGGCGGATGCGGATCCGCGTCGGCCTGCCTCACCGCTTCATCCACTTCGGCGGCAACCTCCGCCTGCATCGCATCCAGCTCTTCCTGCGTCACCAGCTTCTTCTCCAGCAGCCGCCCGCCATACAGCGTAATCGGGTCCCGCAGCTTCGCCTTTTCCTGCTCTTCCTTGGTTCGATATTTCAGCGGATCCGACATGGAATGCCCACGGAACCGGAACGTATCGGCGCTGATAAACGAAGGCCCATCCCCGCGCCGCGCCCGGTCCGCCGCTGCGCCAAATCCCACGATCACTTCATCCACATCATTCCCATCCACATGCCCATAAGGCATTGCGAACCCCGCAGCCCGCTTGGCCAAGTCTTTCTCGGCACTCGCACGCTCGACCTGAGTCCCCATCGCCACCCCGTTATTCTCCACCACAAACACAGCCGGGACCTTCATCAGGCTCGCCATGTTCAGCGCTTCATTAAACGTCCCCTGATTAATCGCCCCATCCCCGAACAAACAAAACGTCACCCCGCCATTTTTCTTGTACTGCTGTGCAAACGCAAAACCAAGCCCCAGCGGAATATGCCCGCCGACAATCCCGTGCCCTCCATGATTTCCCACCTCCGCGTCAAACAAGTGCATCGACCCGCCCTTCCCCTTCGAGCACCCCGTAATTTTCCCAAACAGCTCCGCAATCGCTGCCCGCGGGCTCATCCCCAGCGCCAGCGAATGCCCATGACACCGGTATCCATTAACCAGGGCATCGACATTCTTATTGTAAATCGCCGCCAGCCCCACCGCGATCGCCTCCTGCCCCGAATACAGATGGCAGAATCCCCCGATCTTCCCGCCCTTTTGATATTCCTGAAACGTCCGTTCCTCAAATCGCCGGATGAGAATCATCATCCGCAGCCGCTGAAGCTCTGCTTCGCGACTTTTGACTGAGGGTTTCGTTACTCGTTTTTCCACTTCGTTGGCAACTACCATGCGCTATGCTCCGCAAACACGCTGCCCATGATCGATCGAACGCGGGCGACCGCTGGTTCTAAGCGGCTTTACCCAAACCAGTGTATTCAAAACCGTCCCAGCTTCAATGCTGATCTCATCATTCTCTTCATCAATCCAGTCGTCACCCTAAACCTGCTCCCAAATGACTTTAGGACAAGACCTCACCATTTGTCATCTCCCTATCTCTCCAACCATAAAAAAACCAGACCCGTCTGATCAGAGACGAGTCCGGTTGGAAGAAAATTGCTGCTCTCTTACTTATGCTGCTTTACTGCTCGCCATCAGCCCCGGAGCCACATTCTTCACCTTCAGCACATTCAGCGTCGTATCCTGATCATCCTCCGTCGATGGCTTAGCCGTTGCCGCCACCCGCGCCGGCAAAATCACCTTCGCCGTCGCCGCCTTCTTCGCATCCCCCGCCAGGTTGTACGCCGTCACCCGGAAGGTATATGCCTTTCCTTTCGCCAGGTTCGTCAGCCTGCACCCCGTCTGATCCGCTCCCGCATATCCCGCCAGAACCCAGGTCTTCCCATTCAATGAATATTCAATCCGATATCCCAGCTCGTTGTCCGCATTATCGTTCCACGTCAACTGCACTGCAGACGTCGAATATGCCCGCGCCGTCAACCCCGTCGCCGCATCCGGCACCAGGCTCTTCGTCAATCCCACCATCGTCGTCTTCACATTGTCCACATTTAACGCCTTCAATCCCGCCCGCGCCCCTTTCTTCGCTCCCAGCGGCCGACCCGATATCGCGTTGCTCACCTTCGATAACCCCATCTCGTTATATCCCGACACCCGGAACCGATAATTCTGCCCCGTCGTCAGCCCCGTCACCTGGCACGAAGTCACATTCGCTCCCAGATTCCCCGCCAGCTTCCATGTCTTCCCATCGGTTGAATACTCCACCTGGAACCCCGACTCGTTGCCCGTCGTGTCCTGCCAGTTCAGCATAATGGTGTCTCCCGACACCGTCGAAAGCGTCAACCCCGCAGGTGCTGCCGGTGCCGTCTGCAACGTCTCCGCATTCACCACAGCGCTCGCCGCTGAAGTCCCGGTGCTATTCGTCGCGCTCACCCGATAGTAATACTGCGCATTTGGCAACAACCCTGTATCCGTAAACGACACCAGTGTCGTCGTCCCCACCATCGTCCAGTTCACCCCATCTATTGACCGCTCCACCCGATACGATCCCGCTCCGGTGACGGCATTCCAGCTCACATTGATCTGCCCCGCCTGCAACGTCAGCGCCGCCGGCCCGCTCGGCACCCCCGGCAGCGTCAACGCCGACGCCGCATTGGCATACCCCGATGTCCCACTCTCCCCTAGCGCCCGCGCCCGATAACTATACTGCACCCCCGGCTGCACATTCGTATCCAAATACACCATCCCCGAAGTCGTCACTAGCTGCGACCACGTCGCCCCTCCATCGCTCGACCGATCCACCACATAACTCACCGCCCCATCCACCGGCCCCCACGCCACCGCCACGGTCCCCGACAAATTCGCCTGCGCCACCACAAACGCCGGTGCCGTCGGAATTGTCACTTTCGTCGCCACCGCACTCGCATCCGAAGTTCCCCCGGCATTGATCGCGCTGACGCGATAATACTGCCTCACTCCTGCGCTCAAACCCGTATCCGAGAACGACGTTCCCTGTACCGTCCCCACCGCCGCCCATCCGTCCGCTCCGTCCGCCGACCGTTCCACCTGATAAGACGTCGTCCCGCTCACCGCCTGCCACGACACATCCAGTCGATTTGACGAAATCGCCGTAATCGTTACTCCGCTCGGAGCCCCCGGCTGTGTCGTCACCGACGCCACATCCGTCAATGGCGATGTCCATATCTGTGCCACCCCCTCCACGCGATACTCATACGTTACCCCCGCCGTCAGCGTCGGATCATTATACGAAGTGACATCCGCCTGCGTCTGCACCATCGTATTCCACGTCACCCCGCCGTCATCGCTGCGCTGAACCGCAAACCCCTCTTCATTATCCGAATTATCCTGCCACGAAATCGTCGTCCCGGTTGCGGTCGTACCACTAAACGTCACATTCGACGGCGCCGTGATCACAATCGGCACAGGAGGCGTGGTTGCTGAAGCAATCGCCGTATAATCCGACGGCGCAGTCGAATTGACTGCCCGCACTCGATACGAATACGCAGTGACCGGATCGACCGTATCATCCACAAACGTCGCATCCGTCACCGTTGCAATCGTCGCCCAGTTATTGCTCCCCGTAATCGACCGCTGAATTTCATACTCATCCGCTCCCGTCACTGCCATCCATTGCAGCGCCACCGCCGTCGGAGCCGACGGATTCGCCACCAGCGTTGCCGGGCAATCCGGCGCAGTCAGAATCTCCTCCTGCGGCGCATATCCCGAAACACCCGACGCATTGCTCGCCCGCACCCGATAAAAATATTCCGTCCCGGAAGCCAACTCTGTATCCGTCAGCGAATTCGTCGCTGTCGTCCCCAAGACGGACCAGTTCGTCCCATCCCCTGACCGCTCCACTGAATAGGACGTCGCCCCCGTCACCGCTGTCCAGCTCAAATTCACCACTGAGATCGATTGCCCCGTCACCACCAAACGATCCGGCTCATCCGGAAGTGTAATCACATTTGCACTGGCGCCATATCCCGAATACCCCCCATCATCCAGCGCCCTGACCCTATACGTATATGTCGTACCCGACGACAAGCCGCCATCCACCAGCGTCGTCGTCGCAGACGTCCCCGCAACCGTCCAGTTTGTCCCATCCGTCGTCCGTTCCACCGAGTACGACGTCGCTCCTGCAACTGCCGTCCAGCTCACTGTAATGTGATTCGCCACCGATCCATTGACCGTCGGCGTTGATGGCGCAACCGTCGTAGTCTCCGCGCTCAGCGTCGAAGAATACGCTGATGTCCCCGAAGGATTTTCCGCATTGACGTGATAATAGTAATGCGTCGCCGCTGTTACTCCTGTATCCACCCAGTTCGCCACCCCGGCACCTGTCGTTCCCACCGTATTCCACGTGGTTCCATTGCTGGACCGCTGAATGGTATACCCCGTCGCCCCTGCGCTCACCGACCAACTGATCCCAATCTGATTCACCGTCACTGATGCAACCGCCACCAGCGCCGGCGTCACCGGCTGCGTCAGCACATTCGTCGCCGTCACGTACGCCGAGCTTCCCGTTGCATTGCTCGTCTGAATGCGGAAATAATACGTCGTCCCGCTGCTCAGCGTTGTATCATCCAGCGAAGTCCCCGCCGTTGAACCCAGAGAATTCCATGTTGTCCCGTCCGTCGATTGTTCCACCTCATAGGTGCTCGCCCCCGTCACCGCTGCCCACGACAACGTCACCGACGTTGCTCCCGTCGGCGTCACAATCAACTCCGCCGGAGCCGCCGGTGCCATCAGCGCCGATGCGCTGGAACTATTCGCCGAGCTTCCCCCCGCATTATTCGCCCGCACGCGATACAAATACTGTACCCCAGCCGCGACAGTCGCATCGCTCAGCGTCGTCGCCGTCGTCGTCGTCGTCCCCACCTGTGTCCAGTTCGTCCCGTCGGTCGACCGCTCGATCGTATATCCCGTCGCTCCCGTCACCGCTGACCAGTTCACCGCCACCGAACCCGTCCCCGGCGTAGCCGTCACCGTCGCTACCGCCACCGGCACGGTCAGCGCATTCACCGTCGCACCATACGCCGAGTTCCCCGACGCATTCACCGCCCGCACGCGATAAAAATAATGCGTGCTGGCGCTCAACCCCGTATCCGTGTAATTCGCCGTCGTCGCCGTCCCAAGAGACGACCACGTCGTCCCATCCGCCGACCGGTCAATCGCATAGCTCGCCGCCCCCGTCACCGCCGACCATGTCAGTGACACCTGCGTCGCCGTTGTCGTATCTCCCATTCCTGTCGGCGCGCCCGGCAGTGTCAGCGCCGTCGCGACCGTCGTATATCCTGAATTCCCCGAAGCATTCGTCGCCCGTACGCGATAATAATACTGCACTCCTGCCGACAATCCCGTATCCACCAGCGATGTCCCCGCTCCCGATGCCACCTGGCTCCACGTTGCATTATCCGTCGACTGCTCCACCGCATAAGTCGCCGCCCCCGTCACCCCCGTCCAGGTCACCGTCACCTGGGTGGTCGAATTCACCGCTGCACCCGGCGTTCCCGGTGTCGCCGGCAACGTCAACGCATTGGTCGTCCCCGAATGCGCCGATGCTCCTGTCCCATCCACCGCCGTCACGCGATAATAATAATGCGTCCCCGACGCCAGTCCGCTATCGACATAACTCGCAACCGTCGGCGTCCCAACCCCCGACCACGTCGTCCCATCCGTCGACTTCTCCACTGTGTAGCTCGTCGCCCCGGTGACCGCTCCCCATGTCAATGTCACCTGCGTTGCCGTCACCGCCGCACCAACCGTCCCCGGCGCAGCCGGCAACGTCAACGTGCTCACGCTCGTTCCAAACGCCGACGCCCCCGAAGTATTCACCGCGCTCACATGATAATAATACGTTGTGCCTCCACTTGCCGTCGTATCATTAAACGTCGTCGTCGCCGCGCTCCCCAGCGATGACCAGTTTGTTCCATCAATGGACCGTTCCACCGCATACGAAGTCGCTCCCGCCACCGCCCCCCAGCTCACCGCCACCTGCGTTGCTGAAGTCGCCGTTGCCGTAGTACCGACCGGCACCCCTGGAAATGTCGGCACAGTGTAAGTCGACGAATACACCGAGTTCCCACCCGTATTCACCGCGCGCAAGCGATAATAATAAGTTGTCCCCGCCGTCAATCCCGTATTGTTGTAAGAAGTCCCCGACAGCGTAGTGATTTGCGCCCATGTGCTGCCATCCAGCGAACGCTCAATCGAATAAGACGACGCCCCCGTCGACGCCTGCCAGCTCAGCGAAATCTGCGTCGCCGACGTTGCCGTCACCGCCAGCACTGTCGGCGCCGCCGGCACCGTCAGCACGTTCAGCGATGTCGAATTCGCCGAAATCCCCGACGGATTCACACCCCGCACCCGGTAATAATAATGCGTTCCCGCCGTCAGCCCAGTATCGGTATACGCCGCCGTCACCGATGTCCCCAGCGCCGTCCAGGTTGAATTGTTCGGAGACCGATCGATCTGATACGAAGCCGCCCCCGTCACCGCACCCCAGCTCAGCGTCACCTGCGTTGCCGCCACTGACGATGTCACCAGCCCCGCCGGCGTCCCCGGCAATGTCAGCGCACTAGCCACCGTTGCATACGCCGAATTCCCTGCATTACTCGTCGCGCGCACGCGATAATAATATTGCGTCCCGCTCGACAATCCGCTGTCCGCATAATTCGCCACGTCCGGCGTCGTCGACCCGATCTGACTCCACGTTGCATTATCCGTTGACCGCTCCAACAAATACCCCGTCGCCCCCGTCACTCCCGCCCATGCAATCGCCACCTGCGTCGTCGACCCCGCCGTCGCCGTCAATCCCGTCGGCGTCAGAGGCACCGTCGTCGCGCTGGCAACGCTCGTAAACCCCGATGTGCTAAACGTATTGTACGCCTGCACCTGATACTCATACGTCGTCGCCCCCGTCACGCTCGTATCGTCATATGTCGTGATATTCGCCGCCGTCATCGCCAATGTGATCCAGGTATTTCCTCCGTCGCTGCTCCGCTGAACAACGAACCCGGTCTCATTATTGGAATTGTCCGCCCAGGCCAATGTGACCTTCGACGCGCTGATCGGCGTCGCCGTCAATGCGCTAGGATCAGCCACCGTCGTCGACGATGCATTGAACGACCCCGAAAGCGTGTACTGCCCGATATCTCCATATCCCCCATGACTCGCCGCCGCCACGTAATACGTCCCCGGCGTCAGACTGATGCTCAGATTCTCCCCCAGGCTGCTCGTATCCGCCGACGCAACCAATGCCCCGCTGCCGTTATACACAAACAGCGACCCATCCAGCATCGCCCCATACTGCGCCACGCCCAGATTGATCAGCATCGTGCCCGACGCTCCAACCGAGAACGAAAAATAATCCCTGTCCGTATTCTGCTCGATCACCCCCGAGGCCGTAAACGTATTTGACGACATCGTCAGCGCCGTCGCCGTCCCGATCGAATTCCCATAGTCATCCGTGCGATACCCAAATCCATTGGTTCCGCTGCTGATTACCGACAAATCGCTCTGCGTCCCCGCCGAATTGGTCACAGGCGTCCCGCTCCACCACAACCCGCGCGCCGCGTAATAACTGTTCCCCATGATCGGCGCCGTCGCGCTGTTCCCGGGATTGTATTCCTGCACCAGCGTGGTCCCATTCCACTCCGCCTGATGCTGCAAGCCAAACGCATGCCCCGCTTCATGTGCCGTCGCTTCACCGACGTATTTGGGATATCCGTTCGACAAATTCCCCGGAAACACAAAGCATGTATTATCCGCTGAGTTATAAAAACTCCCGATATACGTTACCCCTCCCGTGACCGCTCCCACCCAGGCCCCGGTTCCACCGACTACGATGTGAACTGCCTGATTATTCAGATACGTCCCCGGGTCCTGCGTCGTTACGTCAATGTTAAATGGCGAATATTTCTCCGCCACCCGCGACCAAATCTCATTGATGCTCGCCAGTTCCGCCGTATTAAACGTCGTCGGATCACCATCCTGGTCATACGCCGGCGTCGCCGGCACCGCATAGCTCCCCCACTGAAACGCCGGATTCCCATCAAAGTCGATATAAATCTTCGCCGTCGCCGACGGATCGCTATGCAGGATCGGCACACCCCCCGCCACCGGCACCGTCGCCGGACCCGCCGCGAGCTGCGCCGCCTCTGTCTGCTGAATGATCGCCTGATCCATCGCCACCGGCATGTCCGCATCCAACTCCGGCGGCGGATCGTTCACATCGCTCGCCCCGCTCCCCGTATACATCACCCGTGACTCCAGCGCCATCAGTAGCACCTGATCCCGATCCGTCCTCCTCCTCCCCCGCCCACGTTGTCCGCTCGCGCGACGATCCCCTCCCTTGCGGCGCTCTTCGCACTCGCTTACTTCATCCGATTCATTCTCTTTTGTGCCATACCACTGATGCTTCATCGAAAATCTCCCTCCGGCAAAGCTCACATCGGTTTGCCAAAGGGCTCAATGAACCAATCCACCCCCCTGAATATCTCGATTCCTCTTCTCCCTACCCCCTCATTTCTCTCCTAACCCGTATCGCCGTCACATCTTCACACAGGACTTCGATAGGTCTGATAAACCGGTCTTTTTCAGTGCCCCATAAAACGAAGAAGGAGCAACCGTTATCCAGATGCTCCTTCTTCAAAAACCATTCAAATCAGGCTTACTTCAAATCCCCGTCCTTTTTCCCCATATACTTCAGCAAATCCACCACCCGATTCGAATACCCCCACTCATTGTCATACCAGCTCACAACCTTGAAAAACCGCTTCTCCCCCGCCAGGTTGTTCTGCAACGTCGCCAGGCTGTCATAAATCGAGCTGCGGCTATCGTGGATGAAATCCGTCGAAACCAGCTCCTCGTTCGTCACGCCCAGCAATCCCTTCAAATAAGACTCCGAAGCCTTCTTCAGCGCCGCATCAATCTCCTGAATGCTCGTATCCTTCACCGACCGGAACGTCAGATCCACCACCGACACATCCGCCGTCGGCACCCGGAACGACATCCCCGTCAATTTCCCCTTCGTCACCGGCAACACTTCACCCACCGCCTTGGCCGCGCCCGTCGTCGACGGAATGATATTGATCGCCGCCGCCCGCCCGCCGCGCCAATCCTTCTTGCTCGGCCCGTCCACCGTCTTCTGCGTCGCCGTATACGCATGAATCGTCGTCATCAGCCCCGTCTCAATCCCAAACCCCTCCTTCAGCAGCACATGCACCAGCGGCGCCAGGCAGTTGGTCGTGCAAGATGCGTTCGACACGATCATGTGCTTGCTCGAATCATACTCTTCATGATTCACGCCCATCACCAGCGTCTTCACTTCCCCCTTGGCTGGCGCGGAAATAATTACCTTCTTCGCTCCCGCCGTGATATGCCCCTGTGCCTTTTCGCTCTCCGTGAAGAGTCCCGTCGACTCAATCACATAATCCACTCCAAGATCCTTCCAAGGCAGATCCTTCGGATCGCGCGTCGCCATCACGCACTTGATCTCATGTCCATTCACAATCAGCGTGTCGGCCTCCGCCGCGTCCGCTTTGCTCTTCTTCGTCTCCACCTTGTGCTTAAATTTCCCATGCACCGAGTCATATTTCATCTGATAAGCGAAATAATCCGCATCGGTCGAGATATCCACCACCGCCCTGACGTCGATCTCTTTCCCCAACAACCCCTGATCGCACAAAGCCTGAAACACCATCCGCCCAATGCGGCCAAATCCGTTAATACCAACCTTCAAAGCCATGATCCCTGCTCCTTTCAAGAGCTATTTATTATAAAATCGAACCGCGCAAACAAAGGGGTGGAATCTAGGGCTTGCCCGAACCCCTGTCAAGAATTCGACCACCTCTTTTACATCGAGTTGATCTTAGGCCCGCCCCTGCATAACAATCTCTTCATAAACTAAAAAAGGAAAATCCATGTTCCCCACCCGCCCCCTGGGCCTCAATGGCCCCCAAGTCTCCTCCATCGGCCTCGGCTGCATGGGTATGTCCGAATTCTACGGCCCACACTCCGACACAGAATCCTTCTCCACCCTCCAGCGCTCCCTCGACCTGGGCATCACCTTCTGGGACACCGCCGACGCCTACGGCAACGGCTCCAACGAACAACTAATAGGCGAATTCCTAAAGAGAGCCGGGCTGTCCTCAGCCCGACCCCGCGAAAATGTTTTCCTCTGCACCAAATTCGCCAACCTCCGCTCCCCCGATGGCAAATGGCTAGGCGTCTCCGGCAAACCCGACTACGTCCCCCAGGCCTGCGACGCCTCCCTCAAACGCCTCGGCCTCGACCACATCGACCTCTACTACCAACACCGCGTCGACCCCCAAACCCCCATCGAAGACACAGTCGGTGCAATGTCCAAACTCGTCAAGCAAGGCAAAGTCCGCCACCTGGGCCTCTCCGAAGCCTCCGCCGACTCCATCCGCCGCGCCCACAAAATCCACCCCATCTCCGCCCTCCAGACCGAATACTCCCTCTGGACCCGCGACCCCGAATCCGAAATCCTCCCCACCTGTCGTGAATTAGGCATCGCCTTCGTCGCCTACTCTCCCCTCGGTCGCGGCTTCCTCACCGGCCAAATCAAATCCCCCTCCGACCTCGCCCCCGATGACTGGCGTCACAACAACCCCCGCTTCCAAGGCGAAAACTTCCAAAAAAATCTCGACCTCGTCTCCCGCATCGAACAACTCGCCAAAGCCAAATCCATCCTCCCCTCCCAACTCGCCCTCGCCTGGCTCCTCGCCCAGGGAAATGACATCATCCCCATCCCCGGCACCAAACGCCCCAAATACCTCGAACAAAACGCCGCCTCCGCCCAAATCCACCTCACCCCCGCCGATCTCGCCGCCATCAACTCCGCCCTCCCCCCCAACTCCGCCTCCGGCACCCGCTACCCCGAACCCGGAATGCGCGCCGTCAACCGCTAATCGCGAGAAAGTTTTTCAAAAACTAATTGTGCCACTGGCAGCTTGTCTGCCAGTGTCTTTCTTCGAGCCAAAACCACGGCAATTCATGTTTAAAAAGATTTAATAAAAAACTCCCCAGCGATTTCATCGCTGGGGAGTTCAATCAATCTAAATTCTCAAAACCTCATTTCCCCGACCCACCCGCACCGCCTCCCGACCCATCCGTCGCGCCGGCCGACGTCCCCGACCCCGTCGATGTCGATCCACCCGTCCCCACCGACCCCGCCGAATTCCCCGCCGTCCCCGAAGTTCCACCACTCGCCGGCGCTCCCGCCGTCCCGCCACTTGTCGATCCATAATCCGACGTAGCTCCATTTCCTCCAATCTTACTCCCCGCCGTCTGCGCCGATCCGGTATCGGTGCTATTCCCTGCACCGGCCGTTCCCGTCGCACCATTATTCCCCGCTGCTGTTCCTGCCGCTCGATCCGCCGAGGTCGATCCGCTCGTACCAGCGCGATCTGCGGACGTAGATCCATTTACTCCTGCCGCCCCGTTAGCTCCCGCCGTCCCGCTCGGCTGATCTGCCGAGGTCGAACCGGCCGTCGCTGTACCGATTGAGTTCCCCGCCGTGCCGGTTGTCCCCGCCGTCCCCGTCGAATTCGCCGACGCGCCATTCGACTCCGTCGCCGACGAAGAAGCCGTCGCATCCGGCGAAGTTGCTCCCCCCGCCGTCTGCCCACCCGTTGCCGTCCGATCCTTCGTCGCCTGATCCCCACTGGCTGCATTCGTCGAAGTCCCCGCCGCCCCACCCGTCGATGAATTATCCGTCGCCGACGCCGGTGCCGCGCTGCTCTGCTGCCCATAAACACTTGAGCCCACCAACGTCAAACCCGAAATCGCCGCCGCCAAAGCCAAAGTCCGAATATGCGTACGCATGAAAGCCTCCATGAGAGAAAATAAAAAAATCCCACATCCCGCGGCGTGCGTGCTCACGCCTCCTCACCGCGAAACGTTCCCTCCCCCAACGCAACCCCCATTCCACACCCACATCTGCCTGCTTCAATTATTCAATGCCCCGCTCGCTAACATCCTCTTCATCCACTTGTATAAAGCCCTTCTCCTCAATCGGCCTCATCCCCCAACACTTCATCAATAATCCCCTTAATTGCCTCATACTCAAACCCGCGCCGCTGCAACATCCCCACCAACCTCCTCCGCGCCACCATCGGCTCCAATCTCCTCAACTCTGCCACTTTCTTCCTCACCAATTCCCGCGCCACCGACACGCTGTCATGTTTCTCATACACCTCATCCAGCGCCTTCTCCGCCACTTCCCCCTTCACCCCCGCCTTCATCAATTCCATCTGCGCCCGCCGCCTCCCATGATGCTTATGCTGCGCCGCCGACATCGCCTTGGTCTTGGCAAACTGCTCATCGTTCACATACCCCAGCCGCACCAGATCATCGAGCACCCCTTCGACGATCCGCTCCCCATACTCCTGTCGCATGAGCTTCCGCTGCAATTCTTTCCTCCCATGCAACCTCCCCTGCAAATACCCCATCGCCCGATCAAAACATTCCTGCCGCACCTCCCCCCGCTCAATCTCCCCCACCTCCTCCGCCGTCAACGTCATCCCCTCCCGCAATCGAAACCGCGCCACCACATTCAAATTACACCCAAACGCAAACACCCCATCCAAAAAAACACTCCGCCTGTTCTCGCGTCTCTTCTGCGCAGAAATCTTAGTAATCGTAGCCATACTCAATTAAAAGAAACCGCTTGGTGTCTCCGTGCCTTGGTGGTTCACTTCCGCTTTTTCTTCTTATTCCGATCCTTAGGCTCCTGCCACCCCGACCGCTTCGTCCTGAGCAAATTCCCCGCCGCCGCCCCTCCCAGCGCCCCCAATCCACCTCCCATAATCGACTTCATCAACTTCATCTTCCCCATCATCCCCATTCCCCCGACCGCGCGCATCATATCCCGCGCCATCTCAAACTGCTTAATAAACTGCCCCACCGCATTCGGCTCCACCCCCGCCCCGCGCGCAATCCGTCTCCTCCGCGGCCCATCCAGCAAATCCGGATTCGCCCGCTCCTTCTTGTTCATCGACTGATACATCGCCTCCATCTTCCCCATCTGCGATTCCACCGCCCCCTCGTTCATCGCCCCCATCTTCGCCATCTCGTTCATCCCCGGGATCATCCCCATCACCTTCCCCATCGGCCCCAGCTTCTTCACCTGCGTCATCTGATTGACAAAATCCTCCAGCGTAAACGTCCCCTTCTGCATCTTCTCGGCCATCTTGGCCGTCTCTTCCTGATCAAACTTCTCCATCGCCTCCGTCACCAGCCCAACGATGTCCCCCATCCCGAGGATGCGCTGCGCCATCCCCTCCGGCCTAAATTCCTCCAGCCGATCCAGCTTCTCCCCTATCCCCAAAAACTTCACCGGCGTCCCCGTCACCATCTTCGCACTCAGTAGCGCCCCACCCCGCGTATCCGAATCAAACTTCGTCAGAATCAACCCATCCAACTCCAACTGCTCATTAAACGCCTTCGCGCTATTCACCGCATCCTGCCCCGTCATCGCATCCAGCACCAGATAAATCTGATGCGGCCCAACCGCCGAATTGATCTCCTTCAACTCCGCCATCAACTCCTGATCAATCGCCAGCCGCCCCGCCGTATCCAAAATAACAATATCCCTCCCCAGCTCCTTCGCCTTCCCAATCGCCCCCCGAGCCACCGCCACCGCCGCCCCCCGCGCCACCTTCCCATGCTCCGCCACCTTCGACTGATCCAAATAAACCGGCGTATCTGTCTGCTCCCCCAGTACCCTGAGCTGCTCCACCGCCGCCGGCCTCTGCAAATCCACCGCCGCCAAAAGCGGATGATGCCCCTTCCCCTTCAAATAAAGCGCCATCTTCCCGCAAGTCGTCGTCTTCCCCGACCCCTGCAACCCGCACATCATGATCACCGTCGGCCCCGGCTGCACCGTATAAATCTTCGTATCCACCGGCCCCAGCAAATTCACCAGCTCATCATAAACCACCTTCACCATCACCTGCCCCGGCTGCAGGCTCTTAATAACCTCCTCCCCCAGCGCCTTCTGCTGCACCTTCTCAATAAACTCCTTCACCACCTGAAAATTAACATCCGCCTCCAGCAGCGCCGTCCGCACATCCCTCATTGCATCCCGGACATTCTCCTCCGAAATCTTCCCCCGCCCCGAAAGACCCCGAAACACGCCGCTCAATTTATCCGTCAACATATCCAGCATAGTCCCCCGATCTTACGACCAACCTCCCACCCCCGTCGAGCCCACCCCCTCTCCCCCTTTGTTGAAAGTTGAGCGTTGTCCTAAGACTTTTCCCCATTCCCCACTTCCCCCTTCCCCCTTCCCCCTTTACCCTCCCCCCATGCGCCCCCACACCATCTGCCACATGTGCACCACCATCGACGGCAAAATCCTCACCAGCCGCTGGCCCAAACTCCCCAACAACTTTAACGGTGCCTCCCTCTTCGAATCCACCGCCAACACCTTCCGCATCCCCGCCTGGCTCGTCGGCACCACCACCATGAAAGAATTCTCCGCCCCTCCCAACACCAAACTCCCCCGCTCCCCCCGCAAAATCTCCCGCACCGACCACCTCGCCCATCTCCCCTCTTCCAATCCGCAATCCAAAATCCGCAATCCGCAATCCCCCAAATCCTTCTCCATCGCCGTCGACACCAAAGGCTCCCTCCGCTTCACCCGCCCCGACGTCGACGGCGACCACACCATCATCCTCACCACCACCTCCGTCCCCGACTCCTACCTCCACCACCTCCAATCCGCAGGCGTCTCCTACCTCCTCGCCGGCCGCTCCCACGTCAACCTCCCCCTCGCCATGCGCAAACTCCACTCTTCCTTCCACATCAAAAAACTCCTCCTCGAAGGCGGCGGCGCCTTCAACGCCTCCATGCTCCACGCCCGCCTCGTCGACGAAATCTCCCAAATCATCCTCCCCATCGTCGACGCCGGCGGCCCCAAAATCCCCTCCCTCTTCCACCACCTGGGCTCCACCCCCAAAAAAGCCGCCGCTCCCCTCCACCTCCTCTCCCACAAATCCCTCCCCCACGGCGCCCAATGGCTCCGCTACCGCGTCCTCCCCACCTGAATTCCTACCTCAACTCCACCGACGCCTCCCCCCCCTCAGGCAACTCAACCCTCACAACCCTCTTCCCACTCTCCTCCTCTATCCGCACCCCTTTCGCCAACCGCTCCGTCTCCTCCGCCGTCATCTCCACAAAAATCACCCCCACCCGCCGCGCCACCTCCTCCCCCACCTTAAACCCCCGACTCCCCTGCGCATAAGACCCATACAACACATCCGTATTCACCCCCATATGCGCATCATACCCCTTCCCCGGCACATACGCCATCCCCGCCCCCTCCACCATCACCACCCCCACCCGCCCATCCACATTCACCCACCTCCCCTTCACCTCCACCACCTTCCCCGGCCCACCAAACTCAAACCCCTCCT
>DASRRR010000113.1:0-40772 GCA_035656825.1 Tepidisphaeraceae bacterium | reverse complement strand
ATCCCCCATCGTAAACAGCGCATGCGCCCCGACCAACCCCGCAAACCTCCCCCCCCCCGTCGCATGGGCGTCCCGCCCATGCCTCTTTTCTATATACCTCCGATTCTCCTCCACCCCCGCCAACATCCCCGCGCGCCCATTCCGATCCGTCACCTCATAACACAACACCCCCCTTACCCCCACCCGATTCAACCCCGCCTCGATCCGATCCAGCGACCCCTCAATCGCCCCCGGCGAAGCATGATGATCAATCACCGTCGTCGTCCCACAATGCACCGCATCCAGCGCCCCCATCACCGCCGACACCTCATTCGACTCCCCATCCAGCGCCCGATCCAGCCGCCACCAGATCAGCTCCAACACCTCCAAGAAATTCCCCGGCACCCTCCCCGGCATCGGCATCCCCACCGCCAGCGCCGAATACAAATGCGTATGCCCATTCACCAGCCCCGGCATCACCACCGCCCCCGCGCAGTCCACCACCTCATCCCCCGGCTTCGCCTCGACCTTCCCCCGCTCCACAATCTTCCCCCCCTCCACGCGCAAATCCCCCGCCTCCACGAAAATCGGATCGATATCCAGCAGCAACGCATTCCGCAAAACAATTCCCATCACGCCTCCACAATCTTCCTCACCCCATCCATCCCCGGCTCAATATCATTAGGCTTCCCCACCGCCCTGATCGCCCCCGCGATATCCTTCAGTCCATTCCCCGTCACCATCGCCACCACATCCGACTTCCCATCCAATAGCCCCTGCCGGCGCGCCACCATAATCCCCGCGACCGCCGTCGCCCCCGCCGGTTCGGCAAACACGCCGGTCAATCGCGCCGTCAGTCGCACCGCCTCCATGATCTCCTCATCCGTCGCCGTCACATACGCCCCTCTGCTCTCCCGCACACAATTCACCGCCTTCCGCCAATTCCTGGGAATCGGCACATTGATCGAATCCGCATACGTATCCCCCGCCCCCGACCGATCCAATTTCCCCTCGTCAAACGCCCGCGCCACCGCATCACACCCCGCCGCCTGCACCCCCAGCATCTTCGCCGACCAATCGATCACGCCCACCTCGCGCATCGCCGCAATCCCCTTGGCAATCCCCGCGATCGAACACCCATCCCCCACGCTGGCCGACACCCACTCTGGCGCCTCATTCCCCACCTGCTCCGCCAGCTCCATCCCCCCCGTCTTTTTCCCCTCCACTAAGTACGGATTGATCGCCGCATTGCGGTTGTACCATCCATATTCCGCGCATGCCTGATTACACAACTCATACGCCTGCTCATACTTCCCCTGCACGCGAAAGACCCGCGCCCCATACGCCAGCAACTGCGCCAGCTTCCCCTCCGGGCAATACTTGGCGACGAAAATATTACACTCCAGCCCCGCGACAGCCGCGCTATACGCCAAACTGCTCGCCGCATTTCCGGTCGAAGCACACGCCACCACTTTAGCTCCAACCTGCATCGCGCGCTGCACCGCCACACTGCTCGGCCGATCTTTAAACGACCCGGAAGGATTCCTCCCATCATCCTTAATCCTTATCCGCCCCACCCCCAGCGCCTTGGCCAGCCGCGGCGCTTCAATCACCGGCGTCCACCCGACCAATCCCTCCTCCGGGCAAAACCCCTCATCCAGCGGCAACAACTCCCGATACCGCCAATGCGACTTCGACCTCCCCGCCAGCGCCCCCCGCGTCAACGTCTGCTTCGCTTTCCCCATATCAAACCGCACATCCAATATCCCCTCATCCGGCCCGCACCTCGGACACGTATCCGCCTCCCCTTCTCTGTATTCTGCCCCACATTGCACACAAATCAGCTCTGTAATCAGCGACATTTGAATTTCACTCCAGAAACTTCATGGTACACTCTCCCGCCCGCAACATCACACGAGAACCCTGTCTATGAACACGAAAATCGAAGAAAAAGTCCTCGCTCAAACCGCCCGCCGCTGCCGCGAACGTGGCATCACCATCCCCACCTTCGCCCAACTCCGCGACCCGTCCACCATCCCGGCCAACATCAAATCGCGCCTTGCCAGCGTCGGCATGAACGACCTCGACCCGGTCAATCTGTATCGCATCACCTGGAAAAACCAGCCCCAGGAAAAAGGCGGCCTCTTCAACGACGGCAACTTTGTCGTCTTCCCCAGCTCCCTCACGGGCGTCCCGGCCAAAATCGTTGGCCTGGTAGGCAAGCACTTTCCCACCGGCGCTCACAAAGTCGGCGCCGCCTTCGGCTGTCTCGTCCCACGCCTGGTCTCCGGCCAGTTCGATCCCACCACGCAAAAAGCCGTCTGGCCCTCCACCGGCAACTACTGCCGCGGCGGCGCGTTCGACTCGGCACTCCTCGGCTGCACCGCCATCGCCATCCTCCCCGAACAGATGTCCCGCGAACGTTTCGAATGGCTCGCCAGCATCGGCTCCGAAGTCATCAAAACCCCAGGCGGCGAAGCCAACGTCAAAGAAATCTACGACAAGTGCTGGGACATCAAGAAAAACCGCAAAGACTGCGTCATCTTCAACCAATTCGAAGAATTCGGTAACCCGATCTGGCACTACCACGTCACCGGGCCAACCATCCAAGGCATCTTCGAAAAAATCAAAAGCCCGAACGATCGTCTCGCTGCCTACATCAGTGCTACCGGCTCCGCCGGCACCATCGCCGCCGGCGACTTCCTCCGCACCAAGCATCCTCATGTAAGAGTCATCGCCACCGAAGCGCAGCAGTGCCCGACGCTCTACAACTGCGGCTTCGGCGACCACCGCATCGAAGGGATTGGCGACAAACATGTCCCCTGGGTCCACAACGTCCGCAACACCGACATGATCGCCGCGATCGACGACGAACAATGCATGTCTCTCCTCCGCCTGTTCAACGAAGACGCCGGCAAAAAAGTCCTTTCCCAGCAAGGCGTCCCCGATTCTGTCCTTGCCCAACTCCCCCTCGTCGGTATCTCAGGCTTGTGCAACCTCGTCGCCGCCATCAAAGCCGCCAGGTTCTACGAAATGGATTCCCGCGACACCATCTTCCTTCCGCTCACCGATTCCATGTCTCTCTACGGCTCACGCATCGAAGAACTCGCCCACGACCTCGGCCCTTACACCGAAACGCTCGCCAACCGCCACTTCGCCCGTTACCTCGAAGGGATCAACATCGACCACTTGCGCGAGCTCGGCTACTACGACCGCAAACAGCTTCACAACTTCAAATACTTCACCTGGGTCGAACAACAAGGCCGCAGCGCCGACGAGCTTCGCAAACTCTGGAACCCCGATTTCTGGACCGAAACTTTCGCCCAGGCCGACCAGTGGGATCAGCTCATCACCGCATTCAACCAGCGCATCGCCGCGTCGTAATATTACTCATCCTCATTGACTGTCAGTTCTATTTCTTCCAATCGGCTGCGCAGATCGGTCGGCAGCGCATTTCGCATCGCCTGATCCACCATCCCCACTCGCAGCAAATCGGCCACATGCACCCGATCCACATCCCGCATCGACGTCAACTTCATCCGCAAAAGTGCTGGCAAATCCAACACCGAAAATCCTTCCGAATCCCGCACACTCTCCGTCACCAATGGCGTCGGATGCGCATACGATGGCTTGACCTTTTCTCCCGCCCACACCAAATGCACCCCCGACATCCGGCTTGGTTCTTCCGGATCAATAAACAACACCAGCCGCCGCAGATCCTGCGATTCAAATCCAAGCTCACGCATCACGTCGTTGATCCGTCCCAGATCATCCCGCTTCACCAATAAATCAACATCCTTGGTCGTCCGCGTTGCCGCGGGATCGGCCTTGGCGACCCACAGTGCCACTGCATTTCCCCCTACAACAGCATATGGAATCTCCGCCGCATCCAGCGCTGCCGTCACCTGCCGCAACCGTCGCTCGATGCGCTCCATTGCCATAACAAACGCCCTGTAAGACAACGTGCCGGACATGCTGCAAGTATACCAAGTCTCGCCCATGGGGTTATGATTTTATAAATGCCCATTTCTTTTGACCCCCGCCAGACCATTAACAAGCTTAAAGAACTCCGCACTTTGACCGGCGACGAAAACGGTGCCCAGCGTGTCGCCTTCACTCCCACCTGGTCCCAATCCCGCACCTGGCTGCAAAACCTCCTCGCCGACCTCCCGGTTGAAAATCACGTTGACGAAGCCGGCAACCATTGGACCACCCTTCGCGGCCAGTCCAACCGCGCCCTCCTCCTCGGCTCACACCTCGATTCCGTCCCCAATGGCGGCTGGCTGGACGGCTGTCTCGGCGTCGTCGCCGGGGCGGAAATCCTCCGCCGCATCTCTGACCAGTACAACGGCAAACCGCCGATAACGGTCCGCCTCGTCGACTGGGCTGACGAAGAAGGTGCCCGCTTTGGCAAAAGCCTCTACGGCTCATCCGCCTGCTCCGGCTCCCTCGACATGGACGCCGCCCGTAACTTTCGCGACAAAGACGGCATCTCTCTACCCGATGCCCTTCGCGCCGTCGGCGTCGACTTCGAACACGCCAAAGAATCCCACAAAGAACTCGCCAACGCTGCCGCGTATCTCGAACTCCACATCGAGCAAGGCCCGGTCCTCCTCGACTTGAGTTTACCGCTCGCCACCGTGATCGGCACTTTCGGCACCGAACGCCACTCCATCACTTTTCACGGCCAAACCGCCCACTCCGGCACGACCCCCATGAACCGCCGCCGTGACGCCTTTCTTGCCGCCGCCAAAATGGCCCCCGAAATCTACCGCATCGCCGAAAAATACAACGGCGTCTGCACCCTCGGCGGAGTGCAAGTCAAACCCGCCGGCAACACCGTCGTCGGCGTCGTCGCCGAATGCCACCTCGCCCTCGACCAGCGCTGCCTCGACGCCAGCTCCCTCGCCCAAATGCTCCAGGAAGCCAAGGACGCCAGCCAGCGTTTCGCCGCTGAAGGCAATGTCACTGTCGAATGGAAACGCCACATCCAAATCGCCCCCATGCTATTCCACCCCGACCTGATCGCACTCGCCGACCAGTCGATCGCCGAAACCGGCGCACCTCCTCATCGCCTCCCCTCCGGCGCCCTCCACGACGCCGCCGAAATGGCCCGCGCCAACATCCCCACCGTCATGCTCTTCGTCCAATCCCTCCATGGCATCAGCCACAACAAAATCGAAGACACCCGCGAAAACCACCTCGAACTCGCCATCTCTGCCTTCGATAATCTCGCCGAAAAGACTATGCACTGGATTGCAAAGACTACCCAGTGATAAGATACCGATATACGAAATCCGACAATGACACTAACACTCAATCTACCTCACGATGATGAACAGCGCCTCGCGCAAAAAGCCCATGCCGCCGGCGTCGATGTACAGACTTTTGTCGAACGTATCGTTCACGCAGCCGCCACACGCCCACTAATCGACGACATCCTTCGTCCTATCCGTGATGCCTTCCACGCATCAGGCATGACTGACGAAGAACTGGGAGACGTGCTGGAAAACGCCAAACACCAAATGCGTACCGATCGCCGCTCTCCTCATAATTCATGAGCGAACCTTTAACCACCGTCGTATTCGATTGCGTCGTATTCGCTCAAGCCATCATCAATGATGTCGGTCCGGCAGCTGCTTGTCTCAATCTGTCTCGCCATGGAATAATCCATCTTGTCTGGAGCGAATATGTCTTATCCGAAATCCGCGAGCTGCCCGCCAAGCTCCCCGCTCGACTCCTGATAACCCCCGACAAAATCGAAGACTTCATCCAAGACGTTGCGACCTTTGCAACAATGATCGGCGACATCCTTGCTCCCTATCACCATCCCATCGATCCAGACGATTCCCATTACGTAAATCTCGCACTGGCAACCGGAGCCACGATTATCACCAGCCGCGATCGACACCTGCTGGATCTCATGGACCCGTTAAAGCCGCACGCCAACCAGTTTCTCCAACAATATCCAAATTTGAAAATCCTCACCCCCGAAACATTACTTCGCCGCATTCGCGGAAAATAGCCTCAACACCAATCGCCTTTCCTTACTTTCCTTGCGATTTTCCAGCCAATTTCATCCCGCAATACACCCCTGGAAACGCCGCATACATCGCCGCACAGCGCACCAGATGTTCGATCGGCACACTGTCATTGACCGTATGCGCCACCTCCTCCTCCGCAGGTCCAAACCCCACGCACGGTATTCCAAACATCCCCGCAATCGCCACCCCATTTGTACTAAACGTCCACCGACCCACCGCCGGCTTCTTTCCAAATAACTCCTCATGCGCCGCCACCATCGCCTTCACTTGCGGCGCATCCGCGCTCTCCACCCACGTCGGAAAATACTTCTCCGTTTCATACACCTTCCCTGTGTACGCCTTCCCCTCATAGTTCAATAATTCCACTTTCCCCTCCACCCCCGCGCGCTTCACCGCATCGCGCACCTCCGCCAGCGCCGAGGCCTTTGTCTCCCCGATCGTCAGCCTCCGATCAAGCTGAATATACGCCTCCCCCGGCACCGCACACATGCTCGGCGTCTTACAATCCACATAGCTCACCACCACCGTCCCCTTCCCCAAAAACTTGTCCTTCTTCAATCGCTTGTTCAGCTTCTCAATCTCCGAAATCACCTTCGCAATTTTGTAAACCGCATTATCCCCCTTCTCCGGCATCGACCCATGACAACTCTTCCCCAGCGTCCTCACGCCGATCTCCATCCTCCCCCGCTGCCCCCGTAAAACCTTGCAATTCGTCGAATCCGTAATCACCACGCACTCCGGTCTGATCCCATCCTCCTTCACGATGTACTGCCAACACAACCCATCACAATCCTCCTCCATCACCGTAAACGTCAGCAGCAACGACCACTCATCCGATTTCAATCCTAGCTCTTTAATGATCTTGATCGCATACACCATCGCCGGCACCGCCCCGCGCTGATCACCGGCACCTCTCCCCCACACCTTCCCACCGGCAACGTTCCCCGTAAACGGATCATGCTTCCACTCTCCCGGATTCCCCACCCCAACCGTATCGATGTGCGCATCCATCGCAATCACCCGAGGCCCCGTGCCTACGCGCACCAGCAAATTCCCCAGCCCATCCACCCAGACCTTGTCCGCCCCCCCCACCTTCTTCACCTCTTTCTTAATCCGCTCAATCACCTTCCGCTCTCCGCCGCTATACCCCTCAATGGCAATGATGTCCCGGAGAAACCGGACCATCTCCGCCTCATATTTCTTCGCCGCCGCCAGGATCGCCGCAGGGTCCATTGCAAATCTCCTTCATCTGACGATTCTACAGACCAGACGCCTCTGACAGTATCCTTCTAATCAAGGTGATCCTATGAAACTGCTCCGCTTCCTCCTTCCCGTTCTGCTCCTTACTGCCGGAGTTTTCGCCGCTGACCGCCCCAACGTCCTATTCATCGCCGTCGACGACCTGCGCCCGGAACTCAACTGCTACGGCCGCTCCTACATCCACTCCCCGAACATCGACCGCATCGCTGCCGCCGGCGTCGTTTTTGACCGCGCCTACTGCCAGCAGGCCGTCTGTTCCCCCAGCCGCTCCAGCCTCCTCACCGGCACACGCCCCGACACCACCCGCGTCTACGACCTGGTCACCCACTTCCGCAAAGCAATCCCCGACGTCATCACTCTTCCACAAAATTTCAAAAATAACGGCTACTACGTTCAAGGTTTCGGCAAAATCTACCACGGCGGACTTGACGATCCGCCGTCATGGTCCGTCCCCTGGCAGAACCCCGCCGCACCCCTCTATGCCCTGCCCGAAAACGTCGCGCTTAACGACCGCAAACCCGCCGGCGAACCCGACGGTGAGCCCCACGCCCCCGGCACACCTCCTTCTTCCAAATTCAACGCCCGAGGCCCTGCCTACGAAGCCGCCGACGTCCCGGACAACTATTTCACCGACGGCAAGGTCGCTGATCTCGCGGTCCAGTCTCTCCAAAACCTCAGCCACAAATCCCAGCCCTTCTTTCTGGCCGTCGGGTTCATCCGACCGCACCTTCCATTCGTCTCTCCTAAAAAATACTGGGACCTCTATGACCCCGCCAAGATCGAACTCGCCGACAACCCCTTCCTCCCCAAAGACGCTCCCGCCTACGCCATCCTCCCCGGCGGCGAACTCCGCTTCTACCACGGCATCCCCAACGGCCACCTCTCCGACGACCTCGCCCGCACGCTCCGGCACGGCTACTACGCCTCCGTCTCCTACACTGACGCACAGGTCGGCAAACTCCTTGATGAACTCGACCGCCTGCACCTCCGCGACAATACCATCGTCATTCTCTGGGGCGACCACGGCTGGAAGCTCGGCGAACACGACGCCTGGTGCAAACACTCCAACGTCGAAAACGACACCAACGCCCCGCTCATCCTCTCGGTCCCTCACATGAAAAACCCCGGCACACACATCAACTCCCTCGTCGAATTCGTCGACGTCTACCCGACGCTCTCCGAACTCGCCGGGCTTCCGCTCCCCGGCGATCTCGAAGGCACCAGCTTCAAACCGCTCCTGGAAAATCCCACACAACCTTGGAAACCGGCTGCCTTCAGCCAATACCCCCGCCCGAACAAAGGCGGCTTGATGGGCTACTCCATGCGTACCGATCGCTATCGTCTCACTGTCTGGGTACACCGCCGCGATCACACCAAGATTGACGCCGTCGAACTCTACGACCACCAGACCGACCCCGAGGAAAACACCAACATCGCTTCTCGCCCCGAACAAGCCGCGATTGTCGAAACTCTCACCGCCCAATGGATAAAGGGTTGGCAAGGCGCCAAGCCACCTTCTGCTCCCTGATCTACCGTGAAGCCGGGGCGAGGGAAACGATCGTCGTATTTGGCGCGGGAGTAGGAGGGAGATCGAGAATATTCAGCGCGAGAGTGCCCGTAGGAGACAGGAAGTAGAGCGGGATGGCATCCGGATTCGTGGTTTGGAAGTTGGCGAGAGTAAATTGCTCCGAGAGCTTGGTGCGTTTGATGGTGTGGCCGGCCTGGATGCGGGAGAGGAGGTCGGGGAAGGTGAGATTGGAGAAGAGGGGTCGGCCACGATGTTCCTCGGAGACTTTTTGTTTGTGGCTGGCGGGGTCGATGGGGGAAGGAAGCTGATAAGTTTCGGATCGGCCGAATAGACGGGCGAAGCGGGTGGAGGTGAGGGCATTGACGGTTTCGCTGGGTGTGAGGGCGAGGAGGCGGCCGATGCCGGAGAGTTGGATGCGTTCGAGGATTTGTTCGGAGTTGGCGGAGCCGGCGAACGTAGGGAGGCCGGCGAGGCGCGCGGAGGAGATGTTGTCGGGGTTGGTGTCGACGAGGAGGATGTCGAATTTGTCTTCGTGGAGGGCGCTGGCGATGAGGCGGGCGAGGGGGTTGGCACCGACGATGAGGAAGCCGAGGGAGTCGGGTTTGGCGAGTCCGAGGGCGCGGGCGAGGGGAGCGGCGGCCAGGCCATAGATAGTGACGGTGCCGACGATGACGGCGAAGACGGCGGGGACGAGCTGGTCCGCGCCGGGGACGTTGGCGTCGCGGAGTTCGATGGCGAAGACACTGGCGACGGCGGCGGCGACGACGCCGCGGGGGGCCATGCAGGCCATGAAGAGGCGTTCGCGCCAGGTGATGCCTTTGCCGAGGGTGGAGACGGCGACGGCGAGGGGGCGGGCGATGAAGACCAGAAGCAGGAGGAAGAAAAGATGGGACCAGCGCAGCTCGGCGATTTGCGCGACGTCGAGGCGGGCACCGAGGATGATGAAGAGGGAGGAGATGAGCAGGACGCTGAGATTTTCCTTGAATTCGTGGATGTGGTGGATGGAAGCGAGGCGCTGGTTGGCGAGGATGACGCCCATGATGGTGGTGGCGAAGAGGCCGGCTTCGTGCTGGATGGCGCTGGAGATGGTGAAGGCGGCGGCGACGAGCATGAGCGTGACGGCGCTCTGAAGGTAGTCGGGGATCCAATAGTGGCGGAGAAGGAGGATCAGGAGGAACGCGGCGGCGGCACCGGAGGCGATGCCGACGGCGGTGGTGAGGAAGATGCCGTGGAGGACGATGGCGGGGACGGGTTCGGCGCCGCCGGCGGCGGCTTCGAAGGCGAGGACGGCCAGGAGCGCGCCGATGGGATCGATGACGATCCCTTCCCAACGGAGGATGGGGCCGACTTGTCCGACGGGGCGAACGTGGCGGAGGAGGGGGCCGATGACGGTGGGACCGGTGACGATGAGGATGGCACCCAGGAGGATGGCGATGGAGGTGGGGAGGCCGAGGATGTATTTGGCGCCGAGGACGGCGCAGAGGCCCATGACGGCGGCACCGAGGGTGACGAGCTTGGTGACGATGTGGGTTACGCCGGAGATTTGGGAGAGGGTGAGGGTGAGGCCGCCTTCGAAGAGGATGAGGCCTACGGAGAGTGAGACGAGGGGGAGGAGAAGCGGGCCGAGGAGGTGGTTGGGGTCGAGGAAGCGGGAATGGAAGAGGATGTGGCGGGAGGCGAGGAACGAGGTGCCGGGGCCGGCGCAGATGCCGGCGAGGAGGAGAAGGAGGATGGCGGGGAAGCGAAGCCGCCAGGCGAGCCAGTAGGCGCCGATCCCCAGGACGAAGATGGCGGCGATGCTGGGAAGAGGATTATCGGGCATGGAGGATTTCGGATTTTGGATTGCGGAATGGGTTGAGCGATTGATAATGACGGGGGGATGGATTTTTGGCTATAGAGGAAATCAGGCGTTGATGAAGAGGCCGGCAATATTCTTTGATCGGGATAATACGCTGATTGCGAATGATGGGTATTTGGGGGATCCGAACGGCGTGGTGCTAATTGAGGGGGCGGCCGAGGCGGTGGCGCGCGGGAAGGGGATGGGGTTTGTGGTGGTGACGGTGTCGAATCAGTCGGGAGTGGGGCGCGGGATGTTTGGGGAAGAGGATGTGCGGGCGGTGAATCAGCGGATGGATGAGTTGCTGCGGGCGGAGAACGCGGCCGCGGTGATTGATCGGCATGAGTATTGTCCGTTTCACCCGGAGGCGAAGGTGGAGCGGTATCGGCAGGAGAGCCCGCTGCGGAAACCTGGGCCGGGGATGATTCATCGGGCGGCGATTGCGTTGGATCTGGATACGCCGAAGAGTTGGGTGATCGGGGATGCGCCGCGGGATATCGAGGCGGGGCGGGCAGCGGGGTGTCGGACGATTTTGTTTGTCGGAGAGGAGTTGGCGAAGTCGCCGGCGGCACTAGAGGGGATGGGGAATGTGCGGGCGGATTTTGTGGCGGGGTCGCTGGAGGAGGCGATGGATATTGTGGAGCGGGAGCGGATGCCGCGGAGGCCGGTGAGGATTCCGCCGGTGAACCCCCCTGCTGCTGCGGTTGTGCCGCCGGTGGTGGTGGAAGCGCCGGTAAGCGAGACGGAGAAGTCGAGACTGGAGTCTTTGGCGACGCAGATTTTGCAGGAGTTGAAGCGGCGGCATGAGCGGGAGCACTCGGATTTTTCGGTGCCGAAGTTGCTGGCGTATATCTTACAGGTCGTGGTGCTGGCGCTGCTGTTTGTAGCGTATCTGGGGCATGAGAATGCGGGGGGGGAGCAGACGTTGCTGCTGTTTGGGGTGGTGTTACAGGTGATGGTGGCGTCGTTGCTGCTGATGGCGGGGCATCATCGGTAAAAGAAGAAACCCCGCATTTGCATGCGGGGATTCGGGGGTTTTTGGGGTGATGAGGCGGGTTAGTATTTTACGCCGCAGCCGTAGGATTTGGTTTGGGGGGTGGAGATGGGTTGGCCGGAGAGGAGTTGGTCGAGGGCGGTGGTGACGTAGTTTTTGGCGGAGTCGAGGGTTTTGGGGTCTGGGTCGGGTTGGTCGTCGATGGCGCCGGAGTAGACGAGGGTGCCGGTCTTATCGATGATGAACATGTCGGGGGTGGATTTAGCGCCGTACATGCGGGCGACTTTGCCGCCGTCGTCGGAGAGGATGGGGCGGTCGATGGACCATTTGCTGGCGGCTTCTTTATTGGATGCGGGGGTGTTTTCGCGGGTGGTGTTGATGGCGATCCAGGCGACGTCTTTGCCGGCGTATTGCTTGGCGAATTCGTTCATTTTGCCGGCGTCGTAGAATTTCTGGACATAGGGGCAGCCGGGGTTGAACCATTCGAGGACGACGGTTTTGCCGGCGTAGTCGGAGAGGTTGACGGTTTTGCCGTTCTGGTCGGGGAGGGAGAACTGGGGGGCGGGCTGGCCGATGGCAGCTTTGTGGTGGGGGGCGTCGGCGGCGAGGGCCACGGTTAGAAGGGAGGCGGAGAGTAACGAGAGCAGTGCGAACTTTTTCATGATGGGCTCCTTAAGAAAGAGTATTTAGTCACAGATGGGGCACAGATGAACACAGATAAGAGTAAATGCAATTAGTTTTTGCCTTTATCTGTGTGCATCCTCTTCATCTGTGGCTAATAATTCTTTGGGGTTTGGAGGGTAGTTGCATCTGGGCGGAAAGCGGGGAGAATCCTTCGCCTTATGGACTTTTTCAATTATAAGAACAATGAGTTGTATTGTGAGGATGTGCCGGCGGAGAAGATTGCGCGGGAGGTGGGGACGGCTTGTTATGTGTACTCCAAGGCGACGTTTTTACGTCACTATCGGCAGGTGCGGGATGCGTTTGCGCCGTTGTCGCCGACGGTTTGTTATTCGGTGAAGTCTTGCGGGAATATTAATATTTTGAAGTTCCTGGCGGAGGAGGGGTGCGGGTTTGATGTGACTTCGGGGGGGGAGCTCTTTCGGGCGATGCAGGCGGGGGGGGATCCGGGGAAGATGATCTATGCCGGCGTGGGGAAGACGGATCAGGAAATCGCCGATGGGATTCGCGCGGGGATCGCCGCGTTTAACCTGGAGTCGGAGGCGGAGATTGAGAATATCGACCGCATCGCCGGGGAGATCGGCAAGAAGGCGGTGGGGGCGATCCGGATTAATCCGGATGTGGACGCGATGACGCATGTGAAGACGACAACGGGGAAGAAGGGGAATAAATTTGGCGTGGACATCGAGCGGGCGGAGCGGGTGTTTGAGCAGTATCGCAATTTGAAAAATCTGCGCATCGGCGGGGTGCATGTGCATATCGGGTCGCCGATTTATGAGATTCAGCCTTATGTGGACGCGATCACGAAGATGACGGCGCTGATCGATCGGCTGACGGAGCGGGGGCATAAGATTGAGTGGCTGGATTGCGGGGGGGGGTTTGGGGTGAATTATGAGAATCCGCAGCAGGCCAAGCCGGTGACGGAGCATGGGAAGGCGCTGATACCGTTATTGCAGGGGAAGCCTTACAAGATCGCGTTTGAGCCGGGGAGGTATATTGCGGGGAATGCGGGCATCCTGCTGACGAAGGTGTTGTATCGCAAGAGCAGCGGGGATGTGAATTATGTGGTGGTGGATGCGGGGATGAACGATTTGATCCGGCCGACGTTGTATGAGTCTTATCATCATATTTGGCCGACGAAGATGCGCGATGCGGATGCGGCGGGGGCGCGGACAAAGGGTCTGGTGCCGGCGGATGCGGAGACGGTGAGCGTGGTGGGGCCGATCTGTGAATCGGGGGATTATCTGGCGAAGGGACGCGGGCTGCCGCCGACCCAGCGCGGGGATTTGCTGGCGGTCTTTACGGCGGGGGCGTATGGGTTTGCGATGAGTTCGAATTATAATAATCGACCGAGGGTGGCGGAGGTGCTCGTGGATGGATCGAATTACAAGCTGATCCGTCGTCGCGAGACACTGGAGGATCTGGTGGCGACCGAACGGGTGTGATGCGCTATGGCGTCCAAATATTATTCGTGGGCGCATGGGCGCGTGCATTATCAGAAGCGCGGGATGGGGGACCCGCTGGTGCTGGTGCACGATGTCTATCCGGGGGCGAGTCACGAAGAATTTTCCCGGAACATCGACGGATTGGCCAGGCGGTTTACGGTCTATGCGGTCGATTTGCTGGGGTTTGGGGAGAGTGATCGGCCGAGGTATTTTTATACGGCCAAGACGTATGGCGAGTTGATCTTTGACTTTTTGCGCGAGGAGATCGGCGGATCGGCATATGTGATGGCGTCGGGACTGAGCGCAGGGTATGCGGCGATGGGAGTGGAGTGGGAGGATGAGTGGTATCGGAAGCTGGTGTTGGTTTCGCCGCGCACTGAGCCGATGGGTTGGGATGGGCCGAGGTGGATGGCGGCGCTGCGGCGGCGGCTGCTGACGATGGGTGCGGGGGAATATGAACTGGCGACGGAGGAGTTTTCCATGCGGACGTTTCTGCAGGAGCGACTGTTTCATCCGAAAGAGGCGACGGCGGAGCGCGTGCAGCAGATGCGGGAGTATGCGCGGCGGCCCGGGTCGGCGTATCCGTGGGCGAGCTGGCTGACGCGGTACCTGGATGGGGATTTGCTGGGGGTGCTGGCCCGGGTACAGGTGCCGGTGTTGGCGGTGTGGGGGAAGCAGTCGCAGGCGACGCCGGTGACGGACCGGGTGACAAGTGCGGCACGGCGGGGGCACATGGAGGTGATCGATCAGGCCGGAACCTGGGTGCAACTTGAGCAGTCAGCGAAGGTGAATGCACTGGTGGGGGATTATCTGGAGGGGACGCCGTTCGCGGCGTGAGCTTTCAAATATCAGCAGAGGTTGGACCCCCCTGCCGCCAGGGCGTAAAGTAAGGGGATGATCGCTGTGGAGAAGGCATTACGCGCGGTGGCGGAGAAGGTGGAGGGAGGGGAGCCGTTGTCGCAGCAGGATGGGGAGGCGCTGTTTGCCAGCCGGGATCTGCATGGGATCGGGAGGATGGCGAATTACGTGCGGGAGAAGCTGCACGGGAAGGTGACGTACTACAACCGCAATCGGCATATCAATTATACGAATGTGTGCGCGCTGTCGTGCAAATTTTGTTCATTCTATCGCAAGCGCGGGGAGGAGGGGGCGTATGAGATGCCGGTGGAGCAGGTGGTGGAGATCGCCAAAAAGGCGGAGGCGGGCGGCGCGTCGGAGGTGCATATCGTGGGAGGGCTGCATCCGTGGCTGAAGTTTGAGTATTACCTCGAGATGTTGCGGGGGATTCGCGCGGCGTGTCCGGGGCTGCACATCAAAGCTTTCACGGCAATCGAGATCGTCCACTTTACGCGCGTGGCGCGGATGAGCGTGGGGGAAGTTTTAAGTGCCTTGAAAGAGGCGGGGCTGGGGAGTCTGCCGGGGGGTGGGGCGGAGATTTTTGATGATCGGGTGCATGACGAGGTGTTCAAGGGGAAAGTCCGGGCGGATCGTTGGTTTGAGGTGCATCGAGTGGCGCATTCGCTGGGGATTTATTCCAATGCGACGATGTTATATGGGCATGTGGAAACGGTGAGCGAGCGGGTGGGGCATTTGATTAAATTGCGGGAGTTGCAGGAGGAGTCGCTGGCGGGGGGGAAGGCGTTTTTTAATTGTGTGATACCGTTGTCATTTATTCCGGAGGGGTCGGAGCTGGGGAATCTGCCGGGGAATACGGGGTTGTCGGATTTGAAGACGCTGGCGATTGCGCGGTTGATGCTGGATAACATTGTGCATATCAAGGCGTTCTGGATCATGCAGTCGATTCAGTTATCGCAGGTGGCGCTCTCGTGGGGGTGTGATGATCTGGACGGGACGGTGGTGTGGTATGACATCACCAAGCGTGAAGGGCGGGGGGTGCATCAGGAATTGCATGTGTCCGATATTAAGCGGCTGATTCGGGAAGCGGGGTATGAGCCGGTGGAACGGGATACGTTGTATCGGGCGGTGGTGAGGGACTGCCAGACGGATCGGATGCTGGTGTGAAAACAGGGGGGATTTTTGTAATGGCGGATTTTGGGGGATTGCTATCATAGAATTTTTGTAGCAAACCATTTGCAGGAGTTGGCGATGTGGTATTACGCGAAGGGGAATCAGCAGTTTGGGCCGGTGGGAGCGGAGGTAGTGCGGGGGATGCTGGCGGCGGGGACGCTGGCGGGGACGGATCTGGTATGGACGAATGGGATGGCGGAATGGAAGGAGGCGCGGAGCGTGGAGGAGTTGCGGGTGGAGCAGCAGGGGAATCCGCCACCGGTGCCGCCGATACCGCCGGTGAATCCACCGCCGCCACCGGGGTGGGATTGGGGATATGGTTCGGGAACCTATAAGCCGCCGGCGGCGGGGACGAGCCAGCATGGGAAATCGGTGGCGGCGCTGGTTTGTTCGATTGTGGGAGTGGTCTGCTCGCCGGCGGGAGTGGGGCTGGCGGCGGGGATTGTGGCGATCGTGCTGGCGTCGAGCGCGACAAATCATATGGCGCGATCGGGGAATTATGAGGGTCGCGGGCTGGCCAAGGCGGGGTTTGTGATCGGGATTGTGGCGGTCTGTTTATCGATGACGGTGCATGGGGCGAGATTCAGATTTTAGGATTTGAGAGCGGCGGTCTGGAGTTGCATGAGTTGTTGGCAGCCGGTGACGGCGAGGTCGAGCATGGAGTTCATGCGGGAGCGGTCGAAGCCTTCGCCGTTTTCGGCGGAGCCTTGAACTTCGACGAATTTGCCGCCGGCGGTGTAGGCGATGTTGAGGTCGACGTTGGCGCGGGAGTCGTCGTGGTAGTCGAGATCGAGACGGATTTCGTTGTCGACGGCGCCGACGCTGACGGCGGCAAGTTGGTCGGTGAGGGCGGCGGCGGGGTTGTAGTGGGCGGGGTCCCAGCGCGCGGGGAGTGGGCCGTTGATGGGTTTGGGGGGTGAGGGGATTTGGGCGGGGAGTTTGGCAAGGGCGTCGCGGAGGGCGACGTAGGCGCCGCAAATGGCGGCGGTACGGGTGCCGCCGTCGGCTTGCATGACCTGGCAGTCGACGGCGATGGTGTGGGGGCCGATTTTGGTGAGGTCGAGGACGGCGCGGAGGGAGCGGCCGATGAGGCGCTGGATTTCGGTGCCGCGGGAGTCGGTGTGACCGATCTTGGGCCACGGGCGATGCTGGGGGGTGGAGGCGGGGAGCATGACGTATTCGGCGGTGACCCAGCCGCCCGCGCGATCGTCTTTCATCCAGGAGGGGAGATAGGTGGAGACGGAGGCGGTACACCAGACGATGGTATTGCCTTGGCGCCATAGGACGGAGCCGGCGGCGGTTTGGGTGAAGTGGCGGGTGATGGTGATGGGGCGGAGCTGGTCGTTGGAGCGGCCGTCGTTTCGCATGGTGGGGACTATACACGTCCATCCGGCAGGCGGGTAGGATCGGGGAATGGCGAATGATGATCTCGCGGAAAGAAAGAAAGGTTGGCGGTTTGCGGGGATCGCGGCGGTGGTGTTTGCGATTGTGTCGGCGGCGATGTTTGGGGATTTGCTGATGGCGGGGCAGCGGCTGGTGATCTCTGAGCCGGGGAATGATGTAACGACGTTTAACCTGCCGATGCGGGAGTATGGGTTTGATGCGGTGCGCTCCGGGCGGTTGCCGTTGTGGAATCCCCATGTGTATGGGGGGACGCCGTTCGCGGCGAATGTGCAGGCGGCGTTGTTTTATCCGCTGAACTGGATTCATTTAATTATGCCGGGGGTGATGGCGGTGAATGTGGGGGTGGCGATGCACTTTTTTCTGGCGGGGTGGCTGGCGGCGATGTGGGGGTATCGCAGGACGGGGTCGGAGCTGGCGGGGGTGTTGGCGGGGATGGTATTCGCTTGTTCGGGGGGATATTTTTTGCATGTTTATCCGGGGCATCTAACGATGTTGCATGCGGGGGCGTGGTCGCCGGGGATGTTTTTGTGCATTGATGGAATCATGGGAAACGCGGGGAAGAAGCGGTTGCGATGGGGGATTGGGCTGGCGCTGATCACGGGAATGATTATTCTGGCGGGGCATCCGCAAACAGCCTATTACATAGCCGTGGCGGCGGGGGTGTATGCCATAGCACATGTGGACCTGTGGTGGAGGAAGAGAATGGCGTGGGGGGTGATTGCGGTGGCGGGGGTAGTGGGGATCGGGCTATCGGCGGTGCAACTGCTGCCGGCGTGGGAGTTGAGTAAAGAGTCGACGCGATCGGGGGGATTGTCGGCGAGTGTGTTGAGAGAATTTGCATTGCCTGTGGAGAATTTACTGACGGTGGTGTTGCCGCATCTGTTTGGCGGGCCGGGGGAAAGATATGTGGGGAGGTGGTTTTTATGGGAGGGATCGATTTTTATTGGAGGAATAGCGGCAATGCTGGGGGTGTATGGGCTCGTCATGGTGCCGCGAACTCGGCGGCTGGTGGGAGTGGCGATTGTGCTGGTCATGCTGGCGGGGGTGGAAGGGACGGTGCAGGAATGGGCGCGATTGGCACTGCCGGGATATGCGACGTTTCGAGCGGCGGGGCGGTTTGGGATGCTGGTGGACCTGCTCCTGGCAATCGTGGCGGCAGAAGGACTGGCGGAGATGATGTCGCGCGGGAAACCTACAAAAGAAGTTGTGGGCGGGGCAGCGATGGCTGGAGTGGCACTGGCGGCCGGAGCGGGGTGGTTGGCGATGTCGCCGGATGCTTGGAGTGAGGCGTTATCGACGATTGCGGCGACGGGGCAATCGATGTTGCCGCCGGGATCGTTTCAGGAGACGGGTTTTTTGGAGGGGACGCATGCAACGGCCTGCTGGCAGTTGGCAACAGCGGGTGCGATCTTAATCGTGACGGCGGCAGTGATGGGACTGTGGCGCTGGCGGATCAATTGGATGAAATGGTGTGCAGGCGGGCTGGTGGTACTGGCGGGGGCAGAGGTTTTTGGAGTGGCGCGATCGGAGCGGGCGGCGGGATCGCCGGAGATGCCGTTCCCACAGACATGGAAGAACGCGGTGAAGGAGGCAGATGCGATTTCACCGTCGGGGAGCGGACGGGTGGCGACGATCGCCAATGCATGGGCGAATATGGGGATGGTGCTCAGATATTATGATGCGATGGGGTATGACCCGACGGCGCTGGGGAGATATGCGAAATATCTAGCCGTGAGCCAGGGGGAGGATTGGTCGAAGGTGGAATTCGTGCCGCCGATTCGCAAAGCATCGGCGATGCTAGACGCTTTGCGCGTGCGCGCGGTATTGTATATCAGTGGGCATGGGGCTGAGGCGGAAAGAGTCGATTCGGCATTCCCGCGGTTTGTATGGATACACCATTGTGAAGTTTGTCGGGATCTGGATGAGGTGCTGGGGAAATTAGCTCAGGGGATGGATTTGCGCCGTACGGTGTTATTAGAGAAAAAGCCGCTGATTGAACCGGCAGAAGGTGGGGCAGATGGCGCCGTGCGTATCATACGAGAGACGCCGGAGTCTGTGGAAATCGAGGCAACAACGCCTGCGGCGGCAATTTTGCTGATGACGGATGTGTATGCGAAAGGATGGCAGGTGCGCGGAGAGGGTGAACTGATGCCGGCGGATGGAACTTTGCGGGGAATTCCGCTGTCGGCGGGAACACATCAGCTAACGGTATTTTATATCGCGCCGGGACTGGCAGCCGGAACTTGGATTACGGCGATCAGCGCGGCGGTCATGCTGGGGGCAGCGTGGATGAGCCGGCAGCGTGGAGAGCAAACGCAATGATCGGTCATGACGCGACAACAATGTCGACAAGGCGATTTGTCGCGCTGGCGGTAGTGGTATACGGGGTGATTACGTTGGTGATGTTTGGAGACACTTTGTTCACGAATGTGAAGATGGTGTCGTCGCCGGGGTTGGATATGTCGTCGTATGGGTTTGGTATGCGGGAGTTTGGGTTTGGATCAATCAGGACGGGGCATTTTCCGTTTTGGAATCCGCATGTTTTTAGCGGGACGCCATTTGCGGCGAATATTCAGAGTGCGCTGTTTTATCCGTTGAATGCGGTGTATCTGGTGATGCCGGTGGTGCTGGCGAGCAACTGGTCGTTTGCGATGCACTTTTTTCTGGCGGCGGTGCTCGCGGCGGGGTGGGCGTGGTGGCGGACTTCTTCGGTCTGGGCGTCGCTATTGGCGGGGATAGCCTATGCATGTTGCGGGGGGTTCTTTCTGCATTTGCATCCGGGGCATGTGACGATCCTGGCGGCGGGGGCGTGGTTGCCGCTGGAGTTCTTGTGTTTGGATGCGATATTGGCGGCGAGGAGTTGGCGCGAGGCGCGGGGGTGGGCAGCGCTGGCGGCGGTCGCGGTAGCAATGTCGATTTTGGCGGGACATCCGCAAATTGCGTATTACGGGTTTTTGGCGGGGGGGATGTATGTGGCGGCGCACCTGGATATTTCGCCACGGAAATGGGCAGCGGTGGGGTGGATTGGAATGGCGTTTGGATTGGGGTTGATGTTGGCCGCGGTGCAGTGGGTGCCGACGATGGAGCTCGCGGGGGTGACGACTCGGGCGACGCTGACGAATCAGTCGGCATTGGAATATGGGATTCCGGTGGAGAATCTGCTAACGCTGATTTTGCCGCATTTGTTTGGGAGCGCGGGAGCGCGTGATTATCTGGGGCGGTGGTTTTTGTGGGAGACATCGGTGTATATCGGTGTGGTGCCGGTGGTGTTGGGGGTGTATGCGGTGGTGATGAAGCCGCGGGCGCGGCGGATGGCGGGGGTGATAGTGGGAGTGCTGTTGTTGTCGGGGTTGGTACCGGTGATTTATGAGCTGTGCAGAAGATGGGTGCCGGGGTTTGCGGTGTTTCGGGCGGGGGGGAGATTTGGGATGTTGGCGGGGTTATTTATGTCGATCCTGGCGGCGGAGGGGTTGGTGCTGTTGAAACGGAGGGAGGGTGGGGTGCCTAACTGGTTGTGGATCGCGGCGGGGGTGGCGGGATTGGGAATGTTTGCGGCGATTCCGGTGATTCGGGCGGAATCCTTCTGGGCGGGGGTGTTGCGGGATATTTATTCGACGGGGGCGGCGTTTTATCCGGAGGCGATTTATACCGATCCGGGGAACATCGCGCGGTCGCTGAATGGAGCGACAGGCCAGTTGTGCATTGCGGGAGTGTTGTTTCTGATGATGGCGGGTTTGGTGCTGTGGAGGAAGGGGAAAGCAGCGGTGATCGTCATCGCAATTTTGGGAGGGGCGGATAGTTTGAGCACGGCATGGACGGATCGGACGACTGGTGAGGCGCGATTGCCTTACCCGGCGGAGTGGACGGGGAAGCCAGCCAGTGGATCAGAGACGCGCGTGCTGACGGCGGATGTGAAGTGGGCGAATACGGCCATGATGGAGGGGGTTTTGGATGCGGGGGGGTATGACTCGACGGTGCTCGCGCGGTATGCAAAGTTTATGGCGATCACACAGGGAGATGATCCGGGATTGGCGGATGCGATGGTGACGATAAAGAGGCCTTCAAAGTTGCTGGCGGCACTGCGGGTGGATCGAGTGTTTTTTCGAGTGGGGAATGGGAGAGGGACGGCAGAGCTACAGGGGGCGATGCCACGCCTGGCGTGGATGCATGAGTGCGTGGTTTGTCCGCAGACAGGGGATTTGTATGGGGCGCTAGCGTCGGGAGAATTTGATCCGCATCGGACGGTGCTGTTGGAGTCGGCGCCAGCGCCGATGCCGGCGGGGGAAGGGAAGGATGGGGTCGCACGGGTGGTGCGATCTACGCCGGAGAGTGTGGAGATCGAGGCGAGCACGCCTATGCCGGCGATTTTGCTGGTGACGGATGCGTATGCGCCGGGATGGGAGATTCATGCGCTGGGTGAGTCGGCGCAGAATCACTATGAATTGATGCCTGCGGACTTAGCATTGCAGGCGATTCCGCTCGGCGCGGGGAATCATCATTTCGTTTTGACGTATGTAGAGCCGGGGTTTGCAACGGGGTGCTGGATCAGCATAGCGGGGATCATTAGCCTGTTTTTAATGTCGAAATTGGGGTGAAACCCCAGTTTTTACTCAACTTTCCCTAGCAGTGGTTCCGATAAAAGAGCTGTTATGGACCGGTATGAAGGAGAGTCGGACGATGAAAAATTTGTCGGCGACAGTCGAAAGTTTGCAAACAGTTCATGCAGCGCAGGAACATTTCCTGGCCCTCTATGCAGTGGAATGCATATGGGATCAGCCAAATGCTTATGAACGACTGGCAAAGGACTTACATTCGATTGACGGGACAGGAGAGAACGATTGCAGGTTCTTAAGTCGCCGGATGGATGGGTAGAAGAAGTGATCCTTAAAAAGGGCTTATGCAGGAAGAGATGCGTTTAGAAAGGCTGCTTACAAAGTCGATAAGGATATAGCGGCCCGCAGGTTTTTTACGGTTGGCAGGATGCCGACCAGCCGGGCAAGAACGCATGTGAGGCTAAGCGGATACGGATATGGGCACCATCACGAGCGGCATCGGTCTGGTCAGCGGAATCAACACGTCGAGCGTCATCGACCAGTTGATGTCGCTGGAACAGCAGCCGGTCACGGATTTGCAGACGCGGATCGACACCGCCAACCAACAGAAGTTGGCGTTGGCGGATTTGTCGACGTCGCTGGCGAGCCTGAAGCTGTTTGCGACGACTCTGAAAAAGCCGGGGGCGTTCACGGCGGCTAGCGCCACGAGTTCGAATCAGTCGGCGATCACGGCGACGACGACAGGGTCGGCAACGCCGGGGAGTTATCAGTTTCAGGTTGCGCAGCTGGTGACGACGCAGCAGGCAGTGTCCAACGGTTTTTCCAACTACAGCACCACGCCGATCGGGGCGGGGACGATCACGATTGAAGAAGGGGGCGGAGATCTGACTTCATCGTCGCCGCTGGCGCAGCTCAATGGCGGGACGGGAGTGAGTCGCGGGCAATTTCGCATCACCGACGGGTCGGGGAACTCATCGGTCATCGATATTTCATCGGCGGTTACGCTGGATGACGTGGTTTCAAAGATCAATACCGCGGTTGATGTGTCGGTTCATGCGTCGATCAGCGGTGATGGGTTGCAAATAACGGATTTGTCCGGTGGGACGGGAGGGATCAGCGTTAAGGATGTGGGGGGCGGCACCGCGGCGACGGACCTGGGGATTGCCAAGACAAGCGCCACAACGACGCTCACCGGAGACTCGATTAATAAAATAGGGCAGGCAACGCTACTGTCGCAGCTCAATGACGGGCGCGGGGTGCGGACGACAGGCTCGGCGACGCAGTCTGATTTTCGCGTGTCGTTTTCGGATGGCACGAGCATTGACGCGAATCTGAATGGGGCGCAGACGGTTGGGGATGTGATCACGGCGATCAACAAGCTGGCCCCTAGCAAGCTCCAGGCGTCGATTGGGTCGGATGGACATAGCCTGAAATTAACGGATTTGACGGGATCGGGCGGGGATATGACGGTTTCGGCGCTGAATGGCTCGAATGCAGCGGCGGACTTGGGGATCCAAGGGACGGGGACCGGGGAGATCGATGGGCAGTGGGTGTTGTCGAAATTGAATACGGTGCTGCTGTCGACATTGAATGGGGGGAGTGGGCTGCCGACGGGTTCGTTTACGGTGACAAATCGCAGCGGGGGCTCGCCGGTCGATATTGATCTTTCGTCGGCCAAGACGGTGCAGGACGTGTTGGATACGATTAACAATTCAGGGGCGGGGATCACGGCGTCGCTGAAGTCGTCGGGGAATGGAATTCAGATCACGGATACGAGCGGCGGAAGCGGCAATCTGACGATCACGGATGATTCGGGATCGAATGTCGCGACGGCGCTGGGGATTGCCGGGACAACCAGCTCGTCGAATGTGCAGGGTGCGAACCTGCAGCGGCAGTGGGTGACGGAAAATACAACGCTGGCGAGCTACAACGGCGGCAAGGGGATGAGCCCGGGGATCTTTACGCTGACCAATTCCAAAGGGGTCACGACCAAGATCGATCTGACCAGCACGTCGCTGACGCGGATCGGGGATGTGATCAAAACAATTAATACCGCCAATGCCGGCGTGACGGCTTCGATTAACGCGCATGGCGATGGACTGCTGTTGACTGATACGGCGGGAGGCACGGGGAGCATCTCGGTTAAAGATATCAGCGGCACGGCGGCGGCGGATCTGAATCTCACCGGGAACTCCGGGACGGGCAGTACGATCGATGGATCATTTGAAAAAACCATTGCGGTGACGTCCACGGATACGCTGGCCACGCTGCAAGCAAAGATTCAGGCACTGAATTTTGGTGTGGGGGCGCAGATCATCAATGACGGCAGTGGTTCGACGCCTTATCGGTTGTCGATGACGGCGCTGAATACCGGGCTGGCCGGGCGGGTGGTGCTCGATATGGGGTCGACTTCAGTCACGTCGCAGAATCTGGTGAATGCCCAGGATGCAGCGGTATTTGTCGGGGGGACGAGCAACTCGTCGGCTCAGCCGCTTTTGATTACGTCGAGCAGCAATCAGATCTCTGGGGTGATCAATGGGGTGAATTTGACATTAACCGGCGTCAGTTCCACGCCGGTGGAAATCGACGTGGCGCGTAATATTGATGACACGGTCACACAGATGCAGGGGTTCACGGATGGGTTTAATGCAATTGTCGACAAAATCACGACTTTGACCAATTTTGACGCTGACGATTCGACGCAGAACGGCGTTCTGCTGGGGGATTCGACGGTGCAGGGGATTCAGGACCAGCTCTATGCGGCCTTGAATTCGACGCTGAAAGAAGGGGGAAATTACAAGGACTTGGCGGATGTCGGGCTGACGATCGGCGACGGCGGGAAGCTGACATTTGATGAGGATACGTTCCGGTCGGCCTATGCATCGGACCCGGATGGGATGCAAAAACTCTTTACCGATATTCAAAACACGACGGATTCGACCGGGAAGGCCGTCACCACCGGAATCGGCCTTGGCTATGTGCTGGAAAACGCGATTACCGGACTCATCGATCCGGTCAGCGGGTCGATCACTCAGGAAAATAATACGATCGACACGCAGACGACCGATTACCAGAACCGGATTGATGACTTGAATGTGCTTCTGGATCAGAAGCGCAGCCGACTGGAATTGCAGTTTTCCAACATGGAGACGGTGCTGGCGCAATTGCAGTCGCAACAGAGTTCCATCAGCCAGATTAAGTCAATTTCCACGAGTTAATAGCAGATGAGGGTCGGCGTCGGGTTTAACTCCGCGGGGTCGGCATGCCGATAAGGGATCAAGAGGGACGGCGGGATTGTCGTCGTCACTTGAAAGTATGAACCCGCAAGCGGCACAAAATTATCTTCGCACGAAAGTTCTGACGGCAACGCCGGAACAGTTGCAGCTTCTGCTGTTTGATGGGGCGATTCGCTTCGGGCATCAGGCGCGGGAAGCACTCAAAGAGCGGAACTGGGAACAGAGCTATACGCTGATCTCGCGGGTGCAGAAGATCGTGACGGAACTAAATTCGTCATTGAAGCACGGCGTTTATCCGGAGCTCTGCGGGAAGCTGGCGTCGCTTTACAACTACGCATATCGCAACCTGATCGACGCGAGCGTCAGTCATAAGATTGAATCGCTGGACGAGGCCCTACGGGTGCTGGCGTATCAACGGGATACGTGGGCGCAGCTGCTGCAGAAGATGGCACAGTCGAAGGCCGGGCTCGTAGCGACGAAGCTGGATATGCCGTCGCCGGATGCGCGCATGGAAGCATCGATTTCGATGCAGGGGTAGACCCCCCTACTGCTTCCAGTTGTAGAAGCGCAGCGTGTTTTCGGTGGTGATGCGATCGATCTCGGGGAGGATCAGGTTTTTGATCTGGCCGACGACGGCGGCGGTGTGCATGACAAAGGCGGGTTCGTTGGTCTTCTGACTGCGCACGGGTTCGGGAGAGAGATACGGGGCGTCGGTTTCGACGAGGAGGCGGTCAAGGGGAACCAGCGCGACGACCTGGCGGAGGGCGTCGTTCTTTTTGTAGGTGATCGGGCCGGTGAATCCGATGTAGTGGCCGGCGTCGAGAATCGCGCGGGCTTCGTCGGAGGTGCCGGTGAAGCAGTGGAAGACGGCGGAGATAGTGGAGAAGTTGCGCAGGACGGCAAGGGTGTCATTGACGGCTTCGCGAGAGTGGATGACGACGGGGCGGGAGAGGTCCTGGGCGAGTTGAAGCTGGGCTTCGAAGAGTTGGCGTTGGAGTGTGAGGGGGACGAATTTGTGGAAGTAGTCGAGGCCGATTTCACCGACGGCGAGGACGCTGGGGTTTGCTTGTAAGCCACGGAAGAGGGAGATGCGTTCGAGATCGCCGGGCTGGGCGTGGTTGGGATGGATGCCGATGGCGCAACGGATGTTGGAGTGGGTACGGCAGAGGATGAGGGCGGCCTGGGCGTCTTCGAGGTCGGTCCCGATAGTGACGAAGCGGGTGACGCCGGCGGCGGCGGCGCGGGTGAGGACGGCGTCGAGCTGGCCGTGCAGGCGAGAATCGGTGAGATGGCAGTGGGAGTCGATCATTAGAAGGTGGCTTCGAAGGCGTTGATGGTATGGCGGATGAGGGGCTCTTGATTGTCCGGCCAGACGATGGCGACGACATCGAAGCGGGCGGGGGGAGGGGGTGAGCCGTAGCGGGAAAGGTATTGCTTGGCGGCTTTGGTGATCTGGTGTTGCTTGAACTGGTTAACCTGGGCTTCAGGGGTCGGTTCGTCAGCGGCGCGGGTTTTGACTTCGACGAAGACCAACACTTTGCCGTCACGGGCGATGATGTCGATTTCGCCGGTGGCGGAGCGGTAGTTGCGGGTGATGATTTTGTAGCCGTTATTGCGAAGGAAGCGGGCGGCGAGATTTTCGCCTTTGTCGCCGAGCGTGTCGTGCGGGGCGGCCGAGAGGAGGGTGCGGAGCCAGGAAAGCATGGGGAGAGCATAATGGATGTGGGGGGAAGGATGAAGGCGGCTATTTCGCGAAGTGGAGGGACTTCTTCATCTCTTTGCCGATTTGCATTACTCTCTTGCGTCCTATGTCTACTTCAATTGTTTCGCGATTTGCTCCTTCGCCGACCGGGTATCTTCATGTGGGCGGCGCCCGTACGGCTCTTTTTTCATGGCTGCTGGCGCGGCATGAGGGGGCAGGCGGGAAATTTCTTCTGCGCATTGAAGACACGGATTTGGCGCGATCGACGCAGCAGGCTTGCGATCAGTTGATTGAAGATTTGCAGTGGCTGGGGTTGCATTGGGATAATGCTGCGAATCTGGTTCATCAATCCAAGCGGCTGGATCTCTATAACAAAATTATTGATGGGTTGATCTCGCGCGGGATGGCGTATCGGGCATATGAGACGCCGGAAGAATTGGATGTGTTGCGCAAGCGGGCGCAAGTGGAAAAGCGTGATTACATTTATCGCCGTCCGACGCTGAATCCCGAGCGGCAGGCGCAGCTGGAGCGGGAGAATACGCCGCATGTGGTGCGGTTTGCGATGCCGGTGAAAGATTACTCTTTTTATGATGTGGTTCTGCAGAAAGACGTGACGGTCGCGGCGAATCAGATTCAGGATTTTGTCATTCGCAAGCGCGATGGGATGCCAACGTATCATTTTGCGGTGGTGGTGGATGACGCGGATATGCAGGTAACGCACATTCTTCGGGGGCAGGAACATCTGCTGAATACGATTAATCATATTGGGTTGCAGGAGGCGCTGGGTTATGCGCGGCCCGTGTACGGACATTTGCCGATCATCATGAATCCCGATTCGACGAAGATGGGGAAACGGGATCGGGACAAGAAAATTCGCGCTAAGGCGCAGGAATTTCTGAAACACAATCGGCAGACTTCGACCGATCTTGCCGCGGCGGCCAAGCTTCCTTATTTGCGTATCAACGACTGGCTCACGGATTCTTCCACTCAGCTCGATCTGTCCGATCAGAAGGCGATCATGTCGGTGACGGGTATGAAGGAGTCTGATCTGCCGGAGATCATGATTCATGATTTTAGGAAGAATGGATATCTGCCGGAGGCGTTGTTGAATTTCCTGTCGCTGCTCGGGTGGAATCCGGGCGGGGATCGGGAGTTTATGACGATGGAGGACTTGACGCAGCTCTTCACGGTCGAGGGAATTGGGAAATCCAACGCGAAATTTGATCGGGCGAAGCTGCTTTCGTTTAACACCGAGCATTGCGCCAAGGCGACACCAGCGCGGCTACTGGCGGCGTTTCGGGATTATCTTTCGGTGAATACGGATTCGCCGCTGACGGCAGCGACGGATGCGCAGCTCGCGACGCTGCTGGAGATGAAAAAGGGATTTCGGACGCTGCGCGAGGTAGATGAGATCAGCCGATTTCTTTTTACGGCGGATGCGGATCTGCCTTATGACCCGGCGGCGATTGATAAGGTACTGCTGAAAAACGATCGCCAAGGTTTAGCATCGTTGCAGGCGATTCGGCCAATTCTAGAGGGGGCGGATGCGTTTACGGCGGGGGCGCTTGAGCCTTTGATTCAAGGGTATGCGGATAACCAGCAGTTGCCGCTGGGCAAGGTGGCGCAGCCCCTCAGAGTCGCGTTAAGCGGTACAACCGTATCGCCGACCATCTTCGCGGTGTTGGAATTTTTGGGCAAATCGCGGGCATTAGCGCGAATTGACCGTTGTCTGGCTCACATTCCACCTGTTTCCTAAACTCCTGCTGGCGACGAGCCGATACAAGAAGTGGCCGACGACCAGCTCAGTGCTATGCACTTACGCGGGCTTTATGCCCATCTTTAAAGTAAGAGCTCTGTGTCGCGGCCTTTTTTTATGCGCCGGCCGAATCTGGTTGTTCCGGCTGGTCTTTGAAAAATTCGCCGGCGCGACCCGCCATCTGAGCGGCGCTGTCGCGGACAGAAGAGGCGGCATCAGCGGCATGCTGGTAGGCGTGGCTGGCGGCACCTTTGAGATCACCTCTGCGGATGGAGGAGAATTCCGTCGTGACGACATACGCCAAGGCGGCTAGAACGCCGCCGCCTAATACGAGCGCAGCCATCTGAGTGGCGCAGAGGCCTTTTTCTTTTTCCTGGGTGTAGCCTTGGATCATTTCGCGCGATTGCTGGAGGAGTTTTTCCGCCGACCCCGGCAAATCGGCGGCCTGGGTGCGCAAGGAAGCCGCGAGATCGCCGGCAGACGCTAAGGCGTTGCCAGCCGTATCGCGGATATAGCGCCGGCGCGAAGACCCCTTCTCCGGGTCCAGCAAATACATCACGCCCGCACCGATGGCTAAGCCGCCGAGGACGGTAAGTCCTGCGGTAACGATACCGGTGCCGGAAGATCGACGTCGTTGATTGGAGTTGCGATACCGCGTCATTTGAAGGGTTCCTTTCGCCTATAATGAAACATGAGCAAATTGGATACCGAGACAAAATCGGTGGAATCGGGTAATTAGGGCATATGTCGACTGAAACCCCAAAAGCTGGCGATCCGAACCATAATACTGAACCTGCATCTGTCGACTTTGTCCGCCAGATCGTCGTTGATGATCTGGGGTCGAGCCGATGGGCCGGGCGGGTGGCGACGCGGTTCCCTCCAGAGCCGAACGGCTATCTGCACATCGGGCATGCGAAATCGATCTGCCTGAACTTCGGCATCGCTGAAGAATTCAATGGCGTGTGCAACCTCCGCTACGACGACACCAACCCGTCGCGCGAGGAAGAAGAATACGTCCGCTCGATCGAAGAAGATGTCCGCTGGCTCGGGTTCAAATGGACCAACAAGCTCTGGGCGTCGGATTATTTCGACACGATGTATGAATATGCTGTTGAGCTGATCAAAAAAGGGAAGGCGTACGTCGACGATCAGAATGCCGAGCAGATTCGCAAGACCCGCGGGACGCCGACGATGGCGGGGGCGGAGAGCCCGTTTCGGAATCGCAGCGTGGCGGAGAATCTGGACCTGTTTGATCGCATGCGCAAAGGGGAATTCCCGGATGGATCAAAGGTGTTGCGCGCCAAGATCGATATGGGGTCGCCGAACTTTAATCTGCGCGATCCGGTGATGTATCGGATTCTGCATGAATCGCATCACAATACCGGAGATAAGTGGTGTATTTATCCAATGTATGACTGGGCGCATGGGTTTGAGGATTCGCTGGAAAATATTACGCATTCGATTTGTACGCTGGAATTTGAAAACCATCGGCCGCTGTATCACTGGTTTATTGATTCGGTGAATGAAGGGCGAACAGACGACAAGAAGATCTGGCATCCACAGCAGATTGAATTTGCCCGGCTGCAATTGACGTATACGGTGCTGAGCAAGCGCAAGCTACTGGAACTGGTGAAGGGGAATTTCGTGCGCGGATGGGATGATCCGCGCATGCCTACGATTTCGGGGTATCGGCGGCGCGGGTATACGCCTGAAGCGGTGCGGGCGTTCTGTAAGGAAGTCGGTGTGGGGAAATTCAATGCGATGATCGACATCGGACGCATGGAGAATGCGCTGCGGGAAGATTTGAACAAGCGGGCGCAGCGCCGGATGGCGGTGCTGAATCCGATCAAAGTGATTATCGATAATTATCCGGATGGGCAGGTTGAGGAACTGGATGCGGTGAACAATCCCGAGGATGAATCGGCGGGGATGAGGAAGGTGCCGTTTTCCCGGACGTTGTATGTGGAACAGGATGATTTTCAGGAAGTGCCGCCGCCAAAATATTTTCGTCTGACGCCGGGGCAGGAGGTGCGTTTACGCTATGCGTATTACGTTAAATGCACGCATGTCGACAAAGATGCCGCCGGCAAGGTCACGGCGGTGCATTGCACGTATGACCCGGCGACGCGCGGCGGGAATTCTCCGGATGGCCGCAAGGTGAAGGGGACGATTCACTGGGTATCCGCCGACAAAGCCATTGATGCGGAAGTACGGCTGTATGAACATCTGTTCAAGACGCCGGAGCCGGATGATGTCGCCGAGGGGCAGGATTGGAAGTCGAATCTCAATCCGAATTCGGAATCGGTGCAGATGGCGAAAGTTGAGCCTTCGCTGGGTGCAGCGGCAGTGAATGAAAAATTTCAATTCGAGCGGCTGGGATATTTTTCGGTGGATAAGGATTCAACGCCGGGGAAACCTGTATTCAATCGGGCCGTCTCGCTGAAGGATACCTGGGCGAAGGTGGAGAAGAAGAAATAATCTTCTCTTACTGTCTGTGACTCATCATGCGGCGTAGTTCGCGGTCTTGTTCTTTTTTGCGGATGGAATCGCGTTTGTCATGCTGTTGTTTGCCTTTGGCGACGCCGAGTTCGAGTTTGGCGATGCCGTTTTTCCAGTAGACGGAGAGGGGAATAAGGGTGGTGCCGCGGATGGCTAGCGCGGATTGGAGTTTGCGGAGTTCACGTTTGTGGACCAGGAGTTTGCGGTCGCGTTTAGGGTCGTGGTTCCAGGCGAGAGTGGCTTTCTCGTAGGGGTCGATGTGCATCTTGTGGAGGATCAGCAGGCCTGAATCGATAGAGGCGAAAGAGTCCTGCAAGGTGGCTTTGCCTTGGCGGAGGGATTTAACTTCGGAGCCTTGCAGGGCCATGCCGCATTCGATCTTGGCCTCGATAAAGTAGTCATGCAACGCCCGGCGGTTGTGGATGTGGGGGGAAAATTTCGGGTGATCCTTGCGCGGCATACGTGGCTATATCTTACGCGAGGACGGGGTAAGTCTCCTAGTCGCCAATTTCACTCTGCTTGACACCATTCCGGCTGCTCCTATGATCGGACCCCTTGAAAATCCGCGCGGCCGTGGCGGAATTGGCAGACGCGCTAGATTCAGGTTCTAGTATCCAAAAGATGTGCAGGTTCAACTCCTGTCGGCCGCACTTGCAGAAAAGCCCTAGAAGTCCTTGAAATTTAAGGATTTCTGGGGTTTTCGCATTTAAGTGGTCAATGGCAATGAATGGCACTGAAAAGCAATGAGCGGCGAGGGCATAGTACCAATATAGTACCAGCTTTCCGTGCCGCGGAGTGCGAGGATCAATGAGGTCCGTTATCCGCCTCTTCTTCACGGTCGTCCGGGTGATGGAACGTCCGCTTGGGCATATTTGCCATCCAATTCAAGGGCTATAAGACTGATGGCCATCAGCCCCTCGTCCTTGAGTACGATCCGTCCTTTCAAGCCACCATCACGTCACCGCGCTCGCTCTGCTCGAAAACGAATCCGTATAGCCGCTGAGCCAGTGAATCCGCTTCTGCCTCAGTAAAGGGCGGGCGTGGAAGCGAAGCGTAGAGGTTATCCAGAATGAACATTTGCACGTCCGCCTGGGTGGCGGCGTTCTTGGTCCAGTTCGGCATGGAAGCCAGACGCTGATTGACGGCCACCAGAAGGCCCTTGCTGGCCTGCTTGACCTTCTCCCGCTCGGACTTGGAGATGTTCTCCTTCAACAGCAGATCAAACAGTGCCAGCTCGTCCTCCGACAACCCCTCGCGGACGTGACGCTGCGTTTCCTCGTCCATTTCGGCAACCAGCTCGGCCAGGCTTGCGAACGTCGCCTCGACGGTGGCCCGGTCTTTCTCGCGGTTGTAGTCGGCAACGATCACCTGATACTTCTTGTAATAGTCCATCCGCAAGGGGTTCTGCGCCAGCATCGCAGCCAGCTTCTTCTCGACCAGTTCGCGTATATCCTGCAGCGCTGCGTGCTTGCGCTTGACCTTGTTCGCAAACTCGTCCCGCAGCTTCTCAAAGTCGATCGTGCTCAGGTCCACCACCAGCCCCTCGGCCTGATCTGTGCCAGGCGATTGTGCGCGGATCGCTTCGTTGACGATCTTATGAATCTCCTTCATCACCGCCGTCACGTCCGTGGTGTCGCGCTTCTCATCGAGCTTCTTGTAGATCGCCTCAATATTGTCATGGCGGATGTAGTACGGGCGGATGGACGGCTCCAGAATCAGCGTCTTCATCCGCGAGAATATCTCCCGCGCCATGATCTCAAAGCGGCGTTTTGCTTCATCCGTCGTATAGAGCGCAGCCACGGCATCCCGCAATGCCGCAATGCGGGTAAAACCCGTCGCACTGGTGAGGCGGTCGGGCTCAAAGCCCAAGTCGCGCAGATGCTTCTCCGCCGCCTCGATAGCTTCGACCAGCGCCGGCACGTATTCCTCCAGCGGAATCGCCGGGTCCGTCCCATCCCCCCCCTCGCCCTCCTCGTCCCCCAACGCGTACTGCGCCAGCGCCGCCCGCAGGCTTTTGAGCATTCCGTTGTAATCCACGATCATCCCGCAGTCCTTGCCCGGATAAATCCGGTTCGCGCGGGCGATGGCCTGCATCAGCGTGTGGGCCTTCATCGGCTTGTCGATGTAGAGCGTCTGCAAGCACTCGACATCAAAGCCGGTCGGCCACATCGCGCACACGATCGCGACGCGAAACGGGTGATCCGGATTCTTAAACGCATCCTCGACATTGAGCCGTTCGCCGTTCGGCGTCTCAAAGCCGTTCTTCATCACCATCCGATGCGGGATGATGTCGAAGCCCCACTTGTTGAAATCGCGCACCTCGTTCTGCGCTTCGCTGATGATGATCTCGATAATGGTGCCCGCCATCCACGCCGCCTGCCCGCTCAGCTTGTCCAGTGCCTTAGCATGCTTCTTACGCAAGTCGGCATCCGTCGTCGCTGCTAGTTCAGCCTCCTTCACCGGGATCAGCGCCCGCAGTTCGGCCATCCGCCACATCAACCGGGTATCGGCGACCAAGCCAGTTGTGGTGTCATCAGCGAAAGTAACAGCATCCCGCATGCGATCTTCAATCATCCTGCAACGCCAGGACCGTCCCCGCGCGTGGGTCTTGAAGATTCCAGTTGCTTCGTCGATGTGCATGGGAGGTTCCGTTAACTATGTTGCCTCGCTCCGAATCAGTGAAACGTTTATGGGTATGGCGTGCATACTTCTTGCACGCTCCTGATTGACAGTCTGTCATTTCAGTACCGTGTGCAGCGGAGAGGCAAGCGGAACGTTGCCGATGAACCGCACCAGGCAAACGCTGGCGCGCAAGACGCACCTCGAACGCACCGGGAGTTGTTTCGCGACACCGCCAGGTCCCAAGATCGCTCCCAGTGGCCCTGGGTAGATCGCCTAGAGCGTGTTGTGGACTTTTCGGTTGGGTGGCGCTGAACTGAGGGGATGGCAAGGAAGCCGTACCCCAGTGACGTGACCGATGAGGAATGGTCGTTCGTGGCCCCGTACCTGACGCTGATGCGGGAGGATGCCCCGCAACGTGAGCATTCCCTGCGCGAGGCGTTCAACGGCCTGCGCTACGTGGTCCGGGGCGGTCAGGCCTGGCGGATGATGCCCAACGACCTGCCGCCGTGGGATATCGTCTACCAGCAGGCGCAGCGGTGGATCAAGGCGGGCGTGTTCCAGGCCATGGTCCACGACCTGCGTGAACTGCTGCGCATGACGCAGGGCCGGGCCCCGGACCTGTCGCGCGTGGTCGTCGACTCGTCGTCGGTCCGCGCGGTGCATGGGGGAAAAAAACGGGGCCGAGCCCGGTCGACCGCCGCAAGGCCGGCAGCAAGCACCACTTGGCGGTCGACGCCGGCGGCGTCCCTCTGGCCTGCGTCCTGACCGGGGCCAACCGCCATGACGTCACGCAACTGCTCCCGCTGATCGACGCGATCCCGGCGATCGCGGGCAAGGTCGGGGCCCCGGTGCGCAAACCGGGCCGGGTGCTGGCCGACCGGGCCTACGACTCGGACCCGCACCGGGCGGCGCTGGCGGCCCGGCACGTCCCGACGGCCATCGCTCGCCGCCGGACCCCGCACGGCAGCGGCCTGGGCGTCGTGCGATACGTGATCGAACAGACGATCGCGTTGTTCCACCAGTTCCGCCGGCTCCGCACGCGTTTCGACAAACGCGATGACGTCCACCGGGCGTTCATGGATCTGGGCTGCTGCCTGATCTGCTGGCGGCGTCTCGTAAACTCGAGATAGTATTTTTAGAAGCTCTTAATAGAAGTAAAAGTGAGATTTATAAAAGGAGCTTGGATTGGCAACACCGCCGAGGCATTGACATTGTTGATGGTTGTTTTTTCCGCGATGGAGCCAGTGGAATTAGCGAATGCCAGAACATACATCGCGCCGGTTAAGTTGGCGGGAATGTGAACAGTGAAAGTAAGGTTTTTCTTTTGGCCGGCGGATAATTTTATAGCTTTCGTGGGGAGCGTTAGGAGAAGTATGTCGGCGGTGGAAGGGATCTTATCGCTTGAAAGATAGAATTTGATGTTTGAATTACCGAGGCAAGACCTATACCGGTGTTTTGCAGGATGAGTGTGCCAGACAATGACGTGCCTCCGACGACTTTGCCGGAGACGGTGGCAATTTTGCTGAATTTAAGGCTGGTTAGTGTGAGGTCGGCGGCTTTGGAGCTGCCATTGCCGGTTTCCGTCACTAGACTGGCATCGAGATTAATGGTCAGGGAGCCGAGCGAGGCGGCTGAGGCAATATTACCTGCGTGTCTTTGATTTGGCCGGATTGGAGTTGGAAGGTGTATACACCATCGTCCGCGAAATCCCATGTGCCGCCTGGCGCGATGATACCTCCAGCGGCAGGTACATGAGCATTTCGGCCCCATATGGGGAATTGATGCCGACCTTTCTTATTTTGAACAAGGAATCGATCCGCCTCCCGGTTGCTGGTGGCTCGTCATTCTGGATGACACGGATCAAGCGGGCGATCTTGGCTATCACGACCTGACTAATGAAGGGCTGCCACAAGGCAAGATTTTTGCAAAAACTGATCAGACATATCAAAGTCAATGGTCGGTAACTGCCAGTCATGAGCTACTTGAGATGCTTGCCGATCCTTACATTAATATTGCAGCGACTCAATCTCCGGGAAAAAACGGCTGCTATATGTCATTATACGCTTACGAAGTATGCGATGCCTGCGAGGCAGATCAATATGGCTACCTCATCGACGGGATCTTGGTTTCGGATTTCGTTTATCCGGCATGGTTTGAAGGATTTTGGCCGCAATTCGGAACTCAGTTCGATTATCTGAATAAGATCCAACAGCCGTTCCAACTCCTGCCTGGAGGATTTATCAGTGTTTATGACATCCAAACTGGAGCAGGGTGGACACAACAGGCTGGCCCCGCGGTGGGCCGAACATATTCCAGCCGCGCCCAAGTCGGAAGCCGACGTGAGCGTCGGCGGATTCCACGGCAGAATTGGGAGCGCAGCCGTGCCGTCAACTCGATGCTTTTAGAGTCGGCTGTTGTATCTGCAAATTCACCTGCTCCTCCCAGAGTATCTTTAGTGCCATCCGGCAGCCCGGTTCGATTGAATACTTTGCAAAGACTGCGCAATGCCGCAGACCTTCGTCAAAAAGGTCTTCAGCAAAACGCAAAGCGAATACAAGTTGCGGCAGACCGCGTCACACGGATGCAGCAATTTCTCGGTCAGGTGCAACTGCCAACTGAGCCCCCCAACATGGGCACGCGTGCTGCAATTCCAATAGCGGGAAAACGCCCATTGCGAATTCTCTCGGAAGGCGATTCTTGGTTCGACTATCCCTTGCCTCCAAGCTTCGGTGTGATTTATGAGTTGGAAAAGCTACTTGGATACTCAATCGCCAATATGGCGGTGGCCGGCGAAGAAGTGCGTCAGATGCTCGAACTGACCGTACGTCAGGAAATCGTCGCGCGATTAAGTGTTCCACAAAATGTCCGCTTCGATGCAATTCTCTTCTCATACGGATTCTGATTGAATCCCGCGCGCCGTTCGGCGCAAGTTCGGTAGCGCGATCGGTTTGACCGTGGCATGCTGCGGCCTTCTTTGGGAAGGAGGCCGGGGATGAAGGTCGATTGGAAGGACGCGGGCGACGCGGTGCGGTTGCGGTCGTTGGTGGCCGGCGAGACCAATGCCAAGCAACGCGACCGCTACCGTGTGGTGCTGATCGCCGGCGAAGGTTTGGTCGGCCAGGCGCAGGTCGATCGGGAGACGATCGCGGCGACGGTCGGCCGCTCGCGACAGTTCGTCGATGAGTGGGTCGGCCGCTACCGGCGCGGCGGGCTGGATGCGCTGAGACCCAAACGCCAGCCGGGGGCGGCCCCGAAGCTCACCGCCGGGCAGCTGCAGGAGTTGTGCGCGATGATCGAGGCCGGGCCGGGTCCCGAGGAGGGGATCGCCGCCTACAACGGCCCGATCCTGCGTCAGCGGATCCAGGAGCGGTTCGGCGTCGGCTATTCCCTCCCCGGGCTCTACGCCCTCCTGCACCGCCTGGACTACAACGACCTGATGCCCCGGCCGCACCATCCCGACACTGATCCGGCGGCGCTGGAGGCATTTAAAAAAAGGACCTGCCCGAGCGGCTCGCCGCGGTCCGCGCCGCCCACCCCGACCGGCGGGTCCTGACTTATTACCAGGACGAGGCGCGTTTCGGCCAGCACGGCACCCTGACCCGCGTCTGGGCCAAGGTCGGCACCCGGCCGCGGGCGATCCGCCAGACCCAGTACGACTATCTCTACGTGTTCACCGCCGTCTGCCCGGAGACGGGGGACGCAGGTGGGTTGATCAGCCCGCACGCCAACACCGCCGTGATGAACGCGTTCCTCGCGCAGTTCGGACGGGAACTGCCGGCGGACGTGCAAGCCGTGATGGTGCTGGACCGGGCTGGGTGGCACACCAGCGGGAAGTTGGCAGTGCCGGCGAACGTGACGCTGGTGCACCTGCCGCCCAAGAGCCCGAAACTCAACCCGGCTGAGAACCTGTGGCACTACCTCCGCGGCCATCACTGGTCCAACCGGCTCTACGCCACGTGGGACGACCTGAAGTCCGCGGCGGCCGATTCTTGGCGACGCGTGTGCCTGCTGCCTGACCTCATCAAGACCGTCTGTGCCGACACCGCCCTGCGCGCCGATCAATGAGATTCCGTATCAGGCGGCGGTGATGATCTGGTCGGTGACTCGCTGGCAACATATCTCAAAGACACGCCCCCTGTGGTTCCACCGGCACAGATGTTGGATGATGATGCCTTGGGAGCAGCCTTGGCCTTGCTCGCGGCTGAATACCGGGAATTAATTCGCATTCGAGACCAACACAGCCCCGGAACTGCCATATTCGTCAACTGCTACGATTTTCCGAAGGTCACCGGAAAGGGAGTCTGCTTCCATGGACCATGGCTTAAGCCATCCCTCGACTATGCCTATCAACAGTCCGGAGTCGCAAACGCACTCGCCGACGACGAATATCTGGTCGTTTGCGAGATGCTCCAGCGCTTCCGCTCGATGCTAGTTAGCATCGCTAACGAGAAGGATGTTAGCGGGTTTTATGTGATCGAAACTCAGGGATCATTAATACCTTCAGATTTGGATTGGGCTAATGAGCTGCATCCAACCCAAGCCGGTTTCCAAAAAATCGCGACCAAGTTCCAAAGCGCGTTGCAAGTTATCTTCCCCTAAACTGAACTAGCCAAACGATTCTGAGGAGATTTTCTATGGCAATGTTTTATGCTCACGGCAGCTCACTTCTAACACTATCTCAAATCGCCGCAGGTGCCACACAAAATGCTCCCGCGGCGATGCAGCCAATGCGGCGGACGCCCGCTCCTCTAATGGCGCCTATTTTTCGCATGGCAGCACCTGCGTTATCAGTTATAACCCCCACGCCGCGCGCCGCCGCAATTGCTGCCCCTGCTATTGCAGCACTTGTAACTCCAATTGTCACGCCGCCAGCCGGAACGTTGGTCCCTTTTCAGGATGTCGGCTTGTACAAGCCTCTTATGATCATGATCCATGAAATCTGGACAGGAAAATATCCCGCCAGTGCGTGGCTGTTCAGCCCGGCACAGTCGATGATGGTTACTTCTGCAATGAAGGGAATTCTTCAGACTTCGGCTGCGCCACGAGCGCTTAATTTTCTGAGTGACAAGCTCCCCTCCCCGCAGAATCGGATCAACACTGTCCAGGCACCACAACTCGGATCGCCTCTTGTTTGCTACATCCCTGCTGTTACCACAAACTTCTACTCACTCACGATTGAGATGGGCTTTAATACTTTCAATCAGGATCTGTTTACCAATATATCCTCGCTTTTATCTCAGGCAGGAAATGTTCCGCTGTTCATGCCCTACTCTCCCTATATTTTAGCCGCTGGTACCCTCGCTAAGCTGGCAGGCGATCTCGGCAAGCTTCTGTTTAATGCTGGCACGGTTCTCTCCCATAGTGAGCCTCTGACATTCGGTCTTGGTGGCAATCAAAACCTAGCAGCCGGCTACTACTTCATCGTTCCGGATACGGTTGACGGCGCAACCCTCTCCAGCCAATTTCAAGCTTCACCCAACGGACAAGTCCTCGACAAAAACGGATCTTTCTATACCGGCGATATCCCTTATATCGTTATCAGTATAGACGGAGCTGCGCAGGACGATTCGTACAAAACCTTCGCACCGCTGGCTACGACAGCAGCTCAGCTCAGCACCTTTTTTAATATTGGTGATAACAGCTCACTGGTGGTAAATGACGCTGTGCAAGGCGCTCAGCTTGCCAACGACTTGGTCTATCGCCATAAGGCCAACACAATTCAGAAGCAAATAAGCGCGTTGCCGCCCAACTCAACGCAATTAGCCGATTTACAAACCCAATTGGCCGCCTATGTCGCGAACATCCAAAGTCTAGAAATGAAACCGCCTGCAGCATAAACGCAAGATAGCCCAATGGTGGCTTTCACTGCGCAGATACAAGGTTCTTAACGGATTGATACAGTTCTATTTAGCTCGACTTTTGCCATTTTTCATTATGTCACGCGGCGCGGCTGAGCTGGTCCAGCAGCATGACTCGCAAACGGTTCGGGAGTTTTATCACACCCGCATGTCCCTGCGACTGTTTCAAAACCTCGGTCCAGCACAACCGGCGCACGCTCGTTATCGCGTCGCTGAAGCTCGTCTCGGTCTTGACGTACCACCGGCCGCATAGAAGTTTGACGGATTTGTTTCTCACCTGCCGGGCAAAGATCAGGCTCACGACGCTGAACAATCCCAGCAGGCACGGCGCCGTCCGCAGCACGCTTTTGGCCGACCAGTTCCGCGGCGTGCTGAATCCCAGGTGCGTGCGAACCTCCTGGAACGTCACTTCGATGCTCCAGCGGTCGGTGTACAAGCTGACGATCCGATCCGGTGCCAGCGCTGGGTCGGTGCTGTAGAAGTATTGGTCCCGGTGCGTGCCGGTTAGGTCGTGGACAAATACCCGGCGGACCGGGACCAGTCCGCCGCCGCCCTTGTACCAATGACCGGTGCCGCTGATGAGCTCGACGCGGCGGGTCTGGCCGCCGTACCAGTTGACCGTGAAGCGTTTTGCCTTGAATCGCTTGTCGTATCTGCTGGCCCGACTAGACTAGATGATCTGAATCGAATACGCTATCACTTAATTAATCTGAATCTCCTTACACTGGTGTGCGCCAAGATTCGCCGATAGTACCTAAGTTCGGCTTTATTTCTTTATGCGCAGACAAGATTGGAAACCGGCTTGTCGCACGCCAGGAGGCACCATGAAGCGTTCATTGCTTACTTATCTAGTGCTTTTTCTTCTTGAGGGCTGTGCGACTGTCTCCAGTCGAGAATACTACCTAGAACGGCCGAACCCGGATAATCAAGGGGACGATGCAATACTTGTCGATCCCATTGATGGCCCCGCACGGATCTTGGAGACAACCTATTACTCCAATGGCGATGTTCGGACCAAAGAATTGGTTCATATAATGTCGCAGGAATAATCTAGACCCCCTCGGGCTGCCACCCAAATATAGACCTGCGATGTTCGTATTTTTTCAGCGACCCATCCCCCGAAAATGTTCCCACGAATAATGAGATAAAGGTCAACGTTTGAGCCTGCCCCCATCTTGGTACCAGTTGAAAAGAGAATCTTTTGCCATTGTTGTTCAGGCCGGGACACCCTGACTCCTGCGAACATACTCGTTGGGCATCAGGTTGCCCAGTGAGCTGTGAGGCCGTACCTCGTTGTATTCGATCCGCCAGGCTTCCAACTTCTGCCGTGCATCCTCCATCGACAT
>DASRRR010000112.1:0-23987 GCA_035656825.1 Tepidisphaeraceae bacterium | reverse complement strand
TGGGGCCGCAGTATTATGGGGTGGTGGATACGGGGGATTTGGGTGGGGGGTCGTTTACGGTGCCTGCAAATGTGAGTTATTATTTTGCGTTGGCGCCGGAGCCGGGGGGGGTGGGGATGGTTTTGGTGGGGGGGATGGTTGTGGGTAGGAGGAGGACGCGTGTCCCAGAGGGACGCGGCTAAACGGGGAGGGGGGTTAGTCGAGGATGGATTGGGAGAGGCGTTGTTGTTCGGCGTCGCCGAGTTTTTGGAGGGTTTTGGCGAGGTCGGGGGGGACTTCGGAGAGGAATTCGGTGCCGACGGAGTAGAGGTTGTCGGCGAGGTCGCGGCAGTGGCGGACGAGCATTTTCATGTAGAGGGGCTCGCCTTTCATGCGGGGGAGGACGATGAGGAGTTCGGTGCCGGCGTCAACGTGGATGCCTTGGATGAGACCGAGGCCGAGCATGGAGATGTCTTTGGTGAGGAGGGAGAAGGAATGGACGACGCGGCCGTTGACGAGGCGTCCGGCCTGGATTTTGGCTTGGACCTGCATGCGGGTGGCGCGGCGTTTTTCGGAGCCACCGGTGAGCCCGTGGGCACGGAGGTATTCGACGGCCTCGGCTAGTTGTTGTGGTGTAAGCATGGGTGGAAAAATATAGCCCTGTCTAATGTAGTATCGACTTACGGGGGGCTGTACTTCAACAGAAGGGTGAGGGGAGGATTAAGGATTTCGGCGGAGGAAGTCGAGCAGGGGGGCGTGGGCCTGAGGGGTGGAGGCAATGAAGGGGACTTTGGCACCTTGGTAGTTGCGTAAGTTGTAGGGGAATAAGGGTTTACCGGTGAGGTCGGTGAGGATACCGCCGGCTTCGAGGACGAGGGCGGCGGGGGCGGCGACGTCCCAGAGCTTGCCGTTGACGGTGAAGGAGGCGTGTGCGACGCCGGCGGCGACCATGGTGGCTTCGAGGGCGGCGGAGCCGAGCATGCGGACTTTCCAGTTGGTCTGTGCGATGAATTGGGAGGCCCATTGGGGGCAGTGGCCGGCGGAGTTGAGGAGGTTGCTGGTGAGCATGAGCATGGAGGCGTCGTTGAGAGGACTTTGCAGGACAGAGAGGCGCTGGTTGTCGAGCCAGCAGCCTTCGCCTTGGGCGGCGGCGTACATTTGGTCGCGCATGACGTCGTAGACGATGCCTAGGATGGGATGGCCTTTGTGGAGCAGAGCGATACAGACGGCAAAGTTGCCTAGGCCGGCGATAAAGTTGTTGGTGCCGTCGATGGGGTCGATGACCCAGACGCGGGCGAGGGGGTCTGGGATATCGGCGGTGATGGAGGAGCCGGTTTCGGATTCTTCGCCGATGATGCCGTCGTCGGGCCAGCGGCGTTTGAGGCCGGCGACGATGAAGCGTTGGGATTCGCGGTCGGCGTCGGTGACGGCTTCCTGGTCGGCGGCGATGTGGGTTTTGGTGAGGCGTTCGACTTTGCCGTAGCGCTGGCGGATGAGTTTGCCGGCGCCGCGGGCGAGTTCGATGATGTATTGGAGGTCGTGGGATTGGGTGGACATGGGGGGAGAATACGATTAAGGGGGGGGAAGGGAAAGAGGGTTCAGGGTTCAGGGTTCAGGTAAGAGGGGAGGAGGAGGGAGAGGGTGCCTTGGGCGACGGGGGTGAGGTGGGGGTTGGAGAGGGATTGGGGGAGGGAGGAGAGGGGGATGGGGTGGATGGAGTGGTGTTCGGTGGGGTCGAGTTGGGAGCGGAGGGTGGCGAGGGTTTGGGGGACTGAGACTTGGAAGATGAGTTCGGGTTGGTGGAGGTGGGCGTCTTCTAGGATGCCCAGGAGGGTGAGGTTGTGGAGGTCGTTGGGAGGGAGGGAGAGTTCTTCGTGGAGTTCGCGCTGGATGGCGGAGAAGGGGTCGGGGTCGGAGGGTTCGAGGGAACCGGCGAAGGGGTGGATGCGGTTGGGGTAGTAGGCGACGGAGGAGTTGCGCTGGCCTAGGAGGAGGTAGTGGTCGGAGGTGAGGACGGCGGCGGAGAGGCCGATGGGGTTGGCGAGGGGGGTTGGGCCGTATTGGGGGAAGAGGTGGGGTTGGTGGAGGTTGGTGCCGAAGAAGATTTTGTAGGAGGTGGGACTGATGTGGAGGGTTATGTTGGGTGGGGGGGGGTCCCAGGGCTGAAGTTCTGGGCTTGGCGAGGGGGGGGTGATGGATTCTAGGCGGCACATGGGGCCGTCGAAGAGGAGGGGGGTTTGGGAGAGACCTTGGGTCCAGAGGTGGTTGATGGTTTGTTCGATTTGGGGGAGGAGGAGGCGGGTGGAGGGGGTGGGGTGGAGGTGGACGGAGCCGGGGCGCCAGGGGCCGGTGGCGAGGATGTGGAAGGGGGAGGGCATGGGGTTGGTTAGGCGATTTAGAATTGAGAAATAAGTAGCAGTGTCCCCCTTATTTCAGGTGGGGGTTTGGCGGATGGCGGAGAGGACGGTTTGGAGTTGGATGGGTTTGGGGATGAGAGCGGTGGCGCCGAGGGAGCGCATTTCGGAGGCGCGGTCGTCGGCGAGGTCGCCGGTGAGGACGAGGATGGATTTGAGTTCGGGGGGGCGTTTTTGGCGGATGGAGTTGAGGACGTCGCGGCCGGTGCCGTCGGGGAGCATGAGGTCGAGGAGGAGGACGTCGAAGGGGCGTTCGGCGAGGATGCGGAGAGTTTCGCGGACGGTGGCGGCTTCGGCGATGTTGGCCCCTTCGGATTCGAGGATGCGGCGGGTGGCGGTGCGGGTGATGTGTTCGTCTTCGACGAGGAGGATGCGCAGGCCGTTGAGGGAATTGCGGCGGGCAGCGGAGTCGTCTTGAGAGGGTTGGGGGGAAGAGGAGGGGTTTAGGTTGGTGACGGAGAGGATGGGGAGGACGACGGTGAAGGTGCTGCCGAGGTTGGGCTGGCTTTCGACGAGGAGGCTACCGCCCATGGCGTCGACGAGGCGTTTGCAGATGGTGAGACCGAGGCCGGTGCCTTTGGTGGGGTCGCGTTCGGGGTTACGGAGTTGGAAGAATTCGTCGAAGATGCGGGGGAGGTGTTCGGGGTCGATGCCGATGCCGGTGTCTTTGATGTGGATATGGGCGCGGCGGTCGGAGCCGACGAGGAGAGAGACGGTGACGGAGCCGGCGGGGGTGAATTTGATGGCGTTGCCGAGGAGGTTGCCGAGAACGCGGCCGAGTTTGACGCGGTCGGTGCGGGTGAGGATGGAGGCGGGGGGGGAGGAGAAGAGGAGTTGGATGCCGCGGGCGTGGGCGACGGGGAGTTGCTGTCGGACTTCTTCGGCGACGGCTTCGGCGAGGGGGAAGTCGGATTCGTTGAGTTCGATGCGGCCGGAGTCGAAGCGGGTGAGGTCGAGGACGTCGGAGACGAGGGTGACGAGGGAGGTGGCGGAGGATTGGAGTTCGCCGGCGAGGGAGGGGACTTCGGAGGCCATGGCGGGGTTGGCGGCGGCGCGGCGGATGAGTTCGGCCATGAGGTTGATGGCGTTGGCGGGGGTGCGGATGTCGTGGGAGACGGCGGCGAGGAAGCGGGTTTTGCGGACGGCGGATTCTTCGGCTTCGCGGCGGCGCTGGTCTATTTCGCGTTCGAGGGATTTGCGGTCGGTGATGTCGGTGAAGGCGCCGACGCCGCCGAGGATTTTGCCGTCTTTATCGCGGATGGGGGTGGCGCTGGCGAGGAGAGTGAGTCGGCGGCCGGTGGGGAGGAGGAGTTCGAATTCGTCGGCGGGGGTTTCTTCGCCGCGGAGGACGGCGCGCCAGAGGGGGTAGTCTTCGCGGGCGAGTTTTTGGCCTGTGCGGTGGAGTTGCCAGGTGCGACCGCTGGGGGTGAGGGCTTCGAGGGGGCCATCGACGGGGACGCCGAAGAGGAGTGCGGCGGCGGGGTTGAGGCGGACGTCGGAGTGGTCGGGGTTGGAGACGACGATGCCGATGGGGAGGGTGCGGAAGACGGCTTCGAAGCGGCGGCGTTCGCGGTCGACGTCTTCGAAGAGGGTGGCGGCTTCGAGGGAGATGGAGGCTTGGGCGGCGAGGGATTCGAGGAGGGCGACGTGTTCTTCGGACCACATGCCGGACTGGCGGCTGTAGACTTCGAGGGTGCCGACGGGCCGGCCGTGGACGCGGAGGGGGGTGGCGAGGACGGAGCGCATGGGGTCGCCGACTTTAGGCTGGGGGACGTGGAGGTCGGGGCGGAGGGAGAGGTCTTCGAGGTAGGCGGTTTGGGAGCGGTTGAGGACGACGTTGGCGAAGGATTCGTCGACGGGGAATTCGGTGCGGTTGACGCCATCGGGGCCGAAGCCGTGGTGGCAGGTGACGGAGACGTGGTGGTCGGTGCGTTCCATGATGCCGCTGGCGGCAGCGCGGGAGCCCATGAGGTAGCCGAGGGCTTCGCAGACGTGGTCGAGGACCTGGGAGCGGGTGAGGTCGGTGGAGAGGGAGCGGGAGAGGGCCAGAAGATGTTCGAGGGTTTTTTCGCGGGCGGCGAGGTCTTCGTTGGCGATGCGGAGTTCTTCGCTCTGGCGTTCGAGTTCTTCGGTCTGACTTTGGAGTTCTTCGTTCTGGCGAGCGATTTCTTCTTCTTTGGCGGTGAGGGATTCGATGGTGGAGAGGAGGTGGGTGTTTTGGGATTGGATGTTGCAGCGCAGGCCGATGGTGATGTGAACGACGGTGGCGACGAAGAGGAGGTCAACGAGTTGCAAGGCGAGGTCGGCGCCTGGGCTGAGGAGGTGGGTGTTGGGAAGAGGGATGAGATGATAGACGCGGATGACGGAGATGACGGCGAAGCAGAAGGCGGTGGGCCAGAGGAAGCGTCGGTCGCCGAGCCAGACGAAGAGGATGATGGGGACGCCGTAACCGATGGGGAGGGGGACATCGCTGAGGAGCTGGAGGCGCAGGGCGGCCATGATGAGGATGAGGATGAGGGAGATCAGGGCGATGGCCCAGGTGGGAGGGGCGGCGAGGCGGAAGAGGCTTGCGGGTCGATGATCAGAGGGGAGGTTCACGTCCATTCCTTCTGGTAGATGCAGGGTGCGACTGAGGTGAGGCGGGAAGCGCCGATGGGGCGTTCGGCTTTTCCGGTGATGAGATAGCCGCCGGGGGAGAGGGAGCGTTCGAGGTTTTGCCAGAGTTTACCGGTGGCGGTGGGTTTGAGATACATGGCCATATTGCGGCAGAGGATGAGTTGCCAGTGGCCGGGTTCGGGGCAGGTGAGGAGGTCGCTGGTGCGCCACTGGACGGATTTGCGGAGGGGTTCGACGATGTGCCAGCCGTCGTCCTGGCGGGTGAAGAAGCGTTGGCGGCGGGAGAGGGGGAGTTCACGGACGGCGGCGTCTTCGTAGATGCCGAGGCGGGCGCGGTAGGTGGCTTCGGGCCGGCAGTCGGTGCCGACGAGTTCGCAGCGGCGGAGGAGGTCGGATTCGGCGGTGAGCATGGCGAGGGAATAGAGTTCCTGGCCGTCGGAGCAGGCGGCGCTCCAGATGCGGAGAGAGCCGCGGGTTTGAGAGATTTCGGGGAGGACGTGGCGGCGGAGGGCGTCGAAGATGGGGCGGTCGCGGAAGAAGGAAGAGACGCCGATGAGGAGCATGCCGAGGGAGGGGGAGAGGAGTTCGGGTTCGGATTCGAGGAGTTGGCGGGCCTGGGCGGGGGTGCCGGCTTTGAGGAAGCGGAGACAAGAGGGCAAGCGGCGGGCGAGGGTTTGGGGGTTGTAGGCGGCGGAGTCGAGGCCGGCGCGTTTGAAGAGCCAGCGGAGGAAGGATTCGCATTGGGCGGTGAGTTCGGAGGTGGGAGCGGCGGGGGCGGGGCCGAGAGCGTGTTGGCGGAGGGGGCTGAGGTCGAGGGGGCCGTTGCGGAGGAGGGGGCGGTCGATGAAGACGACGTGGCCTTCGGTGGCGCTTCTGGGCATGATTCGCATGCTACTGAGAGTGGTGCGCCGGAAACCGTACATCAGAGATTGGCCTCGGTTGTGGTCTTTGGAACTGAAGTGTTTGGTTGCTCGTTATAGAAAAGCAAGGGAGATGCCTGAAGAAGAGAGCGCATCCACAATTCAGTACGGAGTGAAGTGTATTCCCAAGAGGGTGGGAGGCAAGGTTGAAATATTTGGGAAAAGAAAACCCCCGCGGGTGCGGGGGGTGGGTGAGCGTAGGGGGGGGAATACCGGTCGCGAGCGACCGGGCTAAAGGGTTAGCCGAAGAAGACGCCGTTGATGACGGCGGAGCCGCCGGCGACGCGGGTGATTTTGACGCGGACGTCAGCGGGGGCGGCAGTGGCGGTTTGGTGGACGTTGAAGACGAGGTATTTGCCGTGGGAGAAGGAGGAGACGATCTGGGTGGCGACGGTGAAGTATTTGCCGGTGGCGGGGTTGTAGACCTGGAGTTCGACCTTTTGGGCGCGGGAGTTGTTTTTGTCGGGGTCGACCATGTAGAGGGCGACGGTGTGTTCACGCTGGTCGGTGAACTTGAGGTCGACGTTCATGGAGGTGCCGGTGGTTTTGGGGTTGTTGACGCTGAGGTTGGTGAGTGCGGCGGGGAGGAGGGGGAAGCGGGAGTCGTCGGTGGTTTGGACGAAGGGGACGCCGTTGGAGCCGTTGGTGACTTTGACGGTGGCGGATTGGGCACCGTCGCCGGCGACGGCGGAGGAACCGCCATAGGTGAGGCCGACGGTGTAGGAGTTGCGGCGGGCGGGAGCGGCGGGGGAGCCGAAGACGACAGCGCCGTCAGCGCCGTAGAAGGTTTTCCAGTTGCCGGAGCTGGTGGTGTCCATGCCGACGTATTCGACGGGGGAGCCAGGTGCGGCGTCGATGAAGATGCCGCCGATGACGGCATTGGGGCCGGCGAGGCGGGTGACGTGGAGGCGGACTTTGCCGGAGACGATAAAGGAGACGTATTTGCCGGCGGAGAAGTTTTTGAGATCGACGGAGGTCAGGAGAGCGCCGGTGTCGGCGTTGTAGAGATCGAGGCGTTCGGCGCGGCCGAGTTTTTCGAGGTCGGCGGCGTAGATGGTGAGTTTTTGGGGAGAGCCGAAGGAGTTGAGATTGATGATGATGTCCATGGACCCTTTGGTCTGGACATAGCCGGCGGCGCGTTGGGAGGTGCTGGTGGCACGGGGCTGGACGAGGGCGGCGGAGGAGGAGTTGTACTGGGGGAGTTTGACGATGGTTCCGCTTTTGAGGGAGACGATGCCGGTGGTGGAGACGCCGCCGAAGACATCGGCCCCGCGGGAGCCGTATTGGGTGGTCCAATCGCCGCCGGTGACGGTTTTGATATTGGCGACGGGGGTAGCGGTGACGAGTGCGGCGTCGTCGGTGGTGCCGGGGTCGAAGAAGAGGCCGTTGAGGACGGCGTTTTGACCGGCTTTGGTGGGGGAGATGACGATGCGGATGCGGTATGAGGAGGCGAAGGAGCCGTCGGAGGTTTGGGGGGGGCTGACTTCGAAGGTGTCGTATTCGCCGGTTTTGAGGTTGCCGGTGTTGTAGCTGTTGATGAGGGTGCCGGTATCGGGATCGATGAGGCTGATGTTGAGGGGGCCGGAGATGCCTTTGGTGAGGGAGGCGAGATAGAGGCTGACGCGATGGGAGTTGCTGTCGGAGAAGTCGAGGTCGAGAGTGATCGGGCCGGCGGAGGAGAGCTGGGCGGCGATGCGGGAGTTGTGGTTGGTTTGTTGCTGGAGGGCGTTGGGGTTGGAGGAGGTGTCGGAGTAGACCTGAAGGGAAGCGCCGGTGATCTGGGCGTTGACGAAGGAGTTGGAGTAGGTGTTGATGGAGGCGTTGTCGCCGTAGACGACGGCACCTTGCTTGCCGTAGACGCCGGTCCAGGAGCCTTGGGTGGAGGTATCGACGTTGGTGCGCTGGTTGAGGAGGTTGAGGATGGCTTTGTAGACGTCGAGTCGGCCGGCGGTGGAGACGAGGGGTGTGCCGCCGGTGACGGATTTATCGAGGGAGGGGATGTGGTCGGCGCCAGCGAGGAGGGCGGTTTTGAGCTGCATCATGGTGGCGCTGGGGTCAGCGGCCTTCATGAGGGCGATGGCGCCGGCGACCATGGGGGCGGCCATGGAGGTGCCGGAGTCGTAGCCGTAGTCGAGAGCATTGGAGGGGACGATTTCGCCGGTTTCGAGGAGGGTTCCGACGTCGTAGGTGGGGAAGGTGGAGAGGATGTTGAGGCCTGGAGCGGCGATGCTGACGCTGGTGGCGCCGATATTGGAGAAGAAGGCGATGTGGTCCTGGTTGTCGGTGGCGGCGACGGTGATGACGTTGGACTGGTTGAGGCTGAATTTGGCGGGGAAGCTCTGGGAGGGGTCGGTGTCGGCGGCGTCGTTGCCGGCGGCGACGGTGAAGAGGATACCGGCCTGGCCCATGCGGGAGATGGCGTCATTTTCGACGCGGTTGAAGGGGAAGTCGGTGCCGCCGAAGGAGCCGTTGGCGACAACGATGTTGACGCCTTCGTTTTTGAGGGTGGTGATGTATTCCATGCCCTCGATGATGTCGACGGTGGTGAGACGGCCTTGGGAGTCGCCGACTTTGACGGGGAGGATTTTGACGTTTTGGATGACGCCGGAGACACCGATGCCGTTATTGCCTTGGGCGCCGATGATGCCGGAGACATGGGTGCCATGGCCGAAGTCGTCCATGACGTCGTTGTTATTGGAGACGAAGTTCCAGCCGTTGACGTCATCGACGAAGCCATCGCCGTCGTCGTCGAAGTTATTGCCGGCGATTTCTTTGGGGTTGTGCCAGATTTCGTTGACGAGGTCGGGGTGGGTGAGGTCGATGCCGGTGTCTAGGACGGCGACGACGATTTGCTTGGTGGGGTCGTTGGTATTGGGGTCGCCGTTGACGATGGTCCAGGCTTTGTCGGCGGAGATATCATCGCCGGGGGTGCCGGCCTGGGAGCCGAAGAAGTAGCCGGTTTGGCCGGTGGGATCGAGGGCGGGGTCGGGGACGATTTGGCCAGTGTTGTCGTATTGCCACTGGTCGTTGATGAGGGGGTCGTTGGGGAGGGCGATGTCGGCGACGTGGGTGATGACGTTGGGGGTGATGGCGACGACGCTGTGGGGGTTGGCGGCGGCCCAGGTCTGCATCTGTTTGATGGACTTGCCGGAGGTGAGGCTGAAGAGGTCGGAGTTGGAGATTTGTTTGAGCTGGGTGAATTTGGAGGAGTTGGCGAGCTGTTTGACGTTAACGCCGGAGCGGAATTCGACGACGTATTGGCCTTGGACGACCTGGACGTTATTGCCGTTCCAGACGGCGTTAACGATGGGGGCGACGGCGGCGGAGAGGAGCTGGCGGCTTTCGAGGAGTTCGAAGTCGCTGAGGGGCGCGCGGGGGCTGGGGGTGGGTGCTGGTGTGTGGCGAGATTTCGCCATTGGACGCCAGCAGACCAAGAGTTGACGGATAACGCCGCGCTTGCCCATGGATGGTTCCTCCGCGAGACACATGATGCGGTTTCGAGGGAGCTTCTTCGGGATGGAAGCCCGGTAACGCAGCAAAGATAACGGGGGGGCGTGGATGGGTCAATAAAGACCGATCTTAACCCACAGCGGTAGCGCGGCTTCCGGTAAATTGGTCGCCGGGGAGGGTGGGGGTGTTACAGGGAGGAGTTGGAAATGGAAAGATCCCAGGGCTGAAGCCCTGGGCTTGGCGGAAGCTTGGGGGGGATGATATTCTGGAGACAAAGAGAGGTATCAATTGATGATTCGTAATGGATTTGTTCTTTTGGCGGTGATGGGAATTACAGTGGTGGCTTCGAATGGATGGGGGGCGGAGGAGCATGGGGGTAGGCCGACGACTCGGCCGGGGAATTCGTTGCATGAGGAGATGGAGGGGATGGGGAAGGCGTTTAAGCAGATCAAGGCGCAGGCGGGGGATGCGGGGAAGAATGCGTCGACGTTGGAACTGCTGGCGGAGATGGAGAAGCATACATTGGCGGCGAAGGGGATGACGCCGCGCGGGGCGGCGACTCGGCCGGCGGAGGAGAAGGAGAAGTATCTGGCGGAGTTTCGGGTGGATATGGCCAATGCGCTGCGGCTGGAGCTGGAGTTAGAGGAGGTTATTGCGGATGGGGAGAATGGAAAGGCAGCCGAGGCGGTGCAGGCGATTGGGAATGCGATGGGGGAGGGGCATAAGGAGTTTAAGCCGAAGAAGAAGCGGGATTAGGCGGCTTTAAGGTTTTTAGCACGAGCGCGGCGGAGGGTAGCGCGAAATGAAGCGGAGGCGGCGAAAAAGGAGAGAGCAAGGCCGATGACGTTGTTGGTTTGAAAAAGGCCGAGGTCGACTGGCGTGCGGAAAATGGGAGGGAGCAAGGCTACGGCCACGCAGGTGAGGAGGAATAGCGCGACGAAGATAAAGATCGCTCCGAATGTGGCGGTAATGTATCTCATGGCGCGGTGTCCTTTTCAGTGACATCGGCTGTGGAGGGCAGAGGCTTTAGATATCAAAATATTTGGCCTGGGGGTGGTGGGCGATGAGGGCGTCGGTGGATTGTTCGGGGGTGAGCATGAAGTTTTCGGTGAGGGAGACGCCGATTTCGGAGGGGTTGAGGAGTTCGAGGATTTTGGCGCGGTCTTCGAGGTTGGGGCAGGCGGGGTAGCCGAAGGAGTAGCGGGAGCCTTGGTAGGATTGTTGGAAGATTTCTTTGGTGGTGGGAGCGTCGGCGGAGCCGAGGCCTAGTTCCTGGCGGACGCGTTTATGCCAGAATTCGGCGAGGGCTTCGGCGGATTCGACGCCGAAGCCGTGGAGGTAGAGGTAGTCCTGGTAGCGGTTTTCTTTGCGGAGCTGTTCGGCGAGTTCGGTGGATTGGTCGCCGACGGTGACGAGTTGGAGGGCGAGGACGTCGTACTGGTTGGATTCTTTGGGGCGGAAGAAGTCGGAGATGCAGAGGCGGCGGCGGCCGTCTTGTCTGGGGAAGGAGAAGCGCATGATTTCGCGAAGCGAGGATAGAGGATGGAGGATGGAGGATAGATGGGAGGTGCCGCAGTCGCATGTGGCTTTGGCGTCGTTGAAAGGCTGAGGGTCGTAGACGATGAGGTCGTCTCCCTGGGATTGGACGGGGTAGTAGCCGTAGACGACTTTGGGTTGGATGAAGTGTTCGGTGAGGGCGCGTTTTTGCAGGGCTTGGAAGACGGGGAGGGCTTTTTCTTCGATGGAGCGTTGGAAGTCTTCTTCGGAGAGTTTGCCTTGTTTGTAGCCCCATTGGCCGCGGAAGAGGGCGTTGGTGTTGATGTAGGGGAAGATGTGTTTGGGGTCGATGTCGGTGACGATGCGGCGGCCCCAGAAGGGGGGGCGCGGGACGGGGTTGGTGTGGTCGATGTGCCGGATGTTGGCGGCTTCGGTGGATTGGGGTTTGACGGCATTGGCGCGGAGGCGTTTGCGTTTTTCGGCGCGGTCGCGCTGGGCGGTGACGACGGAGGGGAGGGTTTTGCCGGCGATGGCGTCCATCATGTGGAGGCCTTCGAAGGCGTCTTTGCAGTAGAGAAGGGAGCCTTTGTAGAGGCCGGCGAGGTCGTCTTCGGCGTAGTCGCGGGTGAGGGCGGCACCTCCCAGGAGGACGGGGATGGTGATGGAGCGGGAGTTCATTTCCTCGAGGTTTTCCTTCATGACGGTGACGGATTTGACCAGGAGGCCGGACATGCCGACGGCGTCGGCTTTGTGCTGGACGGCGGCGCGGAGGATGTCGTCGACGGGTTGTTTGATGCCGAGGTTGAAGACGGTGTAGCCGTTGTTGGTGAGGATGATATCGACGAGATTTTTGCCGATGTCGTGGACGTCGCCGCGGACGGTGGCGAGGACGATGCGGCCTTTGGATTGGCCTTCGATTTTTTCCATGTGGGGTTCGAGGTGGGCGACGGAGGCCTTCATGGTTTCGGCGGATTGGAGGACGAAGGGGAGCTGCATTTGGCCGGAGCCGAAGAGTTCGCCGACGACTTTCATGCCTTCGAGGAGGATGGTGTTGATGATTTCCAGGGGGGTGTAGGATTTCATCGCGAGGTCGAGGTGGGTGGTAAGCTCGCGTTTTTCGCCGTCGATGATGTGGCGTTTGAGTTTGTCTTCGATGGGGAGGTCGGCGTAGGCGCTGGCGGAAATGGTGTCTGACACCTTTGTTTCGGAATCGGGGAAGAGGGAGATGAAATGGGTGAGGGGGTCGAAGCCTTCGCGGCGGCGGTCGTAGATGAGGTCGAGGGCGGCGGACCATTGTTCGGCGGGGATGCGGTTTTGCGGGAGGATTTTGGAGGCGTGGACGATGGCGGCGGTGAGGCCGGCTTCGCGGAGTTCGTGGAGGAAGGCGGAGTTGAGGACGATGCGGGCGGCGGGTTTGAGGCCGAAGGAGACGTTGGAGAGGCCGACGACGGTGTGGCATTTGGGGAGGTGCTGGGAAATCAGTGATGTCCCCTTTATAGTTTCGAGGGCGTTTTTGCGGTCTTCTTCGATGCCGGTGGAGATGGGGAGGACGAGGGGGTCGAAGAGGAGGTCTTCGTCTTTGAGGCCGAATTTGTTGACGGCGATGTCGCGGATGCGGGTGGCGATGGAGAGTTTGCGTTCGCGGGTGCGGGCCATGGCGTTGAGTTTGTCTTCGTCGATGGTGCCGGCGACGACGGCAGCGCCGTATTTTTTGGCCAGGGCGCAGATGTGGCCGAGTTTTTCTTCGCCTTCTTCGAGGTTCATGGAGTTGAGGACGCAGCGGCCGCCGGCGAGTTTGAGGCCGGCTTCGAGGACGGCGGGGTTGGTGGAGTCGAGCATGAGGGGAGCGGCGAGGGAGTTGACGTAGCGGTTGACGACTTCGTGCATGTCGCGGACGCCGTCGCGGCCGACGAAGTCGACGCAGACGTCGAGCATGTGGGAGCCGTCGCGCATTTCGTCGCGGGCCATGGAGACCAGGCCGTCCCAGTTTTCTTCCTGGAGGAGGCGTTTGAATTGGCGGGAGCCGTTGGTGTTGGTGCGTTCGGCGATGATTAAATAGGACAGGTCCTGGCGGATGTCTTCGGCGGAGATTAGGGAGGAGATTTGGGGTTTGTCGAGGGTTTGGCGGGGGGAGGGCGCGCGTCCCAGAGGGACGCGGCTAAACGAGGGGGAGGGGTTGAGGGCGTTGACGAGTTCTTTGAGGTGTTCGGGCATGGTGCCGCAGCAGCCGCCGACGATGTTGACGCCGTAGTCGTTGACGTAGCGGAGCATGCCTTTGGCGAAGTCCTGTGGGTTCATGGGGAAGTGGGATTTGCCTTCGACCATGATGGGGAGGCCGGCGTTGGGGAGGGCGGAGAGGAAGCGGGGCCAGTGTTGGGAGAGGTAGCGGGTGGATTCGGCGAGTTCGGTGGGGCCGAAGGCGCAGTTGAGGCCGAGGATTTGGACTTGTTCGTAGGGTTTGATGGCGGCGACGAGGGCGGAGGGGTCGGAGCCGGTGAGCATTTGCTGGCCGTTTTGCTGGTCCATGGAGGCCTGGACCATGATGGGGATTTGGCGGCCGGCGGCGGTGAAGGCGCGGGTGACGGCGGCGAGGCAGCATTTGATGGCGAGGAGGTCTTGCTGGGTTTCGATGAGGAGGGCGTCGACGCCGCCTTGGAGGAGGCCTTGGATTTGGGCGAAGTAGGAGTCTTCCATGACGTCCCAGGTGGTCATGCCGAGGGTGAGGATTTTGGTGCCGGGGCCGATGGAGCCGATGACGTATTTGGGGCGGTCGGGGGTTTCGAATTTGTCGCAGGCGCGGCGGGCGATGGCGGCGGCGAGGCGGTTCATCTCGGCGGTCTGGTCGGCCAGGTCGGATTCGGCCAGGACGATTTTGTTGGCGCCGAAGGTGTTGGTTTCGACGGCGTCGCAGCCGACTTCTAAAAAGGCTTCGTGGATTTCCTGGATGGTTTCGGGGCGGGTGAGGTTGAGGATTTCGGAGATGTTTTCCTGGCCGCGCCAGTCTTTTTGGAGGTCGAAGGTGCGGGTTTGGAGGTTGGAGCCCATCGCGCCGTCGAGGACGACGACGCGTTCTTTAACGAGTTGCAAAAAGGGTTTACGCACAGAGTACCTTTCGACAGAAAGGAGGGGGTTGTATACAATTATCCTTTCATCCGGATATTCGGATGGATTATGGTGGGGTGGGTGGATAGAGTCAAGGATGGAGGTGGGGTTCGAGGTCGGTGAGGCGGATGGGTTTGGTGAGGTGGACGGAGAAGCCGGCGTCGTGGGTTTGTTGTTTGTCGGCGTCGGTGCCGTAGCCGGAGACGGCGATGCCACGGGGGGGGTGTGGGAGGGAGAGGAGGCCGCGCATGACGTCGGCACCGGAGCCGTCGGGGAGGCCTAGGTCGGAGATGACGATGTCGAAGTGGGAGGATTGAGCGGCAGAGAGGGCGTCGGCGACGGAGGAGGCGGTGGTAACGTGGTGGCCGCGTTTGCGGAGAAGGCGGGCGAGGAGCAGGGCGGTGTCGCGGTGGTCTTCGACGAGGAGGATGCTCAGGGATTGCGGAGTGGGGATTTCGGATTGCGGAATGGAGGAAGGGGGCGTGGATAGAGGATGGAGGGTAGAGGATAGAGCGGGGAGAGTGAGGGTGAAGGTGGAGCCTTGGTGGGGGCCTGGGGAGGAGGCGGAGAGTGAGCCGCCGTGGGATTCGGCGAGGGATTTGGAGATGGCGAGGCCGAGGCCCAGTCCGCCGAAGCGGGAGGTGATGTGGGGGTTGCCTTGTTCGAAGGGGTGGAAGATGTGGGGGAGGGATTCGGGGGGGATGCCGATGCCGGTGTCGGAGATTTGGATTTGGAGGGAGGAGTTTTCAGCGGTCAGGGGTTCAGGGTTCAGGGAAGAGGGAGAAGAGGAAAAAGAGGGAAAATGTTTCCGGCCCCCTTTTTTTTCTGAACCGTGAAAACTGAGCCCTGAAAACTGATTGGTGGTGCGGAGGGTGATGGTGCCGTTTTGGGGGGTGAATTTGATGGCGTTTTTGAGGAGGTTCCAGAGGATTTGTTCGAGGCGGGCGGGGTCGGCGGAGGCGTGGTGGTGGGGGGCGTCGGGGTGGGCGAGGATGGTGATGTTTTTGGCGCGGGCGTCGGGGAGGCAGGTGTCGATGGCGTAGCGCAGGATGGCGTGGATGTCGGTGGGTTGGCGGTTGAGGCGGAGTTTGCCGGAGGCGATGCGGGTGGTGTCGAGGAGGTCGTCGATCAGGCGGGCTTCGAGATCGGCATTGCGGCGAATCATCTCCAGGTCATGGCGCAGGTCGGGGGTGAGCGTGGTCAGGTCGATTTGGGAGAGTGCGATGAGGATGGGGGTGAGGGGGGTGCGCAATTCGTGGGAGAGGACGGCGAGGAAGCGGTCTTTGGCGCGGCTGGCGGATTCGGCGTCGTCGCGGGCGCTGGCGAGTTGGGATTGGGTGGTGTGGAGTTCGGCAATGAGGTTGCGCAGAGAGGCGGCCAGGCCGCCGACTTCGTCGCGGGTGGCGATGGGGGGGATTTGGACGTCAGGTTCGCCGGTGCGCATGCGTTCGGCGGCGATGGCGATGGCGGTGAGAGGGCGGGCGATGCGGGAGGCGAGAGCCCAGCCGAGGGCGGCGAAGACGAGTCCGACGGCGATGCCACCTGCGGCCATCATGCGTTCCATTTGTCGCGGGCCGGCGAAGGCGAGTGCGGTGGGTTGGCGTGCGATGACGAGGTAGGGGAAATCGGGGGCATTGCCGAGGGAGGTTCCGCGGACGACGGCGGTGAGGTAGGATTTTCCGTCAGGCCAGGTGAGGACTTGGCCGCGTCCGGGCTGGTTGGTGGTTTGGATGAGGGTCCTGGGGAGGTGGTGGGGGAGGGAGGATGGGCCGAGGAGGACGGTGCCGTCGGGTTGGGCGACGATGATATTCTCCTGTTGGCCGGGAGGGAGGGTTTTTTCGAGGGAGGCTTGGACGCTTTCAGCCCATTGCCAGTCGAGGCAGGCCTGGAGTTTGGCCCAGGTGGCGCCTTGGGAGTCATTAACGGGGACGACGAGGTCGAGGACGCGGAGGGGTTTGGCGTTTTGCACGCTGGATCGGACCGAGCCAATGTAGGGCTGGTTGGTAAGTGGGAGAGGCGGGCGACTGAGGTCGGGTTTGGTGCTGGCGAGCAGGTGGTCATCGCGGGAGAGCAGTCCGAGCCAGGCGTAGGCGGGGTAGTCGCGACGGTATTCGTTGAGGATTCGGGCGCGGTCGGCCGGTTCGGCCGGGTCGCGCATGGGGGGGAGCTGGGCGAGGACGTGGATGTCTTCGTAGCGTTCACCGAGCCAGGTGGCCAGGATGTAGGACATGTTTGCGGCGGCGGAGGAGAGGGATTCAGCGGTGGAGCGTTCGGCATGGCGGCGGGCGGTGTTGCCGAGGATGATGGCGATGAGGATGGCGAGTGTGAGGGAGAGTCCGCCGAAGAAGAGCCCGAGGCGGGCGCGAAGGGAGCGAGTGGGGTCGAGCAGGCGTCGTAGGGGGGGTAATCGCATGTGTTAAAAGGACCTCCGGACAAAGTCGACGACGGAGCAAGGGAGGTCCTACCCATCCCGAGGGTGGATTGTAGGGGTGGGCGGCGGGTGGGAGTCAATGGGAAATCGTCAGAGGGCGATGGGTTGGCGGGTGAGGGCGGATTGTTCTTCGGCCAGGAGGATGCGGGTAACGGCGGCGGCCTGGTCGAGGGTGGGGAGGTGGGAATGGTCGTTTTGCAGGACGGCTTGGACGGCGGCGCGGAGTTCCATGTCGTAGCCGTTGAGGGGGGGCATTTGGAGGGGGTTGGAGGAGCCGTTGTGGCAGAGGAGGAGCTGGTCTGGGCGGGAGATGTCGAAGTCTGCGGTGGCGTTTTGGAAGGAGGCGACGTAGCGCATGCGGTAGGCGAAGCCGGGGGATTCCCAGGAGGATTCGGCGGTGGCGAGGGAGGGGCCGGTGGGGTAGCGGTAGAGGGTGGAGACGCGGTCGACGCGGCCGCTGGGGCCGGTGAAGCCGGAGGAGATCAGCTCAGAGGGTTTGCCGAAGAGGTGGTAGAGGAAGTCGACGTCGTGGAGGTGGAGGTCGATGAGTGCGCCGCCGGATTGTTTGCCGTCGAGGAAGAAAGATTGAGACCAGGAGGGGACGGAGCCCATGCGGGTGAGGGAGAGGCCGAGGAGCGGGCCGAAGGATTGGTCGTCGATTTTTTGTTTAAGCCAGGACCAGGCGGGCCAGAAGCGCATGCACATGGCGGGCATGCAGAGGCGGCTCGTTTGGCGGGCGATCTGGGCGAGGTGTTCGATGGGCTGGGGGGTGATGGCGACGGGTTTTTCGAGGACGACGTGTTTGCCGGCGCGGAGGGCTTGTTCGGCGAGGGAGACGTGGGAGGGGGTGGGGGTGCAGATGGAGACGAGGTCGACGGCAGGGTCGGCGAAGAGTTCGGCGGGGGTGGTGTAGCAGTGGACGACGGAGGGGTCAAAGGCTGGGGGGTCGGTTTCGGCGGGGAGGAGGCCCGGGGTGGTGGAGAGGCGGCCGGTGCGGCGGGAGGGGTCGGAGTCGCAGACGGCGGCGAGGTGGATGGAGGGGCCGATTTGCTGATAGGCTTTGAGGTGGGTAGCGCCCATGAAGCCGAGGCCGACGATTCCGATGCCGAGAGGTCTTTCGCTCATGATGGGGGTTATGGAGCGGATGCGCACCATTTGCAATCGCAAGGGGTGGCGGGTTTGTCGGAGGCGGGGTGGTATTGGGGGGTGAGGGGGCAGTGTTCGGCGGGGGAGCGGGCTTTGGCGGCGAGGGGGCAGCCGCAGCCTTCGGTGGGGGGGCGGGTGATGGATTCGGGGAAGGGTTTGCCGCAGAAGGCGCGGCCTTCGCGGAGGGTATACAATGGGCAGCGGGCGCAGATGGCGGTGCGGGCGAGCCATTGGTTGGAGGTGGGGAGGAGGCCTGCGGAGCGTAATTTTGAGCCGGCGTATTTGGCGGCGGCGCGGGAGAGGGATTTGAAGACGGGGGAGAGTGTGTGGGAGGAGGAGCAGGTGAAGCAGGGCATTGAAGGGGTTATCGGACGATTGTGGGAGAAAACATCATTGAGCGAGAGAATGGCGTGCAGATTGAGCGCGAGTTCATTTTGCTGGTTTGCGTGTGCGAATTGCGCGGGGGTGGGGGGCTCGTTTTCATTTTAACGAGGACATGGGATTGTAAAGTGTTTTTGCTTGAATAGTTATGAGTGAATTGGAGTTGTTTGGAACCCAAGTGGAAGTGAATTGTTGTGTTTTGAATCATTGGTCAGGTATTATCGGATATGCAAAAATATGAAATTGTATTGGTTGAGCATCTTCGCGGGGATTGTGTTGATTGAATGGAGCGGTGTTCATGCGGCGGGATTGTCGCAGTATGAAGTTTACGCGGAGCCGGCCAATATTCAGCTTACGAATAATGGCGTAGTGAGTACGTCTGACGGGACGTGGGTGAATGATGAAGGGGAGACGCTGTTTCAAAGCCGGGGTAAATTGCCTGGCAACGACGGGAATGAATCTACTCTGCTGTTCTTTGTGAATCTCCCGCAAGCGGCGCATGGTTTACCGGCGGGGAACACGATGGTTGGACCGGCTTTGGATGTCTATCTGGACGAGGGGAAGATCAATAATCAAGGAGAAGTTGCGGCGGATTTTGGCGAGTCGGTGTTTTTGTGGTTGCCGCAGCCAGCATATGGATTGCCGGCGGGGACTACATGGCTTCCGACTCGTTGGGGGTGGATGAGCGACATTAATGATTCGGGGCAGGTTCTTGGATACAACTGGATGGGGCACCCCGCGCCATTTATCTGGTCGGCGGTTGCGGCGAATGGATTGGCCGCGGGGATGACGAATCTGACAGCGTTGGGAAATTCGATGCCGATGGCGATGAATAATGCAGGATCCGTTGTGGCGGTATCGTCGGCGGGGAAGTCATTGCTATATGTCCCAAGAACGTCGGCGGGCTTAAGGGCGGGAAGTTACTCATTGGCTTTGACAGCCAATGATATAAATGATTCAGAAGTGGTTGTTGGGACAACATCATCGGGAGCGGCACTTTGGTCACCGTCGTGGGGATTAGTTGATTTGAATAGCTTAATTCCGATAAATTCGGGTTGGCATTTATCGACGGCAACACAGATTAATGATCTAGGTCAGATCATCGGAACAGGGACGTATGATGGTCAGGCAATGTCATTTTTGCTGACGGTGCCTGAACCGGGATTGTTCGGGGTGGTGATTTGGGCGTTTCCATTAGCCATGCGACGGTCGCGATGATTGGCAGAGTTCTCAAGCCGACATAGGTTGTGGATCACCCGTTGTGGAGTGAAGAAACTGTCGCGGTTGAACCGGGGCGGGGGTCCGATAAGATAGCTCGCTTTAACTGATGGACCCGCGCGACCGTGAGCAGCACTACAAACTCATCTTCCAATCAACAACTTGGCGCGCGATCCCCGATGGAGGCGGCGGTATTGCCGGCGCTAGATGGGATAACGAATAAGGATTTGCTGAAGTGGATGTTTCGGTTTTTGGCGCCGGTGAAGCCGCTGGTGTTTCGGGCGTGCATGTGGCTGGTGTTGTGGGTGGGGACGGAGGTTTTGTCGACGAATCAGGCGCGGAATGTGGTGAATGAGATTCAGGCGTTGCCGGCGTCGGGGGGGTTGGGGCATTTGTCGTTTGGGGTTTGGGTGAGGTCGGCGAGCGCGCGGCCGCTGCTGCATCAGGTGGGGATACTGGCGCTGTTGATCGTTGTTATGTCGGTTCTGCGGTATGTGCGCGAGACGTCGAATACGCGGCTGTCGATGACGCTGGTGTTTTATTTACGCGAAGCGATTTATGACAAACTGCAACGGGTGGGGTTTGCGTTTCATGATGTGTTGTCGTCGGGACAGCTCATCAACCGGGCGTTGTCGGATTTGCAGAATGTGCGGACGTTTATTCAGACAGCGGTGCTGACGACGCTGGAGATCGCGCTGGTGGTGGGGGGGTATATGATTTTGCTGGCGATGTTGAACTGGCGGATTGCGGCGTTGTCGTTGCTGCCGCTGCCGGTGTGGATTTGGTACATCGTGCGGTTTTCGCGGCAGGTGCAGCCGGCGAGCAAGGCGGTGATGGAGGCGCAGGATCGGAATGTGTCGCTGCTGGCGGAGAATATCGCGGGGGTGCATGTTGTTAAGGCGTTTGCAACGGAAAAGCAGGAAGTCAGTAAATACAACAGTAATTGCGATTCGTTTTTTGAACTGACGCGGAAGCGGATTGTGATGTACGCGAATTTTACGCCGATCATTCGGGCGATCGCGAGTGCTTCGTTGTTGTCGCTGTGTTTGCTGGGGGGGATTTTGATTATCCGGGGGAACATCAAGGTGGGGGATTTTTTGATTTTGGGGGCGGCGATGAACGCGATTTTGGCGCGGCTGCAACTGGTGGGGACGATTTCGGATCAGTATCAGAATGCGATTGTGTCTTCGCGGCGGTTGTATGAGGTGTTGCAGGCGCCGGCGACGATTGTGGAGAGGCCGACGGCGGGGGCGCTGCCGGCGGGGCCGGGGGAGATTGTGTTTGATCATGTGACGTTTGGGTATGACCCGGTCAAGCCGGTGTTGCGGGATGTTTCGTTTCGGATCAAGGGGGGGACGATCGTGGCGGTGGTCGGGCCGACGGGGGCGGGGAAGACGACGCTGGTGTCGTTGATCAACCGGTTTTATGACCCGCAGCAGGGGCGGATTTTGATTGATGGGACGGATATTCGGGAGTGTTCGCTGGAGTCGCTGCGGACGCAGACGTCGATGGTGTTTCAGGAGACGTATTTGTTTTCGGATACGGTGACGGGGAATATCCGGTATGGGAAGCCACAGATTACGGAGGGGGAGGTGGAGGCGGCGGCGCGATTGGCGCAGGCGCATGAGTTTATTGAGACGCTGCCGAAGGGGTATTCGACGATGCTCGGGGAGCGCGGGGCGTCGTTGTCGGGGGGGCAAAGACAGAGATTGGCGATCGCGCGGGCGATTTGTATTAATCCGCGGATTTTGATTTTGGACGATGCAACGGCGGCGGTGGATCCGGAGACGGAGGATCTGATTCGCAAGGCGATGCGGTTTGTGATGTCGGGGAGGACGACGTTTGTGATTGCGCATCGGCTGAGCACGGCCAAGCGCGCGGATGTGGTGATTGTGCTGGAGAATGGGCGGATTACGGGGATGGGGACGCATAATGAATTGATGGCGCGGAATGCGCATTATCGGGAGATCGCGCGGGTGCAGTTGTATGCGGATGATGAGGATGCGCCGCTGCCGCCGCTGGTTTCGGATGCGGAATCGTCGCATATGAATCGGATGCTCAATGCGCCGCAGGTGGCGGCGAGCACGGCGGAGGCGAAGGAGAAGCTGGAGCGTGAGACGCCGGTGGGGGAGGCATAGGATGATTGCGACGCTGATGAAATCGCGGTGGAGAAAGCAGGCGGTGAAGCCGGCGGGTGTGGGAAGTTCGGAATTTGATGATGAGGATGAGGAGCCGGAATATAAGCCGCTGGATTGGAAATTGGTTCGGCGGCTCGGGACGTTATTGCGACCTTATCGGCGGACGTATTTGTGGGGGACGGGGCTGGGGTTGATTCATATCAGCCTTGAGTTGGCGGGGCCGAAGTTCATGCAGAAGATTATTGATTATGTGACGGCGTATGCGGGGGGGACGCTGCCGGTGAAGACGGATGCGACGGGGGCATCGTATCACGTGGCGTATATCGTGGCGATCTGGGCGGTGGCGCTGGCGGCGTCGATGGTGCTGCAGCGGTTTACGATTTTGATCATGACGTATGCGGGGGAGCGGGTGCAGTTTGATATTCGGCGCAAGCTGTTTTTTCATCTACAGGAATTGTCGATGTCGTATTACGACAAGACGAGGCTGGGGAGGATCATTAGCCGGTGTACGTCGGATGTCGGGGCGATGCGCGAGGTGAATGTGTGGGGGATTTGGCAGGTGGCGGCCAATGCGATGATGACCGTCGTGGCGGCGATCATGCTGGCGGTGACGGATTGGCGGATATTCCTGGCGGTCTGCTGGCTGGGGCCGGTGATTTATTTGACGAATACGATTTATAAGAAGCGGGCGATGGGGGTGCATCAATTGGCGCGCGAAGGGTGGACGCGGGTTTCGACGAATCTGTGTGAGAATATCACGGGGATGCGGGTGGTGACGGCGTTTAATCGGCAGGGGCCGAATCTGGGGGTGTTTAATCGGTTGCAGGATCAGAATACGAACAACAATATGCGGGTGGCGGTGGTGAATGGGCTGTATCAGCCGCTGCTTTCGATCATCGCGTTTACGGGGCGGGTGATCATCCTGGTGTTTGGGGGGTATTTGATTGCGACGGGAAGGATGAAGTCAGTGGGGGCGGTGGTGGCGGCGTATTTGTACTGGGACTGGTTTATGAACCCGATCATCAACTTCGGGAATTTTTATAGCAGTCAGATCATGCCGGCGATGACGGGGGCGGAGCGGGTGTTTAATTTGTTAGATCAGAAGCCAGAGGTTTTGGATGATGCGGATGCACAGATGCTGCCGCGGATTACGGGGCGGGTGGAGTTTGAGAAGGTGACGTTTGGGTATAATCCGGAGCGGCCGGTGCTGCATGATGTGTCGTTTGTGGCTGAGCCGGGGCAGATGTTTGCGCTGGTGGGGGCGACGGGGTCGGGGAAGTCGTCGATTGTGTCGCTGATTGCGCGGTTCTATCAGCCGCAGTCGGGGCGGGTGCTGGTGGATGGGCGGGATATTCGGCATGTGACGGGGGAGTCGCTGCATCAGCAGATGGGGCTGGTGTTGCAGGTGAATTATCTGTTTTCGGGGACGGTGATGGAGAATATCCGGTACGCCAGCCCGACGGCGACGGAGGAGGATGTGATCGCGGCGGCGCGGCGGCTGGGGACGTATGATTCGATCGCGTCGCTGAATGCGGGGTTTCATTCGGAGGTCGGGGAGCGCGGGGGGAATATGTCGCTGGGGCAAAGGCAGTTGATTTGCTTTACGCGGGCGTATTTGGCGGATCCACGGATTTTTATGCTGGATGAAGCGACGAGCGCCGTGGATACGGCGACGGAATTGCTGGTGCAGCGATCGCTGGAGAAGTTATTGCAGGGGCGGACGACATTTGTGGTGGCGCATCGGTTGTCGACGATCATGAAGGCGGATCAGATATTGGTGATTGATGCGGGGCGGATCGTGGAGCGGGGGACGCATCGGGAGCTATTAAAGGTGAATGGGAAGTATGCTCATTTGTATAATGAGTTTGTGAAGCATGCGGAGTAGGATGTTCACCACGGAGCTCACGGAGAGCACGGAGAAGCAAGAGAGATTGGAACGCGGGCGAGACGCCTGCGTCACGATGGAAATTGCGAGATGGTTGTGAGAAAGGACGTGGCGGCGTGACAGTGGAAGAGCTGACGGCGGCGGTGGGATATTTGATTGCGCGGTATCTGCATATTGTATGCACGGCGCTGCTGGTGGGGGGGACGTTGTTTTATGAGATGGTGGTGCCGGTGGCGGTGGGGGATATGCCGGAGGGGCAGCAGTTGGCGATCATGGGGAGGAGCCGGTGGGTATTTCGGTGGATTGTGTGGGTGAGTTGTTTGCTGTTGGTGGTGAGCGGGGTGATGTCGGCGGTGCGGCACTGGCCGATGTATAACGAGACGCCGGCGGAGGAGCCGACGATGACGGTGATTGAGGGGCCGACGGTGATGGGATCGAGCACGACACAGCCGGCGGAGCCGGTGACAACGGCGGCGCGGTTTAAGCTGCGGTCGGGGTGGTGGTTTGTCGCGCACGCGAGCACGGGATTTATTGCGGTGTTGATCGCGGTGGCGTTGACGCTGGGGGGGACGCCGCCGGCGCGTCCGGTGCAGTGGATGCGGCTGAATCTGGTGATTTTGTTGATTGTGATTTTTCTGGGGACGGTGGCGCGGGAGGTAAGGTTGGTGATTTCGGAGCGGCAGGCAGCGAGCGTGGTTCACACGTATTTTCCTGGGCCGCTGGCACCGATTGAGACGGAGAAGGACTGATGGAGATCGGCGGCGGCGTGGAATTGGCTCCGGGGGTGTTTGTGACGGGGGATGGGCTGCG
>DASRRR010000111.1:0-20742 GCA_035656825.1 Tepidisphaeraceae bacterium | reverse complement strand
TCCAAAGTAACTTGATTGGGCCCTTCCATGAGCCACGCTCCTATCGCCCGGAGTTAAATCACAGCCCCGAAAACACCAATCTTCCGCAGCCATAATAACTTATGTGCCTGATTTAGCCCTCCCGGAAAATTGGGCAGACCCGCGGCTCGGAAATTTCCTGGTGGAGCTCGCCGCCGCTGAAATGGATGATCAGTTCCCCTTTGAGAAATAACGCTTTTGCAAAACGCTAAATCGCACGCCGTTGATGCAAGTGGAACTCGCATGATAAAGGCCCCTCCTATCGGCCTACCCGTACCGTCACCATTCCCCACCCCGGAACCGCTATGCCGTCATCCGCCTTCGCCCCGGCCTGCTCGGTCAGATCGCTTAGCCACACCGATCGCTGCTTAGTCGACGGCCAGATCAGACGTGCCATCTGAGCCTTCCCCGATGCCCCGAACAGGCGGATGATCCACCCTCTTCCGTCCTGGCTAGGCTTGATCGCCGTAACCAGCACCCCCGCTGGTTCCACGCGCACCATCGATGTTCCACTCGGATCAGCCCCGCTGGCCGCGCGGGCAATCAATGGCTGGGTCAAACCGGTTCCAAATCGATCCGCTTCAACAACATCATATTGGCCATGCGGGCGCAGCGCATACCGGAATGTGACCACGCCCTCCTGATACGCTCGATAGTTCGTGTACCAGTGATTATTCATCACCCACGAATAGATCATCTGTGTCGGCTCAATATGCTTTCGCCAAGGTTCGGGACTTGCCGACATGCCCAGCAGCGTCGAGAGCTTGCCGATCTCCACCAGCGGCGCGTCAAGCGTCGCCAGCGTGATCCCTTCCTGATCGTTTGAAATATCCGCCCACCGTCCGACCTCCATCCAATCCTTGCAGGATCCCGGAAGTTGATCGATCTCCGGTCGAATCACTGACATCGGCATGTTCAATCGAATCTGACCCGCGTCTACATTGAATGGAAATGCGAAGTTAGCACTCTCCTTGGAAGACCGCCCGCTATATGAAATCCCATGGTTCTTCCCCGGCCGGGGATTCGCCGCCACACGCTTCTTGTCCAACGTGTTGCTCAAATCCAAATGATCTTCACCCGCGACCAGCGTCACCTCGCGCGTCAGCTTATTGCACCCCGGCGCCTCTGATTCAATCCGCACCATTGCCACCAGCGGCCCTTTCTCCAGGACCGTGATCGTTGGCGTCGAGCTTCCCACGGCATCCGCCGGCTTGTCGCCGATCATGTAGACATAATCATTCAGCGCCTCACTGCCGTCGCCGGCAAAATTCCGTTCCGAACCGCGCCGCTTCAGCTCCGAAATTCCTCCGCTTTTTGGATCAATACGCGCACGGATCAGACCATTGCTGATCGATGTCCCATCCGTACTCGCCGCTTTCCCTTCCGCCGTGGCACCCCCTGCCGAGATGTCGAAACGAACTCCCGCAAACGGCGGAACGTCCCGCGCCAAAATCGCCAGTTCCCCAGTCGACAATCGCTGCGACGCCACGCGCTTCCCCGTCTGATCCGTCACCCGATCTCCCGCCGACGAGAGTGATTTCTCTATTAGTACAACCTCCGTCCTCGGCCACGATGTCGTATTAAATACATCCACCGCTGACGCAATTTCCCCGGCCCCCTTCACTTCCAATGCCTGCTCCAACAGATCCTTCGACTGCTTCTCTGCCTGAATGGCATACGCCTGCTTAAATTTCCATTGCTCCGTCGTCATCGCCGATTCAGCATCTTCCACGCTGTCTGCCGCCCCCCATGTATGTTCGGAATAGAGCAGCACATTGCGCCATGCCTCCTGATCCGCCGCCAGCGGGAAAGCCTCCGCGCCCAGCATCGCAAATAGTGCTTCCGCCTGCACAATCCGGTCGGCCGAATTGCGATTCATCGCCGTCTCCTGCGCCGATGATCCCGCGCCATCTTCCCAGTACGGCGTCAAATCCCCTTTGTATTCGGAAAGCTTGTCCCCATAGCGTTTCTCCATCTCCTCAAACGCCGTCTTTGTCGACGCGATCACCATCTTCGGCCACTTGTATTTCGCATCCCACTCCTTCACAAACTCCGGAAGTTTCGCCTCCGGCCCCTCATTATCCATCGCATAGCGGATATACGAAATGTCGTACGGATAGCGCGCGTCGTCCAGCCCTTTCTCGTACATTCCTATCCACTGATTATTCAACATCGGAATCACGATCGGATATGCATATCCTCCGCGCGGTATCCAAACGAGAATCCTGTCCTTTCCCGACGGAGATACCCACCAGAACGGCTTGTCCCGCCACGTCGGTAGAAATGTCCCCACCCGGCTCCGGAAATTCGGCGCCAGCGAATAATATCGAATCCCCGCCTGCCCCAGCACCGTCGCCAGACCCCATGTGTCCCCGGGAACATCCGACTGCATCGCGCAATCGATCTTTATCCCTGTTAATTTCGACAATCGCGCCGATTCACTGAATAACTGAATTAGCTCCTCCTCACGGCACAGGCCTGTCAGCGTGTTGCCATACATCGCGTTTAAGGAAACCCACCCCTTTTGCACCGCCTCCACCAGCTTGGCCCGCTCCGTCTCCGGCAATTGACGAATATATTGATCCGCCCCCCACAGCACCTCCTCGTTCCAGACGAACCGCGCACCTTCCGGATAATCCGCCGTTTTCCGCGCCAACTCGATGGCGTTGCGCAAATTGTCGACCTGCACATTCTCCACCTTCGGCTGAATATCCGTATACCCCAGATCATGATGCGAATGCGGCAGAATAAAAATCGTCATCTTCCGCACCGGTCGCAGCGTCCCGGAACCGACCAGTGTTTCATCCCCCTTCTGGATCGAAACCTCCACCTGCTTTTCCGTCTCCACGGCCGGCACGAGTACCTCAATGCTCTGCGATCCCGCCACGATCGCCTGCCGCGCCGCTACAACCCCGTCCACTTTCAACACCGCCGTCGCAATTCGCGCATTTTCCTGCGGATCCTGTGGATCCTGCAGCACAATCTCAACCGGCTGCCAGGATTTCCCATCCTTCTCAACAAGCCCCCTGATCGGGCGCACCAATATCCGATCCGATGTACTCGCAGCCCGCGCAGGATTAACAGCCCATATCGCAATGGCGAGCATGGAACCGACTAAAATCCCAAAAAATCGCTGATACATTATCGCTCCTTGCGCTGGCTCATTCGCCAGACATATATTCCTGTCGCCAACGTGACCGTCGCTATAAACACCTGGGCGCTGCGCCCCGAAGTTCCGGAAGCCCAGAGCTGTACAATAACCCCCTGCCAAATCACGAAAACCTGCACGATGATCGCGATCCCCGGCACAAGAAGATTCCAGACATAATGAAATCGCTCGCGACGAAATCGCCAGTAGAAAACAATGTTGGCCAGGTTCGCCACCACATAAACCAGGCCGACAAACCACCCGAAAACGAATCCCCACCATTCCATGGTCTTGTCCGCACCGACCAGCCACAGCGGTATGATCGTCACCAGCAATACCGCCACATACACAAGATGCAGTGCGTTCCAAGGCGTCTGGGTTTTCGGATGAACTGTCCCGAACTGGCGAAAAATTTTCCCCTCCCGCCCCATGGAGTAAATCACTCGCGAAGCCGCCGTCGCGCCGGGAATAAACCCGCCCATCGCCGCTGACATCGCCGTCAATGCCACCAGGAATCTGAACGGCCCCCACACACGCTGCGCCATCGGAATAATCGGGGAGATATAATCGGACAGCGTCGCCATGTCTTTTGCATCCGTCCCCATCGCGAATCCCGAAAAACCCACGATGTACCATAGACCGATCATTGCGCAGGTTAATACCACTGCCACGGGGATCGTCCACTTCGCGTTTTTGATTTCCTCCGATGCCGGTGTGGCCGCATCGCAAGCCATGCACAAAAGCCCCAGTGGCAACGCAAGCATCACCCCCTTCCATCGATCGATACAGGCGCCGAGAGTTATCGGCGCCAATGAAAAAGTGCCATGTTTTATCGCGATTCCCAAAAATGTCAGCCCCAGCCCAACCACCACCGCCAGTTCGATCAGCAGCAGCGTCAGCGCAAGCTCGGAAGAGACGAGGATCCCCCGGTAAGTGACCCGCGCCGCCAGCACCAGCATCAGCGTCCCGCCAGCCAGAAATGTCCAGTAGTTCGTATGCGCGAATCCAATTTCCCTGAGTAATTCATTAAAAAATTGCCCGAATACGATCGGCGGGAAGATAAGACAGATTGCGTAATAAATCGCGCTGGTTATTCCAATACCCAGTCCGGCTGATTCGCCTAGCGCGACGCGCGCCCAGGCATAAACTCCACCGGCGGAAGGTATCTCCTTGGCCAGCATCCCAAAGCTGATCGCCGACAGAAGCGTTAGCACCGCCGCGATCATCATCACAAATCCGACGCCATTTCCAACGATCGAGAACATAGGGCCAAATAGCGCGTAAATCGATATGGCGGGCCCCATATAGGCAGCAGTGAGCGCGGCTGTTGATAGCAACCCGATCGAGTCGTGACGCAGACTTCCGCCTGCCTGCGATTCCGACTTGCTTGCGGCGGGCAGAGGTTGTTCGGCAATGCTCATTTCATTCCCCCTGCGCAACCCACATTTTCTCGATCTGTTCGAGCGAACGCCCTTTGGTTTCTGGAACCTGGAACAGGACATACAGCAGATTGATCAAAGCCGCCGCACTGAAACACCAGAACGTGCCACTGTAGCCCAGATGCTCCTGCATCGCCGGATAGACGAGATTTCCAAGATAAGCCACCAGAAACAGCGACGTGGTCGCCACCGACATTGCCCGCCCGCGGATTTTAGTTGGGAAAATCTCGGAGATGATGACCCAGCAGACCGCTCCATTGCCCGCCGCATGGGCCGCAACGAAAATCAGGAAAAACACCAGAATCGCAAGGCCATGTCCCTGCGAATTAAAAAGCCACGCAACAGCCGCCATTGAGACAAATTGCGCCAATGTTCCCAGCACAAGAAGCGTCTTGCGCCCCGCAAGATCAACCAGCGCCAACGCCGCCAGCGTGAAAATCGCCAGGATCGCACCGACCAGAACCGTTTGGGAAAACGCGGACGACCTGCTGAATCCCGCCCCTTCCAGCAATCCTTTCAGGAACGTCAGCAGCACGAAAATTCCACTCGCCTGAGACAGGCCCGCCAGCACGATGCCGATCACCAGCGGCCGGCGAAATCCCGTCGTGAATAGTTCCGAGAATTTACCCTCTTCCTTATTGAGCGATTGCTCGATTTCCTGCGCCTCGACCGCTGCGATCTCCGGTCCATTGAGCCGGCGGAGAATATTCAGTGCCTCTTCCCGCCTCTTCATCTTCATCAGCCATCGCGGGCTTTCGACCGCGGGCATAATCATCGCGGCAAAGAGAATCGCCGGCGCGGCGCTAGCCATGAACATATAGCGCCAGCCGGAATTCAGATTCCACATCTCATCACCCAGCCCGTGAATGAGCTTGTTGATGAAGACCGCGCTGAGGATTCCGAGGACGATTCCAAATTGATACAGCGTCACAAGCCGGCCGCGAATGCCCGTCGGCGCGATCTCGGCGATGTACATCGGCGCGACAATCGACGCCATGCCCAGCCCCAATCCCGCCAGAATTCGCCAGAAAATGAAACTGCTTAGCGACCCTGCGAAGTAAGTCCCGATGGAAGACCCCGCAAAGCAGATCGCACACAGCCACAGCCCCACTTTCGCGCCCAGACGATCGACAACCCATCCTGCGCTTATTGCTCCGATGAAGCAGCCGATCAGCGCACAACTGGCAGCCTGTCCCTTCCCGCCGGCGTCCAGCTTGTAGAATTCCGTCAAATAATCGATCGCCCCGCTGATGACCAAAGTGTCATACCCATACAAGTAACCACCGAGGACGGCAGCCAGAGTCGCGATGACGAGATTACTGATCTTCCGCTGCAACACCGTCGGCGCGTCTGTAAGTAATTGGGTGCCGTAGGTCATTGCCCGTCTCCTCTATGGATGACTTTGAACATTGTCGGCGGCGATCATGCCCACAACGAACGCAGCGCTTCGATCACATCATTCTCAGCGCCCCGGCCAATCGCTCTTCGATGCCGATATTTCAACGCCGCGCTATCCATCGCCGGGAAGCTCGCCGTTTCGTACCCGTCACGCTGAAGTTCTTCATTCGTCGGGATATAGCTTTCGCAGCCATTGGTGTAAGCCCACATCATCTTTTTTCCCGTAGGCGCATTTGCATCGAACCAATGTTGATATTCGGCAAACAGCTCGTGCGACGTCGCCAGCAATGACCATTCATCTCCGACACGGACCATTTGCGCATCAAACCGCAGCGCGCCACCCTCCCCGGCTTCAACTTTTTTCATCAGATCGCGCAGGCATAAAACATTGTCCGTAAGCCACCATGGCTGTCCGTCCATGGGCTGGACGTCGTCCTGCGATTGAGATTTCGCCCCGCCGATGTCGATCTGATCCTGAAGATCCCACATCTGCTCATCGCTGAATGTCCTGCTCCACAGTTTGGCCAGGCGATCTTCAGCTTCTTTCAATACCCGGGCGCATTCGCTTCGCGTCGGCAATGGTGCAAGAGGAATCCCGGCGCTGACAGAAGTGATGGTAAAGGTTTGTTTTCCAAGAGGCTTGCTGTTGCAGGCCGCTTGAAATGCGGCCTCCGCCAGAAGCGATCCGGCATGCTCCGCGGCGGCAAAACCGCCTCGTAGCGGGTCCCCATTGATTTGGGCCCCGCATCCTTGCGCAAACATCGCCAGCACGTTCCCGCCGAATAGCGATTTGAGCTTCTGCACCGCATAGCCAGGAAAATCCGCGCTAATCAATTTGCTTGCACCATGAATAATCACCGGATGCGCGGCATGACTGAACAAAACCGCCGCCGGCGTTCCATCCAGGCGGTCAACCCGCAGCACATCCACCCACGGCACGGTAATACCCGCGGGATTAGGCTTCATCACCACGCCCTGCTCAGTCTCAAACCGCCGATTCAGGCCTATCTGCACCGACGCTCTTCCCACTCGCAGCACGCAATCCGTCGCTGTCGCTTCGGCGTCAGCAACCATCTCTCCGAGAATCGGCGCGAGCCTATCACGCCATTTCTTCCCCGCGCCCGCCACCCAGCGCCACCCGAGTACGCTCCATGGGATCGTAAACGGAGAAGAATGCGTGTGGCTGCAATTAAGCAGGATGCTGGTTATCCCCGTCCGATGTCGAATCGCATCGCGGATTTCGTCAACCATCGCGAAATCCATGCCGATCAAATCAAGGCAGACAATCGCGACACGCTGATTGCCGTCATTGAGAACCAAGGCCCGGGCAAATAGATCGTCATGGACCCCGGTGCTTCTCTGGATCGTTCCGAGAGTTGGCGCCCCGGCAGGCGGAGTAATGACCGTTTCCGACGTTCCGGCTCGCAAAAAGACCTTCCTTCGTATCGTTCGCCGTGAGTTGGATACGACTGCAACTCGCCTATTCGGAGATCGGACTCCCCGTCTTCAACCGATCGTCAGCTCGCCGCCACCAGTTTCGGCCGCGCCGACGCATGACTTCCAGCGGTGTATCGCCGAACCGCATCCATATTCAATTCAATTCCCAATCCCGGCTTCTGCGGCAGAGCGATCTTCCCGTCCTCCATCGTCAATTCCTGTGCAACCAATTCTCCACGCAGCACGCTCTCCGAGAGTTCCGCCGGGAGAAACTCGATGAACGGGCACACCGCCGTCGCTGCGCACAGATGGGCGCTGGCCGCAATTCCAATCCCGCTCTTCCAACAATGCGGCACGATCAGCCGCCCACGATCCTCGGCAATCTGGCAAACCCGCTTGGCCTCCGTAAATCCTCCGACACGCCCCACGTCAGGCTGAAGCACGTCTAGCTTTCCTCGGTCCGCCAGGTCCAGAAATTCCCAGTGCGTATTCTGCCATTCGCCGGCAGCAATGCGGATCGGCGAATGTTCATGCAAAAAGCGATACCCGTCCAGATCATCAATGTTCAGCGGAGTCTCCAGGAAGAATGGATCATATTGCTCGATGCGCTTGAGGACGCGCAGCGCCTCCTTTGCGTTCGACCAGCAATACGCCACATCCACCATCATGACAAAGTCATCTCCCAGTGCTTCGCGGCAATCCGCTACGATCCGCACGATATCGTCGTCGGTTCCCTGGACGGCGTTGTGCGCATACGGTCCGGTCACGCAGACTTCCATCTTCCCGGCCTTGAACCCGAATGCCTTCGCCTTGCACGCTTTGGCGACCAGGCTTGACGAATATTCATCAACAGTATGACCTTCCGGCAAAAGACTCGCATACGGCGTGATGTAATCCTTCACCGCCCCGCCCAGCAGCTTATACACCGGCTGCCGCATCGCCTTGCCACGCAGATCCCACAGCGCCATGTCAATCGCGCCCATCGCGCAGATCACCGCGCCGCGCCGCCCGGTCATCTTTGAACCGCTATATAACTTATGCCAGATCGCTTCCGGCTGCAGCGGGTCTTCCCCCAGCAGCATCTCTTCCAGACCCAGGCCCATGCAATGGGTGCCTTTGGCGCGGATGCACTCACGCGCCACCCACGGGTTGGTATCGGTTTCACCGATGCCGGTGATTCCTTCGTCGGTATGAATGACGACCACCAGATCATCCTGTGCCGAACTGCACGCCTCGGTGTCGTATTCAGGAATCACGAGCACATGACAATCAATGCCGGTAATTTTCATAGACCCACCTGTATTTCCGTTTGACCAAAGCCCAATTACAACGCCACCGTTGAAGCGGCTTCCAAAATTACTTCCCGCGCGCCCGATCCATAGACCGCTTCGATGTCCCGCCGCGCTATCTTTCGTAAATGCTCCGCCATGGCCGCTACCGCCGTGTTCTCATCAGGCACCAGCAGCGAATCCAGCACCCGCCTATTTTCGAACAGCCCTTCCATGAGCCCCGCGCCGCGCTCCCGACGAATATCGCGCACAACCTGCATCAATTTGTCGAATCGCGCCATTTCTGAAAACAGCAGATGAGTTCCGCAAAACCGAGCGACCAATTCATAAAGCCGCCGATCACAATCCACGATTTCCTGCGGCTTTTGACTCGCACCGCCGGTGGATTCGATCAGTTCCATGCAAAAATCGCGTAAACCCATCAGAAGATCGGTCGGAATGTGACGGCTTGCCAGCCGCGTCGCTTCCACCACAAGAACACCGCGGATGTGGAATATCTCCAGGAGATCCTGCGCGCCGAAAGGCTTAAGCACCGCCCCTTCATCCGGCACGAATTGCACGAGCCCAATCGCATCCAATTCGGAAACAACATGCCGGGCCTGCACTTGATCCAAATTCAGCAAAACCGCAATCTCAGTGCAATTCAGCACATCCGACCCGGAAAAGTCTTCTAGAAGGATCGCGCGAATGATTCGCAATGTCGGGAGGAGAATGCCAGGCGGATCATCCATTTTGATTATTGGCTTCCCGACGGATGGCATATAGTACTATGATATATCATCTGCGAGGACGCGTCAATATAAAGTTCTTGTGGAAAATCGCGGAATTCAATTGATTTGGTTTAGAGAAATGCCTGCATCACCGGATTTGGATTCTTCACCTGCTCCACCGCGGCAGGCCCGTACAGCACGCCAATGTCATTCAACGCCGAAGTGTGAATGTGCTCTCCCATCCGTCGTGAAGCGATTTCCGGGTCACGCATCAGCATCGCTTCAACTATCCGCTGATGGTCTTTGAGCATTTGCAGCAACCCGTTGTGTTCATTGCCCACCGCTTCGCTAATGACTTCCATCAATTTGGTATAGCGGCCAATCTCGTGAAAAAGCCGCCCCAGCCCGCAGTAATGCGCGACAATGCGGTGAAGCAAGCGATCCTGTTCCAACGCCTTTGCCATCCATTGCGGAGTGCCTGCGGAATGGCTTTCCTTAAGCAATTCTCCGATTTCGCCCTTACTTTTGGCCAGACGCTCCTGCGGTATCCGATTGCATGACAGCCGCGTGGCTTCGGTTTCGAGCAACCCACGCAAATGATAAATCTCAAATAACTCCTGCGGCCCGAATTTTCTGATGACGGCGCTCTGGTTCGGCGGAACCTCCAGAATCCCAATCGCCTCCAGTTCCACAATCGCTTCACGCACCGGCGTGGCACTGACCCCCAGGTGTTCCGCCAACTTGCGCACCACCAGCTTGTCCCCCTGTTTTAAGTCCCCCTTCAGCACCGCTCGCACTAAACATGCCGTCGTATCGCTCCGAAGCGTTGTTCCCCGCTCCAACGGACTGAGGCTTTTAAATGTATTCAGCATCTATTAATATAATATATCAAGACACATCCCCGGTCAATGATTAAGCTGGGCAAATAACATATGAGAGACGCGAAAAAGCACGTCGTATTGATAACCGGTGGCGCATCGGGAATCGGTCGGGCTGCCGTCCGGCGTTTCGCCGCGGAGGGCTTTGCCGTCGTCGCCATTGACCGCCAACGCGACCTGCTCCAGACCGTTGCCTGTGAATGTCCCGGCACGGAGCCATTCGATTGCGACGTCACCGATCATGCGGCACTCGGGCGCTGTGTTGATGAGACGATTCAACGCCATGGCCGGATTGATGCACTTGTTAACAACGCCGGTTTCTCTTACTACGAACGTCATACTCTTAGCACATTGGAACACTGGCGTCATACGCAGTCGATCAATGTCGAAGCCATGTATGTCCTGGCGAAACATGTCGTGCCGCCGATGATTAAGCAGAATTATGGGCGAATTGTGAATGTTTCCTCCACCCAGGCTATTGCCGCCGAAGGGACCGTCGGTGCGTATGCCGCGAGCAAAGGGGCGATCGGAGCATGGAGCAGGTCTCTGGCGGTGGATCTGGCTGAGTACGGAATCCTGGTGAACGTCGTCGCGCCAGGCTGCATTCACACGCCAATGAGCGTGATCGCAGGCGTGGACGAAACACAATCCGCCCTGTTCAAGGAATGGTATATAAAAAACCGCAAGATTCCCTTGGCACGCCCCGGAAATCCCGAAGAAGTCGCCAATGCAATCTTCTTTCTCGCCGGCGATCAATGCGGATATATCACGGGACAAACTTTAATTGTCGACGGAGGACTGACCATTACCTTCTGAATCGCCGCATGAGGACGCAAAAACCTCCGTTGACTAAATGTGTCCTCTAATAATATCGAAAATGAATGTCCAAAGACGCAAACGGGAATATTTTGCGCTTGCTTTGCCATAGATCAGATGTACGATATATCACATATCATTTGTTTATTGCGGTTAGTAGTCAAAAACCAATCTCGGTGTAAATCGGTTACGAAAATTTGTGTGTGGCGAATCCGCGCATTTGCACCCGCCGAAGTTGGCTTGGAATCCTGACCGGTCCATTTCTCTTTTGGAGGGTTTGCAATGAACGGGCAACGACAAAATATGTTGGCTTTGGCGGCAGGGCTGGTCATTTTTGGGATCTCAAACATATCCCAGGCCGCGGAAACGTGGGTCGGTGGAGGAACCACCAACCTTATTAATGATGCCACCAACTGGTCCCCGGGACTGCCCAATTTCACCTCGGGGAACAGCTCGGCAGCGGCGGGTGGAAACAACGCCAACAATGACGTGGTGTTTAGTGCAACCACCTCCTCCACAATTGTCTTTCCCGCCGCCACCACCCAGGACGGATTGTTTCGCAATGTCACATTCGCCGCCGGCGCAGGCGCATCTGTCTTTGCCGATGATGGATCGAATCAGTCCGAATTTGGCCTGGCAGTCAACAGCGGCAGCCCCATCATTAACAATCTCAGCGGCAATACGCAGACTTTCAACACCAGTTCCTTCGTGATCCTGCAAGGTCAGATGCAAGCCAATAACGGCGACTTCGTCTTCAACGTCCCCGTGGGCATCGGTGTGGCTCCTGTCTCCAACCCTGCACTCGTTCATACCAATAACACCGCCGGCATATTCGTCACCTTTACCGGGGCAAGTAATTTTTACCTCAACCAAGGTCTATACGGGAATTTTAATTCCGAGGTAATCAAATCCGGCACCGGGACCATGTATTTAGGACCGTCAAGTCCGGGATATACCGGGCAATTCCGAATTGATTCCGGAAACGTCCAAATCAACAGCAGCACTTCACTTGGCGACGGTGGCAATCAAAATACCGGATGGACTGAAATCCGGCTGACCAGCAGCGCCCTGGTGCTAACCAACAATATCAATACCGGCGAATTCATCTATATGTCAGGCCGCACTGACTTTACGCCACAAGTCATTAATAAAAGCGGCGATAACGTCATGAGCGGGAATTTCCTTACCGAATCCGCGAGCGATTATGCCTTGCAATCGGATGGGACCGCACCCGGGGATCTGCTTGAAATTGCCAGCAGTTCCGAATTCCAGCAGTTCGTCCCCGGCACCGGAACCCTCGCCCTGCAAGGTGCGGGCAATGGCCTGTATTCAGGCATCCTGGAAGATAATCCGTCCGGAGATGCCAATAACGCCATCTTGAACATCCTGAAAAATGGCGCCGGCACCTGGACGCTGAACAGCCCGAACGGCTATTCGGGTACCACGGTGATCCAGCAAGGAAAACTTGTCCTGGGCAATACCGCCTCGGTTTCGAATTCTCCCACCATTGCCGTCAGCAGCGGCGCGACGTTCGATGTAACGCCTGTGGGCGGTTATTCATTGTCCAGTATCCAGTCCTTGAAAGGCGGCGGCACGGTCTTGGGGACCATTACCGCCGGGACGGGCAGCGTCATTTCCCCCGGAGACAGCGGCGCGGGCACCTTGACCCTGGGCGGTTTGGTACTCACCGGTGGATCGACCCTGCAATACGACCTGGACGCTACCCCCGCTGGCACCAGTGATGACATCGTCGTCGCAGGCGATATCTCCCTCAGCGGCGTGACGACCATCGGTCTTAATAAATTGACCGGCAATGTGGCGGCTGGAAATTACCGCCTGTTTGACTATACCGGCACGCTCAGCGGTGATGCTACCAACCTGATGGTCGCCAATGTCGAAGGCGCCCCCTTCGGAACCACCCGCCAAACCTTCTCCGTTGATACTTCCACCTCCAACGAAATCAACCTCGTCGTCGCCGGCAGCCCCGCAGCCAGCTTGACCTGGGTCGGCGGCCTTAATGCAAATGCCTGGGACGTGAAAACCACCGTCAACTTTACCGGCGACACCGCTCCGACCCCGGATAATCGGTTTTATAACGGCGATACCGTCACCTTCACCGATAGCGGCTCAAACTCCTCTCCCATCAACGTCGCCGGAACAGTCGTGCCCAGCCAGTTGACCTTCACCAATTCCCCCAGTCACCCCTACACCTTCACCGGCGGTGATATCAACCTGGGCGGTGACCTGAACGTCATCGGCAACGGCAATGTCACCTTCTCGAATGGCGCTCTGGCGATCGCCGGAAACTTCACCGCCAGCGGCAGCGGCAATGTCACCTTCAATAACGGCGACTTCACCAGTACGGGAACTTTCTTGCAGAATGGCACCGGTAAAATATCTTTCTCAAACACCGGCGCGCTGAACTTCCCGAGTGCGATTGCTCTCAATAGCGGCACCCTTGATTTCAATCGCTCCAGCGACAGCACCCTCGGATCCGCCCTCACCGGCGCCGGCACGCTCCGCCAGGACGGACCCGGCACGCTCGTGCTTGCAGGCGACAACTCCGGATTCAGCGGCTCGATCATCGTGGCCAGCGGAACTTTGCAAACATCCACGACCGGCATCAACTCCCTCGGAACTAATCCCAACAGCACAACCGTTTTGGACGGCGGCACACTCGACGTCAATGCCAACCCCAATCTGAGTACGCAAATCATCACCATCGCCGGAAATGGCGCCGCCGGTCAGCTAGGAGCCTTGGTCGATAACAGCGGCGCCGCACTCAATTCCCGGGCCTTGATCGGCGGAGTGGTTCTCTCCGCCGACGCAACGATTTATGGCGCAACCAACACATTCTTTTCTGACTCGGATGGCGGTCTGTTTCAAGGCAATGGCCACAACTTCACCATCGCCGGGGGTGCCGAATGGGACATCCTCGATGCCGGTGAAACCCATCTGGCCAATATCACAATCAAAGACGGCGCCACCGGACACGGTGTGTTCTGGGTCGGCACCACCACCTTCGGCGATGCTCCAGGCGTCATCACCCTCGAAAATGACGGCCGCCTTGGCATTGAAGCACTTTCTGTTCCGATCACCAAACCCATCGTCGTCAGCGCCGATGGCAGTGGACATGGCGGTATCGTAAACTTCGGCAGCAACAATGAAATCGACTCCCAAATCACCCTGAACGGAACCTTCGACGCCGTCACGTTTGCCCTTCCTGGAAACAACACCCTCAACCTCGCAGGAATACTCACCGGTGCCGGCGGCCTGACCGCACATGATCGCTCCCTGTCCGGTGTCACCCTCGGCGTGATCGCAGTCTCCTCCGACAACAATAACTACACCGGCCCCACCACCATCGGCGGTGGATTCGGTTTTCTAACCGATCTCTATTTCACCTCCGTCGCCAATGACCATGTCATGCTCACCATCGGTAACGGTGGCACCACCGGCAACATCGGACCCGGTGACGTCACCGTCAACGCCCCGGCCATGCTGGGCTTTAACAAAAACACCACCTACAGCTTCGCTAATAATGTCTCCGGCAACGGTGGAATCACCGCCGTTGCAGCCGGCGGCGTTGTCAACCTCACCGGCAACCTTACCTACACCGGTGCAACCATCGTCAACGGCGGTCTGCTCCGCAGCGTCAGCTCCATCGCCACAAGCAGCGGCGTGACCGTCAACGCCACCGGTATCTTCGAAGTTCCCAATACCCAAACCATCGCCAGCTTGGCTGTCACCGACGGCGGCAAAGCCCAGATCGCCACCAGCGGAACCACCACAAACATATTGACGATCGGCAGCACCACTGTCGACGCCGGTCTGCTTTTCGCCGGATCGGGTGTCCTGGACTTAAACAATAACAAATTGGTCGTGGCGTATACCGCCGGCAATACCGCCGTCCCGGCAGCCGTCCTGGCTGATCTGACCACCGGATACAATTCCGGCACCTGGTCCGGGCCGGGCATTGCTTCCTCCCTCGCGGCAACCAATCCCAATCTCTTTTCTCTCGGATATGTCCAAGACGATACCGCACAAACCTTCACTGTCGAATATACCCTCGTCGGTGACCTCAACCTCGACGGCAAGCTGGACGCCGACGACTACGCCCTGCTCGATCGCTCTTTCGCCAAGGGTCTCCCTGCCACCTGGACCTCGGGTGATCTCAATTATGACGGCCTGGTGAACAGCTCCGACTATTTCCTCATCGATCGCGCCTATGGCTTGCAGGCCGGCCTTTCGCCGTCCCTGTTGGCAGAACGCGAAGCGCAGTTTGGGTCAGCCTATGTGAACCAACTGATCGCGGCCGTGCCCGAACCCACCCTGCTCAGCCTCGGCGCCGCCGCCCTCTTTACAGGCCGCCGTCGCCGCATTCGTTAATCAAAGTTGCTCCGGAACGGTTTCCGCGAGGATGCTGCATGCCAACCGTCTCATGATGGCCCTGAGCAACATCATCCCCGCCGCATAGTGCAAAAGACGTCGGGCCTTGGGCTCCTGCAGACGCTGGGGGACGGACTGCGAGCCCGGCTCGACGTCTGCGCATACCCCTCATGATATGCCCCTCTGGATTAATCCCCGCGCTCTCCCGCTTGGCGGTCGGGCCGTAGGCCCACCCGTTCATCTACTTTTCCAAATCCCGATCGGGAGATCTTCCCTTAACAATTCGGAAATATTCCCCGCGCCTCGCTGGTTTCTTATTGCCTTGTCCAAATCGTTTGGTATGATGATATATCATGTCTTTTGGTTCAATATTGCGGAAGTTGGAAGGGTGGACGCCAAAGGAGTGAGTGGTTTCGCACTGGTAGGGTGACCGAAGTCAGCGAACACGGAAGGGTGACGCTTGGGAATTCGCCATGCATTACGCGAGAACTTGGGTAAGGCAACCCTGGGCATCTCCGCCGTTGTCGGCATTCTTCTGGTGGTCATCACGCGGGAATTGATAGGCACCACCGTCGCCATGCCTGAAAAAACAGCCGGCATTGTGTTTTTCACCGACGACGACGGGCAAACGACATTCCCCGACTGCGCCGCCAAACCCTCTCCTTTCAATCATAACGGTAAAGAAGCGGTTCGGGCACATATGTTTCGATGCGGCAGGGTGAAATTCATCGGATATCTTGAACGCTATAGCAAGAAATCCCTCGCCTCTATTGAAAAAACCAAACACAACCCCAATTTTGAACTGCCGATGCTGGCGTCCATTCGGCAGGACGTGAAGAAACCAAAGCAGGGATCCTGGGTCAGCCCGAACAGCACCCAAGGACAGAAAATTCTGGATGTGAAGTGCCCTGATGGACGCAGTGATCAACTGGATGAGGTCGAACCCTGACCAACTCCCTTTAGCCGCGAATATCAAGAAGCGAACTTAGGAGTCCTTATGAAGCGTCGAGGTGCTTTCACCCTCGTTGAATTGCTGGTCGTGATCGGAATTATTGCTCTCCTCATCTCCATTCTGCTGCCGGCGTTGGGAAAGGCCAGGCAGCAGGCATATCTGACGGCTTGTATGGCGCAAATGCGCGAAATCGGTAATGCCATCACAATGTACGCCAACGACAATAAAGGCAGCTTCCCCGGCCCCTGCCTCGGGCAGGTGCGCACTTCTTTTGTCCCCGGGGGCACCGGTCTGCCGGATTTTCTCTATCGCTATCTTAATCTCAAACCCACCACCGACGGTTCACGCGCACCGGCGGAAGTGTTCTATTGTCCAGGCTTCCGTGCCAATAATCCCGGCACCTATGATGAAAACAATCTGAATCCATATCACATTATCTGGTATGACCCGTGGATATGGACCGGGTATACCGTCGCTTTCTCCGGCTCAACTCCTGACTGGGCTAATTATGATTCCCGGTTTCACAACTACATCAACGTAAATGGCGTTATAATGGTGCCTCCGATGAAAGTCAGTCAGGTATGGGAACCTCAACGCATGGTCATCCTGTCAGATGTGGATAACGCTCAGCTGGTTTATGAAAATAGCGCGGCGCTCGTGAGCGGAGTAATTGGCGGCGATAGCTATCTATCCCAAAGCCCATTCGCATCTCATGGCGGACGGATAGAAAAGAAACAGGGGATCCAAGAAATCGGGATGACTCCATTCTGGACTTATATCGATAAAACCGCACACACTGATCCGCCCAGAAATAATCTATTCGTTGACGGACATGTAGAGACGCTTCGAAACTCAAATCGCCTTCTTCCACCCCAGTTTGTTCAGAAATATGGGCCTATTCCGGCGGGTTGGAATCAGTTTAATGCGCTGGTCAATTAAACCGCGCGATCATGCCGGTTATACGCTTCTGGATTAATCCCCGCGCTCTGCCGCTTGCGGCTTAGCGGTCGGACCGCAGGCCCACCCGTTCTTCTCCCCGCATCTACTTTTCTAGATCCGTATTATTTCCCGGACGCCTTTTGCTCTGCCGGTTGAACAGCCGCTATCGCCGCTGTCTTTAGCGGTGCGATGCAGCCAATTTGGATAGCGGATGCTTCGTACTTGGCCGTGAGGGCATGACTCACCTGATCGAAGCAGTCGTTGATGGCAGCGGATGTGCCGAGCGATTTTCCGACCCTGCCAGCGGCGGCGCGAAGAGCCTTGTCAAGCGGGTCGCTTCCGAGCGGCCATTGATCCCAACCCCATAGTGCATGCCAGCCATGAGCCGTATCCCAGGCGAGATAGGCTTCGAGATAATTCGCGATCCGCTTCACATATTCCGATTCAGTCAGATCGGCGGGAATCTGCGCGAATTTTTCCTGTGCAGCGCGATAACGCAATTGCAGAAGTAGTGACCGCGCGACAATCAGATGGTCAGGGAACAGCTTGCGCCCAAAGACTCCCAGCCGACCAAGCTTATCGCCATGAACGAGCGGCTCCAGTTGGTCTGCCGAGGCTTGAGCGTTGGCTGCGTCCTTCTGTTGCAATGCAAGAAAACATTCCGCAATCAGCTTTGCATGATCGGGATAGAGCAACTCCGATACGTCGGCTAATACTTCTTCATTGGTATGCACGCGATAGGATGGATCCCAGATATTCGTCGTGAAAAAATACATCTCCGGAAACTGCAGCAAAGGCGTCTCAAGATTCCCCATAACACCAGCAATTTTCGGGTACTTCAGTAGGTACTTATTAAATGCATCGCGCATCCCGTTCATTCGCGGGTCGGTTATGGGATAGGCAGGCTCGCCTTCAATCAGGCCGTATTGCAGAAGAATCGTCTTTTCCAACACATGCTCATCTCGGCAGATGGTGAGAAATGAATTCTGCCCGGCCACCAGCTCCCACGGCTCAGGCAGGTCACGCTTCAACATCTGGATGGTCAGAACCTGATTATGGCGATTGAAAATCTGCTTAGGCTGCACGCCCCAACCAGTCCACATCCAATCGATGAGCTTTGTATCTTTATGATGGATGTTGATCTGGTCGAGCAGCGCTCGGCAACCATTAAGGACTTTAAGATAATCGCTGAGCGGGCTCCCAGGCCACTCGCCCGGGTCAGAGTCGATGTTGCAGACCCCGTCAACGTTGTTGACGATGCGATATAGAGCCTCGCGAGAGTTCATAATCGCCTTGAAATCCTGAGGATCGCCGGGATTGAGATCTTTTTGCGCGGGCCGCCAATATGGGCGAAGCCGAGGATCCTCCACCCCCAGACGGTCATTTGCCACCCGATTGGTGCATTGCATGATCCATACTTCCATGCCATGGCACTTTTGCGCATATTCCACGACGCGCCGACATTCTTCAAGATAAGCTTGATCTTCTTTGGAAAGCGGAACCGGCATGATTTCCATGAACGGCCACAAATACAGGAGGTTCACATTCTGATAGGAAAGAATGTCGATGTAGTTCTTCCAGTCTTGTTCGCTCCAGCGACGAAACGAATAGGGATAATTGAACGACCACCCATTGAAATGCATGCCGCGCTTTGTAAATGTGGGCTTGCTCAGGATGTCCAGCACCGCCGGCACAACCGCGGAGTGGTCTGACGGACGAATCATCTTCATGAGCGCATATACAGCCGATTTCGTCCCTTGAGGTGTAATGCCCACGGCAACCAGAAATTGCCCCCCGTCTTTGGATATGGATTTGAGCAAATACCCATTCTCGCCGACTTTGTCGGCAGGGAGCTTTTCACCAAAGATCTCCTCGGCAGTTTTTACCCCGATCCCAATTACCAATCCCTTATTCCTGGCAAGTGAAGTCGCGATCGGCGGCGCAACCCCCGTCAATTCCTTGATATATCCATCCAGACTATCGACTGCATATTGAACATACGATGCATTGTCACCATCGGTCACGATCGTGACTCCATCAAGAGCAATCGTCGTTTCTCCCTGTCCCCGCACCTCTGCGCACATGAGCAACAGCAGACTCGGGAGCCATATTAAAAATACAAGATGGAATTTCAAAGTCTTCTCCCATATGGATACTTCGACAACTTACAATATTACCCTATGCTATATCATGCAGGTCGTGGTCTTTTAGAGCAAGCAAAAGATGAAAATGAAACAGATCGGGCAATTTCCCGAAATCATTGCCAATAAATACGACCGCTGTGGCGAAAGTCCCCTCTGGGATTGGCGGAAACCGGCGCTTTTCTGGAACGACATCAACGGTCGGATCGTGCATCAAATGGATCCTCATTCGGGACATATCATCAGCCTCGCAACCATATCTCAACCCGCCGGGATGGCTTTAGCCGTCGGGGGTGGGCTGCTCGTCGCCGGAGCAGATGGAATTTATACGATCAACGATGGGAAGACTCTGCCAATGATGAAGGGTATTGATGGACGCACCACGCCCTTTAATGACATCGTGGCCACGCCGACCGGGCAGATTTATGCCGGAACGCTTTTCTGGGGAGATGTTGCCATGGACCGCACCGGGTGCTTGTATCTGATCAATGTCGCAAACAAATCGGCAGTGGTTGTCGATGAAGGAATCGAACTTTCCAACGGCATCGGGCTAAGTCCCGACGGACATACGCTATACTATTCCGATTCCACCGCCCGGCGGATTTACGCGTATGACATAAACCCCGACCAGACGCTTTCACGAAAACGAGTCTTCGCTGCGGTGCCGGATAGTGAAGGAATCCCAGATGGCCTCACCATCGACGCGGAAGGATTTGTCTGGAGCGCTCAATGGTACGGCGGGCAGGTCGTGCGCTACGATCCCGATGGAAAAATAGAGCGCCGAATTGCGCTGCCCGTCAAACAAGTATCGAGCTTGGCGTTCGGCGGCGATGAAATGGATTGCCTCTTCATCACCACCGCCGGCGAACATTGGGACAGTGCCTTCGTGCCGCGCGGATATTCCCCCACCACAGGCATGATCGGAGGGGCCCTGTTTGCCATACGCCCCGGAGTTCAAGGGCGCAGGGAACATGAAGTGAAAATCAAAATCACAAATGAATCCTGATGTCATGAATGCCATTGCCTTAGCAGATAACTCTGCGCCATGGTTGCATTTACAACACTAGCGCAAAACGCGGCCTCCTGTCAGAATGGTGGTATCTAACATCACCGAACCAACAGGAGGCCACGGATGGCCAGTGTCGCAGGGATTCTTGGACGCATCAAGGAGGATCTGACGCCGTTTGT
>DASRRR010000110.1:0-42925 GCA_035656825.1 Tepidisphaeraceae bacterium | reverse complement strand
ATTTCGGATGGGCTTTCGCGCGATCTGGGGCATATCTGCGAGCAGTCGGGAGTGGGGGCGATCATTGAGGCGGATGCGATACCGATTCATGATGATGCGATTGAGCTATTTCGGCGGGATCGGGTTTCGCCGCTGGAACATGCGCTGCATGATGGGGAAGATCATGAGCTTTTGTTTACTTGTGCGAGCGCGGATTTGAGTACGGCGAATGCTTATCGCATTGGGGTGATTACGGAGGGGCGGGAGGTGTTGATTCGGCAGAATGGGATAGTCGGGCCACTGGCGCGTAAGGGGTGGGAACATTCGCTTTGAGCGTGTTTCAAATTCGGTTGAGGAGACGGAGGGGATTGCGGGGGAGTTTGCGCGCGGACTGCCGGGCGGGTCGGTGGTGGCGCTGGCGGGGGAGATGGGGGCGGGGAAGACGCAGTTTGTGCGGGGGATGGTGCTGGGATTGGGGGGGAATAGGCGGATGGTGTCTTCGCCGACGTTTACGCTGCTGAATATTTATCCGACGGCTTCGCTCACGGTGTTTCATCTGGATGCGTACCGGACGGCGGGGGCAGATGATCTGGAGGGGATTGGTTTTTTGGAGTTATTGGAGCAGGGGGGGGTGGTGGTGGTGGAATGGCCTTCGCGAGTGGAGTCGCTGCTGCCGGCGAGTACGCTGCGGGTGGAGATCGTGCCGTTGGATGAGACGACGCGGCGGATTGCGCTGCCGTTTTAATTCGGGGACGGATTTTGCTGTCCCGAAATCGGGGTGACTTCGATGCGGATGACTTCTGTGCCGCGGAGGAGTCGGATGCCGACGACCTGGCCGACGCGGTCTTCGTTCATGAGTTTGTGGAGCGCGTCGATGGTTTCGACTTCGTAGCCGTCGACGGAGAGGAGGATGTCGCCTTCGCGGAGCCCGGCGCGGGAGGCGGGGGAGTCATTTTCGACGCCGACGATGAGGACGCCGGACTGGTTTTCCAGGCCGAAAAAGCGGACGACTTTGCGTTGGAGCGGGACGTCCTGGCCGGCGACGCCGAGGTAGGCGCGGCGGATGTGGCCGTCGCGGATGAGTCGGGCGGCGACCCACTTGGCGGTGTTTCCTGGGACGGCAAAGCAGATGCCCTGGGCGGAGGGGATGATGGCGGTGTTGACGCCGACGACCTGGCCATGGGAGTTAACGAGGGGTCCGCCGGAGTTGCCGGGGTTGAGGGCGGCGTCGGTTTGGATGACGTTGTCGATGAGGCGGCCGTTTTTGGAGCGGAAGGTGCGGCCCATGGCGCTGACGACGCCGGCGGTGACGGTCGCCTGGAAGCCGAGGGGGTTTCCGATGGCGATAACGAGCTGACCGGGGCGCAGCGCGGCGGAGTCGCCGAGCGTGACGGCGTGCAGGCCGGGGGCGGTGGTGTGGATGACGGCAAGGTCAGTGTCGGGGTCATCGCCGACAAGGGTGGCGGGGTATTTGGAACCATCGGAGAGCGTGATGGTGATGCCGTCGGCACCATGGACGACGTGGCTGTTGGTGAGGATGAAGCCATCGGGGGTGATGATGAAACCGCTGCCGGCGCCGGCGGGGCCGCGTTCCTGGCCGGAACGGCGGGCGGGGTGGTTGGCGGGGAGTTCGCGTTCGACTTCGATATTGACGACGGCGGGGGCGACGGTGTCGACGGCGCCGATGACGGCCTTGGAGTAGGCGTCCATGACGACTGCGTTGTCCTGGGAATCATTGATTGTTTCAGTTGCCATGTTGAATCGTAGGCGTGCAGGAGGAGAAAAGTACATGCAAGCAAAGACCCCCGGAGTGTGTCCGGGGGTCTATTGTTTGAGAAGGTCGTGATGATGGATAATAAGTGCGTTCAGCCGCCGGGGATCATTGGGTGCGTGTCACAGTAGTTGTTGGCGTCTGTTGCATGACCTTCTCAATATCATGACATTGTATCAATCGGATCGGATCGTGTCATCGGGGGATATTTGCACGGTTGCGGGCTTGAGGAGGCTGACGATAAAGCCAATGCCCAGCAGGAGAAAGCTAGTGATGACGGAGAGGACGCCCCATTGCTGGCCGGTGCGGGGGGTGAGGCGTTCGAGCCAGGTTTGAGTGTGTTCGGCGGTGACGGTGATGTTCTGCTGCATGTCATCGACGGAGGGGCCCATGCCGAAGGCGATGGCGCAGAACGCGGCGGCGTAGGCGAAGATCATGTGGCGATGGAAGCGCAGGCCTTCGAGATAGACGATGCCGGCGGCGACGAGGGCGAGGCGCAGCGGGGACCAGTCCGGGCCGGTCATGACGTAGACGAGGGTGTCGGGGTAGCTGAGGGATAAAGCGACAGCGAGCGCGGGGAGGAGGAGCTGGGCGCGGACGCGGCGGGCGTAGGTGTAAAGGTGGTTGTCGTAGTGGCCGATGGCGAAACCGAGGCCGATGAGGAAGGGGGCGATATTGGCGAGGTTGAAGTGGAGTTTGTAGACCCAGTTGGCGGTGCTGAGGTGGACGATGATGGAGATGATCGGGACGATGACGAGGACGCGGGTCAGGACGTCGCGGACGAGATTTCCGGAGCGGATCGTTAGTAGCGGGCGTTGGCGGACGACGAATATGTATGCGGCGGGAAGCATGCCGAGAAGGGACCAGGCGGCGTACATGAGCCAGGGGGAGAGGCGGCCGTCATGACCCAGGGCGGCTTGAGCAAAAATGCCGGGGATGGAGAAGAGGATGAAGAGTTCGGCGAGAATGAAGGGGAGCAGGCCGTCGCGGGTGGAGAAGTGCAGGACGCGGAAGATGGCGGTGAGTTTGACGACCGCGAGGGAGAAGACGAGGAGGTTAACGAGCAGGCCGAGGGCGGGACGGATGGAGTAGACCTCGGCGTTAAGGAAGGCCATGTCGACCAGGAAGGCGGCTTCGATGAGGAGGAGGAACATGCCATCGCGCCGGACGCCGCGGCGGACGATGAGGTAGAGACCCAGGCCGACGAGCAGTAGTTCGTAAGCGTTGAGGGTCAGAACAAGGGCGAGGAGTTGGCTGGCTCGGAGGGGGCTGTAGGATAAGGAGTTGGTGAGGGTCAGACAGCCGGACATCATGAAGACGGCGCTGAGAAGGTAGAACGGATTGTGATCGACGACGAGCCGCAGAAGAGAACGTACGGGCGTGAGAGAGCCGCGTGGGAGTGGTGATACTGCCGACATACGAGACCTCCACGAAGGGTGAGAAGTTCCTGTAGTTCGGCGGCGAGCCGGCGAGTAGCTTTCGCAAAACCACGTGCCGGCCGCCGCCGAACGGGTGTACGAAGCCTGTGGTTGTCAGTATGACAAACACCCCATAGAAAGCGGAAGAAAAATCTTGTCGTTTTCACGTGAAAGGAATCACGATGAATTGGCGATATGCGAGATTAAGCTTGGCGCTTGCCGGCGAGGAGGGAGGTGAAGACTGTGGCGGCGACCGAGAGGCCGACAACGCCGGTGACGGCGGAGACGACGACGTAGATGTTGCCGGGGTACCAGACTTCGGCGACGACGCCGGCGATGGGGCCGATGGCGGAGCCGAAGTTGATGAGGGATTCGTGGTAGCCGGCGTGTTCAGCCGAGCCGCCGGAGAGGACCATGCCGAAGTAGAGGCTGGCGGCGTAGATGGCACCGACGCAGAGGCCGAGGAGGATTTGCGAGGCGATCATCCAGGAGAGCAGGGCAGAGTCGGAGGAGCCGGCCCAGATCCAGACGCGCGAGCCGGGGAGGATGATGCCGAGGAAAGCGAGGACCATCGCGATGGCGGCGGCGACGAGGATGCGCGGGCGGGTGTGCCACCAGACGGTCGAGCCGAGGATGAGAAAGGTCAGCCAGCGGGCGGCCATCCAGGTGCTGCCGATGAGGGTCGCCATGGTGGGGGAGAGTGTGCGGATAGCGGGTAATGAGGGAAGCATCGCCATCATGCTGTAGATGACGACGTACGTGGCGGGGAGAGAGACGCGGGAGAGCGCAAGCGCCAGGCGGCGAAGTTGTAAGAGTCCGGGTTCGGCGTGGACGGCTTCGTGGGCGACATCCGGGTCGGCCGGTTCGCGGACGAGCATGATCAGGATCGCGGAGACGGCATGAACGACCAGTGGGACGATGAAGACCGCGGAGGGGATGTGCTTAATCAGCCAGCCGCTGGCGGCGATGATGAGGACGGCGGCACCGGACCAGACGAGGTTGTAGATGCCGATGCGGCGGGAGAGTTCTTCGTGTTGTACGCCGGTGGCGACGAAGCTTTCGAGCATGGGCCAACTGAGGCTGACGACCATCGTGTAGATCAGGAGCAACGTGGCGATGGCGGCGGCGGAATCGACCATCAGCAGGATGGCGGGGAGGAGCGCCATGGCGATGTAGATGCCGATGAGGGCGCCGCGGCGGGAGAGGCGGGAGGAGATCGGGTGGGCGAGCAGGGAGCCGACGCCGCCGACGAGGCCTTGGCCGGTGGCGAGGAGGAAATTTTGTTTGAGGGTCCAGCCGAGGCGGGAGTGGGTGTAGAAGTAGACGCCGATGAGGAGGAGATTGGTGCCGAGGCAGGCGATTCCTTCGACGATATAAGCGATGCGGACGTCGCGCTGGGTGGCGGGGGCGCTCACGACTCGGCCGCTCCGGGGTCGCCGAAGAGGGCGTTAATGAAGCGAGCGGGGTCGAAGGTTTCGATGTCCTGGGGGGTCTCGCCGAGGCCGATGAATTTGACGGGGACTTTGAGCTGGTCGCGGATGGAGAAGACGAAGCCGCCTTTGGCGGTGCCGTCGAGTTTGGCGACGAAGAGGCCGGTGAGCGTGACGGCTTTATGGAACATTTCCGCCTGGCGGATGGCGTTCTGGCCGGCGGTGGCGTCCATGACTTGGATGACTTCGTGGGGCGCGCCGGGGATGCGTTTGGCGATGACGTCGCGGATTTTGGCGAGCTCGCGCATGAGGTTGTCCTGAGTGTGCAGCCGGCCGGCGGTGTCGACGATCAGGACGTCCATGCCGCGGGACTTGGCGGCTTCGCAGGCGTCGTAGGCGACGGCGGCGGGGTCGGCACCCATCTTGTGCTTGACGATTTCGACGCCGAGGCGGCCGGCCCAGATGGAAAGCTGCTCGACGGCGGCGGCGCGGAATGTATCGCTGGCACAGAGCATGACTTTCTTGTGCATCTGCTGGGTGAGGAGCCAGGTGAGCTTGGAGATGCTAGTGGTTTTGCCGGCGCCGTTGACGCCGCAGACCATGATGACGGTGGGCGTGCCCGCGGGGGCGAATTTGAGTTCGCGTAATGTTGGATCGCCCCAGCCGGTGAGGAGTTGTTCGCGGACGATGGTTTCGGCTTCGCCGGCGTTGCGGATTTTGCCGAGGCGCCATTTGTCGCGGATTTCGTCGACGATGCGCATTGTGTTTTGCACGCCGAAATCGCCGAGGAGGAGTTTTTCTTCGACTTCCTGGAGGAACTCGTCGTTGATCTGGCGGCCGGGGACGAAGAGGGTGCGCACGTCCGTATTCAGGACGGCGGCGGTTTTTCGCAGCGCCCCTTTGAGTTTATCGATGGTTTTGGAGAAGAAGCCCATGATGTGTTGCGTTACTCGATGACTTCTCCGGGGCCGGTCCCTTCGGTCGGGGCGGGGATGGGTTCGACCACCGCCGGGGGGAGGCCCGCGATCAGGGCGTTGTGTTCTTTGAGGATCGCGTCGAGCACGCCGTTGACGAACGCGGAGCTGTTGGAGGTGGAAAATTGGCGGGCGATCTCAATCACCGCGTCGATCAAAATCTGTGGCGGGAGAGTTGTGTTGGTGAGTTCATAGACCGCCAATCGCAACAGATTGCGATCGACTGCCGGCTGGCGGCGTGGGGGCCAATTCGGGGCAAAGCGCTCCAGGCGCTGATCGATCATCTCGCGCTGGTCCCAGGTTTTTAGTGCCAGTTCGCCCGCTTGCTGGCGCACGACGGGGTTGTCGCTGCCGTCGTGCATGATCTGGCGGGCGGCGGCTTCGTCCGCGGTGCCCGTACCGGCGGCGTCCCAGGCAAAAAGGACCTGCATCGCCAGTTCGCGCACGCGTTGTCGTTCCTTAACCGTCAGCATCGCGTGGCAGTATAGAGACGCGGGTCACGCTGGCAACGCCCGGCGGGGGATTGCGTCTGATCAGCCGCATTGGGATGGCATTTTCGGGGCGCAACGTGATGGTTGCGTGCAAATGCACCGTTTGGTGTGGGTCGACGAGTTGCAAGCGCCAGCGCCGGCCGATGGTTGCCAGCAGCAGCATCGCCTCGACCCAGGCGAAACCTTCGCCGATGCAGGAGCGTGGGCCGGCACCGAAGGGAAAGTAGGCCCAGCGCGGGCGCTGGGATTTGGCGTCTTCGGTGAATCGGCCTGGATCAAATCGGGTCGGGTCATCTCCCCAGAACCTTGGGTCGCGGTGGATCAGATATTGACTCATCAGCAGCACTGAACCGGCAGCGATGGGGTAGCCGGCGATTTCGTAATTCTCCACCGCCTGGCGCGCCACGATCCACGCGGGCGGGTAGAGCCGCATCGATTCGGATAGCACCATGCGCGTATAGGGCAGATGATCCAGGTCTTCTGATCGCGCCAGGCGATCTCCAAGCACACGGTCGAGTTCCTCGTGGAACTTTTGCTCTGCCTCGGGATGCTGCGCGAGCAAATACCACGTCCAGACCAGCGCGTTGGCGGTTGTTTCGTGGCCGGCGGTGAAGAGCGTCACCGCTTCGTCGCGCAATTGCTTATCCGACATTCCGCCGGTCGCCAGGAGCAGTTCTAATAAATCCGGAGGATTTTTCGGATCGCGATTGCCGCGTTTTTTGTTTTCGATAAATCCCTGAAGCGTTGCCTCCACTTCGCGCAGCGCACGCAGAAACCGGAAATTACTTGGCAGCGGCAATTTATTCAGCAGTGGCGCCAGTGGATTTCTTGCGCGGTCAAACATGTTCACCAGGACGTGCATCGCAGCACCGATGCGTCCGACATCGGTGCCGATTTCTCCGCCGAAGAGGACCTGAGTGACGACGTCGAGGGTCAGGGCGGTCATTCGCTGGTGCAGATCGATCACCTGGCCGTCAGTCCAATGGGCGCACATGGTTTCAGCACATTGCACCATTCGCTCCGCGTAGGTTGCGACGCGGGTGGGATGAAATACGGGGGTAATCAGCCGGCGCTGCTGCTTATGCAGGTCGCCTTCACTGGAGAGTAGTCCATCGCCGAGCGTGATGCGCGCATTGCGAATCGCTGGGCCTTTGATGAACTTGGAGGCGTCGGCGATCAGGACTTGGCGGATGTGATCCGGATGGTTGAGGACATAATAATTTCGCCTGCCGACGCGGAAGCGCCAGAGGTCGCCGTATTGCGAGCCGATTCGCAGAAGGAATCGCAATAGATCACGTTGCCGCCACAAACTCGTCAGCGGCGGATTCCAAGGTCCCGGCGGAGATCGTCGCTGGCTCATCCGATCCCGCCCGATTTCATCATGTATCCACCAGCGTCCACCTCGACCCCAAAACGTCGGCAGATTTCAAATACCTGTCGGCTCTCCTCGAGGCTGATCTCTTCCTGCCAGGAATTGGCTGTCGCCACCGCGCCGGCGGGTTGCCCCTTTCGCCAGGTGGTCCGGCTTACGCGCCCGACCGCGCCCAGCACTTCGGCGGGAATGGCTGCCTCTCCCCAGGTCGCAAAAATCTCTCCGAGAATTCGCTCCGGTTCGGCTAACAACGATTCATATCGGACAACCGTCCACCGGTTTGCAGGCTTGATCGCCAACGGGACATAATTTCCCAGGCACCAGCTTCCGACCATCCAATCCAGCGGCGTTGATAGCCCGCTGACGGGTTCGCGCAAATGCGGGTGCGCCGCCAGCAGGCCGTTATATCGACCGGCGAGGCCGCCGAAATTTTCGGTCCATTTCAGCCGTTTCCATGATGCAACATGGGCGCACGGATGCCGCAGAATGATCAGCGGCCGGTAGCGTGGGCGCAGGTCATGCACCATGCGCGGCATGCCGTTGTTGCAGTGGATTAACTTGATGCAGAAACGGTTGATTTCATCTGGCATCGGTCCGGCGGGCAAAATGCGCTTGGTTAAAATCTCTCCGCGCAGAATGGAGTCGAGCACGCGGCGCTCGTCGGCGCTCATCTGCTGGCCCGGCCGCCAGTCTTCGAGCGTGAACGCGCCAATGGTCTCGGGATTTTTTTTATGAATCGGCTCGAATAGTGAAACCGTCCCGTGCCAGGCGCCGATGGTGTCCTGCAGCCAGGTGGACCCGCTGCGGGATAAGCCGAAGATGAAAATCGGATCCGCGGGTTGGCGGCGGCGCAAGGCCTGCTGGACTTTTCGCTGCTGGCGTCGGCGTTGCAACGATTGTTGCAGACGATAAATCAAAGGCCGCACCACGCGTTTCATGCCCGCACCCGCCGTTTGGGGCGCAATCGGTTCAGCACGCCGATCATCTCTACCGCCGCCTCGGCGGATTGCTTGCCGACGTGTCCGTGTTTGCCGCCGGCGCGGGCCCAGGCCTGGTCGTCGTCGTTGGTTGTCAGCACGCCAAAAATCACCGGCATATTCTCATCCAGTCCCACTCGCGCGATCCCCCGCGCGCATTCGCCCGCCACGAAATCAAAATGAGGCGTCTCCCCGCGCACCACCGCTCCCAGACAAATCACCGCCCCATAGCGCTTCGTCCGGCACAACGCCTGCGCCGCCACCGGCAGTTCAAACGCCCCCGGCACGCGCTCCACCGTCACCCGCGCCGCCGGAATGCCCAATTCTTTCAGTCGTTGCAAGCAGCCTTTTAATAGCTCGTCGACCAGCTCGGCATTAAACCGAGCGGCTACGACACCGACGCGGGCGGATGAGGGAATCCGGGTTGCAATGGCCGCTGGGGCTTTCATGCTCATAGCTCGCTACAATAGGCATGACACCCCACCCTGCCAAGCCGGGCTGAATCAGGAGTCTGGTGCCGACTATGCGTCTTCCCAATCGCTTACTTCCGCTGTTGCAACTGACGCGCATGGCGCTGGTCTTTACAGCGATTGCGGATTCCTCCTGTGCGTATGTACTACACCGCCATTTTTCCGGCCTTCCCATTTCGCCGCTGGCGCTGCTCTTTGTCGTCCTGCTTTCTGTTGGCTTATACGGGTTTGGTATGTCGCTCAATGACATCATCGACCGCCGCCGCGATGCCTTGACGGCGGCGCATCGCCCCCTCCCCTCGGGGCGGATTGGCGTCAACACCGCCCATATCATTGCCGCGGCACTGGCACTACTGGCGATCGGCTCGGCAGAGTTTTATTCGCAGCTCTCTCCGGCGCTCGGCCAGCGCCCGGTGATCATCGTCTGCTTCGCAATCGTGCTCATCACATTTTATGACTTTGCCGGCAAATATCTGGTCGCTCCCGGACTTCTCACGCTCGGCCTGATCCGATTTTTCCACGCCGCCATCCCCGCCCCGCATCTGCCGGTGTTATGGCAGCCATTGCTGCTGCTCAACCACGTTACGCTCCTTTCGACGGTCGCGTATCGCTGGGAGCAAAAGCGTCCGCCACTGACACGGGCTCACTGGGCGTTTGTGGTGACTTCGCTGGTCAGCATTAACGCAATCGTGATCCTCGCGATCTATGCGCATCGCTCGGCGGAAGGATCGTTTTCACAGGTGATGCTCCTCACCCCGGGCCTTTTAATTCCGTGTCTGGCGGCGGCGGTTTTCCTTGGCGTCGCGTTCTACATTCGCCGCAGCTTTCCGACCCCACGCGAAGCCGGCCAGCAACTGATGCTCGTCGGCCTCCTCTGGCTTATCGTCTACGACGCCTCGTTCTGCTTCGCCTACTCTTTCTACCTGTCAGGGTTCTGCATCGCCATGCTCCTCCCGCTGGCGTATCTCAGTGTGCGCACGATACGCGCCTGGTCCAAGCTGACGGCTCTTTCTCATCGTCCCGAGTTCAAACGCGCCTGAGGATTCGCATCGTCTCCTCTGCGCACCGCCGCCAGGTGAATTCCCGGGCGAGTTCGATCCCTTTCAATTCCATTTCGCATCTGAGCGCGGGATTTTTAATAATCTTTTCGATCCCTTGTGCCAGAGTGCCGGCATCCGCAACTTTGGTGAATTCCGCTGCTCCGGAGAACAGTTCGCGGAAAGCGGGGATGTCGGAACAGATCACCGCTGTGCCGGACGCCATCGCTTCCAGCGCGGGCAAGCCAAAACTTTCGTATGAGCTTGGAAATACAAGCGCTAGTGCTCGTTGATAGATACCAGCCAGGTCCGTGTGATTGACGCCTTTTTCAACGGATACATTTGCTCCAACGCTGAAACGTGAAGCATCGTTTATGCCGATTAACCTCAATTTCGGCGCGTTGCTGGTCATCATTTCATAGGCTTCGATAAGCGTGTCCAATCGCTTGTGTTCGTAGGGTCGGCCCACCCAAAGGAGATAGTCGCGTGTTCCTTCAAAAGGGCGTTCGACGCGGAACTGATCAGACACGCCGTGATACACGACGGACATCTGTTGATCCGGCAGACCTAAATGCTGCTGTAGGATTGCCGCATCGGCATGGGAGACGGCGATAACGTGATGGCCGCGGTCGCGCAGGCGTTCTTCCATCACGCGGCGATACCAGATTTGCGCCCGCGGCACGCCGCGCGGTGCGACGAAGCGCGTCGTGTCGTGAAGAGAGACGACGCATTTCCCGCGATAGCGAATTGGATAGGCCGAATAAGGAAAATGCACAACGTCCAACCGATGGCGGTTGAGAATGCCGGGCAGATGCGTCTGTTCCCAGATGATTCGGCGATATTGATGGCGGGGGTTGATGTTGCATTCGACCAGCTCAAAACGCTCGGGGTCGACATTCAATCCATGCCTGCGTCCGACGAAGAGTTTTATCCGGCCGTCAAGGTCGAGGTCCAATTGCTGGTATTCGCGCAGCAGGGACCGTGCGTAGGTTTCGGCGCCGCCGGCGCGGTCAGGGTTGAGGAAGACGAGGTTGATGCCGAGTCGTTTTCCCATTTAGACCGCCCGCCGCAATCCGGTGCGCACGGCGACGTAGTAGGCGTAGAGACCGAGCACATTGATCCGCATGCGGATGCGCTCAAGCCAGGTTAATGCGAAGGGGCGTTCGTTCTTGCGTTTGATTTCGACGAGTTCGCCGATCAGCCGCCACATTCCTTTGACGGATTTAGCGTCCGGGTGGCAGGTCGCCTGGGCGAGGACTTCGGGGAGATAAGTCACTCGGCGGGCCTTTGCGAACATTCTGAGCCAGAGGTCATAGTCGAATGCGCCAAAGAATCGGCCGTCGATTCCGCCGGCATCGAGATAGAGTTGCCGGCGAAAGAAGATCGCTGGCTGAAGCGCAAAGCCGGCCGGGAGGATGAGCAGCTCTTTCGCCTGTTTGACAGCGGCTCCGCGCGATTGCCGGAAAGAGTGCCCATCCAGATCGATCAATTCGCCATCGCCGTAGACGATGTCGACGGTTGCATCGGCCGCGAACGCCTCCGCGACTCTTTTGAGAACGTTTTCATTGGCGAAACGATCATCAGAATTGAGCCAGGAAATGATATCGCCGGTGCATTGGCGAAATCCGCGGTCGATGGCGTCGGCTTGTCCTTTGTCTTTTTCGGATACCCATTGCAGGCGGTCGCTATACTTTTTCAGGATGGCGATGGTTTCATCCGTCGATCCGCCGTCCATGACCCGATATTCGACAGGAGGCAGCGATTGATTCAGGACAGTTTGGATGGTTCGATCAATGAATCGCCCGTGGTTGTAGGACGGCGTGACGATCGAGATAGAGGGAAGCGGCTGGTTCATCGCAGCCAATGACTTTACCCCAGCGGCCAGAACGTCCCAAATAAGTCTTCTATCCCGCGCTGCCCGATCCGGCGATTGACGCTACTATGATTGCATGCATTTCGACAGCCAACTCATCCAAATTCTCTTCTACGTCATCGCGGGGGTGGTGGTAATTGTGCTTCTCTTCCTTGGCTACCAGATGGGCCGATTCTTCGCCGGCGTGGGGCATCGCCGGAATCTGGCGACCAAGGAACAGGAGTTGTTTACGACGCAGAAGGGATTTCGCACTCTGTATGAGACGGAGCTGGCGAATCTGAAAGCGCAGAATGAGGCGCTGGCCGAGCAGGTGCGGGTGCTGAACCAGCGCGTGGAGGAATACCGTAAGAAAGCCGCAGGGTTTGGCGGGTTGTTTTCATCGGGCGGGAAAAAGGCGGAGGCGATGTACGCGCTGCTGCTGGAGAACGAGGCGCTGGAAGAGGCGTTATACACGCAGAATGAGAAGCTGCGGCAGGAGCGGACGGATGCCATTAAGGAGCAGCTTCGCAGCACGGGGTATCGGCGGGTGCTGATCAGCCAGCTTTTGAATGATAAGCGGACGAAAGAGGTGGTAAGCGAAATGATGTCGGATGGCGGTAATCAGCCGTCGTTGCCGGCGGGGAATTCTACCGATCCGGTTTAGATCGCCACGGTGCGTTTGGACATGGAGTGGACGGAAATTGTCCAGAGCATGACGGCGAGCATGATGGAGCCGGAGAGCCAGTAGGGACTGGTGGGGTGATGTTCGTAGGCGATGCCGGCGACGATGGGGCCGATGACGCGGGCGATGCCGGAGAGGCCTTGGAGGAGCCCGAAGACGGTGCCTTGTTCGTCCGGGGCGCAGGATTTGGAGATGAGGGCGTAGAGTGTGGGGGTGGTGATGCTGCGGCCGGTGGCGTTGATGATGCCGGCGGGGATGAGGATGTAGAGGACCGGGTGATAATCGACGCCGACGAAGAGCGCCATGCCGGCGGCGACGAGAAGGGGGCCGGTCTGGGTGAGGGGCCATTCGCCGAAGAGCTTGGTCAGGCGGCCGATCAAGCCGCCCTGCACGCCGGCGATGACCAGGCCGACGAGGGAGAGGTAGAGGCCGACTTTAGTCATGTTCCAATGGAAGGTGTCGTCGCGGGCGAGGTAGATGGCAATGGTGGATTCCATCATGACGAACGCGCCCATGGAGACGGTGCCGATGAGCAGGAGGTGGAGGAGGATGCGCTTGCGGAGGATGGGTACGAAGACGCGCGGGTGCAGCCAGGCTTCGGCTTCGACGGGTTTATGCTGGCGGGATTCGGGGAGTTTGAGGTAGGTCAGGAAGGCGGCGAGGAGGCTGAAGCAGGCGGCGGCGTAGCCGGGGAAAGAGGGGTGGATGCCGCCGAGGATGCCTCCGAAGGCGGGTCCGAGGGTGAATCCGATGCCGAAGGCGGCACCGATCACGCCGAGGCCTTTGCTGCGATTGGCGGCGGTGGTGACGTCGGAGATATAGGCCTGGGCGGTGGAGATATTGCCGCCGGAGATGCCGTCGATTATGCGGGACGTGTAGATAAGTAGAAGTGCGACCGTTGCGCTGGTCCAATGGAACTGTGTGACAGCGCCGAGCAGAACATAGCCAATGGCTGAGCCGATCTGAGAGAGGATCAGCACGGGACGCCGACCATACCGATCGCTGATCACACCCAGCAGCGGAGAGGCGATGAATTGGCAGATGGAGTAAATGGAAAAGAGGAGGGTGACCTGCAACGCGGACGCCTCATACATCTTGGCGTAAAAGGGCATGAGCGGGATGATGATCCCAAAGCCCAAGAGGTCGATTAAGGCAATGAGGAAGATGATGCCAAGCGCCCCCTTGGGGGGCTGGTTCAGATCAGGCTCGGGAGCGATGGTCGGTTCGGACATAGTCTGCGGGTTATAGCAGAGGAGCGGGATCAGTGCGCCCAATACGCCGGCAGGTTCGGCTTAGTCGCGCGAAGAATCTCAAGAATCGCCTGACGGTCGTTGGCGGAGAGGTTGTCGAAAGATTTTGAATCGTCGGCGTCGGTAAGGACGTCGTATAGGCGTTGGTAGACGTATTCGAGCGCGGGAGTGGGGAGGGAGTCAAATGACGGAGAGTAGATCAGGTAGCTGCAGGGATATTTGAAAAGACGGGTGCGCAGGTCCAGGTCGCGGAGGGAGCGGCCGAGCGGGTCGCGCGGGCCTCGTTTGGAGAAGTCGGACGCGAAGGAGGTCGGACCGCTGATCGGGCCGTGCAGAGGGGCTTCGTTGGAAAAGAGCAGGTATTCGACGAGCGGGTCGCAGGCGTGATGGATGCGGGAGATCGTCGAGTCAGAGTGTGTGCCGGCTGGGATGTGGCGGTCAAGCTCGCGGTTAATCGCTTCTTCATCATGCAGTGCCTGCTCGCTTGCGTAGAGGGCGCGGGAGAGGCGGTTATGGGCTTCGACCTGGTGTTCAAGAACCAGCAGCGCGACCGGGTCGCTGTAAGGAGTCGGAAACAGGGATGTGTTGAACTCCCTGGTCGGGTCCAGCGCCGGCAGCGGCTTGGGATTGGACGGGTCGGTGTCGTCGAAGAGTGTGTTGGCCATGGACGCGCCGGGGAGCGAGCCGGTGATGTACCATCCACCCCAGCGCTGACTGATCGGGGATTCGTGGGTGGTCAGGAAGGTGCCCGCGGGGAGGATCGGCTCGCCGGTGGAGTCGGGGAAGACGGAACGGATGATCAGGCCGGGGAGGTCGTGAGTCATGTTGGTGGCGTGACACTCGAGGCAGTTGTCGGTTTGGCGGATGACGTGGGCTGCGGATCGGGGGTGTTGGTCGATGGTGTAGAAGGTTGAGCCGAGGTGCGGATCGGTGGTGGCGATTTCAACGACGCGTCCGCCAGGGACGTAGCCGACGTAAGTGTCGTCGTTGAAGTAGAGGGCGCGGGGGTTCGACGGAGAAATTAGGGTCCGCTGGAGGCTGGTGCGCGAGAAGACCAGCGTTTGGGAGCTGACCGGGACATTGAGTGCGGTCAGGACCGAGCGCAGCAGATTGGCCGGGGAAGTGGAGTCCAGGGTGGCGCTGCCGTCGTCGAGGCGGGATTGGAGGCGGGTGGCGGGGTCGACCGGGCGGGTGGTGGAATAATGGATCGGGGCGTCGTCGTAAGGGGCCGTGTCGGCCAGCGTTAGAGAAGCCGTGCATGTCAGGATGGCGAGGATGGTTCGCAGCGGCGTCATGGGAGAGTAATGCGTTCTATATACTGTAGGGTTCGCGCCTGTGTTGTGCAGGGCGCTGTGGCGAATTGCCTCAGGGTTGCAAGGCGCGGTGCAACGGGCATTGTGCCGGGTCGATGGCGCGGTCGCTGCGATAAATGGCGAGTAAGCGTTTGGATTGTTCGGCAAGCGCCCGGCGAATTTCGCGGCGCTTGCCTTTGATACGCGGGACGCTCATTTGATCATATGTGGTTGTCTGGTGGCGCAACCACGCGATCGTGGCGGCTTCGGCGCGGTCTTGAATTGGGATGCGCTCGGTCCGGGCAACGGTTCCGGAGCCGACGGGAGTGGCGTGGACTGCGATGGCGGCGGCCAGATGCCTGGCGAGGTCCGTATGAGCCGGATGGAACGCCAGGTACGAAAAGACAGCGGCCTCGAATGAATGGACATATTCGGCCTGGTCGCGGTCGCGCCGCTGCGCAGCGTTCGCTTGCTTACGGGCATACGCCGGATCAGATCGCTCCGTGGCTAAATCCACGCGGATTTGCGCGACAATGGCCTCGGGTGCATAGAGGCCCTTGGAGAAGAGTTTGCGACCCACCTTTTCCTGCACCAGCCAGGTCGGACCGGCCAGCTTGAGCCGGCGGGTCAGCGCCGGATCTCCCGGAGGGACCAGCACCCAATCGGCCGGCGGAGTCAAAATCTGACCCGCCGCCGAACGGAGCGTGCCGGCTGTCGGACCCGGAGAAAATATCAATGGTTCAGGCATTGGAGAAGAGGATATAGAATCGACAAACCCCAGTCCAAAAATCGCTTCGCGCAGGAATTTTTGCCTTTCCCCAAACCCCTTCTCATCAAAACCTCTTCCACCGACTATACTCCCTCAACTCCATGTCAAACCGCTTGCAAAACAAAACTGCCTGGATCACTGGCGCCGCCTCTGGCATGGGCCAAGCGGTCGCTAAGCTTTTCGCCGCCGAAGGGGCCAACGTCGCGCTCGTCGACATCAATTCCGCTCCGCTCGACCAGCTCGCCAAAGAACTTCCCTGTGCCCTGGCCATCCCTGCCGACGTCTCCATCGAATCCCAGGTCCGGCAATCCCTTGATCAAACCGTTTCCCACTTCGGCTCCCTCCACATCCTCGTTAACTGTGCGGGAATCGTTCACGTCAAACCGCTCCATGAATATTCCGAGCCGGAATGGGACCAGCTCATGGCCGTCAACCTCAAAAGCATCTTCTTCTCCATCAAGCACGCCTACCCGCACCTCCTCAAACAACCCCGCTCCTACATGGTCAACATCGGCTCCGTCGGCACCTTCGTGGCTCAGCCCGACACCCCCGCCTACACCGCCTCCAAAGGGGCCGTCCTCCAGCTCACCCGTTCCATCGCCCTCGACTACGCCTCCATCGGATTGCGCTGCAACTGCGTCTGCCCCGGCATCACCGACACCCCCATGCTCCGCTACCACATGCGCACGCTCCCCGATCCCGACGCCGCCCTCGCCCAGCGCCTCCGCCGAGTGCCGATGGGGATTCCCCTCACGCCGATGGACATCGCCCGCAACATCCTCCACCTCTGCACCGAAGACTCCGCCGGCGTCACCGGCACCAGCCTCATCATCGACGGCGGTTACCTCGCCGCCGCCGAATGGGACAACGGCGGCGCCACACGCTTCATGACACCCGCCGACGAGACCTGAACTCCAACGGAAAGGGAACCCATGTCCCCCACCAAACTCCGCATCGGCATCCTTTCCGCCATGCTTCTCCTCACCTCTTTCCCTGCCCGCGCCCTCATCACCGGCAATACCGGCTACGCTCCCGCGGGCGATGGCAATTGGCCAGCCGGCAGCGTCGACCTCGTCAACCTCCACTCCCGCATCGCGTACTGGGAAGGCCCCCCACACGGCGGCGGCGAATTCCACTTCCTCTATCGCGGCGACACCGCCTCCTTCCAACATGCCCTCGACACCTTCGCCAAAATCAACGCCCCCGAACGCCGCCTCATCATCCGCGAAGGCCTTGAAGAAAGCTTCTGGCTCCAGGACATGGATCCCTCCTCAAAGGATACCCACGTCGATTGGACCTTCATCGTCTGGACCCCGCGCTCCTGGCATCAAATGTTCAACAATCCCTTCAATGCCCTGACCAATGACGATCCCAGAGGCGGCATCCGCAATTCCGTTCCGCCCCCATCGCTCGCCGTCAACATCGCCGGCCCCGACGGCAAAGGCATCGACTGGACCCAAATCAAACTACCCCCCGGCATCACCCTCGTCGATGAACGCGCCACCTCTGCCGGCTACGACCGCGCCGACGCCTCCGTCCTCCGCGGCGATGTCTACGACCTCCTCTCCTCCAAACCCATTCCCGCCGCCCAGATCACCGTCGCCAATTACAACTCTAAAAGCTACGTGACCATCGCCCAGACCCAATCCGATCCCGCCGGCCATTTCGAACTCAAACACGTCCCCGCCGGCAAGTACCGCATCTCCGTCGCCGCCCCCGGCCACGCCTCCCGCACCCTCGGTTCCGAGACCTTCGGCCCAAACACCCTCAAACACCACACCGTCCAGCTCACCACCTCCATCACCGCCTCCGGCACCGTCCTGAACACCGACGGCACGTCCCTCCCCGGCGTCACCGTCCAAGCCACCTGCACCATCGCCCTCGACGGTCGCGGCTACCTTCTCCCTGACCCCGTCAAAGCCGTCACCGACGCCCACGGCGCCTTCCAACTCCCCAACCTCCCCGAAGGCTCCTTCCAACTCTTCGCCAGCGACGACTCTCACGAACAACTCGACTCCATTCACATCTTCGGCCCACCCTCCAATGGCACCCGCCCCGACTACACCCACCTCACCCTCCACATGACCGCCACCGGCACCGTCAAAGGCGCTCTCCTCACCCCCGCCGATGGAGCCAACCCGCGCAACGTCAGCATCACCTCCACCGGCGACCACCCCATCAACTGGAGCGGCGACACCGCCGTCCACCCCGACGGCACCTTCGAATTCACCAAAGTCCCCCCCGGCCCCTACCTCCTCTCCACCGCCGGCCTCCCTCACGATGCCCCCGACCCCGCCGCCAAACGCATCGAAGTCAAAGCCAACCAGATCACCAAGATCGAATTGACCAAGTAATCTGTCCTCCGAGGATTCAATTATGAAACTAGCCTGTGCCGACTTCACCTTCCCCCTCCTCCCCCACGACAGCGTCCTCAAACTCATCTTCATGCTCAACCTCGACGGCGTCGACATCGGCCTCTTCGAAGAGCGCTCTCACCTCTGGCCCAGCCGCGAATTCGCCGCCGGCCCCGAACGCTCCGGCCGCGCCCTCGCCAGCAAACTCTCCGACCTCAACCTCCAATGCGCCGACGTCTTCCTTCAGCTCGACCCCGACTTCACCCCCTACGCCATCAACCACCCCGACGCTTCCCGCCGCGCCCACGCCCGCGATGCGTTCCTCAAAACCCTCGACTACGCCTCCGCCGCGAGCTGCCACCACGTCACCACCCTCCCGGGAATTCTCAATCCCAACGAAGACGCGGCCACCTCCTTCTCTCGCGCCGCTGATGAACTCGCCTGGCGTGTCGCCCAGTCCGCCTCTCACCAAATCACCCTGGGCGTAGAAGCCCACGTCGGCTCCCTCGCCCCCGACCCCGCCAGCGCCCTCCAACTCGTCACCTCCGTCCCCGGACTCACGCTCACGCTCGATTACACCCACTTCACCCGCTCCGGCCTCCCCGACTCCGCCGCCCACCCGCTCTTGCCCTACGCCTCCCACTTCCACGCCCGCGGCGCCAAAAAAGGCCGCCTGCAATGCCCCGTCAAGGACAACATCATTAATTACAACGACATCCTCTCCCGCCTGCGCGCCCAAAACTACCCCGGCTGGATCGGCATCGAATACGTCTGGATCGACTGGGAAGAGTGCAACACCTGCGACAATCTCTCCGAAACCATCCTCCTTCGCGATTTGCTCCGAGACATCCGGCCCGCCTAATCCCGCCGCTGAACGATCAAACTGGAAACAATCGAACTATATAGGAAATGATTCCTGATCGTCTCGAGTTCTTTGTCCCGACGCACAACGGGTCATTTGCGATTGCGGCGATGGGCCAGCGCCAGCGCGGGGGCGGCGAGGAGGCCGAGCGCGGCGGGTTCCGGCAGGCTTGTCGCATACACGGTGCCCGAGTCGGATGTATAGGAAGCCAGCGGGTCGGGTGAGGAGATGGCGAAGAGAGCGGTGTTGCCGGCGTTGACCAGCGCCTGACCGTCGCCGAGGGTGGCATAGGCGTCGGTTTGAAGAGTGGCGGCAAACGTGAGATTGATAAACTCCTGATAGGGGACAAAAAACGTGAGCGAGGTTTGGGGACTGATGTAGCTGGTGTTGACGATGGTGCCGTCGGACTGAATGCCTTGGAGGGCCTGAATATTGAAGATGGGTTGGTAGTACTGCGAGAAATCGAGATTGCCGGAGATGGTGACGGTAGCCTGCGCTTTGCCGACGAAAGAGCCCGTCTCGTAGGGGCTGAAGGTCCCGGTCGCATCGATGGCGGCATCGAGTCCAAGAGCAACCGTGTAATAGGAGCCTGCGGGATTGGCGCTGACGAAGTGGACGGTATCGCCCCAGGTCAGGTAGTCGGAGGTATGGGCGCTGGCGTTGCCGTTGTTGACGTTTTCCATGGGCAAACCGGTGTTGCTGTAGGCGGAGATGGTGGAATGGAGCGCGCCGACGGTGGCGGTGTCTTCGAGATTGCCGCCGGCGTCCTGGGCGAGATAGGTTTGATGGATCGGCTGATACGCGGTGCCGTCGGTGGAGGAAGAGATGGTGCCAGTGACGATCGGTTGTGCGACGCTTCCGCTGAAAAATGAGTGGCTGTCCGAGCCGGCGACCCCGTCGCGACCCGCGCTGTTGCCGGGATCGTTGGGATAGGTACTCCCCGCCGCGGCGGTGGAGGAGCCGGAATCAGAGACGTAGTAAGAAGCCCGGGCGGCCGCGGTGATGAACAGAGGCGTGGTTACGAACACAGCGAGGACGAAACCGCGCTTCGCGCGAGTGTGTGCAATCTTCATTTTTCAGCCTTCCAGCAATAAGCCTGTTCGAAGCAACGGCCAACCAGCAAATATGCCATGATTGACTACAGATGAAGATACCGCCGATTCGCCGATAATCTACTATCTCATTTCGACGATTACGGCCATTTTGGCAGGGTTTTGAAGAAAGATCTCGCGGGATGGCGGGGAGCGGGCGATTCGGGGTATTCGCAGGAGTTCCAGGTTCCCCAGGTTAACCTTGTGCCCTCCCTGGCGCGATGGGCAGTCGCATCGACGGATTCCGGCAGATCAGTCGATAAGACACCAATCAATGAGCGATCGCCCATCGCGCCAAGCGAAGCGAATAAGAACGAGAGCGAAGTACACAGTATCAAGCGAATGCTGGAGGGATCGACGGCGAGCGGGTGTTGCGGCGCTGGTTGCGACCGAAGGGGCCAGGATCGTTCTTGTCGGAGCGAATGCGGGCCGGATAAGATCGCATCGCTCAATCGTCAAACGCCCGCCCACGTCTGGATCGACTGGGAAGAATGCAGCCCCTGCGATAACCTCTCCGAAACCATCCTGCTCCGCGATTTACTCCGAAGCGGAGACATCCAGCCCGCATAACCCCGCCGCCGCAGGACCAAACTGGAACCAATGCAACTGCAATTGAACCAATTCCTTACCCTCTCGCCTTCTCCGGAGCGTCATCGGCACGAATTTGTCATGAACTGACGGTGGCGATATGATGTGCGCCAGTTGTGCTGGCAGGGCATCAAATCAAACAAGATCTTTGTGAGGTTCGATGACGATCAGGACTGCAACTGTGATTGCGATTCTCGGCGTGGCAATAAGCCTCGTTTTATCAATTGCCGCGCCTTTTGTTTTTGATTGGCTTGGTGGTCAGCGAGAATCCGCTGGATGGTCCATCAAGACATTGACGCACATCAGCAGTACCTACGGGGTGATTGCGCGAATTTTCGAGAATGGGGGACTACTGGTCTTTTTCATCACCCTCTTGTTGCGGCAGGGAGCCAGACGTGAGTGAGGATCCCGATCAGATGCTGGGAATATCACCACCGGGCAAGCGGCGGAAAGAGGCGAGGAGCGCGCCGGGTTTGGTCCTCAAAATCGGTCGGATTGCCGCCATACTGCTAATCCTGATCGGCGCCAGCGGGTTTGACCCTAACTTACACATTCCAACGATGTCGGAGCTTACGCCCACCGGCCTCCTGAGCATGGGCACTTTATTTCTTGCCGTGAGGTGTGGCATCAATCGCACCGCGGATCGACTGTTATTCGTGCGCGTGATTGATTCTTTATTGATAGCAGCAGGAGTAACCGCGTTGCTGGGATTACCGCGGGGCAAGCACGCCAGTGGTCGCAAGGGGATCGGCTGGTTTGCGACCTTTCTCAACATAATCGCTGCCCTACTCGGCATCTGCATGATGGCGGGGAGCCCAGTGCCGGGGTACTTGCCAGCCATGGGGCCATGGACGGTTCTGGGCCTATTCGTGTTAACGTGCGGGGGGATCGTGGCTTGGGCTTTGGGTGCTTCGGTGCTCTTCCGTCAATCCGGAACGCCGGTCTCGAACGCATCTGGAGGACGTGGGTCCAACCCTGCACCCGATTGAGGCCAGATAAGGGCGCTGATAAGGGGACACAATTTATTTTGCCGCGTCTGACAGACGAATCGCTGCCCCTTCCATTCGCCCTCTTTCATCTCAGGCCTTTCACCGTCGAGGGCGCGTCACGAAAGGTCAGTTGCGCGTCACGGAAGTATGGGGGCGCGTCACGAAGATGTGATTGCGCGTCACGAAAGTTCAAGTGCGCGTCACGGAAGCTCGGTTGCGCGTCACGAAAGCCTGGTTGCGCGTCACGAAAACGCGATTGCGCGTCACGGAAGCGTGCGTGCGCGTCACGAAAGATTGACTGCGCGTCACGAAACATGGGGTGCGCGATGGTCGCCAGCGGCGTTTAAGGCGGTTTTATCGCTCCCAGGCGGCGATGGTTATCATTGTCAAAACGGCTGAAGCCAAATCGCCGATAGGCCGATGAATCAAGGCCATGCAACCGTTTTTCCCAAAGGGAACCTTTCGACCCATGACCGCCGCCGAACGGCAGCGCAGGTGCCGCGCCAATGGCAAAGGACGACATCGCGGCTCGCGTCTGACGCGGGCCCAAATCCGCCTCGAGCAGGAGCGCATTCTCGCCGCCGCCCGGGCGCTGGCCGCCGGGCAACCCGCTGTCGAGATGCAACCAGCGCTCGAGATGTAACCCGCCGGCAAGACGCGGCCAACCGATCAGGAATGCCGAGGGTGCCCGGAATCGTTTTGGTCGAAGTGAACGAGGCCCGGATAAAAATCGACTACTGCCCATATGCCCGATTATCCGCCGACAAGAAGCCCGTTCCTTTCGCGACGTTCTCCGCCCCATCGGCATTCTCCACAAACCGATCCGCCAACGACTCCGCATGGCCGTCGCAAAATGCGACATTGGTTTTCCCGCGATGGCGAAATCCCTGCGTCCCGCCCCAGCGGCCGATGAATCCTAGATCCCCCGCACTCGGCCAAGGGGCGCGCATAAACTTATTTGCGCCGTCTCCCCACTGTCCATCGCCAAAGATCGCCACCTCGACCGGCCGGCGGATCGCCACCATCTTCGCTGGCGCCTCCACCGTCTCAAACTGTCCATGCCCGATATAACTGGTGTTGTAGTTGTATCCTGTAAACGGATCGACCAGCCAATTCGCATCTCCATCAAACGACGGGCACTGCTGAATCGCTCCCGCTCCTTTCCCTTCCCAAAGCAAACCCGCCACCACACGCGTCGGCTCAGTTCCTCCTGAAATCGTCGTCAAATCCCAGGCGTAATCTGTAACGACGCCGCCGGAGTTATCTGAATAATACGCAATGGGATAACTCCCATGAAACCGGTCCGCATAAATATTGGCCGCAATCACCATCTGCCGCAGATTGCTCAAACACTGCACGCGCTGCGCCGACTGCCGGGCAATTCCCAGCGCGGGTAGCAAGATTGCCATCACTACCACCACAATCCCCATGACCACGAGTAATTCAATCAACGTAAACGCGCGCATGGCGCTCCTGTCTCTAAGGAAGAGTGCATGTTCATCCAAAGCCCACCGACCGCGGTCGGTGGGCTTTTGCGAGCATCAACGAACCAGCATTCACCGGCGACGTCGCAACATCACTCCCATCATTATCACGCCCAGCACGCTTGGTTCCGGCACAGCCAGCGCGTTGGCGAACACCGCATCCAGGCGGTCGCCATTGAATGATCCGGTCCCTACGTTCACCCCATTAAGGCGAATGTAATTCACCTCGGCCAGTCCGCTGCCGGAGATGTCGAACCAGTTTCCTCCGCCGGAGGTTCCCATGACTGCGTCATAATCCGCCGTGGAGGTGTCGGTCTTGAGCGCCAAGCGCTGGGCATTGGTCCCGGCACCATTAAACAGGGAGTCATCCGGCATGGGTGTCTGGTAATTCGCCACCGCCAGCGCGCTCAGATTTGCCGGCGTCGTTCCGGGCGATCCGTAGGTCCACCCCTTGGCGAAGGTCGTATAGTCATACGACATCGTCGGCGCATTGAGCTTGTAACTCGTCGCCACATACGTCGTCGGAGACGCCACCGAGGCTCCGTCCAGCGTATACCAACTGTTTCCATCATCACTGACGAGAATTGCGGCCTCCATGTTGCCGCTGAAGATCGCGCCGCTGGAGGCGATGATCATCTGGGCGGTGAAGATCCCGAATTCTTTTTGCCCATCGACCGGATGGATCGGCGAATCGAACTTCAGCGTCACGCCGCCTCCATTTCCAAACGCCAGAATGGAATTCAGGCTCCCGCCAAAGGAATTGCCATTGAAATTGGCATTGGTGAGGCTGATGGCGTACTTGTTGGTCGCCGTCCCACCCGTGTCCAGCGGCCAATCACGAAGATTGCTCCCTTCATTGTTGTACGTCGTGCCCGCCCCGAGTGAGGCTTGCACCGATCCCTGCACCAGCGTGCCGGGGACCACCGTCGCAGAGACTGCCGCCAGCAGGGTTGAAGAATTTCCAACCAGAATCAGACCAGCGGCAACGATGCCGCTCCGAATAGCGCTACGACCCATGGGTCGCTCCTTCCTGCGGGAAGGCCATGGGCAAGCGCCAACGCAAACGTGCATCTTGCGCGCCATCGCCAGAGCGAGCGCACAACCAGCCACAATTGGATTGGAAGCCAGACCCGGCCGTCCCGAATCGCGAGGACGAATACGGTTGGCCCGACACACGTTGTGTCAGACCTGTTTCCCGGGCCGGTCTTCTGGCTTAGGACTGTCTTCCGATCACCTTCCCATCCCGATTCGCATCAGGACAGTGGCATACCGACCGAAAGATTGAAACGTCCATCACAGCGGCGCGTCCGCGTCGGAATAAGAGCGTGTCGCTCCGTCACCGACTTCCCTGCAAGGTGCGTGGCACCAGGGGCACGTTGCCGCCCGAGAGAGCGGGACTGTACCGCCCAAATTTTCCAATGCAAGCGCTTCTATTTCGATTGGGAATCCGCGTCCACTTTCTTTCCGTCCAGCCAGACGGCGTTGATCCGCTCGGTGTTGTGGATGTCCACCGATGGGTCGGCGTCCAGCACGATCAGGTCCGCCTCCTTGCCCGGCTCGAGCGTGCCGACCGTATTCCAGATTCCCAGGAGTTCGGCGCTGTGCTGGGTGGCGCACTGGATTGCCTGCATGGGGGTCAGGCCCGCCTCGACCATCAACTGCAATTCGCGGTGTTCGCCAAATCCCTGCACGCGAATCGGCGCGGCTCCGGTATCGGTGCCGAATCCGATCTTGACGTTGGCGTCGAAGAGAATCTTCAGGTTCTGCTCCGCCAGTTTCAGCACGCGCCGGTCGCGGTTCTGCGGGGCATATTTGGGGCTCTCCAGCATCGCCACCACCCCCGGCTCGGCGGCATTGGTGAAGAACGGCTCCTTCATCCACGCCGGCTTGTCGGCATAGACGTAGGAGACTTCGATCATGTCCAGCGTCGGAATCAGAAAGACGCCGCGGTCGCGCATTTTGTGAATCAGTTCATCATCCACGGGCAGATCGCGGATGCTGTGCGCCAGGATATCCACGCCCGCCTCCACGATCGCCTTGGCATCCGCCAGATAGTAGATGTGCGCTGCGACGCGCAGGCCATGCTTGTGCGCTTCGTCGATGATCGCTTTATAAATCTCCGGCTGAATGCGCTTGGACGAGCCGCCGAAATCATCCAGCCAGATCTTCACGATGTCCGGATGCTTTCCCGCCAGCTCCACGACATCCTTGCGCGCCTCCTCGACGGTGGCAGGGCGATACAACTGATCCCCGATCGACGCTCCCGGGCCGCCTTGCGGAGCGGTGAATCCATGCCCGGCGGTGAGAATCCTTGGGCAGACCAACTCATGCTGATCGCGCTGCTGGCGCAGATCAAAAATGAGCTCGTGATCCAGTCCCAGCGACGTGATCGTGCCGATGCCATAGTTCGCGTAGCGATAAAGCTGATGCAGGACGTTGGCTTCGGTGATATGGCTGGTCGAGGAACTGGTGCCTTGGACCAGTCCCAGATGCGCATGCGCTACGACCAGGGCCGGCATGATGGTCTTTCCGCGCGCGTCAATGAGAGTCGCGCCGGCGGGAATGGCGATGTCCGTGCCAACGGACTCGATGGTATGTCCGCGAACGACGATCGTGGTGTCATCGCGCGGCGGAGCGCCGGTGCCATCGATCAGCCGGGCGTGTTGAAAGACGGTCACATCCTGGGCATCGGATATGGCACTGAAAATACCAAGCACGACCAGCGCCAGCAGGAAAGTTTTCATGCCACGATCATACACCCCCTACGGCAACTCCCCATCCCCCCCGGCCTGGAGATTCGGCTGCTCGCCCATCTCCACATCCAAAGTCCCGCCGGCAATCAGCGCCGCTTGCGGGATATACGAACTCGAATAAGGCTTGCCATCCAGCGCCCGCTTCTGCACATAGACATTCCGCTGGCCGTTATTCTTCGCGGCCACGACGAAGTCTTTCCCATTTCGCAGATGAATCGTCGCCCGATCAAACGCCGGGCTGGTCAATACATAATCCGGCCGACCCGGACAGAGCGGATAGACCCCCATCGTGCTCAGCAAATACCAGCAGGACATCTCCCCATTGTCCTCATCCCCGGCAAACCCATCCGGGCCGGAATTGTATAACTCCGCGCAGACGCGCCGGGTCCAATACTCCATCTTCCAAGGCTCCCCCGCCACCGCATACAGATACAACAAATGATGGCTCGGCTGATTCGAGTGCGCATACTGCCCGAACTCCCGAATCCACATCTCGCGCATTTCATGAATCACGCTGCCATACCCCCCCACATGAAAGACAGGCGGCGTCCCCAGCAACCGATCCAGCTTCTCCCCCATTTTCGCGGGCCCGCCCAGCAATTCTCTTAAGCCGCCCAAGTCATGCTGCACCGCCCACGAACATTGCCAGGGCCCACCCTCGACATAAGGCCCGCCCCAATAATAAGGATCAAACGCCTCCGCCCATTTCCCTTGCGCATTCTTAGGCCGCATGAATCCCGTCGACTCATCCCACAACTTCCGATAGTTCTGCGACCGGGCCATGAGCTTCTGATAATCCTCATCCTTCCCCAGCTTCTTCGCCACCTGGGCCACGCACCAATCGTCATACGCATAATCCAGCGTCGTCGATACCGAATACCGCGCCTTCCCCTCCGGCACATACCCCAGCTCCTCATACTCCTTCAGCCCCGGCCTCCCGATCGCATCGCTCGGCCCGGCAACAAACGCATCCTTCCGCATCCCCTCATACGCCCCCGCCAAATCAAACCCCGCAATCCCCTTCGCCGCCGCATCGGCAAACACCGCATCGATATGCGACCCGATCATGACGCTCAAATGCCCCGGGCTAGGCCATTCCGGCAGCCACCCGCTCTCCCGATACGCCGCCACATACCCTTCCAAAATCTCCTTCAACTGATCCGGATACACAATCGAATAAAACGGATAGACCGTGCGATACGTATCCCAGAATCCATTGTCGGTGTACGCAACCCCATCATGCACTTTGCCGTCATAAGCGCTGTAATGAATCGCCTTCCCATCCGCATCGAGTTCATAAAACCGGTGCGGAAACAAAATCGCCCGATACATGCACGTATAAAACGTCTTCCGCTGCTCGGCATCCGCCCCTGCAATCTCAATGCGCCCCAGATGCTTCTCCCATACGTCCGCTACAGTCGCGCGAACGTCATCAAAGCTCCCGCCCACTTCCCGGCGTAAATTCATCTCCGCTTGTTCAAGACTGATATACGATGTCCCGATCTTCACATTCACCTGGCGAGCCTCGGCGACGGAAAATTCCACATATTTCGTCCCGGTCTTCGTCAAATCGCGATCCATCTCAATGACAAAATACCCCGCAAAATTCCCCGGCACGCCGCCATGAGCCGCCTTGGAATACCCGCGAATCTCCCGCCCCACCACTTCCACTTTCCCCTCTCCCGCCGGATCGATAATCAGCCGCCCCGTATCTCCCTGCTGAAACGTAAACCGCGCCGCCGCGCAGCGTTCGGTTGCCGTCAATTCAGCCGTGACTGCGTATCGCTTCAACTCCACCTTCAAATAGTCCGGCCGAAACACCGATGCATTCACGTCATACTCCGCCGCCCGCTTCTCCGCATTCGTCTGCAACTCCCCCGTCTCCGGCATCAGCGTAAATTGCCCATAATCTCCCATCCAAGGACTGGGCTGTCGCGTGGCGCGAAACCCCTGCACCTGCTTAGCCCCGTACTGAAAAAACCAATTTCCGCCCCCCGTCTGCACCGTCCAATTCGTCATCCCCCACGGCACGCCCGCCAGCGGCAATGTATTCCCATGCGACAACGACGATACCGAATCCGTCCCCTGTAGCGGATTCACCAGATCCACCAGCGGCCCCGCCCACAACGGCGAAGCCACCAGCGCCACCAACACCGCCGCCATCCTGGAAATCGACATAGTCAATCCTCTCGCCCTGATCGGGTCAGGCGACACAATACATAATAAATCGTCGGCGTCGCCACCAGCGACAACAGCACCGACACGCAGACCGCCCCGATCACCGCAATCGCCAGCGGCCGCAACATATCCGCCGACCCGATCCCATACGCCAGCGGCAACATCCCCAGCGCCGCCGCCAGCGATGTCATCAGCACCGGCCGCAATCGCCTCCTCCCCGACCACACCAGCGCATCGTACAACTTCACTCCGGTCGCCCGCAGATGCTTCACGCTATCCAGCATCAGCAGCCCATTCTTATGAACGATCCCCATGCCGATAATCGCCCCGAGAAACGTCACGATATTCAACGACGTATGCGTAATCAGCAGAGCCACCACAATTCCAAAGGAGGATAGAGCCGCCCCCGACACAATCGCAATCGGCTCGCGCACCGTGCCAAATTCAATCAGCGCCACCAGAAACACCAGCGCCAGCGCCGCCGCCAGCACAATCGTCAGATTATGAAACGATTCCCGCTGCTGCTCATACAGCCCACCAAACTCGATCGCGTCCGCCGGCAACTCCGGATCATCCGCCAGCGCCTTCTTCACATCCACCATCGCGCTCCCCAGATCGCGCCCCTGCAAATTCGCCGTCGCCGCGATGTTCTGCCGCAGATTATCCCGTTCCAATTCCAACTGCCCCGGCGTCTCTGTCACCTCCGTCACTTCATCCACCCGCACAATCGCCCCCGTCGGCGTTCGGATCGGCAGCGCCCGAATCTTCGCCAGCCGATCCACTTCATCATGATTCGCACGCACCCGCACATTGATCACCCGATCCGCCTCGGCCACCGTCGACGCCGTCTGCCCCAATAGCGCCGCATTCACCGCCGCCGCGATATCCGTCGTCGTCAAACCAAACCGCCGCGCCTCCACATCGCGCACGCGCAGGCTGATCGAAGGCCCCGTATAAATCAGCCCACTGGTCGTATCCACCACCCCCGGAATCTTCTTTAGCGTCTCCTCAATCCGCGGCCCGAGCTTCTCCAGCTTCTGCGTATCCGACGAAAAAAACTTCACCTCGATCGCCTCATCCGACCAGGTCAAATCCCCGATCAAATCCGTCAAAATCCCCGGAAACTCCCAATTCACCCGCGGCAGCGCCTCATACAAATCATCCCGCAACTCATCGATCACCACCGCCGTCTTCCGCTTACGCGACGCGCGCAGCTTCACCAAAAAATCCCCCGTATTCGGCTCAACCAGATGCACCCCCAGCGCCGCCCCCGTCCGCCGCGAAAAACTCTCCACTTCGGGGATCGTCTTCAGAACATCCTCTGCCTGCCGCAGCTCCCGATCCGACTCTGCCAGGCTCGTCCCCGGCGGCAGCACATAATCAATAATGAATCCCCCCTCATCCATCGCCGGCAGAAAATCACTCTGCAACCGCCCATACAAAACCACCGTCGCCGCCATTACCACACCACAAATCCCCAGCGTAAACCACCGATGCTTCAGCGTCAGCCGCACTGTGAATTGATACAGCGCCACCACCAGCACCATCGCAAACCCCATCGACTCCTCCCCCTCTTCCGCCTCCATCTCGACCGCCGGGATAAACCAAGCCGCCAGCGAAGGAGTAAACGTCAGCGCGAGCATCAGCGACGTCAGCAGCGCCACCACCATCGTGATCGCCAGCGCCCGAAAGAAAATCCCCGCCACCCCCGTCAAATACGCCAGCGGAATAAACACCACCACCGGCGTCAGCGTCGATCCAATCAGCGGCGGCAGAATCTCCCCAATCGCCGCCTCCATCAGCGCCAATCTCCCCAATCCCTCCCGCGCCTTGGCATGAATCGCTTCCACCACCACGATCGCATCATCGATCACCAACCCGATCGCCGCCGCGATTCCCCCCAGAGTCATCAGGTTAAAACTCAGCCCGAGCGCCTTCATCACCAGCACCGTAAACAGCACCGTCACCGGGATCACCAGCACCGTCACCAGCGTCATCCCCCAACTGCGCAGAAACAGATAAACGATCACCACCGTCAAAATCAGGCCAAATGCGATCGCCTCCCACACGCTGCGCACCGAATCTTTCACCAGCAGCGACTGATCATAAAAAAACGTCAGCTTCTGCCCCGCCGCCAGTTCATGCTTGATCTGCCGGATCTGCTCATGCAACTGATCCGCGATCTCCGTCGTGCTCCCGTCCGGCTGCGAATAAATATTGAGCAGCACTGCATCCGTCCCATTCGCCGTCACCACATCAAACGCCGGCTCCGCCCCGCGCTGCACCTTCGCCACATCCCCGATCCGCACCGGATGCCCGGCCACCACACCCGCCGTCAAATTCGCGATCTCCTCCGCCGACCGCACGCGCCCATCCACCACCGCCAGATACAAACTATGATTTTCCTGATGCATCCCCGCCGCCGCGGCGAGATTATTCTTCGTCAGCGCATCCACCAGATCCGCCGCCGTCAGCCGCGCCGCCGCCAATTTCTGCGGATCATACTCCACCTGAAATTCCGGCCGATGCCCCCCCAATATCTCCACCCGCGCCACCCCCGGTATCCGCAGCAGTCTCGGCTTAATCGCATACTCCGCCGTCTCCCACCGCTTCACATCATCCCCCGCCCCCGGCTGCCCGGTCAGACTAATCCCCACGATCGGAAACGTCGAAAACGTCATCCGATACACATCCGTCGTCACCGTCGCCGGCAACCCCGCCCGTATCTGCCCCAGCCGTCCGAGCACATACATCTCGGCCTGGCGCATATCCACATCCCACGAGAAAAACAGATCAATCTCCGCCGTCCCGCGCCCCGTCGACGACCGAATCGTCTGGCACCCCTGAATATCCTTCATCCCCTCTTCCACCGGCCGGGTCACCGTCGCCATCATCTCATCGGCCGGCATCATCCCGTTCTCGACCATCACCACCACGCGCGGAAAATCCGTCTGCGGAAAGACCGCCGACGGCATATGCAGCGCCGCATACGCCCCCGCGGCGCACACCACGGCGATCAAAAACAAAATCGGCACAGCCTGCCGGACGGCGAACCGCCCCACGTGTGATCTCATCAATGTTCACACCTCAATGCCCTACCACGCGCACCGGCGTCTTGCCCTGCAACAACGCATACGCTCCCGTTGTCGCCACCGACTGCCCTTCGTGCAACCCTTCTCCCGACACTTCCACCACATCTCCATCACGAATCCCAACCATCACCGGCAAAAGCGCCGCATACCGCCCGTCAATCTCCACCGCCTGCACCGCTGACTTCCCATCCGCATCACGCACAACGCTCTCCGCCGGCACGGTCAACCTCGTCTCCTCTTTCGTCACAATCCGCACCCGCGCAAACCCGCCCAATCGCAATCCCGCTTCTTTTGGAATCGCCACATCCACCGACCCCTGCCCCGTCCGCGCGTCCAGCCGCGTATCCACCAGCGTCACCTGGCTCTCCACCTCTTTCCCATCCGCCAATTGAATGATCGCCTTCTGCCCCACCTGAATCCCCGCGAGCTCCTCCGGCACAATCGCCGCCGCCACCACCAACCGATCCACCACCTCCACCGCCATCACCGTCGGATCCGCCCACTCCCCCGCCTGCACCGTTATTGTCTCCACCCGCCCCGCCAACGGCGACACCACTGTTAACATCGCCTGCCGCGCCACTGCCCGATCCAAATCCGCCTTCGCCATATCGCGCAACTGCTCCGCCGTCGAAACCCGCCACGCCGGCGCAGTCGTCGCTCCCTTCGTCACCCGATCGAAATCCCCCTGATTGGACGCCAACACCTTCTGCGCCCGCTCGATATCCGCCTCTACTGCCCGCCCATCCAGCGTAAACAACACCTCCCCCTTCTCCACATACTGCCCCTCCTTGCATCGAACCGCTTCCACCACTCCCCCGACTGCCGGCGAAATCCGCGCCCCACCCCCCGCCGGAGCCGCTTCAACCGCCCCATATCCCGTCACATACTCATGCACTGTAGCCCGGGTCACATGACTGATCCGGATCGCCACCTGAGCCTCTTCGGTCTTCTCCTCCGGATCGTCCTCTTCGGTCTGCATCGGTGCCGGCGGCGCATGGCTCAACCGCCAGACGCCAAAAATCGCCGCCGCCAACACGCACACTTTCAATGTCGATTGAATCAATCGTCTTTGTGCCATGCGAAACCTTCCGGCGATTGTACCGACAATTCGCGTGCAAGCCGCACAAAGCGTAGTAGAATCTTTACCGGCACGCACGACCCCGGGTTACTACAATGGTTTGCACCCTAGCCATGCTCCTACCCAACCCGCTATCTTTTCTCGCCTTCACCTCCCCTCTCAATTTCGACTATTACGGCGCGCCCAAGCTGATCGCCGCCTTCGTCGTCATCGCCATCCCCATTATCCTCCTCGGCCTGCGCTCCCTCTCCAGCCTCGGCACCCTCCGCCAATGGCTCGCCATCGGCCTGCGCCTGCTCGTCCTCCTCTTCATCATCCTCATCCTCGGCGGCGTCCGCTGGCAGCGCGTCAACAAAGACCTCGAAGTCTTCGTCGTCCGCGATGTCTCCCAATCCACCACCAACGTCAAAGACTACCCCGGCGGCTCGCTGCAATCCTCCATCGAAGACCAGATCCGCCAGGTCGTCAAACGCCAGAAACCCCCCGCCGACCGCATCGGCGTCATCAGCTTCGCCCGCGCCGCCGACGTCGACGCCATGGCCAGCACCTCCCTCGAACTCGGTGCCGGCGCTATCCGCGAACGCCAGGAAGGGACCGACGCCGCCGCCGCGTTGCAACTCGCCATGGCCGCCGGTGCCCAGGACGCCATGCACCGCCTGGTCCTCTTCTGGGACGGCAACGCCACCACCGGCGACCTCGACCCCGTCCTCAACATGGCCGCCGCCAACCACATCCCCATCGATGTCGTCCCCCTCCGCTACAACGTCACCAACGAAGTCATGATCGACCGCTTCGTCGTCCCGACCTTCAAACGCGAAAACGAACCCTACTCCGTCGACGTCATCCTCCGCTCCACCAACCCCGTCACCGTCACTGGCAAGCTCTCGATCACGCAAGAAGGCCACCCCATCGATCTCAACCCCGGCACCGGCGGCACTACCCCCAGCCGCCGCGTCACCCTCCAGCCCGGCCTCAATCGCGTCTCCGTCCAGGTCCCCGGCACCGACGTCGCCGGCGTCTACCGCTTCCACGCCACCTTCGAACCCGACCACTCCCCCAGCCAACCCGCCGCCGACTCTATCCTCGAAAACAACTCCGCCGACGGCTTCACCTTCATCCGCGGCAAAGGCCGCCTCCTCTACGTCGACCAATCCCGCGACAACGGCAGCCAATACGTCATCGGCGCCCTCGCCAAAGAAGGCATCGAAGTCCGCCCCGACGACCGCATCTCCGCCTCCCAGTTCCCCAACAACCTCGCCTCTCTCGAAGCCTTCGACGCCGTCATCCTCGACAACGTCCCGAGAGGAGCAGGTGGGTTAAACGATTCTCAAGAACGCGTCCTCACCTCCTACGTCAGCCAACTCGGCGGCGGCCTGGTCATGATCGGCGGCGACTCCGCCTACGGAGCCGGCGGCTGGCAAGGTTCCAAACTCGAAGAAATCCTCCCCGTCTCCATGGACGTCCCCGCCCAGCGCCAAATCCCCAAAGCCGCCCTCGTCCTCATCATCGACGCCATCGAACAACCCGAAGGCAACTACTGGGCCCAGCAGTGCGCCCTCAAAGCGGTCGAAACCCTCTCCGCCGGCGATGACGTCGGCGTTATCTCCTGGCCGGGCAAGGTCGTCTGGGACTACCCCATCCAGCCCAAAGGCGACGGCACCCACGTCAACGCCGCCATCAAATCCATGAACCCCGGCGACTTCCCCAGCTTCGACGACATGATGCTCGCCGCCCTCAACGGCGCCAACGGCCAGCCCGGCATTCTCGCCAACGACGCCCGCCAAAAACACGTCATCATCATCTCCGACGACGACCCGCAGGCGCCCACCGAAGCTACCCTGGAAGCCTATCGTAAAGCCAAAATCACCGTCTCCACCGTCATCGACTTCCCCCACGGCGGCGTCGATCCCAATTCCATCATGACCCACATCTCCGAGGCCACCAAAGGTCGCACCTACGGCCCGATCTACTCCAACATCAGCCAGCTCCCCCAGATCTTCGTCAAGGAAGCCACCGTCGTCCGCCGATCACTCATCCACGAAGAAAAAGACGGCATCCAGGTCAAAACCCCTCCCTCCATGAGCGACCTCGTCAAAGGCATCCCCGGCTTCCCCTCTATCTACGGCCTGATCCTCACCTCCAAAAAGCAAAGCCCCTTCATCGAGGTCCCCCTCCTCGCCGGCAAGAGCAATGACCCCCTCCTCGCCCACTGGCAGACCGGCCAAGGTCACGTCGCCGTCTTCACCTCTGACGCCCACAACCTCTGGGCCTCCGGATGGGTCGGCTCCCCCATGTTCTCCAAATTCTGGTCCCAGGTCGTCCGCGGCACCGCTCGCTCCCCCCTCAGCACCGACCTACAACCCACCATCACCAACGACGGCCAGAAAGGCCACATTTCCATCGAAGCCCTCAACAAAGACGCCGGCTTCCAATCCTTCCTCAACATCACCGGCACCGTCATCGGCCCCGACGGCTCCTCGCAAGACATCCACCCCGTCCAAACCGGCGTCGGCACCTACTCCACCGATTTCAAAACCCCCCTCCCTGGCGCCTACGTCGTCGCCCTCCACTACCAGGGCCCGGGTCACACCTCCCCCGGCTTTGTCATCGCCGGCACCGCCGTCAACGGCTCTCCCGAAATGCGCGACCTCCATTCCAACGACGTCCTCCTCCAACAAGTCGCCGACCGCACCGGCGGCCGAGTTCTCCCCGCCTTCGACCTGACCAACGACACCAACTGGTTCCGCCGCGAAAACCTCTACCCCTCCGTCGCCTCCACCCCCATCTGGGACCTGCTCATCCCCTTCCTCTTGGCGTTGCTCCTTCTCGATATCGCCAACCGCCGCGTCGCCTGGGACTGGCAGACCGTCCTCCGCCTGACCCGCAAAGCCGCCGACTACGTCCGCAGCTTCACCGTCCTCACCGCCCCGCAAGGCTCCGGCGCAACCCTCTCCGCCCTCCGCGGCATCCGCGAAAAAGTCACCGAAGAACGCTTCACCCCCAAACCCAACCCCACCCCGCGCCCCGTCCCCACCGCCCGCTTCGAAGCCCCCACCGGCGTAGAAGGCGACATCACCAAACTCGTCGGCGGCGCCGACGGCAACACAACCACCCCCTCCAAACCCACCCCCTCTAACACCCCCCCCGGCACAACCACCACCGGCTCCCTCATCGCCGCCAAACGCCGAGCCCAGCAGCAAATGAAACGCGATCAATAATCAAAGAGGGGAAAAGCGGGCGAAGGGATTCGAACCCTCGACGTCCAGCTTGGAAGGCTGGCATTCTACCACTGAATTACACCCGCATACTCGGCCTTTGCCGGTTTGCTGCTAATTGATTATACAGCGCCCGGCACGATGAGTTTACCCGCAATTGCCGGAATTTACGAGGGGGTTTGCCACCCCTACCCATTTCGCTTTTCGGCCCTATGCTTCCCCATTCGGCTCTCGGCCCAACGTGGGGCGGAAGTGCGAAAAATCCCCTGACCGCCCGCGATCACCAAACACAACGATGCCACTCCATGCCGCCTGGTTTCAATCTCATCTGCACCTCTGGTCCGACGACGGAGATCCCAGCCCCAACACGCCCGGCACTGGCGCCCGCCCGCACCCGCGCGCACTAACCGTCGAACGCCTGCGCGCCATGATCGGCGAACTCGCCGCCGAATCGCTGCTCGCCTCAGCCGCTGGAGAATCGTCCCTGGTCCTCGACCTCCCCACCAACGACGCCGGCGAACCAATCCGCTCCGGCCCATTCACCCAAGTGTCGCCTTTCACAATTCCAACCCTCCGCCTATCCCCAACCGAAGCCGTCGACCTGCTGGTCTCCCCCACCCAGCCCACCGCCGATTGCTGCGGCGATTCCTACCGCTACTTCTCCCGGCTGGCGACCTTCGTCACCGAGCGCCTGGCCAAACAACAATTCTTCCCCGACCTCGCCGCCACCGAAGAAGGTGCCCGCGCCAACTGGCGCCTGCTCATGCTCGGCGAAGAAGAACTGCACCGCCTCGAACAGTTCGGCCTGGCGATGCCCCCCGCCGCCCGCGCCTTCCACGGAATCGCCGGCGAAGACATCGATCCCGCCCACATCGTCGAATCCTTCCTCGCCACCACCGCCGACGCCATCATCCGCCGTGACGTCTCCACCGACGAATTCTTCAGCCGTGCCCACGAAAAAGCCGCCGAACCCGAAGCCCCCGGCGAACTCCGCTGGCTCTCCGCACTCCTCGGCTCCGACCCGCAAGTCCGCGGCAGCGACGTCCTCGAAAACAACTTCCTCGTCGATCAAGTCCGCTCCTGGATCGGCAAACTCGACGAAAGCACCGCCGCCGCGCCCCTGCGCATCTGCTTTGTGCTCGAAGAACCCGAAGACGATTCCCCCGAAGACGCAACCCTCATCGAAGCCGCCCTCGCCAGCGAATCCGCCGACGCGGCGGCAAATGGCGAAACGATCACCGACCCCAGCGCCGAAATTGCCCCCGCCCCCGCCAACCAGCCCCTCTGGCAGATTCGCGTCCAACTCCAATCCCTCGAACCCGACGGCGAAACCACCGACGCCGCCGAATTGTGGAAACAGCGCCACGATCTCCCCGGCGTCCTCGGCCGCAATCTCGCCAACCGCCGCGCCCACCTCCTCTCCGAACTGCAGCGCGCCTCCGAAATCTTCCCCGCCCTCCAGCGCGTCCTGACCACACCCGAACCCGCCCAACTCGAAATCTCCACCATCGAAGCCCACCTCTTCATCCGCCAATACGCCACCGTCCTCCGCGAAAACGCCTTCGGCGTAACCCTCCCCGATTGGGCCACCCGCCGCGATCGCGAACTCGGCTTAGTCCTCGCCCTCGCCCCCAACGAAGCCGAACGCGACGACGACGTCCTCGACGAAAGCGCCATGGTCGGCCCCGACCAGCAAGCCCGCGCCGGCCAATTCCCCGACGTCTCCACCGGTAAATTCGGCCTCGATTCCCTCCTCGACTTCGACTGGCAAATCGCCGTCGGCGACCTCCGCCTCTCCATGGAAGACTTCAAATACCTCGTCAAACAAAACTCCCCCCTCGCCCGCTACAAAGGCCAATGGCTGACCATCGACCTCGAAGCCGCCAAACGCGCCGTCGAATTCCTCTCCAAAAAGCCCAAGGGCAAGATGACCCTCGCCGAAGCCTTCCGCACGGCCTACGCGCAAAAAACCCCAGAAGCCGGCCTCCCCGTTCTGGCCCTGACCGGCACAAGCTGGGTCCAAGATCTCCTCGAACACGCCCCCAACGCAAAATTACAGGAAGTGCCCCCACCCCCCAATTTCCTCGGCACACTCCGCCCCTACCAACATCGCGGTCTCGAATGGCTCTCCTTCCTCCATCGCCTAGGCATCGGTGCCTGCCTCGCCGACGACATGGGCCTCGGTAAAACCGTTCAATTAATCGCCCTCCTTCTCCACGAACGCCGCGACATCAAAGCCGAAAACACCGCCTCGCTCGGACCCACCCTCCTCTTTGCGCCGACCAGCGTCGTCGGCAACTGGACCCGCGAACTCGAACGCTTCGCCCCTTCCCTCAAAGTCCTGATCCATCATGGTCCCGAACGCCTGGCCGGCGACACTTTCGTCACCGCCGCCGGCAAACACGATATCGTTATTACCTCCTACGCCCTCGCCCATCGCGACCTCGACGACATCCAGCGCGTCCCCTGGCGACGATTGGCTCTGGACGAAGCCCAGAAAATCAAAAACCCCGCCGCCGCCAGCTCCATCGCCATCCGTTCCCTGGCCGCCCCCCATCGCGTCGCACTGACCGGAACCCCTATCGAAAACCACCTCTCCGAGCTCTGGTCGATCATGGAACTGCTCAACCCCGGCCTGCTCGGAACCGCCGCCGACTTCCGCGAACGCTTCAGTGTGCCGATCGAGAAGTTGCAGGATCAGTCGCGCGCTCAGCAGTTGCGGAAGATGATTCAACCCTTCATCCTCCGCCGCACCAAGGCCGACCCGACCATCGCCGGCGATCTGCCTGAGAAGATGGAGATGAAAGTTTACTGTAATCTCACTCCCGAACAGGCGTCGGTCTATCAGAAGATCACCAGCGAAATGCTTTCGCAGATCGACGCGGCGACGGGGATTCGGCGGCGCGGACTGATTTTGGCGGCGCTCACTCGGCTCAAACAGGTCTGCGATCATCCGGCGCTGCTGAGCAAGATCGCCCCGGAGCCGCGCGATCCGTTGACCGAAATTTTGTCAGGTCGTTCGGGGAAATGCGAACGGCTTATTGAGATGTTGGAAGAAGTGATCGAGGCGGGAGATGCTGCGCTGATCTTCACTCAATATCGGGAGATGGGGCATCTGCTGGAGCGCGTGATTGCCGAGCGGCTGAAAGCGCCGACGCTCTTCCTGCATGGCGGCACGCCGGCCAAGCGGCGCGATGAGATGATCACCCAGTTTCAAGAGGGTGCCAATGGGGTCAAACTCTTTATCCTCTCGCTCCGTGCCGGCGGGCTGGGGTTGAACCTGACTGCCGCCAATCATGTTTTCCACTTCGACCGCTGGTGGAATCCCGCCGTCGAAGCACAGGCGACAGATCGGGCGTATCGCATCGGGCAGACGCGCAAGGTGCAGGTCCACAAGTTCATCTGCGTCGGCACGATGGAAGAACGCATCGATAAGCTCCTCACTGACAAGATTGCGCTGGCGGATCAGATTGTCCGGGCCGGCGATGAGTGGCTGACGAATCTGTCGACGTCGGAATTGAAGGATTATCTGTCGTTGTCCTCCGAGGCAGTTGGAGAATATTAACCATGACTGAATTGACGACTCCCATTTCTGATACTCGTAGCTTCTACTCCGCGGGAGCGGGCATCGATGCGTTGCAGTCGGCGCCGGCGGATGTGCCGAGTGCGCTGGAGCGGCTGGGGCCTAGTCCTTTTCCCAAAGCGAAGTTTCCGTTCCTTGGATTTTTGGCGAGCGTTTATGATCATGTCTCGTCCCATGCCCGGCTGCGGACGGGGGATCAGCCGCCGCCGCCGTTAGGTTGAGACTTCCTTTCCGTCGGGGGTTTCGGGGACGGGTTGGCCCATGGAGGTCACAGCTTGGCGGGTGATGCGGTCGATGAGGTCGCGGACTTCGGCGGATTCGGGTGTGGAGCTGGGGTTGAAGCCGGACTTTTCAGCGACGAGCATGGTGAGGAGGGTGCCGAGCATGCCTTGGGACGCGCTGGCGCCATCGGTTGAGCCGCCGGTCATGAAGACGTGTTCGGGGACGAGGGGTTGGGTGGATTTGGAGAGGTATTCGGCGGCGAGGGAGAGGGCGTAGAGGCGGGGGTCGCCGAAGGAGGCGATTTTGCGGGTGAGAACGGCGGCTTCGGAGAGGCCGATCTGCATTTGGCGCTGGGATTCACCGCGGCCGGCGAGGGTGCGCTGTTCGGATTCGGCCTTGGCGGTGACGACCATCTGCTCGGCCTGACGGCGCGATTGTTCGAGCTGCGCTTCGGCCATGACGATCTGCTGCTGCGCCACCTTGCGGGCGCGGGAGAGGTCGGCGTCGCCGGCGTTTTCGGCGATGCGGATTTGCACCTGGGAGTCGGTGAGCTCCTTTTGCTTGGAGGCTAGGGCCTGGGCGTCATTGAGTTTGCGCTGCTCGTCGGCGGCCTTGCGCTGGTGTTCGTAGGTCTCGATCTGTTCGACGGAGAGCTGGCGCAGGCGGAGCTGTTCGAGGAGGGTTTCGATTTTGCCGCCGGCTTCGGCGGTGTCGGGCTTGCCGATGAGGACGTCGACGCATTCGATGTCGAATTCCTTAAAGCGTTCCTTGAGGGCGACTTTGGCCTGGGTCTGGATCTCGTCGCGGTCATGGAGGAGTTCGAGCATGGTGCATTTGTGAGCGACGTCGCGGAAGTAGGCCGAGAGCATGGGGTCAAGGGTCTGGGTGATGAGTTTTTTGACGTCGCCGAAGCGCTGGATGACGCTGGGGGCTTTCATGTAGTCGATGTGGACGACGACGGAAAGAGGGAGGAGGGGCTCATAGGCGTCCTTGGTGACGAGGTCGATGGATTGGAGGGAATCGTCATAGCGGTGGGCTTCGGTTCGGCCGGTAATCCAGTGGAGGACGAAGTTGGTGGTGGGGACGATGACGACGTGACCTGCGTAGGTATTGAAGGGGTATTTGCTGGGGCCGAGGGGTTTTTCCCAGACGCCGCGTTCGCCGCGGGCGACGCGCTCGCCATGACGGAAGGCATCGCCGGAGACGTCGACGCCGGGGGGGCCGTAGTAGGAGACGACGACGCCGACGTAGCCGATGGGGACGATCATCTTGGGGATGATTTCGATGGTGGCGAACCAGCGGTTGATGAAGTAGGTGCCGTCGGTGAGGGGGACGTACTGCCGGCCGCGGCGCCCGCCGGCACGGAGGAAGGCTTCGGTGTCCTGGAAGTTGTTGTGGTAGTTTTCTTCGGAGGCGTTATTGCCGACGGAGGGTGCGATGATTTCGCCGGGGGCGAGAGACGGGCCATCGTGGACGGTGACGATGCCGATGGAGTCGACGACGATGGATTTGGTGGGGTCGATGAGGTCGGGGGTGGTGAGGGGTTCGCCGATGAGGACGGGGTTGAAGCCGGCCTGGGCGCGGAGTTCTTTTTGCCAGGAGACGACGCGTTCGATTTCCTGTTTGCCCTGGAGTTCCATGTGGTAGACGCCGTCTTCGGCGATGACGACGAAGAGGGCGAGGTTGATGGCGTAGGCCCCTTCGCGAAGGATGGCGCGTTGGCGGCCGCGTTGACCGCCGGCGGTGAGGAATTTGCGGGCGTCCTGGAAGTAGTTGCAGTCGATGACCTGGCTGAGGGTCTGGCTGGGGGAGAGAGCGGTGCCGTCGCGGGCGTAGATGTAACCAATTTTGCCTTGGGAGATCGTGACGAGAGGCATTTTGTGAACGCGGTACTGCCAGCGCCAGAGCCAGAAGTGGAGACCGCCGCGGAGGAGTTCGGATTGGTAGCCGGCTTCGCCGTTGAGGGCGAGGATATGACCTTCGGGGACGGAGCCTTTGCCGGACCAGAGTTTTTCGACGACGCCGACGCGGTCGTTGGGGATGTACTGGGCACCGACGACGGTTTTGCCGCACCAGATGAGGAAGACGATGATCGCGAGGACAATGGCGAGGCTCCAGGCCCAGGGGATGTCAGCGAGGAGGTTGGAGGTGATGAGCACGTTGGCGAGATACATAGAAGACTCCTAATGAAAGTACAGTAGGAAGTGTATCGGAGTGCTGTGGAGGGAACTATTACGAATGGGGGGGTTGTTTATATCGGGCGAAAAATCCATAAATCCAAATTCAGCAGGTATTTATGAATTGGATAGTGGGAATGGAGGTGGAAAAAAGCGCCCCCAAAGCGCCCCCCGAACGACCCCTTTTTGACACCTGAACGACGTCTAAACAACCCCTTTGTGTACGGCGAAGAACCCCAAAAGGGAGTCGAAGCGACTCATGGAATGGATGATTTAATTTTCAAAGAATGACCTGGTTGAGGTCTCCATTACTGGAATGGGGAAGTGTATCGGAATGAGGGGGGGTAGTCAAGATAAAAATATGGTATTTGTTTGGGTATGTGTTGGGTTAGGCGAATTGGCGGCGGATGGCTTCGAGGTAGGAGTAGCCGTAGAGTTCGTCGGGGAGGAGGTAGTGGTCTTCGGTCCATTCGTTCCAGGCACCCATGTAGATGGCGGGGGGAGTGGATTTTTGGTTGGCGATGAAATGTTTGGCGGCGACTAGCAGGCGTTCGAACTGGTCGGCGGTGCGATTGACGCAGATGTGGGCGCGGTTGCCGTAGCGGGGGGAGTTGTCCCAGCCGACGGGGACTTCGGGGAAGTGGGGGAGCTTGGGCTGGGCCTGGGCGTGCTGGTTCCAGCGGGAGATGGAGGTTTGCGCGCCTTGGGCGTAGGAGAATTGGCGGCCGGGGGGATTGTCGTCGGTGGCGAAGGCGTGGTAGGAGGTGGTGGAGGAGTAGCCGGCTTCGAGGAGGGGGGTGTTGGAGGCAGCGGCTGCGAGGGTGGCGGTGGAGCGGAGGAAGTTTCGGCGGTTCATGGGGAAGAATTATAGGAAGAAATGACGAATGACTAAATCCGAATGACGAAGGAATGACGAATGAGTAATGACTAATGAAGGAGGAGGGGGTGAAGGTTGTGAAGTTGTGGGGGATAATGGAAAGGAATGGGAGCGATGGCGTCGAGTAAGCCAGGTGAGGGGGAGGATGGCGGTGAGGAGAGTGAGGAGCCACTGGCGGCCGGTGAGGTGGCGGTAGGCGAGGCGGTGGGAGGAGCCGGAGGGGGCGAGCCAGAGGAGGGAGATGGAGAGGAGGAGCAGGAGGGAGAGGGTGGTGGTGAGGTTAAAGAGGTGTTGTTTCATTGGAGGAATTTTGGTCATGGGTGCGGGATGAAATCAATGAGATTGCGTTTTGATTTCAAGATATAAAGGTGAACGAGCGTAAATAGGAAAAGCAGCAGTGTCCCGAATGCCATTGCCTTAAGCAGCTTTCCCCTGATATTTCAGGGCTTTTCGTAGTTCACTCCTCGGGCTGGTCATCTTGCGATACGTATCCTTCAAGTCCTTGATCTTCCGCGGCTCATGACGTCCCGGTCGCCGGGGATTGATCACCAGATCCCCCAGTTCCTCCCCCGGACTAGCGCTCAGCAGCCAACGCAGCGTGTCGATAAAGCTGATCCG
>DASRRR010000109.1:0-40390 GCA_035656825.1 Tepidisphaeraceae bacterium | reverse complement strand
TAGGCGGCCAGGGGGGCGGTGGGGTGGGGGAAGAGGTGGTTGATCAGGAGGTAGTCGGTGGGGGCGTAGAGGTAGTCGGCGAGTTGGGCGAGGGTGATGAAAAAACCATAAGCAAGGAGGGACCGGGCGAGAGGGAGAGAGAAGTATTTTGGGGACGCGCAACGACGCGTGGCGTTGCGGCTATTAGAGAGGCGGTGGGCGAGGGTGTAGCGGGAGAGGAGGAGGAAGAGGTTGGCGTAGAGGAATGAGGCGCCGGCGTTTGGGAGGGTGGGGTGTAGGGAGAAGAGGAGAATCCAGAGTAGGTCAGAGGAGGAGAGGAGGAGGTTGTCGGTGGTGATGTGGTGGTGGGTTTGGAGGTGGGCGCTGGGGGGGTCGGAGAGGAGGCGGGCGAGGAGGCCTAGGCCTAGGGTGAGGATGAGGGTGGGGGCGGCGGAGGTGTAGTCGGGGGGGATGCGGAGCCAGAGGGAGGTGTGGGAGGAGAGGAGGATGAGGAGTAGGGTGCCGACGAGGGAGAGGAAGAGGGAGGTGAGGGTGGCGGTGGAGTAGGCGAGGGGGAGGGAGTTAGGAGAGGGATAAGCAGCAGTGTCCCCCTTATTGAGGGAAAAATCCGGGGCAATGCCGGCGCGTTGCCTTGACGTGAGAGAAGGGCAATAAGTAGCAGTGTCCCCCTTAATTTGAGCGAGATGGTGAATGAGGGAAGGGGCGAGACCAAGGGAGGTGTAGGTGAGGAGGCCGATGGTGGAGCGGATGAGGGCGAGGAGGGCGAAGGGGGCTGGGCCGAGGTGGCGGTAGACGAGGGCGGAGACGGTGAGCCAGGAGGCGAGTTTGGTGAAGGAGGCGAGGTAGGCGCTGGCAATGTCGCGGCGCGTGGTGGAGGGCATGGGGGGGGAATGACGAATGACGAATTACCGAATGATGAAAAAATGGCGAAATACTTAATGACGAAAAAGAGGGAGATTATTTGGCGCGGAGGGATTCGAGGTAGCGGCCGTGTTTGCCTTGGTTGCGGCGGTGGAGGAAGTCGATGACGCGTTTGACGTGGGGGTTGAGGCCGTTGTTGGTGTTGTAGTCGGCGAGGACAAGGGCGAGGGGTTTTTCTTTTTTGGCGAAGAGTTTACGGCAGGCGGTTTCGAGGGCTTCGATGTCGTCGGCGGCGTAACCGGCGCGTTTGAGGCCTTCGGCGTTGATGCCGCGGATTTTGTCGGAGCCGTCGACTTTCATGAAAGGGGGGACGTCGTGGTGGATGCGGGAGTAGCCGCCGAGGTAGGCGTGGTCGCCGATGGTGACGTAGTGGTGGATGCCGACGCCGCCGGAGATCCAGGCACCGTTTCCGATGTGGATATGTCCGGCGATCATGACGTTGTTGGCGATGACGCAGCCGTTGCCGATCTGGGCGTCGTGTCCGACGTGGCAGTTGACCATGAGGAGGTTGTGTGAGCCGACGCGGGTGACCCAGCCGCCTTTTTCGGTGCCGGTGTGGATGGTGACGGCTTCGCGGATGTCGTTGTTGTCGCCGATTTCGAGGCGTGTGAGTCCGCCGCGGTATTTTTTGTCTTGAGGGGGGGCACCGACGACGCAGTTGGGGTAGAAGGTGTTGTTGCTGCCGACGGTGGTATGGCCGATGAGGGTGACGTTGTTGAGGAGTTTGCAGCCGGGGCCGAGGGTGACCTGGGGGCCGACGACGCAGAAGGGCCCGATCTCGACGTCGTCGGCGATCGAGGCACTGGGGTCGATGGCGGCTTGGGGTGAGATGGTGGGCATTGTTAGGAACTGCTAGTTGTTAGTTGCGAGTAAGAGATTCATTAAGGTTCGGCGTCGACTAACATGAATTTAATATCGGCTTCGGCGGCCATTTTCTCGCCAACGAAAGCTTTGCAGCGGACGTGGCCGGTGCGGCTCTTGACGCGAACGGTGACGGCTTCGAGGAGAAGCTGGTCGCCGGGGACGACAGGATGGCGCATCTTAACCTTATCCATGGAAAGGAGGACCGCAAGCTTGCCGGTGTGTTCGAGTTTGGTGGAGAGGAGGAGTCCGCCGAGTTGTGCCATGGCTTCGACGATGAGGACACCGGGCATGATGGGGGTGCCGGGGTAGTGGCCTTGGAAGAAGATATCGTTGAAGGTGACGTTTTTGATGCCGATGGCTTTGGTGTCGGGGTCGATTTCCAGGACGCGGTCAACCATGAGCATGGGGTAGCGGTGGGGGAGGATGCGCTGGATTTTGCGGATGTCGAGGGCGGCTTCGCGGTGGAGGAGGGAGGCGCGGTTGGTGTCTTGTTCGGCGTCGAGGAGTTTTTTGGCGAGGAGGTGGTTGAGGGAGTGGCCGGACTTGTGGGCGACGATGCGGCCGCGGATGGGTCGGCCGACGAGATAGAGGTCGCCGATGAGGTCCAATACTTTGTGGCGGGCGCATTCGTCGGCGAAGCGGAAGTCGTTTTCGATGGGGCCAGTGGGGCTGATAACTAATAATTCTTTGGGGGAGAGGTGTTTGCCGAGGCCGCGGGAGCGGAGTTCGCGGGCTTCGTGTTCGAAGATGAAGGTACGGGCGGGGGCGAGCTGGGTGATGAAGTCGTCGTTGCCGAGGTGGAAGGAGTAGATTTGTCGGCCGACGGGGGCGGGGGCTTCGAAGTCGTAGATGATTTCGAGCCGGTCGGTGGGGCCGGGGAGGGCGGCGAGGGTGGCGTCTCCCTGGGAGACTTGGATGGGCTTTTTTATAATGAGGGGGATGACGGAGGCGTCTTGTTCTGTAACTCCTGCGTTGGTAAGGGCTTCGACGAATGATTTGGAGGAGCCGTCGCCACCGGGGATTTCACCGGCGTGACCTCCGGAGACGCGGACGACGGCGTTGTGGATGCCGAGACCGGAGAGGGCGGCCATGCAGTGTTCGACGGTTTCGACGAAGAGGGTGCCATTGCGTAAGCAGGTACGGCGGGGGCGTTTAAGAACGTTTTGGACAAGGGCGGGGATGGTGGTGGATTTGCCGTCTTGTTCGCGGATGAAGCGGATGCCGGTGTCGATGTCGGCGGGAGAGAAGGTGAGGACGGCGCGTTCACCGGAGAAGAGGCCTGGGCCGTCGACGGAGACTTCGCGAGAGATTGTTTTTTGGCGGTCGGACACGGGGTTTGGTTATCGGCGTTGTGGGAGTAGGCAGGGTTTGAGGGTAAATCGGTCGGAACGGCGAGCCGACAGTATAGCTTAGTGGGGACAAAGATTAAACTTAGGGAGTTGCGGAGAAGGAGGAAAAGTGCGGAGAGGTTGGTAAGATGGGCGGACTAAGGTGTTGAATATCAGTACTGGTGAGTGAGCGAAGAACGGGTACAATCCGAACGTAAAGTAGGAGCGGCGTTGAGTTTCTCGTTTTTTTAACGAAAGTATCAATGCTTCCGGCGTCGATGTGAACGACGTGGTGCTGCGCAACTTTTTGTGCGGTGCTGAATGAGGTAAGTGTTCAAAGAACAGCGGCTGAGAAGCAGTGTCAGGAAAGGAGCTCGTCTTGCGTCGAGTTGAAAGTGGGAAGATCCGGACGGTGTTGATGGCGGCTGTTCTGGCGGCGATGGGGGGGGTCGTGGGTTGTACGGGGAAAGACGAGCCGAACGGATTTTTAGATCCGACGTCGGTGGGGCGGTGGGACGACAAGAGGCCATTGGTGGTGCCGATCTTGTCGCATTTGGATGTGGGGATGGAGGAATCGAATAGCGCATTCCAGTCGGCGACAGAGGTACGTCCTGAGGATCTGGTGGCGCATCCGGAGGATTATTTGATTAGTCCGGACGATCTGCTGACGATCACGGTGAGCGATCTGGTGGGGCCTGGTGCGGATCAGGTTTCGTCGCGGCGGGTGACGGAGACGGGTCGGGTGAGTTTGCCGATGCTCGGGCAGATTCCGGCGGCGGGGCGGTCGGAGTCAGATTTGGAGAAGGAGATTCAGCAGGCGTACAAGACGGCAGGGTTGATTCAGAATGCGCAGGTATCGGTGACGGTGACGGAAGCGCGGGGGAGGACGTTCAGCATTACGGGGGATGGGGCAACGCGCGCGGGACAGTATCCGATGTATAAGGGGGATTTCAGGATATTGGATGCGCTGGTGGCGATGGGGGGGGTTACGCCGAATTCGGACACGATTTATGTGATACGGAATACAGCACCAAAGAAGCCGGCGACGATGCCGGCGGCGATGGGGGATAATTCGACGATGACTGCGCCGGGACAGGCGTTAGAGCCGGCGGCGAATCCTGGGGCGAGTTTGGAGCCTGCGGCACCTGCGCCAGCACAAACGGCGAAGCCTGCGGCGCCGCCACCTGCACCACCGACGAGTGCTCCGGCGGAAGGTCGGATTGTGATTATTGATGGGAAGCCGGTGGTGGTAGGGGAGGGTCAGACGCAGCCGGTGGCAAAGAAGACGGTGGATGCGGGCGCGCCGGCGGCGAGTGGAGATGCGAAGATGGCGGCACCGATGGCGCAGAAGCCAATGCAGCCGATGCCGATGACGGGCAAGGAGATGGGTGGGATGGCGGCGACAGAGCCGGGTGGGGAGTTGAAGCCTGAGACGAGCGATGACAAGTTTGAGTTTGATCGGCTGGTGAAAGAGAACCAGCGGATTATTCGAGTGAATTTGAAGGCGTTATGGCAGGGGGATATGAAGTACAACATCGTGGTGCAACCGGGAGATACGCTGGTGGTGCCTGGGCCGGTGATTGGGGAGTATTATATGGCTGGGCATGTGACGGCGACCGGGGTGTATAGTTTGAGTGGTCGGGAAATAACGCTTAAGCAGGCGGTGGTGTCGGCGCATATGTTTGATCAGATTGCGATCCCACGGCGAACGGAGATTGTCCGGCGTTTGGGGCCTGATCGTGAAGTGGTGGTTGGGGTGGATTTGGATTCGATTTTCGCAGGAACTCAGCCGGACATTTATTTGAAGCCTAATGATATTGTGAATGTTGGGACCAATGCCTGGGCGCCGTTCCTGGCGGCGTTCCGAGGTGCGTTCCGGATTACATATGGATTTGGGTTTTTGTATGACCGGAATTATGCGTCGAAGGCCAATAATGAGGGGTTGAGTGGCAGATAATGTAAGACGTGGTAGAGACTGAGAGTGATATAAATTTAGAAAACATTGAAAAACACGTGCTACATTTGTGGCGGACGAGGGTGATTGGGATAAAGCCGGAGCAATCGGGCGTCGATTGACATAAGTAGTGTGTTTGTCTGGATGACCGAAGCGAAGGCGGCCATGAGGGCTAGTCGTAGAGGGAGTTCAGGGAACGAACATGGAATGAGTTGGGCCGTAGGAGGAAGAGGCTCGACGGAATATCGCCGGGCCGCGCGGGATGCGAGGGCTGGGGAATTCTGGGTTGAGATATTGATGAGCTAGTCATTGTCGAGAACCGCGCACGCATTGCGTGCGGGCTATCGAGATGCGAACCAGGAGAAAGCCCTGACTGCGAGCGAATCCATAACGATGAGTCCTGCGCTAACACCAGTGGAAGATGATTTGGTGTACGGGTTGTCGCGCTCGGCGTGGATGAAGATTGGGGTGATAGCGGGGTTGATGGGGTTGGTGTTTTGGCCGAACCTGCGGAGGTTGTGGCTGAAGACGAACCCAATCTCGGGGGATCCGAATTGGGGGCATTCGGTGATCGTGCCGATCGTGGGGTTGTATTATTTGTATGTGAATCGGGAGGAGTTGCTGAGGGAGCCGGTGCGGACGGCGTGGTCGGGGCTGGGGGTGTTGCTGCTGGGGATTATGATTGCGGCGTATGGGATTTATCCCGGGCGGAATGATTTTGTGTGGGATTTTGGGATGGTGGTGACACTGTTTGGGGTGGTGCTGTTTATGTGCGGTTGGCGGGTGATGCGGGTGGCGTGGTTTCCGATCGCGTTTTTGGTGTGTGCGCTACCGTGGCCGGGGCTGGTGTATAGCCGGGTGGCGATGCCGCTGCAGAATCTGGCGGCGTATGTGGGGGTGCATGTGATGAGCATGACGGGGGTCGATGCGGTGCAGTCGGGGACGAAGATGTACATCACGAATAAGGCGGGGGTGGTGCTGCCGCTGAATGTGGCGGAGGCGTGCGCGGGGATGCGGTCGCTGATGACGTTTATCTCGGTGGGTGCGGCGGTGTCGTTTTTGTCGAATCGACCGTTTTGGCAGAAGGTGATTATCACGATGTCGGCGGTGCCGATCGCGATATTTTGTAATGTGATGCGGGTGTCGGGGCAGGGACTGTTGCACACGTATGTGAGCACGTCCTGGTCGCAGGGGTTTGCGCATGCGTTTGCGGGGATGGTGATGCTGGTGCCGGGATTCTTTTTGATATTGGGGATGGGGTGGTTTTTGGATCAGATCTTTATCGAAGAGGCGGATGAGGGGGATGGCGTGCAGAACAAGGCGACGGTGAAAGAGCAGCAGCAGTCGGCGCTGGTGATTGAGATTCCGCGCGGACGAAATAAGGGAGGGGTGTGAGATGGCGAATGTGAAAGTGGAATTCCGCGAAGAGGCAAGCGGGGTTGAAAGCAATCCTGCTCCGGTTCGCGTGCGTAAAGGGAATTCGGGGAAGTTGAGCTTTATTATTGTGATTGTGGTGTTGGGATTGGCGGCGGTGGGGTTGAATGGGGCGACCAGCTTTATGAAGTTGTACTTCAAGAAGCTCCCGGTGGAATTGTCGATGCCGCTGGTGGAGATACCGGCGCAATTGGGGTCCTGGAAGCAGATGGGTGTGGATCGGCCGATGGCGGCGGATATTGAGCATGTGCTGGGGACGGATAAATATGTGTTTCGGACGTATGCGGACATGCGTGTGCTGAAGCCGGAATGGGTGCAGGGGTTGGCGGAGGCGGATCTGGATACGGATGCGGAGGCACAGCAGAAGATCGGGAGGCTGCGGGCGGAGTATCCGGCGGCGTTTATCAATATGGCGGTGACGTATTACACGGGGATGGTGGATACGGTGGCGCATATCCCGGACCGGTGTTATGTGGCGGATGGGTATGAACCGACGACCGAGCCGGAGGTATTGACGTGGGATGTGAAGCCGCACGATCCCGTGACGGTGCGGTACATCAATTTTGAGGATCAGACGCCGCGCGGAGCGGAGAACAAGAATGTGGCGTATTTTTTCCAGGTGAACGGGGCGTATGAATGCGACCCGATCACGGGGGTGCGCTTGCGGTTACAGGATTTGCGGGAGCGGCATGGGTATTACGCGAAGATTGAGATGATGAATCAGTTGAAGGATCAGTCGGTGGCGAAGAAGGCGATGGCGGATTTTCTGGGGGCGTCGTTGCCGGATATTGAGAAGTGTTTGCCGGATTGGAAGAAGGTCAAGGCGGAGGAGCAGGTTAAGAAGTGAGAGAGCGCAGCCCAGAGGGCTGCGGCTAAAAGGGTTGGCGAGTAGTAGGGTGAAAATAGCGAAGTGAATTGAGGAAATTGACATGAAGCGACGGGTTAAGGTTAACACGAAATTTCTGGTCGGTGTGACGGTAGTGGTGGTCGGTGGAGGGGCGGCGGCGGTGTTGGTGCATCATTTCAATCAGGAGAAGCCGGAGCAGGCGATTGCGGCGGGGAAATCGGACATGGAGAAGGGGAATTACGAGAAGGCTGCGAAGGATTATGCGCGGGCGTTCGGACTCGGGGGGAAACATGATTTGAGTTTGCTGATGAAGTCGGCGGAGGCGTGGGGGAAGCTGGCGGAGATTGAGCCGGTCTATACGCGGAATGAAGTGGAAACATGGAAAGCGGCGCTGGAGATCAACCGGACGTATGTGCCGGCGCTGGAGAAGATGACGGAGATCATGGAGTTGCAGGCGAAGCAGGCGGGTCCGGAATATCGGGCGCAGGCTTATACGGGTCTGCGTGACTATGCGGGGCGTTTGGCGGCGGCTGATCCAACGGACAAGGGTGCGGCCGCGAAGGTGCCGATGTCGATGGTGCAGGGGTGGCTGGTGGGGTTGGCGACGGATCCGAAGACGCTGAGCGATGCGATGGCGGAGCTGGTGAAGATTGAGCCGGGCGATCCGGCGAATGCGGAGATACCAACGGTGCTGGCGGAGGCGCATTTGAAGCAGGCGTCGGATGCGGGGCATCGTTTGGATACTGTGGGAGCGGATCGGGAGGTGAAGGCGGCGGCGGGAGTGTTTGAGGGGGCGCTAAAAGGTCAGGACAACAACGTCGAGATGCATTCGAGAGCGGCATCGATTTACGCGATATTGGCGCGCGGTGGGCGGACGGACGCGGACAAGAAGATGTATGCGGAGCGTTCTGCGGCGGAGATTGCGCGAGTGCGCGCGATCGCCAAGCCGACGGATGAGTCGAGCGTGGATGACTTGATGACGGTGGGGATGTTGTTGTTGCAGTCGGGAGAATATGCGCAGGCGGAGGCGGTGATGAAGGGGCTGGCGGAGGCGCAGCCTGATGATCAGGCGGTGCGGCTGGGGTATGCGCGAGTGCTGTCGTCGACGGCGGCGGGGAAGCAGCGGGCGATTGAGGTGTTGTCGGCGCCGGTCAAGGCTTCGACGACGCCGAAGGCGAAGCAGTATGAATTGCAGACGCTATTGGATTTGAGCAACCTGCTGATTGAGCGATATCCGGAAGCGAAGGACACGGCGGAGAAAGATGGCGTGATCAAGCGGGTGGAAGGGAATCTGGTCCGGTTGAAAGACCTGGGGGGTGAATCGGCATTGTATCTGCGGCTGCTGGGGAGGGTGCAGTTGATGAAAGGTCAAGATACGGAGGGGATTCAGACGCTGGTGCGTGCGCAGGCGATGATGCAGCAGCAGGGGCATGTGGACGATCAGCTTATGTTTACGCTGGCCGAGGCGTATATGAATACGCGGCAGACGGGGGAGGCGAAGACTCTGCTCCTGGACATGCTGGGCCGGCATCCTGATTTTATACCGGCGCGGCGGATGTTGGCGCAGATGCTGCTTACGGAGAATGACGGGGACGATGCCGAGCCGCAGATTGCGATGTTGGAGAAGGCATTGCCTGATGATCCGGATGTGAAGCGATTACGGATGGCGTTGTACATGTTGAGGAAGCAGCCGGAGGAGGCGCGGAAGTTGTATGAAGGGTTGCCGGAGGGGAATCTGCGGAGCAAGATGGGGAAGGCGCAGATTGCGATCGCGGTGGGGAATTATCAGGATGCGGTTCGGCTGTTGGATGCGGTGCGGAAGGATGATCCGAAGAATCAGATTGCGGTGCGGCTGCTGGTGACGGCGTATCGTGCGCAGAAGGACACGGCGTCGGCGCTGCGGGTAGTGGACGAGGCGATTGCGGCGAATCCGGCGGATTTGATGCTGGTGGGATTGCGCAAGCAGTTGGCCGGGGCGAGCGGCGAGGAGATGGCGAAGTATACGCGGGAGATGGTGGAGAAGAATCCCGATCCGTATATGCGGGAGCTGCAATTGGCGGCGATTGCGACGGATGAAGTGAAGGGGGCGGAGGCGATGGAGCATCTGAAGAAGGCCGAGCAGATCAAGCCGGATGACCGGCAGGTGCAGGAGGCGTTGTTCCAGGCGTACATGAAGGATGCGAAGTGGGACCTGGCGACGCAGTACGCGGACAAGCTGGGGAAGGCTAATGCGGATAAGGCCGGGGGGGCGTTGTATAAGTTCAGGCTGTTGATTGCGCAGGGGAAGTATCCCGAGGCGTTGGCGGCGGCGCAGGATTTGTCGGGGAAGATGCCGGAGTTTGCGCAGACATGGGTGACGCTGGCGCAGGCACAGCAGGCGAATGGGCATCTGGACCAGGCCGTGCAGGCGTATCAGCGGGCGCTGGATAAACAGAGCGACAATGCGGATGCGATGCGCGGGTTGATTGATTGTTATTATATGCAGGGGAAGCCGGATGATGCGCTGCGGTATATCGTGCAAGCGCGGCGGACGTTCCCGACGAATGTGTATTTCAAGGATGTGGAACTGCGGCACGCGCTGCAATACGGGGACCCGGATCAGGCGGTGGCCCAGTGGGAAGATGAGCGGAAGCAGAATCCGGATTCGCGGTCGAATTGGCAGAATCTGGCGCAGGCGGATTGGCGGGCGCTGACGACGCATGTGCAGAAGAATGATGCGGAAGGTGCGAAGAAATATGGCGATGCGCTGCTGGCGCTGACCAATGACGGGATCAAGAAGTGGCCGGACGAGCGGCTGTTTTATGCGTATCAGGCGGATCTGGCGGCACTACGGGGGGATTTGAATACGGGCGTGGCGGCGTTGAAGCAACTGGCGGCGCAGCCGGCGTGGGCGGGGAAGCCGGAACCGCTGTTATTGCTGTCGGATTATTATCAGCATGCCGGGAAGCTGGCGGAGGCAGAGGCGTCGGCGCGGCAGGCGATGACGCTGGCGGGAGCGAACGGCGGGGATGATTCGGCGGCGCGGACGAAGCTGGCGAGCATTCAGGCGAGCGGTGGACATGTGGATGATGCCATCAAGACGTTGGATGCGCACGCGGACAATGCGGGGTTGATGCGGCAGAAGCTGCAATTGCTGGTGGCGACGCGGCGGTATGATTCGGCCGAGAAGGTGGCGCTGGCACTGCTGGAGAAGGATCCGAAGTCGCCGGATCTGATCAACGGGTTGGTGTCGATTTATCTTGAGAGTGGTCAGTTTGATCAGGCGCTGGCGCGGGTGAATCAGGTGTTGTCGACGGACCCGCAGAATATTGGCGCGTTGTATGGGCGCGGGCTGGTGTATTTGCGCCGGCCCAAGGCGGATCTGGATTTGGCGATTGCGGATTTGAAAGTGGTTTGTGATCGTGATCCGCGGAATGCGGAGGCGCGATATTACCTTGCCGAGGCGATGAATTCGAAGGGGGATGTGGATGGGGCATTGCGTGAGATGGATGCGGCGATCCGGATTCAGCCGGACAGCAAGGTATTGCGGCTGCGGATGGTGCAGATTTGTTCGGCGGCGACTCCGCCGCGGTGGGTGGATGCAGAACGCATATTAACGGAAGGGCGGGCGATTCCAGCACTGGCGTCAGATCCGGAAATGGCGGTGGCGGAGACGCGCATGTGGATTGCGCGGCGCCAGGCGGATCGGGCAGTGGATGTGGCGCGGGCGGCAGTGAATGTGACGAAGGGGAATGGGGATGTGATCCGGGCATATATGGATGCGTTGCTGGCGGCGGGGAGTTATCAACGGTTGCTGGATGAGACGGGCAAGATGGTGGCGCAGCCGGACACGACGCCGTGGTGGACGTTTACGGATCGGGCGATTGCGCTGCGGCGGCTGGATAAGAAGGATGATGCGCTGAAGGAATTTGCGCTGGCACTGAATACGAAGGATGCGAAGGAGCACGAGGATGTGGCGGGGGTGATATTGGGTAATATTTCGGATGAGCTGGGTGTGGACGAGGCTCTGGCGAGGATTGCGCCGATGGCGGAGGGGAATCCTCGCTGGCAGTTGCTGCAAGCATCGCTGTATGAGCAGAAGCATGATTACACCAGTGCGATAGGGGTGGTGGAGAAGATCATGACCGGGTTGGATAAGTTGTCGGTTGCGGATCGGTCGAATGTATTGAGGTTTGCGGGGTCGTTGTATTTGTCCGTGCAGCCGACGCCGATGGTGGAGAAGGCATTGGATGCGTTTAAGCTGACGTTGAAGGACAATCCGAATGACACGGCGGTTTTGAATAACATTGCGAGTATTTTGACGGATTATGTAGATCCGGCGCGCCCTCAGGAGGCGTTGCAGTACAGCCAGAGGGCATATGACCTGACGCAGAAGTCGGGGCGTGTGGAGCCGCTGGTGCTGGATACGCAGGGGCGGGTGCTAACGATGGTGAACCGGGTGCCGGAAGGGATCGTCTTGTTACAGGAAGCGGCGGATCGGACGTCGATCCCGGATGTGCATTATCACCTGGCCGAGGCGTACATGATGCAGAACGCGCCGGAGGAGGCGCAGAGGCATTTGGTGCAGGCGTCGGCGGGGATAGAAAAGTTGAAAAAGGATCATCAGCCGATTGATCCGAAGATGGTGAAGCGAATTGATGAATTGACAGCGCAGGCGAAGAAGATGGTTGGATCGAAGGCCCAGGCCGGGGCGCAGTAGGCGCAGGTTATGGGACGAAGAGAAGCAGATGAGTTCGCATGGAATGAAAAGATAGGGTAAGTAGGAGAGTCGGCTCGTGAGAGCGGGCGTGTAAAAAGGTAGACAGAGAACACGGACGAAGGATACCGGAGACGGTGAGCGGTCCGTGAGGAGATTGAACATGACGACGTTGCCTCAGACGACATCGGTGCGGTTACAGCGGACGGGATCGCCGCAGATCCAGATTCCGGGCGGACCTGGGGGTCTGACCACGCCGACGGCATCGATGAGTGGTGCGGATGCGTGGCGCGTGATCCGGCAGAACATGTGGCTGATCGCGCTGTTTGTGGTGCTGTCGGCGGCGCTGGGGTATGGGGCGTTCCTGCTGCTGCAGAAATATTCGCCACGGTATACGTCGATGGGATTGATCCGGGTGCAACCGGCGGCGAAGTTCAATCCGCTGGATCAGGCGACGTCCACCATGGACATGCAGAGTTTGCAGATTGAGCAACGTACGCAGGCGAGCTTGCTGAAGGGGGATTCGCTGTTTTCGCAGGTGTTGGAGAAGAGCGACGAGATCAAGAATACGGATTGGTTTCGGCAGATTGGGAATGTGGAAGACGCCAAGCGCGATCTGGCGCGGAATTTGTCGGTGTCGCCGATTCCGGATACGCGTCTGATTTCAGTGTCGTTTTCGTTTAGTAAGCCGGAGGATGCGCGGAAGATCGTATACGAAGTAGTGAATCAGCATCTGATCAATCAGCAGGAATTGAATCGTGATATGCAGCTTCGGCATAGCGTGATGCTGAACAGCATGAAGAGTCAGTATCAGGCGAAGCTGTCGGACATTGCACAGGATCTGCGGGAGAAGTCGATCCGGTTGAACATTGACGGGATGGGCGTGCCTGGACGGCTGAGCGCCAAGGAGGTGGAACTGGGGGAACTGGTCCGCCGGCAGTTGGAAGTGGCTTCGGCGGCGTCGCAGGCCAAGTCGATGTATGAGTCGGCGGCGGCGCAAGTGCAGAAGGGGGACGTGCCTTCGAAGGTTGAAGATTATGTGCAGCATGATCCGACGGTGTTGAACACCAAGCAGCAGATCGATCAGGTTGAGTTGACGATCCAGTCGTTCGGGACGGAACTTGGGCCGGAGAATCAGCGGTTGAAGCAGCTTCAGTCGCAGAAGCAGTATCTGACGCAGCGGCTGGAGGATGCGAAGTCTGAAGCGAAGATGCTGGCCAGTTCGACGTACATGGATGCGTTAAAGGATCAGGCGACTCAGGCGCAGGAAGCGCAGGACTCGCTGGAGAAGCGCGTCACGGCGGTGAAGTCGGATCTGGGTGAATTGAACGCGACGATGAATGTGTACCTCAACCGGAAGGATGAGGAGCGGAACATTCTTGAAGAGATGAAGAAGATCGACGCGGAGCTGACTGGTTTACAGCAGATCAATCAGGCGCAGGATTTGTCAGCGGTGGCGTGGATGAGCCAGCCGGACATTCCGGGGAAGATGAGTTTTCCGGACGTCAAGATGACGATGGGGATCGCGATCTTCCTGGGATTGTGCGCGAGCCTGGGGATAGCGTTCCTGCGAGAGATGATGGATACGAGCGTGCGTTCGCCGCGGGATATTGCCAAGGTGGGTCAGATGAACCTGCTGGGGATGATTCCGGATGTGGATGATGATCCGCAGGCGGTGGGCGGGCGGTTGCCGCTGGTGATCAGCGATTCGCCGACGAGCATGACCGCCGAGCAGTTCCGGCAGGTGCGGACGAGATTGCAGCATGCGGCGTCGCTGGATACGACGCGGTCGATTCTTGTCACCAGCCCGAGCGCCGGGGACGGGAAGACGACGGTGGCGGTGAACCTGGCGGCGGGTCTGGCGCTCAATGGACGCCGGATTCTGCTGGTGGATTCGAATTTCAAGCGGCCGGAGTTGCACAAGATTTTCGGGGTCGGGAACGACCGCGGGTTATCGAGTGTGCTGGCGTCGCTGGATAATTTTGAAGAGTCGGCGAAGCAGACGAAGGTGCCGAACCTGTCGGTGATGGGGACGGGACCGAAGCCGGCGAATCCGACGGAGCTGATGGAGAGCCAGTTGCTGATCGATTTCATCGATCGGGCGCTGAAGGATTATGACCATGTGATTTTCGATTCGGGTCCGATTTTGTTGTCGAGCGAGACGACGGCGATGGCGCCGCGCGTGGATGGGGTGGTGTCGGTGGTGCGGGCGCGGGCGAACAGCCGCGGGATTCTGCAGCGGATGCGGGATACGTTGCGGCAACTCAAGGCCGAGCATCTGGGCGTCGTGCTGAACGGCGTGCGGTCGCAAGGCGGCGGGTATTATGGCCGGAATATCAAGGCGTACTATGAGTATCAGAATGGGAACTCGTAGGACGCACGCACTGTGAAAATGAGGGTGGCTCCTGGAGGAGCCACCCTTTTTTTATGATAAGAGCACGGGTTGAAAACCCGTGCCACGGAGGAGAGTGAATTGACATAGGGGGGAGTGATTGGGGATGCTACAATGTAGTGGGAGCAATGGAGAAAGATGGAGCATTTGGCGTCGTCGATGCAGAGCGGTGAGGGAGGAAGTGGGCGGCAGCAGGCGTTGTCGGCATCGGGGGTGTTTGGGAGGGAGCAGTTTGGGGCGGAAGAGCTGGCGGTGGTATTGTCGAATTATGATCTGGGGGTGATTGAGTCGGTGACGGAGTTTGCGCGCGGGAGCCGGAAAGCGCCGAAGATGCTGATTGCGGGGGAGAAGGGGAAGTTTTTATTGAAGCGGAGAGCGCGGGGGAGGGATGAGCCGCAGAAGGTGGCGTTTACGCATGCGCTGCAGTTGTATTTGACGGAGAAAGGGTTTCCGCTGGCGCATTTGATCGGGACGCGGCGGCATAATAATTCGATGTTGCAGGTGTGCGGGGGGGTGTATGAATTGTTTGAGTATGTGGACGGGCAGCCTTATGCACATACGTTGGAGGCGACGCATGAGGGCGGGAAGGTGCTGGCGACATATCATCAGTTGCTGAATGATTTTCGGACGGAGTGGAAGCCGGGGACGGGGAGTTATCATGCGGCGCCGGGGGTGAAGCGGGGGTTTGAGGTGTTGTTGGCGAAGGAGGCGTCGGCGGAGGATCGGGAGGTGCTGACGTTTTTGATGGATAGCTATCAGCATGCTTCGGAGATGGTGGAGGGGCTGGGGCTGCCAGCGTGGCCGAAGCAGATTGTGCATGCGGATTGGCATCCGGGGAACATGATTTTTAAGGGGGATCGGATCGCGGCGGTGATTGATTATGATTCGGCGCGGTTTTTGCCGCGGGTGGTGGATGTGGCCAATGGAGCTTTGCAGTTTTCGATCGTTGGGGGCGGTGATGATGTAGCGAGCTGGCCGGTGGAATTGGATGCGGCGCGATTTCGGCGATTTTTGCGGGGGTATGATAGCGTGAGTCTGCTGACCGAGGCGGAGGTGAAGACGCTGCCGTGGCTGATGATCGAGGCGCTGGTCGCGGAGGCGGTGTTTCCGATTGCAATGACGGGGCATTTTGGGAGGGTGGAAGGGGCACCGTTCTTGCGGATGGTGAAGCGAAAGGTGCAGTGGATGCAGAAGTCGGTGGATCAATTGATTGAATTGGCGGAAACGTGAAATTGCGTCGTTGCTTAGGTGTGGTGTTAATGTTGGCGCTGGTGGCGGCGACGACGCAGCCGGCGGCGACGACGCGGGGGGTGGGGGAGAAGAAGATGGAGGGGTGGGTGCGGGATCTGGCGAATGGGGATCCGGAGGTGCGTAGAGAGGCGTGGAAGGAGCTCATGGGGATTGATGCGGGAGAGCTTGAGAGGTTGAAAGAGGTGGTGAAGAGGTGCCAGCCGCTCGGACCGAGTCAGCGGGCGATGCTGCCGGGGATTGTTGGGCAAATTTATTTATCGGGTGAGATGAATGAGGAGGCGATGCCGGGAAACGTGGGTTTTCTTGGTGTGCTGTTGCTGCCGAATGAAGTGGAAATACCTGGGAAGGAGCATACGGACGGGGCGACGGTGACCGGGCGGCTTCCGGGGACATGCGGATATCGCATGTTGGAGGATGGGGATGTGATTGTGCGGATAAAGACGGATCAGGCGCATGAGGTGCATACGAGTGATGATTTGATGGAGAGGATAAAGCTTCAGCATGGTGGGGATGTGGTGGGATTGGATGTATTGCGGCTGGGGAAGATGGTTCATGTTGAATTAACACTGAGTCAGAAGCCAGCCTGGGCGGTGGATGCATTGAGAGTGGAACAGGGGGTGGCAGAGCGGGAAAAACGAGCGTCGGACTATTGGGAGAAGGAGTTTGCGCCGTTGATGGAGGGTGGGGCGTCGTAGGGGGTGATGGTTTCAAAGGGAGGGGGTTTCGGGTAGCGTTTGTGGCTCGGAATTGGTTGTATGGAGAGTGAATCGCCGGAATTTCTGGGAGTGGAGAGGCTGCTGGAGAAGAGCAAGCCGGGGGGGAGCGCGGGATGGGTGTGGTATGGGGCGGGCGGGCTTGTGTTGTTGGGATTGCTGGGAGGGATCGGAGGGACGAAGCCGACGCAGGAAGAGCTTGTGGTGCAGGTGGCGTCGGCGGGGATGATGATGCTGATTGTGATCGGGATGGGGACGGCGATCTGGGTGAAGTTGCAGCGGTTTCGGGAGGAGCAGCGGCGGCTGGGGGAAGTGGATGAGTTTATTCAATTACGCCGATGGGTCGAGGCAGGGTTGGCGCTGGAGGTGATGTTGTCCAGGCCGATGCGGTCGCCGACGCATCGGGTGCAGGGGCTGGTCTATCTGGCGAGTGTGCTGGGGAGGTATCAGCGGTTTACCGATGCGCTGGCGGTGCAGGAGTATTTGCTGAAGCATGTGCAGTTTGATCGGGCGGGGGAGTTTACGCTGAAGGTCGGGCGGGCGATGGCGATGTTGCGGGAAGATCACCTGGTGGATGCGGATCGGGCGATGAGCGAACTGCGTAAGCTCTCGGGCGGGCAGGCGTCGGGGGGGCTGGCGCTGGTGGAGATTTATCGGGATATCAAGACCGGGCATGCGGCGGAGGCGATTGAGATTTTTAATAAGCGAAGCGTGGTGATTCGAGAACAACTCGGGCATCGCGCCGGGGATGTGCATGCGCTGGTGGCGCGGGCGCAGGATATGGCTGGAGATGAAGCGGCAGCGCAGAAGGCGTGGGGGGATGCGACGGTGCTGACGCCGGCGCGGGAATTGGTACGGCGATATCCGGAGGTGGCGGGTGTGGCGGAGAAGTATGTGGCGGCGGTGATGCCGGGGGGGATGAGCGAATGATGCAGGCGGGTGATGCAATCTGGCGGACGCGGCGCGATCTGACGGCGGGAACGGTGATCCGGTATGCGCTGGTGGTAGGGGCGGGAGCGGTGGTATTGCTGACCGGGGTGCGGATTGAACTGGTGCTGCTGGCGCTGATCGTGGCGTGGGTGGGTTTGGCGTACCGGACGGTGGTGGGGGCGCGGATGTCGGCTGAGTCGCCGGCGCTGATCGCGGCGGGGCAGTATGACGAGGCGGAGAAGCGGATCGAGCAGGCGGTGCGGAGTTTTATCCCGTCGCGGGTGGCGAAATTGACGAATCTGCATCATCTGGCGGCGCTGCGGCATGCGCAGAAGCGGTGGAGCGAATGCGCGGAGTTGTGCCTGGCGGTGTTGCGGTTCAAGCCTGCCAAGGCGGGGGGGATGGGGCGGGGGACCCGGCTGATGCTGGCTGATGCGCTGCTGGAGGCGGGGGATGTGGAGGGGGCGTATGGGGCGATTATGGGACTGTATCAGCAGAAGTTGTCGTTGACCGAGGCGACGGAATTATTAGCGGTGCAACTGGATTACGAGTCGCGCGTGAGTGGGTGGGAGCGGATGATGGAGGGTGTGGAAAGGAAGGCGCGGATGCTGGAATTAATGCCTGCCGGTCGGTCGGGCAGGGCGCAGGCGCTGTTGGCGCTGGCGGCGAAGAAGACAGGGCGACTGGATTGGATGGAGTTTTTGCTGCGGCGGGCAGAGTTGTTATCGGATGTGCAGGAGTTGAAGGAGCGGAGGAAGGTGTTATCGGAACTGTGGCCGGGCGAAGTGAAAGAAGTTGCATGAACCAGGGGGATTGGCACGAAAATGAAGGTGGGGGAAGTTAGAAAAAGTGCGATGCAGGCGAAGGAAAGGAATCAGTCCATGATCCAGCGGAGTTCGGTTCTGGCGGCGGCGGTGGCATTGACGATCGGGGTGAGCGCGCTGTGGGCGCCGGGGCAGCAGACGCAGGCGACGCCTGGGGATGCGGCGCTGGCGGCGCGGTTTGCGGAGATGGGGCGTGATGCGCTGCGCGGGAAGACGATTCCGGAGCCGAGCTGGCGGGCGTCGGCGGCGATGCTGGCGGCAGCGAGCAAGCTTGATCCGTCGGATGCGCGATATCCGCGGCTGCTGGTGGACGCGAGATTGCAGACGCAGGATCGAGAAGGGGCGATCGATGCGCTGAAGGCGTGGCTCAAGGCGGATCCGACGAATGTGAGTGCGCGGGTGCAATTGATCGATCTGTATCTGCTGCGGATGGAGTCGAGCGATGCGAAGCTGGCGTATTTGACGGATATCCTGGGGAAGCCGCAGGTCGATGAGCAGGTGCGGTCGCATGCGGCGGTGGTGGCGGCGCGGCTGTTGATGGATCGGTCGGAGACCGAGCAGGCGGAGAAGATGCTGGCAACGGCGCTGCGGCTGAATCCATTGAATATTGATGCGCTGCGGATGCAGTATCAGAAGACGGCGACGAAGGGGACGGCGCTGGAGCGGACCAATGCGATGCTGGCGTTGTTGCGGGCGAATCCGGGTCAGGCGCAGGTGATGGCGGCGCTGGCGGAGCAACTGGCGAGCGTGGGTTTGCCGGCGGCGTCGTTGGAATGGTTTAACATGGCAGGGGGCTTGGGGGTAAAGGCGGGGATGCCGCCGTCACCGGGGTTTATTGCGGGGTATGTGTCGGAGTTGATTGTGGGGGGGCAGATGGATGCGGCGCAGAAGCTGGTGGGGCAGATTTTGACGGCGAATCCGGGGGCGGTGGAGGTTTGGTTTTTGAAATTGACGATGGACAAGGCGGGGGGCGTAGCGGCGGATTTTGATGCCAGCAAGAGCAAGGCGGGGGTGGCACTGTCGAATCGCTTGCAGGAGGTGAGGAGCAAGGCGGGGGAGAAGGGGGCGACGACTCGGCCTGTGGATGCGGGGGGCGGGCTGATGGTGCCGGATTTGGCGGGGGATTTGAGCGCGGTGAAGGCGCGGACGACGACGGACGTGCGCGATGCGTATGTGGCGGTGCTGGCGGATATCGCCTGGTATCAGACGTATTTTCTGGAGCAGCCGGTGTCGCCGGGGGTGATGGATTTTTTGCGGCAGAGTCTGCCGGCGGATAATGTGACGCTGGCGCGGATTGAAGGGTGGAATTCACTGGTGCAGGGGAAGGCGGATGACGCGAAGGTAAAATTGTCGGCAATCGCGGATCGGGACCCGCTGGCGAAATTGGGGATGATGAAGATGGCTGCGAAGGGGGATGCGACCAACGCGGAAGAGCGGAAACTGCTGAATGATAATCCGTCGGGGTTGCTGGGGGCGATATTGGTCGAGGCCATGAAGGGGAACCCAGCGGTGCAGTTGATTAAGAGCCCGCAAGCAGAGGCGATCGAGGGGGCGGTGGGGCATTTTCCGAAGGACTTGCTGAAGATATTGGATACGCCTCAGGAGTTTTATGCGGTGCGCGGGGAACCGTTGCAGATTGCGCATGGGTTTGGCGAGCCGCTGGTGGTGCAGGTGACGATTCAGAATTTGAGCGACTATGATTTGACGGTGGGGACGGATGGAGTGATTCATCCGGATTTGTGGTTTGACGCGCGGCTGCGCGGGGGTGTGGATCAGCAGGTGCCGGGGGTGGCGTATGATCGGATCGCCGATGCGGGGGTGCTGAAGTCGCGGAAGGAATTTACGCAGAAGATTCGGCTGGATCAGGGGCAGTTCGGGCAGGTTTTGGCGAGCAATCCGTCGGTGTCGGTGCAGGTGCAGGCGGGAGTGATGACCAATCCACAGCCGGCGCAGAACGGGCTGGTGCCGGGGGTGGCGGGGTATCGGGTGGAGTTTCCGCGGGTGATGGAGCGGGTGGCGACGCCGATCAGCGGGGCGCCGCAGCGGCAGAAGATTTATACGACGATCGCCAATGGGAATGGGGATGAGAAGATCCGGGCGATGGAATTGCTTGGGACGTATGTGCGGGTGATTCGTGGGGGGAAGGATGTGAGCAAGGAGGCGCTGGGGGTGGCTGATGAGATGGTGAATGCGATTCGGACGGGGATGTCGGATGCTGAGCCGAGCGTGCAGGCGTGGGCGGAGTATATTTCGGCGCTGGTTGGCCCGCCGGAACAGCTCGGCAGTGCGCTCAAGCAGATGATGGCGGATAAGTCGTGGGAGAAACGGATGCTGGCGCTGAGCGTCGAGCCAATGCTGCCGGCGGAAATTCGGACACAGGTCGGAGGAAAGATGGGATTGGACGATGCGGACCCGACCGTAAAGGCATATGCACAGGCGCAGGGTGAATTGCAGGCGATCGCGGCGACGCAGCCGGCGGCCGCACCGACGACTAAACCTTGAAGAACACATGAATTGTAAACCATAGGTGTCAGGGGGAATGCGGCATGGGGTGTGCTGTCGCAAGGTGGAGTTTTTCTTGTACAATGGCCAAGTGTTCACTGCGGAGTCGTCAGTAGTGCGACTCAAACGGTGGGCGCGCGAATCGGAAGGAGTCTCACTGTGATTGTTACGATTGCATCCCGACACATGGATGTGACAGCGCCGCTGAAGACGTACGCGGAGGAGAAAGCCAACAAGCTCAACCGGTACTTCGACCGCATTCAGGAGATCGAGGTTGTGTTTGACGCCGGGAAAGACAAGACGCGCGTGGAAATGATCGTCAACGCGGAGCATAGCAGTTCGTTCGTGGCGCATCATGACGAAGGGGACGCGTATGCGTGCATCGACGGATGCGTGCATAAGCTGGAGCGGCAGTTGAGCGATCACAAAGAGAAGATTCGCAACCGGAAGCATCCGGAAGGTGCATGAGTCTCGCCCGGCGCGGAAGTGCCGCCGCCGAAGCGAAATGGATACGAGAAGAAGGTCTGACGATGAAGCTCAGTGATTTCATAGTGCAGGACGCGATCATTCCCGAACTTGGCGCAACGGATCGCAATGGAGCGATCCGGGAACTCGTGACGAGCCTGGGGGCGGCGGGGGCGGTGCCGGAATCGGCGGTGGAGGACCTGGTGGCGGCGCTGATCAAGCGTGAGCAGAACGGGTCGACGGGGTTCGGGAAGGGCGTGGCGGTTCCGCATGTGAAGCACCCGCTGGTGAAGAAGATGGTGGGGACGATCGGACGGTCGGCCGAGGGGATCGACTTTGCGGCGCTGGATCATCAGCCGGTGTATAGCATTGTGTTGTTATTGAGCCCGGAAAATCAGCCGCAGCAGCATTTGCAGGCGATGAACATTGTGTTTTCGAATTTGCAGAAGGACATGTTCCGGCGGTTTTTGCGGCAGGCGGATACGCGGGAAGCGATTGTGGATCTGCTCAATGAGGCGGATCAGGGAAAATAAAGGGATTCATGGCTTCGGCTTCACGGGATACGTTTGTCAGCAACAAGCTGGGTTTGCATGCGCGGCCGGCGATGCAATTCGTGGATTTGGCGAACCAGTTTAAGTCCAATGTGATGGTGTATAAAGGGGGAGAAGAACCGGCCGAGGCGGATGGAAAGAGCGTGATGCAGATGATCATCCTGGCGGCCACGGAGGGTACGCCGATGAAGATCGTGGCTGATGGGGAAGATGCAGACGATGCGGTTGCGAAATTAGCAGATCTGTTTGACAGCAAATTTGGCGAGGAAGAATAGGCAACTTAACCACTGGCGACTGTCTTGGAGATTAAGAAAGGCACAGGTGTATCCCCGGGAGTGGTCATCAGCACGGCGATCGTGCTGGAGGCTGCGGACTTGGTCATTCCCAAGCGGCATGTGGCGGCCGAAGAGACGGCGGGGGAGATCGAACGATTTAACAAAGCGGTCGGAGATTCGATCGCGAATTTGTCGAAGCTGCGCGACAATGTGACGTCGGAGCATGGCAAGGAAATCGGGGGGATTTTTGATTTTCATATTGGGATTCTGCGCGACGCATCGCTGCTGAAGCAGGTGGTGGCGGAGATTGAGAAGCAGAGCACGACGGCCGAGTATGCGGTCAGTGTGGTGATGCGCCGATACGCCAACATGTTCCTGAAGATGCAGGATCGGTATTTGTCGGAGCGGTCGAAGGATATTCGGGATATTGAAAAGACGCTGCTGCGGAATTTGATCGGGCGGAAGCATGAGGATTTGGCGCATTTGACGCATGACGTGGTGGTGATTGCGCATGATCTGCTGCCGAGCCAGACGGCGGCGCTGGACCGGAAGCATGTGAAAGGGTTTGCCACGGATGCCGGGGGGCGGACGAGTCATACAGCGATTGTGGCGCGAGCGATGGGCATCCCGGCCGTGGTAGGGCTGGGGAATATCACCGGGGAAGTGGCCGGCGGGGATACGGTGATTATCGATGGCAACCGGGGCGTGGTGATTATCAATCCGGATGAGGAGCAGCTTGCCGAGCATCGGGAACTGGGCAAAAAGTTCCACGCGATGGAAGCGGAACTGGCGGAGCTGAAGGATCTGCCGGCGGTGACGAAGGATGGGACGCAGATCGCGGTGATGGCGAATATTGAGTTTCCGGGGGAGGTGCCGGATGCGCTAAGCCGTGGGGCGCTGGGGGTGGGGTTGTACCGGACGGAGTTTTTGTATCTGGCCAGCGAGACAGAGCCGACGGAAGAGGATCATTATAAGGGCTATGCCGAGGCGCTGAAGGCGCTGGGCGGCAGGCCGCTGGTGATTCGAACGCTGGACTTGGGGGCGGATAAATATACGCAGGCCAAGGCGCAGAACCCGGAGCGCAACCCGTTCCTGGGGGACCGTTCGATCCGGATGTGCCTGCATGACATCCCGATGTTCAAGCGGCAATTGCGGGCGATCATGCGGGCGAGCGTGCTGGGGGATTTGCGGATCATGTTCCCGATGATCAGCACGCTGATGGAGCTGCGGCAAGCGCGGATGATCCTGAACGACGTGATGGAAGAGCTTGAGGATGAAGGAGTTCCGTTCAGGAAGGAGATCCCCCTGGGGATCATGATCGAGGTGCCGTCGGCGGCGCTGATGGCGAATCAGTTTGCCAAAGAGGTGAATTTTTTCTCGATCGGGACCAATGATTTGATCCAGTACACGCTGGCGGTGGACCGGACCAATGAGAAGGTCGCCGGGCTCTTTACGCCGGCGCATCCGGCGGTATTGCAACTGATTCGCGACGTGATCCGCGCCGGGGGACGGAATTCAATTAGCGTGTCGGTCTGTGGTGAAATGGCGGGCGAACCGTTGTACACTTTGCTTCTCCTGGGACTCGGGCTGAACATCTTTTCGATGAACGGCCCGGACATCCCGGAGGTGAAAAAAATAATCCGCTCAACCACGATGGAGCACGCCCGACAGGTGGCTCGCAAAGTGATGAGCTTTGACAGCGAACGACAGGTGATGCATTTTTTGCGTGAGGAAACGCGGAAGATCATCCCCGAGGCTTTTTAGGAAAGAGTTGCCGGTCGCGAGTTGCCAGTTTCCAGTCGAAGGACACCCGCGTGTTCTCCTGGCAACTGCCAACTCGCAACCGGCGGCTGAGCAGTGAATGGCAAAAGAAATGTTGATTAACGTCTCCGAAGGCGAAGAATGCCGAATCGCTTTGATGGAGGACGGGAAACTTGAAGAGTTGTACATGGAGCGGACCAGCTCCACGTCGCATGTGGGGAATATTTATAAGGGGAAAGTAACGAACGTCGAGCCGAGCATTCAGGCGGCGTTTGTGGACTTCGGGCTCGGGCGGAATGGGTTTCTGCATATCTCTGATTTGCTGCCGTCGTATTTTGGGCGCAAGGGGGATGATGTGCAGGAGTCAGTGGGGCGGAAGATGGCGCGCCGGGATCGGCCGCCGATCCAGCGGTGTTTGCGCCGCGGGGATGAGATCATTGTGCAGATTATTAAAGAGGGGATCGGGACCAAGGGGCCGACGTTGTCGACGTATTTGTCAATCCCCGGTCGGATCCTGGTGATGATGCCGGGGATGGCGTCGAAGGGGGTTTCGCGAAAGATCGAGGATGAGGAAGAGCGTCGTCGGCTGCGGAAGATTCTGGACGAACTCAAGCCGCCGAAGGATGCGGGGTTCATTATCCGCACGGCGGGCGTGGGGAAGACCAAGGCGGAGATTGAGCGCGATCTGAAGTATCTCACTCGGCTCAACGAGACGATCAGCAAGAAGCAGACGAGCCCGGCACCGGTGGAGCTTTATACCGAGGGTGACCTGGTCACGCGGTCGGTGCGCGATGTGTTCACCAATGATGTCGAGCAGATCATTGTCGACAACAAAGACGTCGCCAAGAAGATCAAAGAGTTCATGAAACTGTCAGCTCCGCGGACCAAGAATAAGGTGGAGCTATACGAGGATGCCGTCCCGCTGTTCCATAAATATGGGATTGAGCGGGAGATTGAGCAGATGTATTCGCGGCATGTGCCGCTGGCCAGCGGGGGGTCGCTGGTGATCGATTCGACCGAGGCGGTCGTCGCGATTGACGTGAACTCGGGGAAATTCCGCGATCATTCGGATGCGGAAATGACAGCGTTTAAGACGGACATGGAAGCCGCCGATGAGATTGCGCGCCAATTGAAGCTGCGCGATCTCGGGGGCGTGATTATCTGCGATTTTATCGATCTGCGCTTTGAGCGGCATCGCCGGCAGTTGGAAGAAAGACTGCATGAGAATCTGCGCCGGGATCGGGCCAAGACCAAGGTTCTGCGGATGAGCCAGTTCGGGATCATCGAGATGACCCGGCAACGGATGCGGCCGAGTTTGAAGCGGTCGGTTTATTTTGATTGCCCGCATTGCAAGGGGTCGGGTCTTGTAAAGACCCCGGAGTCAATGAGCCTGGATGTGATGCGCCGGCTGGCGATTGCGCTGCACGATCAGCGTGTGGCGCGCGTGGAACTGTCGGTCTGTTCCGATGTGGCGTTCTACATGCTGAATCGGAACCGGGCGGCTCTGGCGCAATTGGAGACGGAGACGGGGAAGATTCTGACGATCAAGGCGGATCAGTCGCTGGCGCTGGATGAGCATAAAATGGCGCTATTTGATGGGCGGGATGGGCTGGTGTACATGCCTGATCTGGGGATTGTGCCCGAGGTGGCAAGCGGGCAGGGGGGTCGCGGACAGCAGGGCCGCGGGAATCAGAATCCGCGGCGGGATGAGCGGAATCAGCGTCATCAGCAGCCGACGCGCGGCGGGCAGCAGCAATCCGGACGGCGCGAGGATGCGCATGAGGATGACGAGGATGTGGAAGATGCGGTGGATCGTCGCGAGGAAGAGCAGGAGGATTCCGATCCGGTGACGAGCGGGCGGGAGATGGATCGGGACGAGGAGACGCCGCCTGTGCGCAGTAGCGGAGCGCCGCGGCAGGAGGATCGCGGCCGGCAGCAGCAGGGGGGCAGGCAGCAGCAGATGCCACGCCGAGATGAGCGTGGCGGGCAGCAACAGCAGCGCGGAGGCGGGCGCGATAATCGGAATCAACCGCGAGACCAGCAGCGCGGCGGTCAGCAGCGGCCGCAGGGTCAGGATCGGTTTGCAGGAGATCGCAATCGCGGACAGGATCGGGATCGGCAGCCGAATCGTCCGCAGCCGCAGCAACCGCCGGCACGTGCGATGGATGAGGCGGATGTGGTGGAGCTGGATGCGGAAGGGCAGCCGTCGCAAATGTCCGGCGCAGGAGCAGGTAGCGCGGGTCAGCAGGGGTTTGATCAGCAGGATGGCGGTGGGCGCAAGCGCCGGCGGCGTCGGCGCGGCGGGCGCGGGCGGGGTGGGCGCGGGAATGCCGGGCAACCTTTGCCGGCTGGAGAAGCGAGTGACAGCGGCGATCATGAGATCGAAAGCGAAGTGCATGAAACGCATGATGAGGATGAAGATCGGCTGCATGACATTGAGCAGTCTTCTCGCGGGCGGGATGAGGATCACGAAGAGATGCGCGGGCGTGGGGATGATGAGGATAACGGGATAGCGCCAGCGCCGGAGCCGATGGAGGATGTGCCGGCCAAGGTAGTGGAGGAAGCGCCGGTGGAAGTCGAGCCAGCCGTGGAAGAAAAACCGAAGCGCGGTCGGCGCGGAACGCGCAGCCGAACTGCAACCGCCGCCCCGCGGCGCGGTCGAGCGGCAGCCGCGGCGCAGGCGGCAACCGAAGCAGCAGAAGCTTCGCCGGTGCGGATACCACCCCCGCCAATCGAGGCGAAGGTCGTGCGGACTGGGTCAACAGATCGGCATCAATTGCAGACCGACGTGCCCGTGGAACCGGAACCCGTCCGCAGGCCGCGGTCCTATCGGGATCTCGATGATATCCCGGATGATTTCGACTAATCCAAAATACGAAGACCACCCGGGCCAAGGCGGCACCTAAATTGCTTTAGGTGTATCTTGGCTATTCCAATAGGTGTTTTTCTGATCTAAAAATAGGCAAATCTGAATTAAAAGCTGATTATCGGCTGGGTTTGCACTGTATTTAGGCATCTGTCGCGAAATGGCCCTAAGGGAGTTACATGTCGCGCGTAATCGGGTTCTGCAAGCGGGTGCCGATGTGGATGATCGTAGTGGGGGTCTTGCTGGCGGCAGCCGTGTCGCCGGCGGGGGCGCAGGTCGAGGGGATCAAGATCGACACGGATCTGAAGAACCTGAATTCCGGAGATACCGCATGGATGCTGGTGAGCGCCGCGCTGGTGCTGATGATGACCGGGCCAGGGCTGGCGCTGTTCTATTCCGGCCTGGTCCGGCGGAAGAACGTGCTGGCGACCATGATGCAGTCGTTCATCCTCATGGCCGTCGTGTCGATCCTCTGGGCGGTGGTCGGATATTCGCTCGCGTTTGATGTGGGCAATCCATTCATCGGCGGGTTTCGCTTTGCGTTCCTGCGCGAAGTCGGGATGTTCCCCTGCGAATATGCTGCGACGATCCCACATACGACGTGGATGATTTATCAGTGTATGTTCGCGGTGATTACGCCGGCGTTGATTTGCGGAGCGTACGCCGAGCGAATGAAATTCAGTTCCATGCTGGCGTTTTCCATCGCGTGGCTGCTGGTGATTTATTGTCCGATGGCTCACATGGTCTGGGGCAAGGGCGGATTCTTCAACGCCTTCATGGGCGGGAAGATCGAAGCGCTGGACTTCGCCGGCGGGACCGTCGTGCATATTTCCTCAGGCGTCAGCGCCCTGGTCTGTGCCTTGGTCCTCGGCAAACGGCGCGGGTTCGGCCGAATTCCCATGCCGCCACACTCGGTTGTGTTGTCTGTGATCGGTGCCGCCCTGCTGTGGGTCGGCTGGTTCGGATTCAACGCCGGCAGCGCCCTGGCCGCCAACGGCTTGGCATCCAACGCCTTCGTGACCACACACATGGCCGCGGCGGCGGCGGCGCTGGGCTGGATGCTCGTCGAATGGATCAAGGGAGGTAAACCCACCGTGCTCGGCGCAATCTCCGGGGCAGTCGCGGGCCTCGTCGTGATTACGCCCGCCGCCGGCTTTACCACCCCGATGTGGGCCATCGTCATGGGATTGATCGGCGGCGTCGTCTGTTTCTTCTCCGCAACCTCCCTCAAGCACCTGCTTGGATATGATGATTCGCTGGATGCGTTCGGCGTGCATGGCGTCGGTGGGACCCTCGGCGCGATCTTGACCGGAGTATTTGCCGTCGCGGCGATTAACGGCAAGGCCGGCCTGGTCGATGGTAATCCGAAGCAGGTCGTGAATCAGTTGATTGCGACTTTGATCACCTGGGTCCTGGCCGCGGCCGGGTCGTTTGTCCTGCTGAAGATCATTGGCTCAGTGATGGAACTGCGCGTCAATGAAGAAGATGAATACACCGGTCTCGATCTCTCTCAGCATGGCGAATCGGGATATAACTTCGAAGAAGTTTTCCCGGGAACGGTGCTCGATGATGAGCCGGATGCAATTATCCGGACGGCCAGTGCGTCGGCACACGAACATTGAGTGAATTATCGGTGCATTTCGCGGAGTCGCCGGGCGGCTTCGACTTCGTGTTTCAGCTTGGTGTAAACCTCATCCGTATCGACATTGGCGGCGGAACCTGGCGCGAAGCCGCAGTCAGGATTAAGAGTCAGTCGCTCGGCGGCGATGTGTTTAAGGGCCATCTCGACGCGCTGGACAATGGTGTCGGCGGAGTCGACCTGGCCGGGGTGGCAGCTTACGCAGCCTAAGCCAATTTCGAGATCGGGACGGAGTTTACGCAGCACGGCAGTGTCTCCCGCGCCAGGGGCGGTGAATTCCATGGTCAGGTGATGGACATTCAGGCGATTGAGGTGTTCGATGATCGGATCGTAAGAGCCGGCGTGCGATTCTTCGCCGCGCACGCGAGCGCCGGCCCGACGGCATAGGTGGAGGGCAAGTTTGACGCCCTTCATGCCATCAACCAGTTGGTTGACCATCTCAACGTCGAACGATGCAGCCTTGTCGGCGTTGTCGTATTTCTTGCGGACATCCGGATCAACGAAAAGGCAGAGGTGCGGATCGTCAATCTGCACGATCGTCGCACCTTCGTCACGGAGGAGTTCGAGTTCATGACGGAGAATCGGCACACAGTCGCGGACGAAATCATTCACCGTGGGATAGGCTTTTTTTGATTTCTCCGGATGCCACATGCGCTCTCCGAGCAGCGCGGGGGACGGGAGGGTGGCTTTGATGTGGCGTTTGGTGAGGGTCTTGAGAAATTTGACCTCGTTAGCGATGAAGCCAGGAGTTTTAGGCGATAACTTGTCAACAACGACGGTCCAGGGCCGGCCATCCGCGGGGTTGCGGGAGAGTTCAAATCCATGGGCAAGCTCGGCGATCACGCCGATATAACTTTTGCGCCACCATTCTCCATCCGTGATGATGTCCAGGCCGGCCATCTCCTGCATGGCGACGGCAGAGCGGATGGCGTCTTCCATATGCCGGCGATAATCCGCGGGAGAGCCTTGATAGTCGTCGGAGATGATATCTTTGACGTAAGCAGGGCGCGGGAGCGAGCCAACGACGCTGGTGGGGAATAGAACGCCGTAATCGTTTTTAGGCATGTGAATGATCCTCGGATAAATGGATGTCTATTCTTCTGCGATCGCGACTTTTTTGGGCCAGTCGCGGTTCGCGAGTGCGTAGTCTTCTTCGGTATCGATTTCGAAATAATGTCCTTGCGTCGCGACCTGGTGGATGAGGACCCCCTGTTCGATCATTTCTTGCAGGAGGAGAATGAGATAAGACTTCTCGAAGACCTTGGCTTCGCGCCAGGGTTTGCCGGCGTATTGTTTTTGGATGCGGTGGTAATGTTCGCGGAAAAGTTTTGCGCCGGCAGGGGAGAATTTGGCGACGCCGATGTATTCGCCGGTGGCCTGGTCGCCGGGAAGGTCGCGGTGGAGCTGTAGGACGCGGTCGTCTTTCGCGATTAATTTTTCGGCGTCGGCTTCGGGGTGTTGGGAGCGGTCGGTGTAGCGTTCACGCCAGCGGGTGTCGACGCAGAGGACGATGTCGCCAGGGTGGGCGAGGGCGCGGCGGACGAGGGTGTCGCGGAAGAGGATGTCGGAATAGGCGCAGACGAATCCCTGGTCCATGTGCGACTCGGCGTGCATGAGGGAGGCGAGGATATTGTTGTTGATCCAGTCGGCGTTGTGGCAGAAGGTCAGGTCGGGGTAGTCGCGGCGGATCTGGTCGATCTGGTAGCCGCCGATGAAAACGGGTTTGGTCAGGCCGGCTTTTTGGAATGCTTCAAGCGTCCAGTCGACGATGCGTTTGCCGGCGACGTTGACGTAGCACTTGGGCTGGGTGTCGGTCATGGATTTGAGGCGGGAGCCGCGGCCAGCGCCGATGATGATGGGTTGGAGATTGCTCATGAAGGCTCCGTTTTGGGTTTGGGATTGCCGAGGAGGAGGACGATGCAGGATATGGTAGACAGGATAATGAAGGTGTAGAAGAGGTAGTTCCAGCCGTAAGAGGAGAGGCGGGCGGTGACGGCGCCTTGGAAGATAGCGCCGGTGGAGCCCATGCCGTTGATGAAGCCGGCGGCGCGGGCGACGTTGTGTTTGCCGCCAAGGTCCTGGGCGGCAGCGCCGGCGACAAGGGTGTCCGGGCCGAAGAGAGAGAAGCCGACGAGCGACATGCCAACGAAGTTCCAGAAGGTGGAGATCGGGGCGAGCTGGATATAGAGCAGGAGGGAGGCAGCGAGGCCTGCGCACATGACCGAGGCGACGAGGCGGCGCCGGCCGGGGAAGTAGCGGTCGGAAACTGCCCCGCCGACGATCGCGCCGACGACGCCGCCGATTTCGAAGGACATGGATTGATAGCCTGCTCCGCCGGTGGAGTAGTGGAGGACCTTGGTGAGGTAGAAGGGGAGCCAGAATAGGAGGGAGTAGCGGATGAGTTTGAGACAGAAGTAAGCCGAGCCCAAGCTCCAGATGATGGGGGAGCGGAGGAGGGAAGAATCATCGGGAATGGAGGATTTGGAAGTGGAAGATTCGGGTTGTTTTGGAGGGCTGGGGAGGAAGAGGAGGATGGCGATGCCGACGAGAGCGATGACGATCGCGGGGATGAAGAAAGCGGATCGCCAGCCACAATGGACGAGGAGATAGGTCGCGAATGCAGTAGCGACGATGCCGCCGACCTGATAGCAGGTTCCCCACGCGCCCATGACCGCACCGCGGCGGGAGCGGTCGAAGAACGCACCCATCGCTTTAACCGTTCCAGGCCAGCCGGTGGATTGGAACAGGCCGTTGAGCGTGAACGCAATGAAGAACGTGACGAGTCCGCCAGACAGGCCGAAGAGAACGCACGCGACAGCGGTGAGGAGCATCCCGACCCCGATGAGCAGGCGGGAACCGAGACGATCGCCGATGGAGCCCCAGAAGAATTGGCCGAGCGCATAGGCGGCGAGATAGCCGGTGTCGATATAGCCGAGGGAAAGAGCTGAGAGGCCGAAGCGTTGTTGGAGATCGACTTTGCAGACGCTGATCCCTTTTCGGCCGAGGTAATAGGTAGCGTAGGCGATCCAGGTGAGAGCGAAAACGAGGATTTGCTGGTCACGGATTTTTTTCAAGCCGGCGGGATTCTAACGCGAGGGTGTTCGAGATGTACATTCATGCGTGAGGAGCCAACATCATGATTCGATGGACGATAACGAGTCTGCTTTGCTTTTTGCTGATCGGGGCCGGACCGGCGACGCGTCAGACACGATTGGAGTTTGCCGAGTCATTGTGGGAGGCGAAGCTGGCGGCGACAGGGGATAAGCCGGTCGTGTCGGAGTATTATCCGACGGAAGAGTCGCTGGTTTTTTTGTCGGCGTATGACTTCACGCACGAGCCGCGCTATGCCGCGGCGGCGGAGCGGCAACTGGAATATGCGCATTCGCGCGAGAAGGATGGGTTGTTTCTCACCTCCTCGGGGACGACCACACGCGATTATCAGGCGCGACAGACGTACAACTTTTATGTGGCGTATCGCATTCTCGGAGAGGTAAAGTATTTGCGCTGGTCGGATGAATGTGCCGACGCGCTGCTGCGGGTGATTCCGCGGCGGGCGCACACGGTCAATGGGCAGATGCATCTGCTGTTTCGCGGAGATTTCTATCGGCCGGATGGAACGATGACGGTGGAAAATTCTGAGACGATTGACCCGAATCAAAATTCGGAAGTGGCGCTGGCGTTTTCGCTGCTATTCCACGATGTGGGATCGCGCTGGTTTGACGATGCGCGGGCCAAAGAGATCGCGCATGAAGAACTGGCGGCGGCGATGTCGATTCAGGATATGAAGACCGGCGTGTTGTCGCTTACAGAGCATATCCCCGGTGGGGATACGGCCTATGGGTCGTATGCGTCGTTTTCGTGGACGTGGTGCCAGTTGTTGTGGCGGGAGAAGGAGATGGACGAGCATGTGCGGGCGCAGGGGAAATGGCTTGGTCCGCTGATGGATTTAAGTCGAGATTCGATGCGGTTTTATCCTACGGTGATCGAGCATGGGCGGGTGCCTTATTGGGAGGCTTATTATCGGCTGCCGCTGCTGTGGTATTGCGGAGTAGATGGATCGAAATTGACGGCGGATTTATTTGAGCGGATGAGGCATCCAGAGCAGACACCGGGGGATTCCGTGGTGCCGACGGCGTGGGGGTATTATGACCTGATGGGGATGCCGAGAGCGTACTTTCTAGGAAAATCGCGATAATCGCACCAAGTCAAGTGGATTGCCGTATAATTTGCTTGACCAACGAGCAAATTGGATGCACAGTATTTATCACGCTCATATCGAACTCGTTCCCGAAGGAAAAAGTATGACTGATAAAGAATTCCGGCGGCTGAGTCGGCGTACGGGGAATGACTTGAACGATTACTCTCGATTATACGAGGGGTTTACACTCGTCGAGTTGCTGGTGGTGATCGGGATTATTGCGCTGCTGATTTCGATTTTATTGCCGTCGTTAAATAAGGCTCGCGAGTCGGCCAATTCACTCCAGTGCATGTCCAACCTGCGCCAGTTGGGCTCGGCGGAAGGGATGTATCTGAACGATTTCAGGAAGTGGCATCTGCCGGTCCGTCAGCCACAGGCGCAATCCACAGGATACACGGCGGCGAATGCCGCTTGGAATTACAACCTCTATTTCCGCAAAACCCTCCTTGGCAATAACAAGGTCGTCGCTGGCCCCAACGCCAATCAGGTCCCTCCCTCCTTCCTCTGTCCGTCTTCTTCTCAGTACCTCGCCGGTGGGACGCAGTTTAATGGCGTCTATGGCCTAAATTTTACGAATATCAGCGAGGCCGCCAGTAACACCATTACCCCTTGGGCCATCCCTCCCGTCGCCGGCGTGTCCGGCTTTGTCGGTTACGGTCGTAACCAGATCCACTCCCCCGCCGAAAAAATAATGTTTGCCGACGCACTAGATTGGCAGATTAACCAGAGCGGCACCGATTACATCATGAGCAACCAGTTTAAGTTTGACGTGTATGGCGACACGACCATCTCCGGCAAAACAGACCACTCCATCGCTTGGCGGCACCGCGGCGGATACGCTAATATTTGCTTCTTCGACGGCCATGTTGAGCATGTGCAAAAGGACCGTCTTACTCATCAAACACCGGACGATCTGCGCCCCTCAATCTGGGATCCATTTACCCATAATTGATACGAATTTCAGGTAACAAGAGTGAATCGAATTAGACGTGCCGGAGTTTGTTGAGGCCGTTTAACGCGGCGACTTTGTAGGCTTCGGCGAGGGTGGGGTAGTTGAAGACGTTGTTGATGAAGTAGTCGACGGTTCCCTTGAAGGCCATGACGGCTTGGCCGATGTGGATCAACTCGGTAGCCCCGGTGCCGATGGCGTGGACGCCGAGGATGGTGTGGTCTTCCTGGTGGATGAGGAGTTTGAGCATGCCGTCCTGATCGCCGAGAAGCTGGCCGCGGGCGAGTTCGGAATATTGAGCGATGCCGGCTTCGTAGGGGATGCCGGCGGCGGTGAGCTGTTCTTCGGTTTTGCCGACCATGGAAATTTCCGGAATGGCGTAGATGCCGAAGGGGAAGAGTTCGGGCATGGAGCTGGTGGGGACGCCGAACGCGTGACAGGCGGCGAGGCGGCCTTGTTCCATCGCGGTGCTGGCGAGGGCGGGGAAGCCAATGACATCGCCGGCGGCGTAGATGTGTTCGGCGGCGGTTTGATAATGTTCGTTGACCTTGAGACGCTCGCGGTCGTCAGAGACTAAGCCGGCGCGGTCCAGGCGCAACGCGGCGGTGGTGCCTTGGCGGCCGACGGCGTAGAGCAATGCCTGGGCGCGGAGGTGTTTGCCGGATTCCAAGGTCGCCTGCACGAGTGCATCGTGTGACGAATGGCGGTGTGCCACGGGAATCGGCGGGTCGCTCTGCGCAGCAGCGGCGACGGCGGTCGCGGGCGGGACGGCGGCGGCCTGGCGCACTTCGGGATTGTCGGGGGAGATCTCCTCGATCTTGGCGACTTTTTCGCCGAGGCGGAGCGTGACGCCCATGCGGCGCATCTGGTATTGCAGGGCTTCGGTGATTTCATGATCGAGAAACCCGAGGACTTCGTTGCGACCTTCGACGAGGGTGATTTTGACGCCGAGCGTGGCGAGCATGCAGGCATATTCGACGCCGATGACACCGCCGCCGACGACGATCATGGTGCGTGGGAGGTTTTCGAGTTTGAGCAGGCCGTCGGAAGTGAAGATGGTTTTGTCGTTGAACGGGACGGATTTGGGAGTGGCAGGGCGCGTGCCGGTGGCGATGATGAATTTTTCGCCGCTGAGGACTTCAAAGTCGTCGGTGCGGTCGATGTAGATGACGTTTTCGTCTTCGAAGCGGGCGGCTCCCCAGATCAATTCGATGTTGTTGCGGTCGAAGTGATCGCGGATCAGCGCGAGTTCCTGGTGGATGACCTGCTGGCTGACGTAGATGAGGTCGGCGACGGTGATGGCGCGTTTATTGCGGAAGGATTCGCCAAAGAGATTGCGTTTGCCGGCGCCGGTCAGGTGCAGGACAGCTTCGCGGAGCGCTTTGGAGGGGATGGTGCCGGTGTTGATGGAAGCGCCGCCGAGGACGCTGCTTTTTTCGATAATGACGACGGATTTGCCGAGTTTGGCAGCCTGGATGGCGGCCTTCTGGCCGGCGGGACCGGTGCCGATGACGACGCAGTCGAAGTGGCGCATGACGGGATTAGAACGGTTTTGGGTTCAGGATCAACGGGTGCGCAGGCGCGCGAGGAAGAACAGAGCGAGCAGGACGGCGACGGTGCCGACGGAGAAGGGGGCGCTGTAGCCGATGTGGTCGATGAGCAGGCCGACGATCGGGCCGGTTAGTCCGATGGCGATGTCGAAGAAGGCGATGAAGTTGCCGACGGCAGCGCCGCGCTGTTCGACGGGCACTCGGCGGACGGCTTCGACGCCCATGGAGGGGAAGATCAATGAGAATCCGATGCCGGTGAGAATTGCGCCGGCGATGGCGAGGTAGGGGTTCGGGGCGAGGAAGAGGAGGAGTTGGCCGGCGAGTTCGATGACGAGGGAGACGCCGGCGACGCGGATGCCGCCGAGACGGTCAGGGAGGTGAGCGAAGAGGAAGCGGATCAGCAGATAGCCACCGGTGAAGCAGGCGAGTGCGGTGCCGGCCAATGGCCAATGGCGGTGTTCGAAGTAGAGCGCGAGGAAGGTCGCCATCGCGGCGAAGGGGGTGGACGCAAGCGCGAGGACGATGCCGTGGTTGCGGATGAGGTAGAAGACTTTGTGGAACGGGACACGGGAGGAGGGTTTGCCGGAGCGGGCGCTGTTGGCGCGAGCGAGGATTGCGACGGCCAGCGCGAGGAATGGGGCGAGCGTGGCGACAGCGCCGACGCTGATGAAGCCGAAGTGTTCCTGGAGGGAGAGACCGGCGGGTGCGCCGACGCCGATCGCGCCGTAGAGGGCGATGCCCTGCCAGGCCATGACTTTACCGGTATTGGGCATGCCGACGCGGGCGATGCCCCAGGCCATGCAGCCGGTGATGAAGAGGGATTCACCGAAGCCGGTGAGGATGCGTCCGAGGAGGACGAGCGCGAGGGAGGAGGGCGGGGTGAGGGCGTGGAGGCCGGAGAGTGTGTAGATGACGCCGGCGACGGCCGTGAGGGGGAGTCCGATCAGGACGGCGCGGCGTGGGCCGTGCGCGTCGGAGAAAGTGCCCCCGCGATGTCGGGAGAGGACGGTGACGAGGGATTGGAGGCCGATGACCCAGCCGACGATGAGCGGGCGGTAGCCGAGGACTTCGTTGAGTTGGATGGAGAGGGCGGCCAGGGGGGTGGCTATGGCGAAGAAGCCAAGGAAGACGATCGCGACCATGGGGGCCAGGCCGCGGAAGAGGGGGATAGGTTGAAGGGGAAGTTGGTCAGACATAGTGCGCACCTGTTGTGAGGTTCATTGCGCGTTGTCTGACGTAAACGCTTACGGCCCGTCGGGAGCGAGGCGAAGTTTTCGGACGCCGCCTCTGAGGTATTCCGAAGGGGCGAATGATTACGGGAGAATCCGGGTCTTCGGGGTACCTCAGACACCGGCGTCCGTAATGATAGCGGAAGGATAGGCGCGGGGCAGGGAGAGTCAAACGAGGGAGTTGAGAATTTCGCAGCCTTGGAGGAGCTTGTCGTCGGTGGTGGCGTAGCTGATGCGGAAGTGGGTGTCTTTTTCGCTGAAGACGTTGCCGGGGATGACCAGGACGTTTTTGTCGATGGCGCGGGAGACAAATTCGCTGGCGGTTTTGCCAGAGGGAGCCTGGGGGAAGATGTAGAACGCACCTTCGGGTTTGACGAGTTGGAATTTTTTGGAAAGCTCAGTGAAGACGATGTCGCGCTTTTTGCGGTAGGCGTCGACGTAGGATTTCATCGGGACGTCCATGGCTTTGAGAGCGGCGAGCTGGAGGGGGGAGGGGGCGCAGACGTAGGTGTATTGCTGGAGTTTGGTCATTTGGGAGATGACTTCGGCGGGGCCGGCGGCGTAGCCGAGGCGCCAGCCGGTCATGGCGTGGGATTTGGAGAAGCCGCGGAGGATGATCGTGTTTTCGAAGGTTTTAGCGGCGCTGGGAAGCCCACCGACCGCGGTCGGTGGGCTTTGGGGGTTGTAGAGGAAGGGTTCGTAGATTTCGTCGGAGATGATCAGGAGGTTGTGTTTTTTGGCGATGGAGACGGCTTGTTGGACTTCGGCTTCGGTCATGACGACGCCGGTGGGGTTGGAAGGGGAGTTGAGGATGAGGAGTTTGGTTTTGGGGGTGATGGCTTTTTCGACGGCGTCGGCGGGGAAGCGGAAGTGGGGGTAGGAGGAGACGGGGACGGAGGTGCCGCCGGCCATGGTCAGGAGGTGTTTGTACATGACGAAGTAGGGGTCGAGGAAGATGGCTTCGTCGCCGGGGTTGATGGTGGCGAGGATGGCGAGGAAGAGGCCGCCGGAGACGCCGGAGGTGATGAGGACTTCGCCGACGTCGCGGCCGATTTCGGCGGAGAGGTCTTTGCGGAGGCGTTCGCGAAGAGGGGCGATGCCTTGGGTTTGGGTGTAGCGGTTATTGCCTTCGCGGATGGCTTGGATGGCGGCGTCTTTGGCGATGTCGGGGACGTCGAAGTCGGGGAGGCCGATCGAGAGGTTGATCGGGTCTTTCATTTTGGCGGCGAGGTCGAAGACCTTGCGGATGCCGGAGGCGTCGACGTTGAGGGCGCGGTTGGAGATGAATGAGGTCATGGGAAGAAGAAACCCACGGAGCAGGCTCCGTGGGCTTTGAAAAGGTCAGAGAAGGGATTACTTCTTTTTGGCAGCGGGGGCGGCGGCCTTGGCACCGGCGGCGGGGGCGGCACCCTTGGCGGGAGCGGCACCTTTGGCGGCGGGGGCGGCGGCTTTGGCACCGGCGGCGGCGGGAGCGGCTGTGCCGTCGGCGGCGGTTTCATCCTTGGCGGCCTTGCCGACTTCTTGTTTGCGGTGGCCGACCTTGGGCAGGCCGTAGACGCTCTTGGACTCGTTCCACTTTTCTTCGTCCTTGAGCTGATCGAGCCGTTCGGCGCGGGTCAGGACGTTGCGATGACGGACGAGCGAGGAAGCGCTCTTGAGGCTTGGATCCATGGACATGACTGTTACCTCTTGACGGACAACAACTTAACTATTCCAGACTTAGGAAAAGGTCGGGCATTGTAGCGGAAAGCAAAGAAAGGTGCAAATTGATTGGGTTAATGGGCGGATTGGGCCTGGGCGGATTTTTGGATGGTGAGCGCCAGGTCGGCGGCGCGGTCGGAGCGGTCTTCGTCGAGGAGGGTGACCCAGGTCCCTTGGTCGGAGGCGCGGGTTTGGGTTTCCTGGGTGACGCGCAGGGAGGAGTGGCCGGTGGGATCGTCGAAATCGGGGTAGATGGCGACCTGGAAGCGGGTGCGCTCCTGCCAGTAGCGGACGATGTGGTAGGCACCCTGATAGGGTTTCCAGTCGGTGGTGAGGGTGCCTTTGTTGGTGCTGGTGACGGCGATGGAGTAGGGGGGGCTCGAGAGGACGCGCTGAGCGACGGCGAGGAGTTCGTGCGGCGGGAGGGCGACGTCGTAGCGGTGGAAGTTGGGGTTGTCGGTGATGTTCATGCGCGCGGCGTTGGCGCGGTCGGCGGTGTCGGAGCAGCCGGCGAGGAAGGGGGCGGGGGTTAATAGCGCGAGGGTGAGGAGCGTGTGTTTGATCATGGCGAGGAGTGTACGGGGGTTTGCGTGATCGGGATAGAGGAAGATTGGGGGAGTTGGGTTCGTTTGGTTTTGGGGGATATGGGGGAATATTGGTTTTTGAGTTGGGAAGGGGGATTTGGTGGGTTCGTTTTGTTCGTTTTGAATTGAAGAGGGATCGCGAAAGGCGCGAAGGGGACGCAGCACGCGAAGAAAAAATGATGGCATCATATATCAACTCCTCATAGATACAGAGGTGTTTGCGCGGGACGGGGGATGAAAGCGCACCAAAAATGAGCGGAGGTGCGGGAATGTTGAGGGAAACGAGAAAAGTTTATTTTTTTTGGGAGGGGATTTGAAGATAGAAAAGTTGCGTAGCGGTAAGGATGATGATTCGCGTTAAACTTGTGGGGGTTGGGAAGAAGTGGAAGAGCGCGGCAGTACGAGGGATAGCGGATTTGGTTTGGCATTCCTAGAGAAGGAGGACATGTTGGAGTAGAGAAAATGAGATTAGGGGATGCAGAGTTTGCTTAGCCAGTAGGAGTGATGTAGGAGATTCGACGGCCGTGGAAGCAGGCGTATATGTGCCAAAAGCTGTCGATGAGGATAAGTCTGCTACAGTGAGAACGGATGCTTCGCGAGTTCCATTGAATGACCGCAAGTTGAAGTTCACGTCGTGCATTACCCTTGAATTGCCGCCTCCCAAGCGGAATCTGTCGCACTTAGAAATCTTTTAACTGCAGGTTTATATCGGCCGGAAATACGCTTCAAAAGGGGAGGGGATTGCCTGCGCCAGAAACGTAGGCAGACACGCACTTGATAATCTGGAAGACGCGGATCTTTAAGCTGCTTGCGTACATTAGCGAGAATATCTTCGAAAAGAATATCAGTATCACCAATACCGGCTAAACAAGAAGCGGTTTTGGAATAAATTGTTTGAGGACAACGAAATGGTTGATTTGCACCTTCGCGAAGTTCAATTAGTTCCATTTCATTGCGGCCTTGGATAACACTATAAGTTGAATCAGATCGGGAGGTTAACAATGGCAATTGAGTCTGTACTTGCCTTTTATCTGCTCGAGTTTCCGGTGGGTTAATTAAAATTAGTTGGGTCAGAGCATCATAACAAGCAGCAATCGTGAGTATTATGGCTGGGCTATCGACTTCAACAGCCTTGCGCAATAAATCGCGCACATAATCAGCAGTTGCCTGGAGGTCCACTTTGCGGGAATTTTTCTCTGCGATTCGGTCAATTGACATTATCTTCATCTCCGCATTTCGAGTTGAAATCCGACGAAAGATTTTTTAGTTTATGTGCGAGAATTGCAGCTCGAGCAACGTCACGCATATTTTTTTGCATGGCCAAACTAAGAACAGCTTTTTCTGCCTGCAATTTCAATAAACTTAAATCGAGGGTCAATGAACGTATTACATCACTCATAAATTCTCCAGTTACCGTATTGCCGTATTACAGTAGCAACGTACGTACGGTATTGCAAACAGAAAATTTCAGTAAAAATTTCAAAAGGCCACGAAGGGTGATTCGAGAGTTTTTGATAATGAGGAAGCCGCCGGCGCATATCTTGTAGAGCGCAAATTTGTTGATGACGTGATGACGTGTGGGGTGCAATTCTTCAAAGAGCGGTCGAATAGGAGAAGTGCGAGCATCTTATGCAGGTGGCTCCGTAGTCGGCAAAAGATGCCGGGAGAGAGATTGAGGTGAGAAGGTATGCAAGGACGCATACGTCGTATTTAAGCAGGTATTGGTTAGGGAATTTATTTGTCTGGGGGAGAGAGGGTGGTAAAATGAGGGGGTGGAGCACAGGGGGACTGGGTTTTATCACTATTATTATTGGACATCTGGGAGTTTTGTGATGCGGATGGATTTGGTGCGCGGTCGGCGTGGTCGGGTTGGAAAGAGTGGGCGCGCGATGATGGAGGGGCTTGAGGGGAGGCAGATGTTGACGGTGGCGAGTGTGGGGGTGTTGCCGGGGGTGGCGCTGGCGAG
>DASRRR010000108.1:0-15518 GCA_035656825.1 Tepidisphaeraceae bacterium | reverse complement strand
AGCACGGTCCAGCGTGTTTGAGTGGATCGAATGCTGGTATAATCGCGAAAGACTTCACAGCAGTTTGGGATACAAGAGCCCCGAAGCGTTCGAGGCTCAATTCAATTAGAGGACGCGCCAACCGTTCGTTGGGAAGGCCATTGGTGGAGATTCGTGGGGATTAGTGCAGATTCGTGTTAAAGCATTTAATTTTGATGGAGAGCTGTTGCGTGGTATGAGAGGGGGATGGATGAGGTGAAGGCTAAGCGGCGGGAGGAGTTGTATGCGATGCTGGGGGAGTTGCCGGGGCGGGGGAGAGCAGTGGGGGGGAAATTGGTGGGAGAGGAGGAGTTGGGGTGGGGGATAGTAGAGAGGTGGCTGCTCGATTTGAACGGGGTGGAGGGGGTGCCGGCGATATTTTTTAGGCCTCGGGGGGAGGGGAGGTTTCCCGCGGTTGTGTATTGTCATGCGCATGGCGGGAGGTATCACATGGGGAAGGAGGAAGTGCTGGCGGGGACGCCTTATATGGCAGGGCCCTGGGGGGAGGAGCTCGTGCGGGAGGGGTATGCGGTTTTGGCGATTGATCACTGGGCGTTTGGGGAGAGGAGTCATCATTCAGAGTCGGATACGTTTAAGCTGATGTTGTGGGAGGGGCGCGTGATGTGGGGGATGATGGTGTATGACACGCTGAAGGCGATCGACTGGCTGGGGACGCGATCGGATGTGGATATGTCACGCATTGCGACGGTGGGGATGTCGATGGGATCGACGATGGCGTTCTGGGCGGCGGCGCTGGATGAGAGAGTGAAAGTGTGCGTGGATATCTGTTGTTTGACGGATTTTCAGGCGCTGATTGAGGCAGAGCATTTGAAGGGGCATGGGATTTATTATTTTGTGCCTGGGCTTTTGAAGAAGTTTACTTGTGGGGAGATTAATGGGTTGATTTCGCCGCGGGCGCATTTGGGGTTGGCGGGGGAGCTTGATGCGCTGACGCCGGTGGCGGGTCTGGACAGGATCAATGCGGAGGTGGCGGAGGTGTATGAGGAAGCGGGGGTGGGGGAGCGGTGGAAGTTGTCGGTGTATCCGGTGGCGCATCAAGAGACGGCGGAGATGCGCGTGGAGGGGATGGGGTGGTTGAAAAGGTGGTTGTGAAAAAAGAACCCCATGGACAGCAGTCCATGGGGTTTGGTAGCAGGGAAATTTGTAGGGGCATTAGGCGCGGCGGCGGCGGAGGGCGAGGAGGGCGGGGGCAGCGAGGAGGGAGAGGGAGGTGGGTTCGGGGATGGAGACTTGTTGGATGGTAACGCCGGTGTCGGGGAAGGAGAATTCGAGGGTATCAGTGGGGGAGTAGCCGGACCAGGTGAAGTTGATGGTGAAGTCGCCGACGATGTCGGTGCCGTCGGAGGCGTTGGGGATGGTGAAGTCGTCGACGTAAGCGAAGTTGGAGTTGGACTGGCCGGGGGTGAAGATTTGAGCGTAGCCTTCGGAACCAACGTTTTCGAGATCATCGGTGGAGTTGATGAGGGAGTAGTCGGAGTCGACTTCGTACATATTGACGACGCCGCCGGAGAGAATGACTCCGAAATTAAAGCCGGTGTCGATGCGATCGACGGTGGGGTTGTAGGGTTGGTTGAGGTGTGCGTCTTCGAGGGAGATGGCGCGGAGGCCGATGGTGGGGTCGGCGTTGAGGTCATCGTACTGCTGACCGGTGAGTGAGAAGACGAGGTTATTGCCGCCGAGGGAATCGGAGGAGTTTCCGACGGAGGTGATGCCGTTGGGGATGGTGGCTTCGGTGGTGGTGAGGTTGCCGATGACGTGATAGTCATTGTCATCGTCGGAGTAGTATTGAAGTTGGACGGGGACGCGGAAGGACCAGGTGGAGTCGGCGGCTGAGACGGCATTTGCCGAGAAGGAAGCAAGGCCGGCGAAGGCGAGGGAAAACGCAATAGAGCAGGAACGACGCAGCATGATGACCCCTCCGGGGGATATATTATATTCGGACGCGGGAACTATGGCCTGATTTGAAGGCCAATGAACAACGGGAATATATACTGAAATCCGCGAATGCGTAGGCAAAAAAAGACGCTTTTAGCGGTTATTTTTCTGTCATACGCATGTACGCGTATGCTGAATGTGCCGGTTATCAGGGTTGGGTGGATGGGGGGTGTTGTTGGAAGCGTTTGAGCTGGGCTTGCATGAATTCGTCGCCGGGGTGGAGCTTTAGGGCGTGGGATTCGTAGGAGACGGCCTGGTCGGGGTGGCCGGCGTGGAAGTAGGCTTCGGCGGCGGTGTCCATGTAGGCGGGGTTGTTGGGAGAGAGTTGCAGGGCTTTTAATGAGAGGGCGATGGCTTCGTCGGGGTGTTCGTCGCAGCGGGCGCAGAGCCAAGCGAGTTCATTGAAATTTTGGGCATTGGTGGGGTCGGCTTCGGTGAGGGCTTTGACGGACTGGTAGGCGCGGTTGAACATGGTCTGGGCTTCAGCGGTACGGTGGAGCTGTTTGAGTGCGGGGACGACCTCCAGGACGACTTCGGAGCGGGAAGGGTTGAGAGCGAGGAGCTTGGCGAGGTGTTGATTGGCGAGGATGGGATCGTGGTCGGCGATGGCGGCCCGGTAGTAGTGGAAGTGCATGACGGCGCGAAGATCATCGAGAGCGTCGTTGTTGTTCAGACGAATATTGTCTCGGTTGACGGTGAGGCCTGCGCCTTCGGACTGAGAATAAGCGTCGATGCCGGCTTTGAGGTGGTCGGCGGCGGCGCGGTCGTTGGAGTCGCCGATGAGGGTGGCGAGTTGGAAATGGGCCAAGGCGGTGGGGAGCGGCAGGTGCTGGCCGGGGGTGGAGAGGGAGGTTTCGTATTCGTGCCGGCCGAGGGCGCGGAGGCCTTGATCGGCGAGGAGGTCGCCGAAGGCGAGGTGGAGTTCGGCCGGGGCATTATCGCGGAGAAGGACTTCGGAGGCTTGCTGATAGAGGTGCTGGGATTTGTCGCGATCGGTGGTGGAGAAGGCCAGCGCGATGCCGGCGAGGACGGGAGAGGATTGGTCGGCGGGGTCGAGGGCGCGGAGGGAAGCGATGGCAGGGGGGAGGGGGTCGGTTTCGTGGAGGACGGCGACGATGGCCCAGCGGACGGAGTCGGACGGGTCTTCAGTGAGGAGGCGGACGACGGCGGGGAGGCCGGCGCGGTCGGAGAATTTGGCGAGCATGGTGACGTCGTGGATACGGTTGGCGGGGTCGTGCTGGCCGTATTCGGTGAGGACGCGCTGGACTTCGCCGGGGTCGGCGGGGGTGGTCCACGGGAGTTTGAGGATCAGGTCGGAGGCGCGGGCGCGGATTTCCGGGTTCGGGGATCGCAAGGCGGCGAGGACGACAGGACGCGCGGAGAGGCCTAGAATCAGGAGTTGGTTGGAGGCGGCGGTGCGAGTTTTCGGATCGGGAGATGCGAGGTCGGATAGAAGGGATTCAGCAGTGGGAGAGGGCTTGGACGAGGGGGCGGAGAGGCCGGTGAGAAGCAGGAGAATGAGGAAGGCGTATCTCACGTTATAAGGGTAGTTTAGGAGCGGGGATTTGGGGGTCAAATCGGCGAGGCGTAGAACGCACATTTAGGTGGCGGAAACGTAGTATTGGAAGAGGAAATCGGGGATAATGGGCGGATGGAATTTGTGGGGAAGAATGCCGCGACTTTTTTAATGAGAATCAGGAGTTTTTTGGATGTCTGAAGAGAATTTGACCAATGCGGGTGTGCCTGCTCATAGCCCGGCGTATACGGACGGGATGATCAAGGTGCTCGACGATGTGGAGCACGTGCGGACTCGGCCGGGGATGTATATCGGGGGGTATAATCCGCGCGGGCTGCACCATCTGGTGTATGAGATCGTGGACAACTCGATCGACGAGGCGCTGGCGGGGTATGCCAAGCATATTGAAGTGCGGATCAATCCGGATGGATCGTGCACGGTGACGGATGATGGGCGCGGGATTCCTTGCGGGATTCACCCGACACAGGGGATACCGACGGTGGAAGTGGTGCTGGCGACGCTGGGAGCGGGCGGGAAGTTTGAGCATGATGACGCCAGCGCGTACAAGACGTCGGGCGGATTGCATGGCGTCGGGGCGTCGGTGGTGAATTTCGTTTCAGAGTGGATGGAAGTGGAGGTTTCGCGCGAGGGGAATGTGCATCACATGGAATTTGAGCGGGGGCGGAAATCGAGCGATTTGAAGGTGATCGGGAAATCGACGCGGACCGGGACGAAGGTCACGTTTAAGCCGGACCCGACGCTGTTTCCGGATGTGAATTTTGTGCATGAGACGCTGGGACAGCGCTTGCGCGAGCTGGCGTATTTGAACAGCGGGGTGGAGATCGCGTTTATCGATGAACGGAATGGGAAGAACGCGACGTACAAGTATGAAGATGGCTTAGTGGAGTATGTGCGGCATTTGAATGAGGGGAAGTCGCCGCTGCATGCGAATGTGATTTCGTTCAGCAAGGAAGATCTGGTGAGCCGGCTCGTGGTGGATGTGGCGATGCAGTACAACGACTCGTACAACGAGACGCTGTTGTCGTTCGCCAACAACATCAACAATCATGATGGCGGGACGCATCTGAGCGGGTTTAAGACGGCGCTGACGGGGACGATTAACCGGTATGCGGAGCAGGCGGGGTGGATCAAGGATACCAGGCCGAGCGGGGATGATCTGCGCGAAGGGTTGATCGCGGTGATCAGCGTGAAAATTCCGGAGCCTTCGTTTGAATCGCAGACGAAAGATAAGCTGCTGAACCCGGAGGTGGAGGGGTTTGTGTCGTCGGCGGTGTCGGAGCGGCTGGCGTCGTTTTTTGAAGAGAATCCCAAGGACGCCAAGACGATTTTTGAGAAAGGGATGCTGGCGGCGGAGGCGCGGGAGGCGGCGCGGAAAGCGCGCGAGCTGACGAGGCGGAAGAATTCATTGGAAGGGGGGGGATTGCCGGGGAAATTGGCGGATTGCCGAAGCAAATCGAATGAGGAGACGGAGATTTTCCTGGTCGAAGGGGATTCGGCCGGTGGGTCGGCCAAGCAGGGGCGGAATTCGAATGTGCAGGCGATTCTGGCGCTTAAGGGTAAAATCCTGAACGTCGAGAAGGCGAACCTGGTGAAGATGCTCGGGCATGAGGAAATTCGGACGATCATCTCGGCGCTCGGGTGTGGGATTCGGGATGATTTTAATATTGATAAGCGGCGGTATGGGAAGATCGTCATCATGACCGACGCCGACGTGGATGGGTCGCACATTCGGACGTTGCTGCTGACGTTTTTCTTTCGGCATATGGGTGAACTCATCAAGCAGGGGCGGATGTATGTGGCGCAGCCGCCGCTGTATCAGATTACGCGGAAGAAGAAGAGCGAATATGTGCTCAATGAGCGGAAGATGCGCGAGACGCTGACGGAGCTCGGGCTGGAAGGGACGCATTTGTCGGTTCGCGATGCGGATACGGGGAAAGAATCGCGGCAAGTGAGCGGGGATGAGCTGAAGCGCGTGGTTGAGCTGCTGGGAAAATTGGAAGAGCTGGTGCGCGTGGTGCAGCGGCGCGGGATTGATTTTGCGGAGTTTCTGGCGCGGCGAAATGAGGCCGGGCATCTGCCTTTGTATCGAGTTGTGGTTGAGGGGAAAGAGAGTTATTACCACACGGCGGCGGAGCGGGATGCGTTTTTGCGCGAGGAGAAGTTGCTGGCGGAGGAGGCGCCGGTGGGCGTTGAACCGACGCCGGTGGCGCTGTCGGCGGAGGAGATCAAGGCGATCAATGAGGGGATGAAGCGGCTGCAGAAGAATCATGAATTGCATGAAATTAAGGAACTGGAAAAACTGTTTACGCAGCTCGAGCAATATGGTTTGTCGATTGAGGATTATTTCCTGACGCAGGAGGAATCGGTCAGCGGGGAGAAGCTGGCGACGAAGTATGCGCTGGTGAATGAGTCGTTTGTGAAGGAGATCGCGGGGGTTGGGCAGGTGCTCCCGGAGGTGCTGGCGATCGGTAAGCAGGGGATTGAGATCAAGCGGTTTAAAGGGCTGGGTGAGATGAACGCCGAGGAGTTGTGGGAAACGACGCTGGACCCGACGAAGCGGGTGCTGTTGCGCGTGACGCTGGAGGAGGCAGGGGAGGCGGAGCGGCTATTCAGCGTGCTGATGGGCGAGGATGTCGAGCGGCGGCGGCAGTTTATTGAGGAGCATGCGCTCGAGGTGAAGAACCTGGATGTGTAGGGAAAAAAGAAATTAGTCACAGATGGACACTGATAAGAGGGATTTATCTTATCGGTGTCCATCTATGTTTATCGGTGGCTATAAAATCTTTTGGAGGTAGGCGACGTCGAGCCAGCGGTTGAATTTGTGGCCGACCTGGTGGAGTTGGCCGGCGGGGGTGAAGCCGTGTTTGGTGTGGAGAAGGAGGCTGGGGGTTTGGTCGGCGGAGATCAACGCGATGACGGTGTGGTGGCCGAGGGATTGGGCGCGGGTGAGGAGGTCGGCGAGGAGGGCGGAGCCTAGGCCTTGGCGGTGGTGGTGGGGGTGGACGTAGATGGAGTCTTCGACGGTTTTGGAGTAGGCGGCGCGGGGGTGGAAGGGGGAGAGGCTGGCCCAGGCGAGGATTTGGTTTTGGTCGGTGGTCGCGACGGTGATGGGGTGGGATGGGCCGTGGGAATGGAACCAGGCTTCGCGGGCGGAGAGCGGGTCGGGGATGGTTTGGTAGGTGGCGGTGGAGTGCAGGACGTAGTGGTTGTAGATGTCGTGGATGGCGGGGAGGTCGGCGGCGGTGGCGAGACGAATGGCGAAGGAAGACATGTCGGACAGTATATCGAACGCTACGAAGTGCGTGGAAATATGGAATGTGATTGTAATCGGCGATCGTGCGAAAACAGATATGATCTTGGGATGTCTACGAATGAACGATTGTGCGCCGCGTGTGGTGGACGTGATTTGCGCGATGGGAGTTTGCTGGCAAAGGGGGGATTGATTTTCAGGCCGACGACGGGGAGTTGGTGGACGGGGTATGCGGTTAAGGGGCTTGTTTGTATGACGTGCGGCGCGGTCTGGCCGTATATAGAACAAGAGCGGTTGGCAAAGATGAAGGCGCGATTGGCGGGTGGGTGAGTAAGGGGAGGAATTAGGTTGGATTGGTTTTGGTTGCTTTTGCCAGTTCATGGGCGGTGTTGCTGAGTTTTTGGTGGGCAAGTTCGCAGGCGTAGTCGACCTGGATGGTTTTTCGGTAGGCGGCGATCCGCTGGAGGGGGTCGGGGGTTTGGTCGGCGGTGGCGAGGTAGGGGAGGTGGAGTTGCTCCCAGAGGGACATGACTTCGGCGTAGGTGGCGGCAGTGCCTTTGCGCGGGCCGACCGGGAGAGTGGCAGCGGGGAGGAGGATGGAGTGCGGGGGGAGGAGGCGGAGGAGTTCGTCGATGGATCGCTCGTCGGCGGAGGGGAGCGCGACGTCGGTGGTGGGGATGATGGCGACGGCGCGCGCGCCGCCGATGATTGGGTAGACGGCGGCGAGGAAGGTTTCGAGGTAGAGGTTGTGGTGGGAGATGAGCTGGCGAAGGGCCAGGGCGGGTTCGATGGAGGCCCAGCCTGCGACGAGGAGCTGGCCGTGGGAGAAATTTTCGACGATGTGGCGGGCGGAGAGGAGGTCGGTGGGGGATTCAGCCAGGAGGTCGAGGACGATGGTGCCTTCGCCGCAGCGCTGGCGGCGCTGGCGGCGGGATTCCTGGAGGGGCATGTAGAGACGCGCGAGGGTGTCGTAGTCCTGGGAGGCGACGGCGAGGTGTTCGGCCTGGACGAGGGCCTGCTCGGCGGCGATATAGTCGGTGTCGACGAGGAGGGATTGGCCTAGCTGGCAGAGTTCCTGAAGGGTGGGCATGGAGTGATCATAGGGGAAAAACCCGTAGCTCGAAGCTCGAAATCCGAAACAAATCCGAAACTCAGATGGATGGGACGGCCTGGAGTTCGTCGTCGTCGGGGGCGTCGTCGGGTTTCCATTTATAGAAGAGGCGGGCGATGTGGTCGGAGCCGACGCGCAGGGCGCGCTCGCGGACGGCGGCAGGGTAGACTTCGTCGGTGGGGCGTTGGGGTTTGCTCTCCCACGCGACCGGAGTGCCATGGGCCATATCGTTGGGCCAGCGGGTTTGGCCGGTGGCGACATCGACGACTTTGACGTTGGCGGCGAATTTGGCGCGGAGGAGTTCAGAGCCGGGGGTCGCGTCGACGCCGGAGACCATCAGGTCGACGTAGAGCACTTGTTTGGCGCCGAGGGCGCGGCCGATGTCGGGGATCTTCATCTTGGCATATTCGATGGGGTGGGCGTTTTGGTATTCGAGGAGTTTTTCCGGATCAATGATGTTAATTTTGGCGGGTTTGTCCTTGTCGGTTTCCTTGAGGTTTTCATGGAGGGCGTCGACGACGAATTGGCTGACTTCTTCGGAATCGGAGAGTGCGCCAAGGGGGTTGCGGTAGTTTTCGACGAGGATGAGGACGGGTTCGGTGCCGAGCTTGTATTCGGCATCGACGGCGGCGGGGCCGAAGATTTTTTCGCCGACGACAGCGCCTGCGCCGACGATGTTGCAGCCGGCGAGGAAGAGACAGAAGAGAGATAGGAGTGATTTGAACATATTAATCATCGTCGTCTTCGTAGCTGACGAAGCGTCGGGCGATCTGGGTGGTGAATTCGTTCATGGTGCCCATGTAGACTTTTTGGTCGTCGAGGTTGGGCGAGCCTTCTTCGGGGGATTTTTTGGGGAAGGCGGCGTGGACGTCGGATTCGTCATAGACGGCGCGGGCTTTGCCGTCCTTGATGTCGATGACGTGGACGGAGCCGGTCATGGAACCGCGGAAGAGTTCAACGCCGGGCGCGGGACGGGTGGAGAAGCCATCGATTTCGACGTAGATCAGGCGGGTGAGGCCGGTCTTGTTGGCCAGGTGCGGGGCGACTTCGGTGATGGGGCGGGATTGGGATTGCGGGTTATCAAACTGATAGCGGGCGATGGAAGGGGCGGGGACAGGGAATTTGGTGTCTTTAAGTTCTTTCACGTCGGCTTTTTGGGCGGTGGAGAGTTTGTTTTGGATGCTGGTGGCGCAATCGATCTGGATGGCGGGGTAGTCGATGCGGATGCCACGATCGCACCAGACCATGACGCCGACGGATTGCCCGGCGAGGCCTTTGTATTGGGCATCGGTTTTTGAAGGGACAATTTTATCGGCGAGGACGGCGCCGGCGCCGATGATGTTGCAGCCGGTGAGAGCCGGTAAGGGGAAAAGAAGCGCCAGAAGGAGAGGGAGACGGTTCATGATGTAGATCTCCGCGCGAGCCTGGGGTGCCGAACAATCAATGATGTAGAGAGAATCCGTGCGGGCGATTTCGCTTTCAGGTCCAACCGTCCATGCCGCGCAGGTGGATGAAGATTTTCCAGGCCCAGGCGGCGAGGGCGAATCCCAGCAGGGGGATCAGCCAGTAATTATACGGTATCTGGCGAAAGATACGATGGGCGGGCCGTCCGGTGATGGCTTCGTAGGCGCCGACCCAGAAGAAGATCGAGCAGCCGACGGCCAGAACGAAGCCCATGGGTTGGAGGTAGAGGCTGGCGAGGAAATTGCCGCGGACGTAGTGGGCGAAGGAGGTGGTCATGCCGCAGGAAAGGCAGGGGATGCCGGTGGAGTGGAGGAAATTGCAGGGTTTAAGGTGTAGGAAGGTCAGGCCGGTGTGGGTGCCGTTGCCGGAAGGGTTGGGGGTGAGGTACGCGGCCATTGTGAGGAGGCTCAGACAGCCGAGTGAGATGCCGAGGGAGAAGAGGCGGTTGAGGGGTGCGAGCCGGGATTCGGTGAATCGGGGGGCGTAGATGATGGGGGTGGGGAGGGACAAATCGGAAGTTAATGTAGTGAGCGGTTGAGAACGTCGCAAATGAATTTGGCCTGAACGAATGGGGAAATCAATTTGGGGCAGTCCCAAAGGCTTATCGGAAGATGAGTTGCAGGTGGCGGGGGAATGGATAAAGATTGTGTTGTGTGTTGACAAGGGAGGTTGGATAACCCTATCGTGGCACGCCGTCACAGTGATCGTAGCAGACTGCAACGGGAATCGCGGCGCTATCGACCAGAGCGGCAGCAGAAAGAGTAGCTTAGCACATGCGCGTGTTCATGCTTGGCTGGGAGTTTCCGCCATTTATCAGCGGGGGGTTGGGGACGGCTTGTTATGGCCTGACCAAAGCAATGAGCGGGATTGGCACGGACATTTTGTTTGTGCTTCCGAGACCGGTGTCGACGCCGTTTTCGACGCATGTGAGATTGGTGAGTCCGAAGCCGGGGAGCCCGCTGGAGATGCCGGCGTCGGAGTTCAGGCTGGATGAGTTTGAAAATGTGACGTTTCGGACGATTGAATCGCAGGGAATGTATGATCCGTATGCCCGGCCGGAGGAGTATGCCGAAGGGCAGAAGAAGACAGTGCGGGTGGTGGAGGAGCGGACCAAAGAGAAGCGCGCGGTGCGGATAGAACCGGCGATGACCGGGGCGGGGGCGACAGCGAGCGCAGCGGGGACGGGTCAGCCGGCGCAGGCGCCGAAGCAGCAATCCACCGGGCCGGGGACGCATTATGCGGGGGATCTGTTCGGGGAGATTCAGCGGTATGCCACGCTGGCGTCGGAGATTGCGCGGAATGAGAAGTTTGACGTGGTGCATGCGCATGATTGGATGACCTTCCCAGCCGGGCTCGCGGTCGCGGGGATCAGCGGCAAGCCGCTGGTGGTGCATGTGCATTCAACCGAGTTTGATCGGGCGGGGATGAATATTGATACGCGAATTTATGACATCGAACGTCGGGGAATGCAGGGGGCGATGAAAGTCATCGCGGTGTCGTCGCTGACCAAGACGCTGGTGACGCATCATTACGGCATTGATCCGTCGAAGGTCGAGGTCGTGTACAACGCGATCGAGACCAATGGGTCATATGACGAAGAGCGTTACAAGATTCACAAGGATGAGAAGATTGTGCTCTTCCTCGGGCGGATCACGATGCAGAAGGGGCCGGAATATTTCCTGGCGGCGGCGAAGCGCGTGCTGGAAGTGATGGAGAATGTGAAGTTCGTCATGGCCGGGAGCGGGGACATGATCCGGCGGACGATCGAGATGGCCGCGTCGATGGGGATCGGGCACAAGGTTCTGTTCACCGGATTCCTGCGCGGGGGGGATGTCGATCGGGTCTTCAAGATGGCGGATTTGTACGTGATGCCCAGCGTGAGCGAGCCGTTTGGGATCGCGCCGCTGGAAGCGATGAGCCATGATGTCCCGGTGCTGATTTCGAAGCAGTCGGGGGTGAGCGAAGTGATTCAGCATGCCCTTAAGTGCGATTTCTGGGATGTGGAGGAGATGGCGAACAAGATCATCGCCGTGCTGCGACATCCGCCGCTGGCGAGCACGCTGCGGCAGCATGGGAGCTTTGAGATCAAGCGCATGAGCTGGACCGATGCGGCCAAGCGCTGTGTGGATGTGTATGAAGAGGCCGTGGGGGCGATGGGGCAGAAAAAGAATTAGAGTGTCTTGGGATCAGGAGGAATTCACATCCTGATCGCATATTGCCAATAGGATTAAAACAGGCATAGTGGTGATCAATGCCTGATTCTGCAAATAATCCGATTCGGGTATACGCCGACACATCTGTATATGGAGGGGTATTCGACGATGCTTTTAACCATGCAAGTAGGATGTTTTTCGACCAAGTGCAGGTAGGCCGGTTTCAATTGGTGATTTCGGCGGTTGTGCGCGATGAATTGGAAACTGCGCCGGCTCCAGTCAGGGAGTTGTTTCGGAATGTACAGGGGTACGCCGAGATAATCGAAGTGACTGCTGCGGCAATTGAATTGCGCAATGCGTATTTGGCAGCGAAGATTGTTGGCCGGAGGTGGTCAACGGATGCTTTGCATGTGGCGCTGGCGACCTTGGGGCAATGTCGGGTGATTGTGAGTTGGAATTTCAAGCACATCGTTCATTTCCAAAAAATTCCACTTTATAATGCAATCAGTGCTGTACATGGATACGGGAGTATTGCCATTCATACACCACAGGAAGTGACTTCATTATGAGCGATGAAAAAATTGACGCGTTGAAAATGAAGCGGCAAGGAGCGGAACGCATCTATCAGCGCACCAGGAAGATGTCGCAGACCAAAGAGTTGGCATACTGGACCGATCGAAATGAGCAGCTTCGTGTTGAACAAGCTCGTCACGGTCATCGAATTAAATCGAAGCGAAAGGTGGGATAAGTAGCAGCTATGTCAGAGGTCGAAATTGTTCGAGGGACTGGCAAAGCGGGAGAGGAATTGGGATTCGGCCTCAGTGGGAGTGATGGGGGTGATTTTTTCGAGTAGCGGGGATGCGGCGAGATTCCAGGATTCAGGCGGGGTCGTCATCAGGTCGCGGGATTCGGTGGCGAGGAGGGTTTCGTCGGCGTGCCAGACTTCAGGCGGGATCGGCCAAGAGAGGTGGAAATGGGTGAAGATAATTTCCAGCAGGCGGTCCTCGGCGGAGCAGAAATCGGGGAGTTGTTGTTTGACGGGGCGCGGGAGGTCGCTGAGGTAGGCCTCGGCGGCGTCGTGCAGGAGGCCGGCGAGTTGTAGCTGTGGCGGGAGGATAGCCGCGACACGGAGGGAGTGGTCCGCGACGGAGTAGAAGGCAGAGCAGTGGCCGTTGAAGCGGCATTGCAGCGAGAGGCTATGGGCGATGTCGCGGATGTCGATGTCGGCGGGGCGCGGGGAGAGAGGGAAGAATTTTTTGCCGGTGAAGGTTTGCAGCCAGGACATCGCCGGGAGGATAGCCGTTAGACAGCGACTTTGATAACGATTTTGCGGACGAGGTTGGGAGAGGGTGTAGGGAGTTGGATGCCCGGCATGTGGCCATCGTGGGGGAAGAAGACAGCGAAGTCGCTAGCACGCAGGGTGAGGAAGTCGCCGGTGCCCGAATATTTGATCAGGTCTTTTTCCTCGTTGAAGGGATCGGTGACCTGGAGGGTGGAGATGGGTGCGTGGCCGATGCGTTCGGAGCCGGTGACGAGGCACTGGATATCAATGTGGCGGCGGTGGGATTCCCAGAACCCTTGGTCGAGCGGTTTGGGGATGTAATCCTGCACGAGGGCGAAGAGGGAAGGGGCTATGTCAGTTCGGCCGAGGGGGAGTGAAGCGAGATTATTTGAGCGGAGGAAATGAAATCCGGCATCGAGGCGCGCGGAGATAAACCCGTAGAGGGACGCATTGGCGAGGGAGTCAAGAATCATATTTTTGGCTGAAAATGGGGTCGGGCGCCAAGAGATACACCATTATCGGACAAGCGTTGAAGAAAAAATCTACCAGTAAGTGGGAATTGAATATTTCGAATAATTGCATGGAAAATGCGAAAAAAAAATACATTTCTCGGCTTCAACGGCGAACCGGTCGGCTGTGTATCTGTAGTAGATCGACGGGCCGATCAAACCAGCCAACAGTATGAAATAGTGCGGGTAACGACCCGCTAAATGTGGCCCGGCAGAGTTAGTAGTTGGTAATCAACTTGATTTGCAGCAACAAAACAATTTCGATGGTTTCAACCAAGAACGTCCTCAAAGGCGTTTTATTGGCGGGGATGTTGTTTGGGGTGTCGGCTTGCTCATCGAATAAGAATGACATGCAGAAGGCGGACCTGCCCAAGACCGAAGGGCAGTTGAATGAGCCTTTGGTGCTCAGCGGTTCGCCAAAGCGCGATTCGGCGGCATATAACGCCAGCGAGGAATCGCTGGGCGGGGCGGGATGGAAGACGCTGTCTGAGCATGGGCCGCAACCGACAGGATATGATCAGGTTCCGAATCCGCTAAAAGATCGGATTGCTAAGGATGGGAATCTCGGGGTAGTGTCGCATTCGTCGGCGACGACGAAGCCGACGCTGGATGAGACGGATTTACCAATTCAGCAGGTCGATCTTCCGGATGGAAAAATTCGGATCATCTGGACGCTGCGGAATTATGGTGGCAATACAGTCACCAGCGCGTTTGACCCGGGGAATACCAGTCGTCGGAAAGTGACGCTGGCGCCGCCGGATTTGGCTCCGCTGGTCACGATGCTGACTCAGCAGGTTCCTGGCGGAACAGTTGTGCCGATCCCCAATGTGAACGAATTGGTTATTAGCTGTGATAAAGTGCAGCGCCAAGGTGTTCTGCAGATGCTGGCGGATATTGACGTTCCGCCGCGTCAAGTGGAGATCACCGCCAAGATTTTCGAAGTCAGCCACGATTTTGATTTTCAGCAGGGTGCCCGCCTGTTGATGCAGCACATCGCCAGCGACGGGACGCAGACCGGGGCATCGACCTTCAATGCAGCGAATTTCCAGCAGGCGGCCCAGACCGGGGCGTCGACCAATGGGTCGGTGATCGACCTGATGCAGGCATCGAAAGCCGCCGGGTTGTCGATGGAAGCGAGCTTTCAGATCATGGCCCAGGAAGGGTTGATCAAGGTCGTCTCCAGCCCGCGGATCACGGTCGCGGTGGGATCAACCGGCACGGTCCTGGCGGGACAGGAAATTCCGATCCAGTCGGCGACGATCGTAAATAACGCATTGCAGACCACGACGGTGTATAAGCCGGTCGGCGTGCAGTTGTACATCACCCCGCAGTCGGTGAGCCGGAACCGGGTGAAACTGCACACGATTTCGGTGGTGTCGAGCCTGAGCGGATTTGCACAGCTTCCGACGATTCAGAGCGACAACAGCACGGCAAGCATCGCAGGCTTGCTGGTGAACCCGGTGATCGATACCCGCGAAGCCGAAACCGCCGTGACGGTGGAAGACGGCAGCACGCTGGTGATCTCCGGTCTCCGGCTCATTCGCGAGATCACACGCACAGATAAGATCCCCGGGCTCGGTGATATCCCTGTGCTGGGCTGGCTGTTCAAGAATCAGCGGACTCAGCAGCAGCAGACGGATTTGTACTTCTTCCTGACGCCGACGCTGTTATAAGCCTCGCAAACGGCAAAACTGATAGGGTCTAAGACCCTTGACATTGCCAGCCTTTTCGCCATAATATCAATCTCACTGGTTCACCTACCTTCGGTTGACGATCGGTTACGGTGATTAAACCGTAGCACTCCAAACGACGTCGACTGCCTCGTTGCGGTTTGCAACCTTTACAAGTGAACAACAACTCAGGCGGGTATTTACCCCCTGAAATGTTCATCCAGTGTGTGTCTGCCAGGTGACGAAAAAATTCTCGTCAATCGGGTTGACAGCAAAAAAAACCACGATACGATTCCCCTCCCCAAGTCGGACGCCGAACGCGACGATAAGGGATGACTGGATGCGATAACGAAAGTTGTCACAACCATTTAGGCCAGAAGTTGCTTTTGGAATTCTCACGAATTTTAGAAGTAATCGAGACCTCTGCTCTTTGACAAGTGAATAGTCGGAAAGCCGCGAGGATGTGTGTCTGGCAGAGCCCTGTGTACAGGAGCTGTGCCGGACAAAAATATCTTCAAGGGTTGCATGCAAATGCAGCTTTTGAAGAGAACTCAAGCATCTTCGTGTG
>DASRRR010000107.1:0-27322 GCA_035656825.1 Tepidisphaeraceae bacterium | reverse complement strand
CCCCGATAAAAACAGAATCCCCCGGCTTACCCGGAGGATTCCTCGCCATTATTCCCGCGTCGGCGTTCGCGTCAGTGACCCCAATGGGATTCGAACCCATGTCGCCGCCGTGAAAGGGCGGTGTCCTAGGCCTCTAGACGATGGGGCCAGCAGTGCTTGTACGATCTGCTAACCGCCCAGGAGTGCCGAACAATATGCAGATCATTCGCCACTCGTCAATGCCCCAAAACCTCTCCTGCGGTTATCCTCTTCCTCCGCCATGATCCACTACTACAAATTCCGCCAGGACCTCCTCGACCCCGCCCCGGCCCGCGACGTCTACATCAAACGCCCCGCAGGCCGCGGCTGGCCCGAAGAATGCCCCCCCGTCCGCGCCGCCAATTCCTTCGGCTTCGACCTCCTCGCCAACTTCGACCTCACCTTCCTCCAATCCTCCCCCGGCAAATGGCGCGTCCCAAAAGACCTCACCCTCGAAAGCGACTTCAACTGGTCCCCCGACGACCAATCCGAAGGCTCCCCCCTCCACCAGCAATACGCCTGGTTCTGGGAACCCAACCAACAACTCCCCCACAAAATCACCCCCAACGTCTACAAACAAATCTCCAACCAGGTCAAAGTCAGCACTTACCTCTTCCTCAAATCCGACCCCAATGAACTCCTCCTCATGACCGACATCCCCAACCTCGACCGCCCCTTCCGCGCCACCTCCGCCATCATCGAAACCGACTGGTACCCCGCCAGCTACCCCTGGCACTGCGTCCTCGAACTCGACCGCTCACAAAAACGCATCACCATCAAAAAAGGCGACCCCCTCTGCCGCATCATTCCCGTCCGCCGCGACACCTACTTCGCCAAACCCATGTCCCCCTCCGACTTCGACGACTTCTTCTCCCGCGGCCAATCCTGGCTCTCCACCCACGGCCGCCCCTACCCCGACCCCGCCGCCCCCCTCGACATCACGCGCACCTACTCCCGCCAACAATCCAAATCCAAATTCCTCACCATCACCTGATTTTCCAACTACGGACCACTGACCACGGACCACTGACTCTTCACCTAAAACTGCACCCCAATAATCCCCACATCAAACACCACCGCGCCATTCACCAGTCCCTGCACCTTGCACCAAATCCTCCCATGCCGCTCATTGGTCTTCTGCCCTAGCATATACAACCTGCACCCCGGCGTAACCGCCTGCCTGAACTTACACTCATCAATCCCCCCAAATCCCACAAACCCCTTCCACCCCACATATTTGATCGTATAAAACGAAGCCAGCTGAGCCGCCGCCTCAATCATCAGCACCCCCGGAAACAATGGCCTCCCCGGAATATGCCCCGCCACCCAAAACTCATCCCCCTTCACATCCTTATACCCAATAATCCTCCCCTCCTCCGGCCGCGCATACACAATCCCATTCAACTGCTCCATATCCCCCCGCTGCTGATTCACCGCCCGAATATCCTCCTGCCCAAAAATATCCGTCGTCAAATCCAACCCCGTAATATCAAACAAATGTTGAGGCATACCCAATATCCCGTTTAGCCTCCCCGCGTGCCAGCACTAAGCGTGCCGAAATGCGGGGGGCATCTTCTCGTCATGCAAAAAAGAGCAAAGAGGAACCTGATCCTCTTTGCCCTAATCCGTTACTTCTTATCCAAACCTGACTTACTCCGCCCCACCTTCTGCCCCGCCCTCATCATCCCGACCTTCTAATATCTTCTTCCGCACTTCCTGTGCGGCGGCCTTGATCTCCTGCATTTTCTTGCGAACACGCGTCCCCGCCGCCTTGTTCCCCCCCTCGGCCTTCGCCACGTCATCCGCAGCCTCTTCAACCAATTTCTTCAGTGCTTCATATTCCGTCATGTGCGAAACCTCCAAATGTTCTGACTTAAACCATTAAAAACACTACTCGCCCCTAAAAACCCTGTCAATTCACTCCTCCCAGATTTTGCTCCATCCGCTCATTTTAAAGGTGCGCCTCTTGCACACTCTCTCCCCACAAGCCTCACCCAATACAAGCGCAAACGCGTCTTCAAATTCCATCTCAATGCCGCCGGCATCCTCAAGTCCAGAGTCGTCCCCAAATGCCCCAGCATACCCCGCGCCGACAAACGCCTCGCTATCCAAGTTGAAGACCACCTCTCTTCCACGCTGACTTCTCCGCAAACCCCGCCTCTTCCGCCAATCACAAGCGCTCCTGATCAAATGCCCTGACCAACACTCCAAAACACCCCATCCTCTCTCAGTTGAACACTCAACGTTTTTCTTCTCCCTTCCCACATCCTGCGGTACCATATCCCCATGACCATAAAAATCCCTCTCTTCATAACCATCACCCTCCTCGCACTGACCTCCCTCACCCGCGCCACCCCCTCCCCCGAAACCGCCCCCGCCAACTCCCTCCTCTACCTCTCCTTCAAAGGTTCCTCCCACCTCGGCCCCGCCTACGACTCCTCCCACCTCAAACCGATCCTCGACGCCTCCACCTTCCCCCAATTCTACCACGCCCTCCTCCCCCAGCTCCTCCAAAAAGCCCTCGCTTCCAACCCCGACGACGCCCGCAACCTAGCGACCGGCCTCACCGCCGTCGAAATCCTCGCCCGCCAAGGCTTCACCTTCTACATCTCCCCCACCCCCACCGACGCCGACATCCCCATCTCCGCCGGCCTCTCCTGCGACGCCTACGAAGAAGCCGACACCCTCGAAAAGATCTTCAACACCCTCGCCCAATCCAAACCCACCCCCAAACACATTGTCACCCGCACTGGCACCACCCTCACCTTCCACATCGGCCCCTCCCCAGACCCCGCCCAATCCCTCTCCACCTCCCCCGCCTTCCAATCCGCCCTCAAGCAAGTCGACCCCGAACCCGTCATCCTCCTCTACCTCGACTTCGAACAACTCCTCCCCCTCATCGAAAAACAATTCCCCACCAACTCCTCCAACCCCTGGCCGCGTATCAAACCCCTCACCGGTCTCACCGGCCTCAAACGCTTCATCACCACCGGCAATTTCGACGGCCCATCCTGGTCCTCACAATCCTTCACCCTCGCCCCCGCCCCCCGCCAAGGCTGGCTCCAACTCCTGCAAGGCGTCCCCACTCCCCCCTCCCTCCTCGCCCGCATCCCCGCCGACTCCGTCACCGTCCTCACCCTCCACTTCGACCCCGCCGCCTGGATCGCCAGCTTCCGCCAGATCGCCACCGCCATCTCCCCCGAAGCCCAGCAGCATTTCGACCAGGCGCTCGGCCTCGCCCAGCTCTACGTCGGCCGCAACATTCCCACTGACATCCTCGCCCCCCTCGGCTCCGACTGGATCATCTACTCCTCACCCTCCCTCTCCATCAACAAATCCCAACCCAACACCCTCCTCATCAGCAACGTCGCCGACGAAGCCAAAGCCCGCGACGGCCTCACCTCCCTCTTCTTCGCTCTCGCCAACTCCAGCCAAAACGCCTACATCCGCAACGCCGGCTACTCCGCCACCGTCGACACCTCTGAAGCCGCCGGCCTCAAAATCACCTCCCTCAAATTCGCTAAACCCCTCCCCGGCTCCCTCGCCTCCCTCTCCCCCTCCTGGACCCTCAAAGACGGCCACCTCTACCTCGGCTCCTCCCCCGAATCCGTCGCCGCCGCCGCTGCCTACGCAGGCCCCTCCTTCGCCGACTCCCCCCATCTCGCCGAAGCCCGCCAGCATTTCGCTGCTCCCCCCGACTCCTCTATCGATTACACCGACTCCGCCGTCGTCATCCCTCCCGTCTACACCGCCCTCCGCGGCGTCGCCAACCTCGGCCTCGCCTCCCTCGCCGGCCAAGGCATCAACCCTCCCGCCAATCCCCTCCCGCCCATCGCCGCCATCCAATCCCAACTCACCCCCGTCTACCGCGCCTCCTGGACCGACGCCGACGGCTTCCACTCCAAATCCTCCTCCCCCTTCCCCGGCGCAGGCCTCTTCACCGGCGACCAATCCACCACCGCCATCGGCGCTAGCGCCCTTGGCGTCAGCATCCTCCTCCCCTCCCTCAACCGCGCCCGCGAAACCGCCAACCGCGTCCAATGCGCCTCACACATGAAACAGATCGGCATGGCCATCGTCCTTTACTGCAACGAACACAAAGGCCATTACCCCCCCGACCTAGGCACCCTCGTCATCACAGAAGACATCGGCGATGAAGCTTTCGTCTGCCCCGACTCGAGCACCCCCCGCGTCGACCCCACCGGCCTCCCCCTCGAACAACTCCGCGCCCGCGTCTCCGCTGCCTCCGACTACACCTACGTCGGCCAAAACTACCTCATCACTGGCGGCCCCGACGACCTCGTCCTCTACGAAAAATTCTCCAACCACACCGACGGCGTCAACATGCTCTTCTCCGACGGCTCCGTCGAATTCGTCCTCCGCAACACCGCCGAAAAATTCATCGCCGCCGGCAAACGCTCCCCCAAATAAAAATAGATTTTCCTTGACAAATCTGTTCGGTATATGATAGGATGGCGTGCTGGCGCGCCCCATCTACCGGCGCGTTCTTTGACAATTGAATAGCCCCCTCCGTTTTGCATCCACACGATACAAAACGATACAAAATGTTTACGTTTTTCTCATTCCCCCACTGCCCAGCTTAACTATTTCACCCGCTCCGCCATCGGCACATAGTTCCGCTCCCGCGCCCCCGTATAAATCTGCCTCGGCCGCGCGATCCTCCCCGCCGGATCATTGTTCTGCTCCCGCCACTGCGCAATCCACCCAGGCATCCGTCCGATCGCGAACATCGTCGTAAACATGTTCACCGGAATCCCGATCGCCTTCATGATAATCCCCGAATAAAAATCCACATTCGGGTACAGCTTCCGATCCACAAAGTAAGGATCTTTCAGCGCCAACTCCTCCAGCCGCCGCGCAATATCCAATAGCGGATCATTGATCTTCAATTTATTCAGCACCCGCTCCGCGATCTCCCGCAAGATCTTCGCCCGCGGATCAAAATTCTTATACACCCGGTGCCCAAACCCCATCAGCCTGAACCCCGATGCCTTATCCTTCGCCTTGGCCACCGCATCATCGGCCGTCATCCCCCCCTTATGGATCGCCTCCAGTTGCTCCAGCACCTCCACATTCGCTCCCCCATGCAGCGGCCCCCACAGCGCGTTCACTCCCGCCGCACACGAAGCAAACAGCGGCGCCTTCGAAGACCCCACCACCCGCACCGTGCTCGTCGAACAATTCTGCTCATGATCCGCATGCAAAATCAAAATCAGGTTCAGCGCCGCCAAAATATCCGCATCCGCCTCATAAGGCTCATGCGGATTCGAAAACATCATATGCAGAAAATTTGCCACATACTTCAAATTCGGATCAGGATAATTGATCGGCAGCCCCTGCCCGATCCGGTAAATCGCCGCCACAATCGTCCGCACCTTGCTGATCAGCCGCGCCGCCGCATCCTCAAACTCCTCCTCCGTCTCCAGCACGTTGAACTGCGGATGAAAACACCCCAGCGTATTAATCATCGCGCTCAGCATCGCCATCGGCGGCGCATCCGTCGGAAACCCCTGGAAGTGATGCTTAAACGACTCATGCAGCGAAGCATTTGCCGTCAGCCGCGCACTAAACCCCTCCCGCTGCCCACTCGTCGGCAGCTCCCCAAAAATCAGCAACCACGCCACCTCAATAAATGTCGACTTCGTCGCAAGCTGCTCAATCGGATACCCGCGATACCGCAAAATCCCCAGGTCCCCGTCAATAAACGTAATCGCGCTCGTGCACGCTCCCGTATTGCCAAACCCGTGGTCAAACGTGATCGCCCCCGTCTTGGCCCGAAGTTGCGAGATGTCGATCCCGACCTCCCCTTCGGAACCTTCAATTACCGGCAGAACCAACGATTTATCATCAATGCTCAAGGTCGCTGTGCGAGGCATGGCGTGTTGCGGATCCTTTCTCGGGGCAGAACGTCGAACAAACTGTGAGATAATCCAGTATAGGGCGTAATCGATTCTCACGAAAGTCCATAAAAACTCCCCGTTTCCCCATGAACAGCCGGACTTTCCCTGTTAAGATGCCCCCGCTCTATTCTCTTTCTCCGGAGCGCCGCACCATGATGAAATTCAGCACCGCCATCGCCTCGATCCTCCTGCTTGCTTCGATCGCAGCCACCCCCACCCCCGTCACTGACGCCCAGTACACGCTCCTCTGCCAGACCTTCACCGGCCCCACCCACGCCCAGTCCGCCAAAGAAGCCAAAGACGCCCTCATCAAAGCCACCAAACTCCACGACTGGTACGTCGTCATCGGCGATACCGAAAGCAATCTCTATTTCGGCTACTACCGCTCCTTCGACCTTCCCAGCGACAAAGACACCATCCGCGCCCAGAACGACCGCAAAACGCTAGCCGGCATGACTGAGCCCGACGGCAGCAGGCCCTTCCAATATTGTGTCTTCGTCCCCATCGCCGGCGCGGATCCTTCGGCTCCGCCCGAATGGGACCTGCGCAATGCCAAAGGATATTTCACCCTCTCGATCGCCGCCTACATGGACAGCCCGATGCGCAAACAGTACGCCGTCGACGCCGTCCGCGCCGCTCGCGCGCAAGGCGTCGAAGCCTACTACTTCCACGGCGAGCACGCCTCCGAAGTCTGCATCGGCGCCTGGCCGCGCGAAGCGGTCCGCGAGCAGGAATCCGCCGGCGGCCGCACCAACGACCCCACCGAACCGATCCTCGTCTCCACCACACCGCTCCCGGCCAACTTGCGCGATCTGCGCACCCGCGACACCGGCCAAAAGGTCAAAGTCCTCGCCCCTAAGCCCGAATACCTCGACCCCACGCTCATCGCCGCCATGAAGAAATACCCCACTCACTCCATCAACGGCGAAAGTGTTGTCCGCAAATACACCAAGGACGGCCAGGACACCGAAATGGAAGATCCCTCCTTCCTCGTGCTGATCCCCGCCAAAGAGGAAGTCGTCAAACAAGACCCGGTCCTCGAACAAAGAGCCATCGAACTTGGGATCGAACACCCCGCCAATACTCCACAGCCTGGCGCCGGCCAACTCAAATCCATTGGCGACTAAGTCCCCCATGAAAATTCTCATCGCCACCGGCAACGCCGGCAAAGTCAAAGAATTCCGCCAGATGCTCGGCTCGGACCAATTCACCTGGACCGACCTCTCCGCGTATCCCGCCACTCCCGCCATCGAAGAGACCGGCCACACTTTCCGCGCCAACGCCTGCCTCAAAGCCGCCGGCTACGCCCGCCAGTTCCGCACGTTTGCTCTCGCCGACGACTCCGGCCTGGAAGTCGACGCGCTCGACAAAAAACCCGGCGTCCATTCCGCCCGCTGGTCCGAAATTCATAATGCCGGCAAAGGCGACCCCGACAACAACCGCCTCCTACTCAAACAACTCGCCAGCACCCCCGACGAGCGCCGCAGCGCCCGCTTTGTGTGCGTGCTTGCCTTATCCGACCCTGACGGCCGAATCTGGGTGACCGCCCAGGACTCCGTGGAAGGAACCATCCTCCGCGAACCCCGCGGCACCAACGGCTTTGGTTATGACCCCATCTTTCTCGTCAATGAACTCGGCCGAACCGCTGCCGAACTCTCCCCCGACGAAAAGCATCGCGTCAGCCATCGCGGCAAAGCCCTGCGAAAATTGCGGCAATTAATGGACCAAACCGGTATCACAATTCAAAAAGGGATTGACGGACAAGCCCGCTTGGCGTCTAACTAAAACCCATGAGTCGGATTCTCGTTGCGATCAGCAGTGCCTGGGCCTCCCAAAAAATCGCCGGACCCGTCGGCGATCTTGCGAATCGCCTGGGCGCAGAAGTCCTCGCCGTCCACGTCTCCCGCCCGTCCGGCGGCCAGATGCGCGAGCAGGAACAGACCGAAGGCGAATCCGCCATCACCTATCTCCGCGACCAATTGCAGGAAAAAGGCGTCGTCGTCCAAACCCTTCTCCTCTTCAGCGACGACATCGCCCGCGCCATTATCAACACCGCCACCGAACGCGAGGCAACCCTGATCGTCTTAGGCATGACCGGCAAAAACGTCTTCGCCCGCCTGCTGGCTGGCAATGTGCCCGTCGAACTCATCAAGAACACCAGAATCCCCGTGATGCTCCTCCCGCCCGATTGGAATGGCGAGATATAACCCAATCACGGCTTACTTAAAGCCCAGCACTGGATGCGGGACATAAGGCTCCTCTAGCCGTGCCATCTCGGCGGCATCCAGCCGAATTGACACCGCCGCCGCCGCATCTTCCAAATGCTGCGGCTTGGTCGCCCCGACGATCGGTGCGGTGATATACGCCTTGTGCAGCATCCACGCCAACGCGATCTGCGCGCGAGGGATATTCCGCTCAGCAGCCATTTCGCCAACGCGATCCACGACAGCCTTGTCGGCGGTTTCCGTGGTGGCGTAGAGGATTTTCCCGAATTCATCCGTCGCCGCCCGTTCGGTAGCTGACTTCTGATCCCATGGCCGGCTTAGTCTGCCGCGCGCCAGCGGCGACCAGGGGATCACGCCGACGCCTTGGTCCTGGCACAATCCCATCATTTCCCGTTCCTCCTCACGGTAGAGTAGGTTGTAATGATTTTGCATGGAGACAAACCGCGTCCACCCGTTCAGGTCGGCTAGATACAACGCCTTGGCAAACTGCCAGGCGTACATCGAAGAAGCGCCGATGTACCGTGCCTTGCCGGCGCGGACGACATCGTGCAGTGCCTCCAGCGTCTCCTCAATCGGCGTCTGTGGGTCGAAGCGGTGGATTTGATAAAGGTCAACGTAATCCGTGCCAAGCCGGCGAAGGGAGGCGTCGATCTCGGTCAGAATAGCTTTACGCGAAAGCCCCGCACCGTTGGGATCGGGGCGCATCCGGCCATGGACTTTGGTTGCAATGACCACCGAGTCGCGTTGCGTCAGATCCCGGATTGCGCGGCCCAGAATCTCCTCACTGGTTCCATCGGAATAGACATTGGCGGTGTCGAAAAAATTGATGCCCAGTTCCAGCGCCCGGACGAAAAAGGGCCTGGCCTTGTCTTCGGGGATCGACCAGAGATGCGGCCCGCGCTCGGGCACGCCATACGACATACAGCCGACACAGATGCGCGACACTTTCAGACCCGTGCGACCGAGATTGATGTAATCCATGCCGCGGATATTAAGCGGAACAGTCCTATTCGAGGTAGGTGTATCCTTCGAGGCCGAATTCATAAAACTTCAGCAGCACGCGCGATTCATCCAGGCTGAGCTTCCCTTCCTTGAGGGCGCGTTCAACGGTCTTGCGCATGGCGCGCATCAAGTCATCAGCGGAGAATTGAACGTATTGCAGGACTTCGCGAACGGTATCCCCTTCGATGACTTCGTCGATTGAGACGTGGCCGTCATCGTCGACGGAGACGTGGACGGCGTTGGTGTCGCCAAGAAGGTTATGCAGATCGCCAAGAATTTCCTGATAAGCGCCAACGAGGAAGCAGGCGATGAGATAGTCGTCGCCATTGAAGGGGTGGAGTTCGAGGACGGGTTTGACGTCGCGGCGGTCGATGAAGCGGTCGACTTTGCCGTCGGAGTCGCAGGTGATGTCGGCGAGGATGCCGCGGCAACTGGGTTCCTCGGTCAGGCGGTGGATGGGCATGATGGGGAAGAGTTGGTCGATGGCCCAGGAGTCGGGCATGGATTGGAAGATGGAGTAGTTGCAGAAATAGGTGTCGGAGAGGGTGGCTTCGAGCCCGGCGAATTCTTCGGGGATGTATTCCATGCGGCGGACTATGGCCAACACTTTGGAGCAGACGCCGAAGAAGAGGCGTTCGGCGACAGAGCGGTGTTCGAGGGAGCAGTAGCCGAGGTTGAAGAGGTTGAGTACGGCGTCCTTGGCGACCTGGGCGTCGTGATAATATTCGGTGAAGTTGGCTTCGGTGATGTCGCGGAAGGTGTCGAAGAGGTTGACGACGGGGGCGGGCATTTGCGAGCGTTCGTCGACGGTGAGCTGGGTAGGGAGGTCGAAGCGTGCGAAGCCGGACCAGCCGACGACGTTGAAAACGAGCACGGAGTGATACGCGACCATCGCTCGGCCGGATTCGGAGAGGATGGTGGGGTGGGCGACGCCGGCCTGGTCGCAGATTTCCTTGACGTGGAAGACGACGTCGTTGGCGTATTCCTGTAGGCCGTAGTTGATGGAGGATTCGAAGTTGGTTTTAGAGCCGTCGTAATCGACGCCAAGACCGCCGCCGACGTCGATCATTTTGAGACCTGCGCCCATGCGCTGGAGTTCGACGTAGACGCGGACGAGTTCGATGATGGCGGCTTTGATGTTGCGGATGTTGTTGATCTGCGAGCCGAGGTGGAAATGGAGCATGGAGAGGCAATCGCCCATGCCGTTTTTGCGAAGGTATTCGAGGGCTTCGATCACTTCGGAGATGAAGAGTCCGAACTTGGAGCGGACGCCGCCGGAGGATTCCCAGCGACCTGCCCCACGCGCAGCGAGCTTGACGCGCACGCCGATAGAGGGGCGAACGTTGTGGATTTTGGCGTATTTGACGATCAGTTCAAGTTCGGAGAATTTTTCAACAACGGGGATGATGTTTCGGCCGATCTTGGTGGCGAGGATGACCGCTTCGATGAATTCGTCGTCTTTGAAGCCGTTGCAGACGATGGGAGTTTTGTCGTCATCGACGACCGCCATGACGGCGAGGAGTTCAGGTTTGGAACCGGCTTCGAGGCCGAAGCGATAAGGCTTGCCGAAGGCGGCGATTTCTTCGACAACGTGGCGCTGCTGATTGACCTTGATCGGGTACAGGCACTGGTAGTTGCCTTTGAATTCGTGATCGCGAATCGCCTTGGCGAAGGCGTCATGAATCTGGTCGACACGATGTTTAAGAATGTCGGTGAAGCGGACGAGGACCGGGAGCTGGATATCGCGCTCGCGCAGTTCGTCGACGAGCTTTTTGAGGTCAATCGATTTAACTGCGTTCTGCGACGGATGGACAGCGACGTGGCCGTCGTTGTTGACGGAGAAATAACCTTGGCCCCAGGATTTGATTCCATAGAGCTTGGCGGAGTCGGCAGCGGTCCAGGGTTTGGGCTGGGTTTCGGTCGAGTGACCATTGGCATCGGTGTCGCCGTTGCGGAGATCACGCGGGGTGGATGGAGGCGTTTGCGGGTCCTTCGTATCGATCGTCATTTCTTACGTCCCAGTTCCTTTCGTCGGCCTATCGCTGCGAGCAGCATGCGCGCAGCGATGAGCAAGTCGGATATCGTATCCAGTTTCGCTCAAAGTCAAACGCCTGTCGAGGTATTTTCTTCGGCGCGACAAGGTCACATGCCCATGTCAGCAAGAGCGTCGCGGACGCGCGGAAGAGGCTGGGCGAGGATCCAGGCGGGGCGGATGTGGAAGCCGGGAAGGACGGTGGAGGAGATTTTTCCGTTGAGTTCGGGAGTCGGGGAGTATTTGCCGTCTTGAGAGAGGGTATAGGCTTCGGTGCGGCCGGAGGTGGGGTTGACGACCCAGTATTCGCGGACTCCGGCGGATTCGTATTCGAGGTATTTATCGCGCCAGTCGCGGGATTCGGATTCGGGGGAGACGATTTCGATGATCAGGTCCGGTCCACCCTCGATGTGATTTTTTTTAATGATGTCGGAGCGGTCTTTGGAGACGAACATGATGTCCGGCGCGCGGCGGCGGCGCTGGGGGTGGAGGCGGATTTGATAGGGTTCGGCAAAGGTCCTCCCGAGGCCGCGTTCTTCGACAAACATTCCGAGCAGGCGATAAAGGAAATCTTGCAGAGAGGCGTGATCGCGATTGACCGCCATCATCATGATGATTTCTCCGTCGATCCATTCGGCCCAAAAGTCGCTGGACCATTCGACGAACTCCTCCTCGGTCATGCGTCGACCGGGGTGCAGGGGAAGATCTGCATTGAAATCTTGGTCAGCGAGGTTGTGTTCGGCGATCGTCACGACATCGATTATAGAGGATATATTGGGAAAAACCCAAGGAATTTTAGCGTAATTTGATGGTTGCCAGCGCTAGCGCGGCGAGCATGGCGGAAATGAGCCAGAAGCGGGTGACGACCTGGGTTTCGGTCCAGCCTTTTTTCTGGAAGTGGTGGTGGAGGGGAGCCATGAGAAGGATGCGGCGGCCTTCGCCGAACTTTTTGCGGGTGTATTTGAAATAGCTGACTTGGAGCATGACAGAGAGAGCTTCGGCGCCGAAGATGCCGCCGATGAGGACGAGCATGAGTTCCTGCCGTGTGACGATGGCGATGTAGGAGATCAGGCCGCCCAGCGCGAGAGAGCCGGTGTCGCCCATGAAGACACGGGCGGGGTTGCAGTTGTACCAGAGGAAGCCGAGGCAGGAGCCGGTGATGGCACCGGAGAGGACGGCCATTTGTGCGGAGGCCTGGATGTAGGGGAAGAGGAGGAAGTGGGCGGTTTCGGTGACGCCGACGACGAGGGAGAGGACGATGAAGGCGAATCCGGTGATCGCCATGCAGCCGGCGGCGAGGCCGTCGAGGCCGTCGGTAAGGTTTACGGCGTTGGAATAGCCGACCATGATGAAGGTCGCCAGGCCGATGAAAGCAGCAGGGGGGAGATAGGGGGCGAAGTTTTTGACGAACGGGACGTAAAGGCGGTTACGGGCGTCGATGTCGTGGCCGTAGTAGTAGGTGAAGTAGGAGAGGATGATGGCGAGGCCGATTTGGAAGAGGAGTTTTTCGAGGGATGTGAGGCCTTGTCGCCCGGATTCTTGGCGGCGGGCGCGGGTGAGTTTGAGCCAGTCATCGGTCGCGCCGACACCGCCGAGCCAGAGGACGCAGAGGAGGGCCATCTCGACGTAGAAATTGGAGAGATCGGCAAGGAGAAGAGTGGTAGCGGTGATGGCGGCGATGATGAGTAGGCCGCCCATGGTGGGGGTGCCGGCTTTGCTCGCCATGAGTTTGTTGATGTCGGCTTGATCGAAGTCGGGGGCGTCGCCGATTTTTTGTTTGCGCAGCCAGGCGATGACGAGTGGGCCGAGGAGAAGGACGGTGAAGAAGGAGAGGAGGACGGCGGCGAGGGCCTGGAAAGTAGGGTTGAGAAAGACGCGGAGGAAACCCAGAGAGTGGTTGTCGAACCAGGTGTAGAAGTGTTGGATGAGGAGATAAAGCATGGGGGTTATCGCGGAGCGTGGATTGCGGATTGCGGATTCGGTAGGAACGACATTGCGGTGATTATCGGCAGGGGGGTAAGAGAATGAGTACTTAATCAGCCAAAAGCATCACAAGCTAATTCGCTTGCCATAAGCGATAGCTGATCAAGTAAGTGATGTAGGTAAGCACTAGGAGGCGGCTTTGCGGGACTGAGCAGGGGTAGTCTGGGAAAGGGATTGTGCAACCAGCTCCAATCGCGTGCCTCGGGATGCTTTGAGGAGCGTGACGTCGCGAGGATGGATCAAAGAGGGCAAAGAAGCCGCGGCAGCGGTGGAGTCCGGGTAGAGGAGGATGCGGGCAGGGTCCATGCCGGCGGATTCGGCGGCGGTGGCAATGTGGGCGCTGTGGGGGCCGACGCAGGCGAGTAGGTCGAAGCGGCAGCCGGCGGCGAAAGTGCCGACTTCGCGGTGGAAGCGGTCGGAGGCTTCGCCGAGCTCGAGCATATCGCCGAGGATGGCGATGAGGCGGCCGGCGTGGGGGGAGGGGCGGAGGGTGATAGCGGTTTCGAGGGCTGCTTTCATGCTGGCGGGGTTGGCGTTGTAGGCGTCGTTGAGGATGGTGATGCCGGTGGGGGTGTGGGTAAGCTCGAGGCGCATTTCCGTGCCTGCGGCGCGGGAGAGGTTGTCGATGATTTCGTCTTCGGAGAGGCCCAGGCGGCGGGCGACGGCGATGGCGGCGAGGGCGTTGGCGGCGGTGTGTTTGCCGAGGAGTGGGACGAAGACTTGTTTGCGGCCGTTGTTGAGGCGGAAGCGGACGCCGGTTTCGTTGCATTCGACGTCGGTGGCGAAGAGGTCATTGGTGGATTTGAAGCCGAACGTGATGCGCTTGCCTTCGTAGGCGGCGGTAGCTTCGATCAGGTCGGGATCATCGCCGTTGATAATGAGGAGGCCCTTGGGATTCAAACCATGAATGATCGAGGCATTTTCGCGGCGGACGCCCATAAGGTCGCCGAGAAATTCGAGGTGTTCGGGGCCGCAGTTGGTGATGACGGCGATGTCGGGGAGAGCGATGTCGGTGAGGACTTTGATTTCGCCGGGGTGGTTGGTGCCGAGCTCAAGTACGAGATAGTCTTCGGAGGGGTCGGCGGGGAAGATGGCGAGCGGAACGCCGATGTCGTTGTTGTAGGATTTGGGGGAGATGGAGCCTTGCAGGCGACCGGCAAGGGCGGAATGGATGAGGTTTTTGGTGGAAGTCTTGCCATTGGACCCGGCCACGGCGACGACCTTGGCTTGCATCTGCTGGCGGATGGAGCGGGCGAGCTTGCCCATAGCCGTGCGGGTATTGGCGACCTGGATCAGGTGCAAAGAGGGGGGGGAGTTGGCGGGGACTTCTTCGACCAGCGCAGCAATTGCGCCGTCAGCGGCGGCGGCGTTCAAAAAGTTGTGGGCGTCGTAATTTTCGCCGCGTAATGCAATGAACAGGCTGCCTGGCTGCATCTTGCGGGTGTCGGTGCAGATCGCGGTGATGGAGGGGAAGGAGGCGGGGATTGCACCCATGCTGCGACCGGCGACGGCTTGGCGAATTTGTTGGATGTCTTGTGGCTTCATGAGGTTAGGCTGCTCCCGCTCGCTATAGCTTATACGGCGGCCCCCTTCTGCGAAAGGAACCGCGTCGCTTCTTCTACGTCGTCAAAGTGGTGCTTGGTCGTTCCGATGATCTGGTAATTTTCATGACCCTTCCCAGCGATCAGCACCACGTCGCCGGGTCGGGCGTCGGCCAGGACGCGCCGGATGGCGGTGCGACGGTCGACATCAACATAGACCGACTTTGCTTTATCGGCTGAGAACCCGGTGGCAATTTCAGTCAAAATAAAGTCGGCGTTTTCCGTGCGGGGATTGTCGCTGGTGACGTAGATGGAGTCGGCGTAAGTTTGTGCGGTGCGTGCCATTCGCGGTCGTTTTGTCCGGTCGCGGTCGCCGCCGCATCCGAAGAGGACGCGCAACTGACCGCCGGCCAGAGGCCGAAGAGCGCTCAGGACGTTGTCCAGTGCATCGTCCGTGTGCGCATAGTCGACCAGGACCGCGAAAGGCTGCCCTGCTCGCACCGCTTGCAATCGCCCCGGGGCGCCGAGAGCGTCTTTAAGCCCGGAAGCGATTTGTTGTGCGGTTAGCCCGAACGTCTCGCCTGCAAGGGCGGCGGCGAGGAGGGCGTTTTCGACATTGTGACGGCCGATCAGGTGCATCTCCACTTCGCAGCAACCGTCGGGGGTTACGAGGATGAAATGAGTGCCCTGCGCGGTGATCTTGATGTCTTGGGCGCGATAGTCGGCGGAGTTTTTGATGCCGAAACGGATAACCCGGGCTTTGGTGTCGCGAACCATGCGGTCGCCGGCGGGGTCATCGGCGTTGACAACGGCGACGGATGAGGCCGGTAGGTTTTCGAAAAGAATCGCCTTGGCGCTGGCGTAGTTGTCCATCGTGCCGTGGTAGTCGAGGTGGTCGCCGGTGAGATTGGTGAAACCTGCGCCGGTGAATGTGACGCCGGCGATTCGTCCTTGATGGAGGGCGTGGCTGGAAGTCTCGATCGCGCAGGCGTCGCAGCCGTTGTCACGCATGCGTCCGAGGATCTCGGCGACATCTCCGGCGGAGGGCGTGGTCATGGAGGCTTCGACGGCTTGTTTGCCGTCGTCGATTTCGACGGTGCCGATGATGCCACACTTTTTATGGACGTGGGCCAAAAGATGGCGGAGCAGATAAGTGATGGTGGTCTTGCCGTTAGTACCGGTGATGCCGATGACTTTGAGCTGTTGGCTTGGCTGACCATAAAAAAGGTTGGCGAGGACGCTGGTGGCGGCACCAGCGTGGGGGACTTTGATCTGGGGGAGGGGGGAGCTGGGAATATCTGTTTCGGTGACGACGGCGATCGCGCCTTTGCCGGCGGCGTCGGCGACGAATTGATGACCCTGAGTTTTAGTCCCGCCACGGGCGATGAAGACATTGCCGGGGCGGATTTGGCGGGAATCTTCCTGGATGCCGGTGACTTCCGAGTCCGGCAAATCGGTCAGCGCGAGTTGCGCGTTGAATTGATTGATGAGTTTATGTAATCGCATTGGGACGTCCCTTTCCCATGCTTATCGGTTTTATGGCCGTACGAACGCGAACGAACTCAAGTGAGAGTAGCATTGGGAAAACCAAGAAGCAATTGGGAAATATGCCTATCGAATTTGGAAGCATAAACGGGAGGGCGTAAGGCATATTCTTGGTCAGTGTGACGGATTGGAGGTGGGTTGATTTGCGAAACCGCAAGCGGTGGGGGGTATGGTTGGGCTTGGGGGATGCGTATTGAAGGTGAGGACGAATTAGGAATTAGTGTTAGGTCCAAAGAAATTTTTATTGCGAGGGTGAGGGTGACAGGGCCGGCGTTGAATTGGAGGACGTGAGGAGGAGTGAGATCTGGTATTCCCCCCCTCTGCCTCTGGATGTCCCCTTTTCCCGCTTTTGATTTGCTCGGCCAATATTGCCATTATTAGATAGGATGAGATAAATCATTGTCGCTTAAACCGAAGATTTAGATAGAGAATAATAGATAGTCGAGGTGTTCAATGCGACGTGCCGTTTTCGCTTGCATGATGGTTTTAATAGCGGCACGATTGTCAGCGCAACCGGCGGTAACGACACGGCCGGCATCGGTGGCTGAGCGGGTCGAGCGGATCGCGGCGAATTTGCCATGGGCGGCGCCGTTCGATGCGCTGTACGACCGCGAACCCGATCGCTGGCCGCCTCGCGCGGCTGAAGTAACGCGGGCCTTGGCGGCGCTGCGCAGCGACTGGCGGGCCGAGGATCTGCGACCGCTCCTGGCGGACGCGAATCCGAAGGTGCGGACGCTGGCGATTGTGTTGCTCTTTCGCCTCGAACGGCTGGATGTGTTGCCGGACATCGCGCGACTGGTGGGGGACGAGGCGCAGACCTTTCCGGAAGCGGTCCTCGTGGACGGCGGGCAGCCCGATCCTTGGCCAATGGACCCACACACGGTCGGAGACTATGCGCGGTTCGTGATTGACGCGTACGCCGACGCTTCGTACGAGTTGGACGAGTTGCGTAAGGCCGATCGGCTGGCGTACGACAAGCCGGAAGAACTGGCGAGACAGATGGCGCACTTCGCGAGTCGCCGGGACGTGAGTTTGAGCACGGCCGGGCTGCGGGTGGCGATGAACATCGCGACGGGTCAGATCACGCCGTTGCAGCCGGACCGTATGGAACGGGTGGACGATCTGCTGGGGCGGGCGGGCGACGTGCCGGAGCCGCGGCGGTTCTTCGCGCTCTTGGCGATCGACAACGAACGCCTGCACGGCCCGGAATCTCCCGACGACTATCTGCTGAGCGAGGCCAGGCGGCTGCCGCGCGAGGTGCGGATGCGCACCGTCCGCTGTGATTCGGGGGATGACCCCGACCTGGAGCCGGGTTTCGGCAGGCATTACCTGCTCGATCACGGCGTGGACCTGTTTCGGGCGTCGGACGTTGACACGCTGTTGCACATCGAAGAGCGGTTGCACCGTCACGATCCGCCCTGGACCCACGATGCGGGGTATGTGCTGACGGCAGCGCAGCTGCGCCCGGCCGACGCTGACCGGTTGCTGACGGACGCACTGCGGGGGTTCGACAGCGAGGCCGAAAGCGAGCAGCGGACCCGGTTGGCCACCGCCCTGGCGTTGACCGGCACCGATCGCGGCGAGAATGCGGCGATCGACTGGTTCTTCAGCCCGTCGCCACTGACCGGTGTGATGGGGATTGGGCGGGAGAAGTTCCTCCAAACGTTGCATGACCGCGACGCGGCCCGGTACCGGCGGATTGTCGCGCGGATCATCCGCGACAATCGGCTGCCGTCGCTCGGGCCGGCGTCCACGGTGATCCTGGTGACCAGCGTCGAGGGGTATACCGGTCATCAGATCGCCAGTGAGGACGAGGTCCGTACGTTTCGCAGCTATAGCGAGGGGCAACGCGAGCAGGCGGGTAAGCTGCTGGGCGATTGGCAGCGGATGCTGCGCGAGACAGTAGACGAATGGGGAGCATAGTAGGGAGGCGGCAACGGCAGCGGGCGGCCGCGCTATTTTTCAATTCCCTTGGTGCCGAAGTAGACGCTTTGTTTGGGTTGGACTTGTTTGAAGGTGAGGGTGCGGGTGCGGAGCTGGTCGGCACTGGTGGCGAAGAGGGGGGAGATTTCGAGGAGGGCGTCGGGGTCTTCGCCATTGATGGGGACGGTGACGCCGGCGGCGGTGAGCCAGCGGGCGGCGCGGCGGATTTGGTCGCGGCGGCTGGTGGCGGGGGAATCGGTCCCTTCGGCGTTTTTAACGGGGGAGAATTCCTCCGCCCGGTCCGTCGTGTAGACAATCGGATTTTTCGCCAGTGGGATGGCATCAAAAACAAATTGTTCCAGCTTCACAGCGTTGGGCTTGTCAGGTTTAACAGCATTGCCGGCGTCGTCGACATAGGGCACCTTTTTCTCCGCGCGGTGCCAGGGGAGTTGCAGTCGGCCGCCTTGGTTGAGGCGTTCGATGAAAGAGACGCGCAAGGCGTGGATGGCGATCGAGCCGGCGTTGAAGCGCAGAGAGCCATCGGGGTTGGTCTGGTTGGCCAGGTCATTGGGGAGATCGGAGTATTCGATGACTTGGAGAGTGCCGTCGCCAATGACGAAGTTGCCGACCTTTTCCAGTGCGCCGGCCTTTGGGATGGTTTTGGAGGACATTTCCGATCCGGTCAGGTCGTGCAGGCCTAGGAAGAGAGGATCGATGCAGTGGACGAGAGGGTTGTCGACCTGGAAATAGGAGAGGTGTTCGACGCCGCGGCGTTTCATGTCGGCCAGTGCGCCGGATTTGTCGAGGGCGCGGAGCGAGCCGCCATGACCATCGGGGGAGAGCGCGAGGGAGTCCTGTTCCCCGAGGAGCATTTTGCCGGCCAGATCGAACGCCGGCATCATCCCTTGCTGGAAGAAGAAGACGTTGCGCTCGTCGAGGCCGAAGTAGTCATGCTTTTTGAAAAACGCGCGGGTGGCAGCGTCGTTGGCGTCACTGGTCATGAGATACCAGGGGATCGATTTCCCCGCATCCCGGCCGAACGCGAAAAGCTGCTCGGCGAAGACTTCGAACAAGGGTTTGTTCTTGATCGGCGTAACGGGGAATTCCCCTTTGGGTCCTTCATACCCAAGCCGCGTCCCTTGTCCGCCGGCGACGAGGAAGGCGGCGACCTTTCCATGTTTGAGCAATTCTTGCCCGCGCTTGGCGGCGTCGGCGTAGAGCTTTTGGTTGGCCGCGTCCGGCGTGCGCGGGTACGCCTTCACGGGATCGATCTTTTTAGGCAGTGCGATGGCCGCCTTGGTACGGACTTGCGTCTCGGCCAAATTCGCCATGTGATCGAGGTCGAGGGATTCAAGTTGCTTGGCCAGGTTTTGCCGCTGGGCTTCGGAGAGTTTGTCCCAGAAGCGGAGAACATGGCCTTGGCCTGTGGATTCGAGTTTGCGCTGGAGGGCTGTGGTGTCCATAGAGTCATATCATCCTACGTTGAAGCGGGTGACCGTGGCAACGAGGAAGATTAGATGCGCATCAGTGGCCGCTCACGCGACCACTCGGCAGGGGCGCTCCATTCGACGACCGAATGCCCCGCGAGAAAAGCCTGCAACTCGGTGAGACGGCGCAGGCTTTCGGCGCGGCGAAGATCGGTCTGTACGGACAAGAGCGTTCCGCCAAGACGTTCGGCGGCAAGGCCAGCGTCATCGCCATTGAGCATCGGAGCCCGGCGAATCTGCTGGGTGGTTTCGCGGGTGACCTGGTTGACCATCGCGGCAGAGTAAACAATCCACTTCATGTTCGATTCCTTTCCGGTTGACTGTCAGGCGGGCCGACACGAGTTGTGTCATTTGCTCTCGCTGACACCCATCGAATCGACGGGCCAGGAAGGTGGATTAATGAAGGGTTTCCCGCGAAGGACGGGGTCTACCGCGCGATCAGGCAGGGGTTTTCCCCAGCTCGCGATAGACCGTTCCCGAGGGAAGCTGATCGGCAACACTGGCGCCCGGGCAGGCGAAGCTCTGTCGCACCAGGTCCGCCACGCTCTCGACGGCCATCTTGGTCATCACTTTGGAGCGGTGGAATTCGATGGTCTTTTCGGACAATTTGAGTTGTTGCGCGATGTTTTTGTTGGAAACGCCATCAACGACCAATCGCATGACCTGTCGCTCGCGCGGGGTCAAAGTGGCGTAGTGTTCGCGGGTGACGCGGGTTTCCTCTTGCTGGCGGCGGAGATGCTCGGACTGGCGCATGGCGCCTTGGACGGTTTCCAGCAGAATCTGGGGATTGCAGGGCTTTTCGATGAAATCATAGGCACCAGCCTTCATTGAGCGCACCGCGGCGGGGACGTCGGCGTGGCCGGTGAGGACGATGAGCGGAATGTGAACGTCGCGGTTTGCCAGCTCGTGCTGGAGTTGCAGACCGCTCATGCCCGGCATGCGCATGTCCGTCAATACGCAGCAGGTTGTCGTGGTAGAACAGGAATCGAGGAATTCCTCGGCGGATTCGTACAGAGTGGTGGTCAGGCCGACGCTTTGGATCAGACGGGCAACGGTGGTCCGTTGTGCGAAGTCATCATCGATGACCGCGACTTGCATATTGATCGTGCTGCTCATGGTGTGTGCCTCCTGGTTGTAAACTAACATTGTGGAAGGGTGTGCACCTAGGTTTTTGCGGGTGCTTATGCCGCTACAAATGGCCGTGCTTTTTCTCACCCTTCCGATCCGATTCATCGGCGTTCAATCGGTGAAGACTTCATCGCGTAATTCAGGTTGCCAAAGTCAAGGTATAATCCGCGCGGTCTGGTGAAAATTGCGCGATCGATTGAGATGGATCGGCAGGTTTAGCGTAGTATCATTCGAGTAGAAAAGGGGGTATGGCAACATCGTTATGGATTGATCTATGCAGGATGAAAATCAAGTGTCGATTCGACTAATAGAGATAGTTCGCCAACATGATGCGCAAGATGAACATGAGGTGCGACACCGGGATCATGTGCTGCGTTTTTTGTCGGAGTCGAAGCGACCGATGGATCGGTATATATATGAGCCGGGGCACATTACGGGGAGTGCGTTTGTCGGAAGTGAAGATGGGAAACATGTATTGTTGATTCATCATGCGAAGCTGAATCGGTGGTTGCAGCCGGGCGGACATGCCGAGGCGGGAGAAACTGACGCGCGGCATGTCGCGCGACGAGAAATGGAAGAAGAGGTAGGCTTGGTAAGTGGGGAAAGGGACGGAGAATTATTTGATATCGATGTCCATACAATACCGGCGCGCGGCGAGCAGCCGGAGCATTTTCATTTTGATATGCGGTATTTGTTTTTGATGCCGCGCGGAAATGTGACCGCAGCGGCAGAAGTGAAAGATGCGCGGTGGTTTGAACTGGAAGAGGCCGAAAGAATCACCAATGAACATGGTCTGCGGCGGATGATCGGGAAGCTGCGAAAGAGGATGGAGAAATAGAAATGCTTCCGATCGAAGCGCGCGATTTGGCGGTTCGACTGATGCGCGAGCATGGGCTGGCGGGGTGGGGGTTTCGCTTTGATCGGGCGCGCCGGCGGTTCGGTTCGTGCCGGTGGACGGAGCGGGTCATCACGCTTTCGCGGCCGCTGGTGATTTTGAATTCGCCGGAGCAAGTGCGGGATACGATTTTGCATGAGATCGCACATGCCCTGGCCCCGGGCGATGGGCATGGGGCGGCGTGGCGACAGAAGTGCCGGGAGGTCGGGGCGATGCCGCGGCGGTGTTATACAGATGAAGAAGTGGTCTCGCCCGCGCGGGGAGCAGCGCCGTATCGGATGGGATGCCGATCGTGCGAGTGGTGGGTCGAGCGGCGGCGGATCGTTCGGCGAAAATATGTCTGCGCGAAGTGTCGCGGGGCGGTTGTTTACGAGGAGCGCTCAATGTAAGTAGGGGGGATGCAACGCAATTTCATGATCGTGAGTTTGATGGTGGGGATGCTTTCGGGATGGGTGCTGGGGGTCACGGGGATGGATCAGATGCCGCTGCTGGGTGAAGCGGCGTCGAAAGCGGCGAGCGCAGATTGGCTTGTGAAGACAATCCATCAAAAAGCAGGCATTTATCGCATAGACGGCGCGGATGAAATCGTGATGACCAATGGTTTGGTTCGCCGGATTTTGAAAGTTTCGCCAGAGGGGGCGACGGTGAGTTTGGATAATTTGATGACGGGAGAAGAGATGCTTCGCGGCGTGAAGCCGGAGGCGCGGGTGACATTGAATGGGAAGGAATATGCGGTAGGGGGGTTGGATGGGCAGCCGGATTATGCGTATTTGAAACCAGAGTGGCTGAAGGAGATGAAAGCGCCGCCGGGGGCGTTTCATCTGACGTCGGTGAGCGCAGGAAAAATTGAGGAGCGATTGGCCTGGAAACGGGTGCGGTATGCGGGTGTGGGAGCGACATGGCCGCCGAAGGGGGTGCGGCTGACGATGGAATATCATGCTCCAGCCGGCGCACCGGCGGCGACGATTTTTGTGAATTATGAAATGTATGACGGCATCCCGCTGATGTGTAAGTGGCTGCGGGTGAAGAATGAAGGATCGGGGATGTTACGAGTGGACAAGTTCACCAGCGAGATTCTGGCGGCGGTCGAGCAGGAGCCATATTTAAAGCAGGAAGGTGTTTCGCCAGAGCAACAGGCGATTCAGGTGGAGTGCGATTATTCATTTATTAATGTCACGCAGCGTTTAGGACATCCGATCGCGCAATGGGTGAAGGATCCGCAGTATTCGACACAGGTAGATTATGAGGACAAAAATCCCTGCTTGCTGGAATGTAAACCGCCGATCGGCCCGGCACAGGATGTGAAGCCGGGCGAGACATTTGAGACATTTCGCGTGTGGGAACTGATTCATGATTCTACAGATCGCGAACGGCGCGGGTTGGCGCAGCGGAAGATGTTTCGCACGATCGCGCCCTGGGTGACGGAAAATCCAATGATGCTGCATGTGGTGTCGGTCGACCGGGCCACAGTTCACGCAGCGATTGATCAATGTGCAGACGTCGGCTTCGAGATGGTGATCCTAAGTTTCTGGAGCGGTCTGGATATGGAGGATATTTCCCCGGGGAACATCGCGAAGTTCAAGGAGTTGGCGGATTATGCTCACTCGAAAGGCGTGCAGCTTGGCGGATATTCGCTTCTAGCGAGCCGGACGATCAATGCAGAGAGCGACGTCATCAACCCGGCAACCGGTAAAGTAGGGGGGGCGATTTTTGGAAATTCACCCTGCCTGGAAAGTGCCTGGGGAATTGCATATTTCGAGCATACTAAGACGTTTTTGGACAAAACTGGCTTTGATTTACTGGAGCACGACGGGTCATACCCCGGCGATTTATGCGCGTCGACGGTGCATCCTGGTCATCGTGGTGTGGAAGATAGTCAATGGACGCAGTGGAAGCAGGTGGTGGGGCTGTATGAATGGTGTCGGGCAAAGGGGATATATGTGAATGTGCCTGATTGGTATTTTTTATCCGGGGCGAACAAGACCGGGATGGGGTATCGCGAGGGGAATTGGTCGCTGCCGCGTGAGCAGCAGGTGATTCACGGGAGGCAGAATATTTACGATGGGACGTGGGATAAGACGCCGTCGATGGGGTGGATGTTTGTGCCTTTGACGGAGTATCACGGGGGTGGGGCGGCGGCGACGATTGAGCCTCTGTCGGAGCATCTGGATGCCTATGAGGGTCATCTGGCGTACAACTTCGGGAGCGGGGTGCAGGCGTGCTATCGTGGCACCCGGCTGTATGACACGCCTGCGACGTGTGAAGTCGTAAAACGGTGGGTGGATTTTTATAAGCTCCATCGCGACATTCTGGATTCGGACATTGTGCATGTCCGCCGGGCGGATGGTCGTGACATTGACTGCATGATGCATGTCAATCCGGCACTAAAAGAAAAGGGGCTGGCGATGGTCTTTAATCCGACCGCGGACCCTGTGAAGCGGGAGATCGTTTTGCCGCTTTATTATACGGGGCTGACAGATGTGGCGCGCGTGCGAGAGAGGGATCGAGAGGTTAAGGAATATCGATTGGATCGGGATTACAAGGTGTGTGTGGAGGTGGAAGTGCCGGCGCATGGTGTGACGTGGTTGGTGATCGAGTGATCGGGCGAAGATTTTCAATGAAAGCGTCTGGTTTACTCCCCATGCTCCATCCTCTATCCTCCATTCTCGCTTTCACAAATTCGGAGACCATATGAACAAGCTTAGAACGCTGCCTTTCCTCACCGCCCTGGCTCTCGCAACGCTCGTTCGGGCGAGTGCCGGTCCGGAAGTTGCCCAGAAACTTTACGATCAGGTCACTCCGTCGCTTGTCGCGGTTCAGTTCACCTGGGAATCGGAACTCGGCCGCCGGGATCTTGTTGGCGCCGGGATCATCATTACCTCCGACGGCGTGGTCGCCGCCCCATTAAGCATTCTCAATCCCGCCATTCCAGACGCACAGATGAAGGATTTCAAAGTTATCGTCCCACGCACTGATGCCAATGACGAAGAACTCGACGCCACTTTCCTCGGGCGCGATGAACGTTCCGGCCTCGGGTTTGTCAAAATCAAAGATAAACGCGACTGGAAACCGATCAAATTTGAAGATGCCCCCGTCAACATCGGCCAGCCCGTTTACTCCATCGGCATCCTCCCGAAAGGCGCCGGCTACCGCTCCTACTTCATGGAAGGTGCCGTCTCCGCCAAACTCCGCGGCGAAGTCCACATGGTCCTCGTCACCAACGGCGGCCTCTGCGGACTCGGTTCCCCCGTCTTCAATACCTCCGGCCAGGCGATTGGCGTTGTCTACGATGAACAAGTCTCTTTCCTCAATGATCCGCGCCAGGCCTTCACCTCCATTCAGAATCCGCCCCTCTTCTTCATGCCGGCCAAGGAATTTATTCGCAGCTTCTCCGACCTCCCCGTCGCCGGGGAGCCACAAAAACTTCCGTGGATCGGCGTCATGCAATTGACCGGTCTTAAAAAAGATGTCGCCGAATTTTTTGGACTGAAAGACCAACCCGCCGTCCAGATCGGCGACGTCATCCCCGATGCTCCCGCCGCCAAAGCTGGCCTCAAGCGCGGCGACGTCATCGTCAAAGTCGACGGCAAACCTCTCGAACGCGGCGACGACCCCGACGAACTCCCAGGCATCCTCCGACACCAGCTCATCTGGTTCAAACCCGGGCAGTCCGTCACGCTCTCCGTCACCTCCGGCAAAGGGCAGCCGCTCCACGACGTCAAGCTCACCATGGCTGAGCAACCGGCTCGCGCCACCAGCGCCAAACGCTTCTATGCCGAGGATCTTGGCTTCTCCGTCCGCGACCTGACCTTTCAGGACCGCTACCAGCTTAAACTCGACGACAAAGCCCCCGGCGTCCTCGTCGCAATCATCCGCCCAAGCTCTTCCTCCCAGACCGCCCACCTCGAACGCGAAGACCTCATCCTTCAACTCAATGGCCAGCCTGTCACCGACGTCGACGAATTCAAAAAGGCTTACGAACAACTCCGCAAGGACAAGCCCCATGAACCCCTCGTCATGGAAGTCAAACGAGCCGGCAGCACCCAAGTCATCCGCATCGAACCCCCACAATGACAACCCCTTGAATTCCTGCCTCCCGCGCATACCATACCCGCTTGCTCCCGGGCAGATAGCTCAGCTGGTAGAGCAATGGACTGAAAATCCATGTGTCGCCGGTTCAATCCCGGCTCTGCCCACTCTAGAAACCCCCGAGAAATCGGGGGTTTTTGGCTTTAAAGTGGCGGCTTCCCCCGTTGGTTCCAATTGGACAGGAGCGGACCCGTTTGGACCGACTTTCCCTACCGATTGCAGCGCCTGAGCAGCGCCGGTTTTCGGGACAACCGGCAACGCCGCCAGAGTTTTAGCGTGATCTTCGGCCGTCAGGTGGGAATAGGTCTGCAGGGTAAGCCTGGGGGTGGAGTGGCCAGCGAACTCTTGCCCTGCCTTGTGACCGGCGGCCCGTACGACCCGACTAATGCCGGTATGCCTCAGCGCGTTGAAGGTTCGCCGTTCTCCCGCCGCATTTATTTCGGGAACGCCAGCCGCAGCCAGGTCGGCTCGCCACATGCGAATGATGTTGGGAAGACGCCACTTCGGGAGGTCGAATACGGGCTTACCTTTCAACCGCGCCGCCAGCCAATGCAGCAGCATGGCCGCGAGATCGACCGGGATCGGATGCACCTTGCGATGCTTGGCCTTGTTGTCACCCGTGGCCGGTCGCACAACATCTGGCATCGCACAGTCAAGCCTGAAGGACTCCGGAGTGAGTTTGGCGAGATGGGTGGTGCGAAACCCCGTGTACATCTTCATCCGGTACAACATGCCCCGCTCGATCCCAGACAACCCGTAACGGTGTGGTCCGGAATCTGCTGCCTCGACGATTTTCTCGAACTCCTCTGCTAAGAGCTCGCCACGTGGATGCTCACCATCCCCAATGTTCCTCTGCTTCACCAAGACGAGCCGGTTGCGAGATGCCCGACCATGCTCGTGTAACCACCGTGCGAAAGACCGTACCGCCTTCACTGCGTGATTACACGATGCGTCTGACCAATCCTCACCTTTCCCCGCAATCCACCGTTGGACCGGACCAGCCTCCAAGTCTGATATCATCCTAAAGCCACATCCATCGAGCAGTACGTCTCGCACTAGCCGCCGGTATCGTTCTACGTGCTCCCCTGTGCCGCCCTTGTCCTGCATCGCGCAGTGCCAATCCTCGACATGCTGCGACAACGGCATGCCCTCAGCTGCCGCCCACGCTGCCTCGTCCTTGGCGATGACGCCGTATTTAGCTCGGAACACCTTAGACTGTGCCGACGCCGCAAGTGCGTTCGCCTCTTCCTTCGTGGGCGCTGTCGCAGTAGCACGCTGGCCGTTCTCTTTTGTCCACTGGACAAGGTACTTTCCGTTAGATTTGCGTTTTATATGCGCCACGCCTACATCCCTCGTCCTTGGGTGCCGCCCATACACCGAATGAGATCGGAGTGTAACTGTTTACCGTCCCGTGGGATTTTATTTGTTATGGGGGGGGCGCGCCGGCAAGGGTGATCTGCTAAGTTCAGCGGCGGCATGGACGCCCGACAGATGGAAAAACGTTATGACCAGATGAAGTTGGAAGTCCAGGAC
>DASRRR010000106.1:0-23151 GCA_035656825.1 Tepidisphaeraceae bacterium | reverse complement strand
ACCGGTTCCGGGTCTTTGTTCATTGCAGTTCAAAGCCTATCCGGTGTGTCCTTCTTTTTTGGCTTTTGGGCCAGTTCCTTCAATAGTTGATGAAGCTTCCTGCCATCGATCCCGCCGCAGACGCCGATCCCCCGAGGGGGGATACGATGTCTGGGGCCCTTCCCACCATCTCTCAATTTTTTCATTGACCCCCACCCCCCCTTCCTGCACAATCCTCTTCCAGCGTTCCGGAGGGGACTCACACAGCCCCACCACCTTCCGGAGGAATCATGATCTATCGCGCCATCGTCCAGAACGGCGTCATCACCCTCCCCGCCGACCACCTCCCCGAAGGAGCCGAAGTCACCCTCCAACTCCTCCCCACCACCCCCCTCTCCCCCCCGCCCGGCCACTCCCCCGCCGACCACCGCTCCGAAGTCACCGACCGCCTCCTCGGCCTCCTCCATCACTCCTCCGCCGAATCCATCCGCGCCCAACAACACCTCGACCGCCACCTCTAACTCCCATTTTCCTGGAGTTTTTTGGTCAGTTTTTCATGACTTTATCACCTGAATCCCCCTACTTTCGCCAATAATTCATCGATTTCAGTTGAATACGGCAAAGTCTTCCGCTCTCCCTTGCTTTACCAGCCCCGCACACCTTAAATCACCAATACACACAAGTTACGTCGCTTATAGACCGATATATCCTGCATCCGACCGCCTCGTCGCCTAACCCCGCGAACGAGCCCTCGGACTCAGGCGTAATATCAAAAAACATGCCCGAATTAACCTCCATCTCCTCTCCTCCCGCTGTCGATCACGATCGGCCCCACCCTCGCGCACGCTTACGTAATGGTTGGACCTGGTGGCACTTAGGCGGCATCCTCCTATTCGTCTTCGCCGCCATCGTCGCCCGCTGGGAAGCCTGGCAAGACATCTGCCGAATCGCCCTCCGCGACGAAGAATCCAGCCACATCCTCCTGGTCCCCCTCGCCGTAGTCTGGCTAATCTGGGTCCGCCGCCGCCGCCTCCGCCAATGCCGCCCCGTGCCCAGCATGGTCGGAACTATCTTAACGGCCTTGGGTTGGGTGATCAGCTCCGGCGGCTATCGCGCCGACCACCCCGGCTTCTGGCATGCAGGATCCGTCCTAATGGTCATCGGTGCCTTCACCACCGTCGCCGGCCGCGACCTTCTTCTTCGTTTCCTTCCCGCAGCAGTCGTCCTGGGCTTCCTGGTGCCAATGCCAGGAACTCTTCGGCACACCATCGCCGTACCCCTACAGACGTGGACCGCGCATGTCACACAATTCTTACTGGAAGCGGGCGGGTCAACAGTGGAAAGACATGGCAACCTTCTGAGCATCAACGGAAATGGCGTGACCATTGCAGAAGCATGCAACGGCATGCGCATGGTCTTCACTCTAATCCTGGTAAGTTATATTTTCGCATTTACAACGCCACTGCGGGGATACGTCCGCGCACTGATCCTGATCCTGAGTCCTCTGACAGCCATTTTGTGCAATGTGATCCGGCTGGTGCCCACGGTGTGGGTCTATGGATACGCTTCGCCGGAAACAGCCAACATGTTTCATGACATCAGCGGATGGGTCATGCTGGTTGTCGCGTTTTTGATGCTGATGTCGGTTGTAAGCGTGTTGCGTTGGGCAATGATACCGGTCACGGAGTTTCGGCTGGCCGGAGAAAATTAGTAAATCCCGCACCTAAGTGTGCAATGAGAAATCCATGCGGCCAAGGCGAACTAAAGACATCATCATTCTATCTTTGACCGCCTTATTGATCGCCGGTGCGGGGATCGAAGGCTTCGCCCTTCAAGTCCCACCCGCTGGCGGTGAGGAATATCACCAGCGCATCAAGCAAGCCTATCAGCAAATGCCAACGCGCATAGAGGACTGGGTAGGTACCGAGCACGCATTGTCACAGGGCGCGATTACCTTGCTGCATCCGAACGTTGCCGCCAGTTGGGAATACGCCAACTTCGTCACTCAACAACGGGCGCAGGTTTTACTAGTGCAATGCACAGACGCGCGCGAGATGTTCGGGCATTACCCACCTGCATGCTATCCCGGCCAGGGATGGACCATGAACCGATCCGAACCGCGAGAGTGGAAAGTCGGCGGAATCGATATCAAAGGGATGGAATACGAATTCAGCAGGAGCGAGACCGATCGCCAGTCCAGCTCAATTGTCGTCGATGATTTTATGATGTTGCCAGATGGCAGTTTCATTCGCGACATGGCAAATCTTCGCCCACTTGCATTTGAGTGGCGCTTTTTTGGTTCCGGCCAAATGCAAATGATCACGGATACGTCAATTCCCGATGAAGAGCGAAAAAAGATATTTTCAACGCTGATCGGGGGATATGTGCCAGTCATCCGCGCGATTCAATCCGGCGGATCCAACCCGACAAAATAATGAGCCTGAGACACGCGCCCATTCTCGCAATTGGCCTTGTCGCCGTCATGGCAATAAAAGTTAATGCCGAGGTTATCGGTCTTGGAAAGTATATTGGGCGGGCAATGCAGAATATGCCGGATGTGCGGGGGTCGATTTCTATTGGCTATAGACACATCTCACAAATTAAATTGAACATTGAGACCATTGTATTCGAATTACAATGCATGAGCCTTAAGCGACCACGTCCATTTGTAGAAGGTCTTGAAGCGCGGCAGATGATGTCCGCCTCCATCGCCTCGGCTCTGCTGGACAATCCGGGGGATCCGAAGAATGTGATGGAGTCATTTGTGGACTTTCTTCGCGATCATTTCGCGCCGAATTCGGTTGCAACGCCAATCGGGACTCCGGACTCAGTTCAAACCGGCCAAGGCTCATACATTCGGCGACCTGCCTCACGATCGAAACTGAGAAGCCAGCCGCGTATGACGACCACTCCCACCCCGACCATTCCCATTACAGGAAGTAACACGCCTGTGAGCACCGCAGGCACGATCAGCACGACGGTCGGCCCTGTTCAGGCGATCACATCTCAAACCACTGGCCCCATCTCCGGCGACATCAACGGCGACGGCGTTGTCAACAGCGATGATATCGCCCTATTCGACCGCGGCCTGGCCAAATACCAAACCGGCGCTATCGTTGCCGGCGCCGCTACCCTCGTCGACGGGGACGTCAACGGCGACGGCGTTGTCGACGAAAACGATTACGCAGTAATCTGCACCAACTTGCCTTCTGCCCCCGGCGATCCAGCTGGCAGCGTTACCGCCCCCATCCTCATCCCTGGCACCGGCTTCACCGGTGCGACACTACAACCAGCCGCGATGGGGACATCGGATCAGGCGGGGTATAGCGAGAACGCGATTGCACGATGGGATGTGGTTCCGTATCAGACGTTTATAAATAACTTTAATGTAGGTGTCGTGGCATTTGATATGAGTGGCATTAAAGAGGTGGATTTTTCAGTCAATGGCAGCGCATGGGTGCCGGTCAGGCAGATGACCTTGAATACGCAGACCGCCAACCACACGGGCGTGGGGAATCAGAATGATGGCGTAGTGGAGTATTGGGCAACGCTGAATGCGACGGATTACCCGGATGGGCAGATTGAAGTGCGGGCGATTGCTGTGCCGAATGTGGGGGTGCCGCGGGTGCTGGATTCGCTATACCTGAACGCAGATTCCAAGGGGACGTTGCCGAATGCGGTTGCCTATGTAAGTCCAACCGGAAGTGACAGCATAGGCGACGGCACGGCGGCGAAACCGTTTGCGTCAATTGTACAGGCGGAAATGTCCATCAATGCCAAACAGGGCAATGTCGACGGCGCGACTATCTATCTGATGGCTGGTAACTACACGATAACGGCAGGGATGTGGAATCAGACAGCGCTGAGTACATCCCGCTGGCTCTCCATCACTCACGCACCAGGGCTAACGAAATCTGACGTCACTATTCTTGGGACCATTGCCAATAGCGCGGGAAGTAATGACGGATTGCAGACGAAATTGGTAAAGGTTAGCGATGTGACACTCAAGGGAATGGTGACAGGAAGCGCAAAAATCGTTGACTCTGTATGGTATGATAATGTTGTCATGGTAGGACCTGGGCGTTCTGCCGGTACAAGCTTTCGCGAAAGTCAGTTCGACAATCGATATATTACAAATTCGAGCATCAGCGATATGCAGGATGCCCCCGACGCAATCAACATCTATCGCGGCGTAACGATCGACTCGATTGCCCAGAGCGGTTTCCACAACTCACCGCTGGTAATTAATAGTACGGTCTCGAATATTGATCGTGGGAGCAATACGACACTGCACCCGGATGCATACCAATTTACGTATGCGGTTGACAATGCAATTGCGTATGGGCTCGTGGCGCAGGATGCAATTAATGCATTTGGCATCCGCATTCAGCCGGCAGCAACTGATGTGGCCATTGTCGCCAGCACCTTTGCCGACACTGCGCCGTATGTATTCGAGCTGGAGCGGCCGTATACAAATCTTCTCCTGCTGAATTCCAGTTTAGCTGGGCAATTCTCGGAGTATTCTACTTTTGTCGCTACCGATGTGATATTCCAAAACTGTACGCTCACCAATCCACCAGCACCATGGCTGGGACTATTGATCAAGTAACCACGGAATCAAGCCCGCATAGGCTAGCGCACACAACGAGGAACCGAAGCTGTCCAAACAAACTATCAGCACCCTGATTCCCTCGGCGGAAGCGCGAAAAACAGATCGGTTTCGTACCGATCACATTATCGCCGATTTGAAAGTACGTAGCGTGCGGGGGGGCGTCGCAACCGTGAGCGCCCAGGCTATGAAGTTCGTGCTTAATATAGGCTCGACGGCGGTCCTCGCCCGACTTCTTACTCCCACAGATTTCGGGCTTTTCGCCATGGTTGCTTCGTTCACCGGCTTTGTTGCCCTCTTCACAGATATTGGGTTGTCGAGGGCAACAGTCCAGCAGTCGAACATCACTCAAGATCAGGTTTCCACGCTTTTCTGGATCAACGTCGCTCTGGGTTTGGGGTTGGCCGCGCTCTGTGCTGCGTCGGCACCACTGGTCGCGAAGTTTTATGGTGAACCGCAGCTCATGCGGATAACACTTGCGATTTCCGCCACGTTTATTTTTGCCGGATTGACCTCTCAACATGCAGCGTTATTGCAGCGGCAAATGCGTTTTGGGGTTCTATCGTTCATTGATGTCATTGCCATGGCAAGCGGAATCGCTGCCGCCATCGTGCTCGCCCTATTTCATGCCCGGTACTGGGCGTTAGTTGTTATGCCTGCCATGCAATCCGTCGTGGTATTGATTGGTATGTGGCTGGCCTCGGGGTGGATGCCCGGACGACCGCGCCGTGGCAGCGGGGTAATTCCCATGCTGAAGTTTGGCGGAAATCTGACTGGTTTCAACGTGCTAAACTATCTGACACGAAACTTCGACAACATTCTCATCGGGGATTTCCTCGGTGCAGGTTCACTGGGGATTTACTCTAAGGCATATAACCTGCTGCTGATGCCGATCCGCCAGATCAGTTCGCCGATGGGCGCCGTGGCACTCCCAGCGCTGTGTCGCCTTCAGCACGAGCCAGACCAATACAGACGATACTGCCTGCGAGCGGTTAAAATTATCGCCTTCTTCGGGATGCCTCTTGTGGCTTTCACATTTATCGAGGCCGGCGATCTTGTCCTGACGCTTCTTGGCCGCCAATGGACAGCCGCGATCCCTGTCTTCCGTTGGCTGGCACCTGCGGCTTTTGTAGGAACCTTGAGCGTCGTGCCAGAATGGCTATGCAATTCGCTGGGCACTACATACCGCCTGTTTCGCTGGGCTCTGGTTGCGGTTCCCGTAATTATTGGAGGATTCGCCATTGGCTTGAAGTGGGGGCCCGCAGGTGTCGCCGCTAGTTTCAGCCTAACATGGTGTACGTCGTTTATTGTTTTGTTGATATATTCCTGCGCAGACTCACCCGTTCACGTCAGCGAGATATTCCTTCGACTGCGCAGCACGGTGCTGGCATCTATCTTTACAGCATTGCTGGTTGGTATAGTATTTCAACCGTTTCTGCATCACCTACAGAGCCCAGCACTTCGAGCCATACTCACCGCGTGGATTTTCGCCGCCGTCTTTTTAGGGGTTCACTTGTTGAGCCGCCCAGGACGATCCACGCTCCGCGAGATGGTCGGAATAGCGTCGCACTTCCGGAGGCGAAAATAGATGGAAATGAATATGGCTTGCGTCGCTTACTAGTGCAAATCCCAATATACAAAGAGAAACGTCATGTCCAATTCCTCATCGCTCCAATCCGACTCCAAATCCCCGGTTCCGATGGGACGCGAAGAAGCATATCTAGCCAAACCAGGCCATTACTTCGGAGGCGCGAGGCCGGACTTTGTGGAAGAGTTGCGAAAGGATGTTGTGAGTCGCGTGCTTGAAGTAGGCTGCGGAATGGGAGGTACCGCACGACTGGCTCGAGAAGCAGGACGCGTCAGTTCGTATTGCGCGATCGAACTATCTGCTTCTGCGGCCGAGACCGCGCGTCAATATGTTGATGAGATCATTGTCGGAGATATTGAGACTCTCGATCTTCCATGGCAACCCCGATCCTTCAACGTTCTGATATTGAGCGAGGTCTTGGAGCATCTCGTGGATCCTTACGCAACCCTTCGCAAGCTCCATCATCTGATGCATCCGGGGGGAATCGTCTTAGCGAGCTCGCCAAACGTAGGGCATTATGGCTTTATTTTGATGCTTCTGCGTGGCGACTGGCGACTGGAGAACTCAGGGCCGCATGATCGGACACACCTTCGATGGTTCACCCCAAAGACATACCGACGAATGTTTGAAGAGTGCGGCTATGAGGTCCAGATAGTGAAGGGTGTAGCAGCGCCAGGTCCGAAGGCCCGCGTCGTGCGAACTTTGCTTGGTAAGAAAAGTGATTCACTTCTACTTCGCCAAATCTGGCTGAAAGCCAAAGTCCGGTGACCAATCAAGGATTAGGGACGAGCCAATGATCGATATAGTTGCTGCAATCAGCGATCGCCAGGTGCTAGCAGAAAATCTCATGCGCTCGCCAGATCTGCTGAACGGTCGCGCGCGGGTTCATCTGAAAGAAGGTTATGCGTGCGCCGGCGCGGCATATAACATGGGATTGGATGATATATCCGCGGAAATCGTTGCATTCATTCACCAGGACATCTATCTCCCGGCTGGCTGGTGTGATCGGCTGTTGCGTACGATCAAGTTGCTTGAGCAGCAGAACCCATCCTGGGGAGTATTGGGCGTCTGGGGCGCATGTGAAAAGGGTAATTTCGCAGGCCGCGTGTGGTGCTCGGGTGGCAATCGCGAACACATCGGGACAGCCGGTATTACCCCGGTTCAATCAATAGATGAGATTGTTATTGTGACGAATTCGAAGTGCCGCTTACGATTTGATGAGAAGCTGCCGGGTTTCCATTTGTACGGCACGGACATCATTCAACAGGCAAAGCAGTCAGGATACGAGACATTTGTGATTGATGCCCCGGTGGTCCATAACTCGCGCTACAACCGCCGGCCAGTAGACCGCGCCTATATTAAGGCCTATCGATATATGCAGCGTAAATGGTCGAATGAGCTTCCAATAAGAACGAGCGTTATACCACTTACCCGGAGCGGCTGGCCGTTATATAAGCACCTTCTGCGCCGGGAACTTCGGTTAATTCGACAGCGAACGATTGCGCGGCAGCGACATCCGCATCCGACGGAACTCGCGAAGCAACTCGGCTATGAAGCGATCGACCCAATCTATTCTGATACCGAATTACTATGATCTCTACTGATAAAACCGCACAATCACTCGCCGAGCAGTCGACAAACCGCAGTGCGGTGCCCGATCGCTCCCATTATGCCGGTGATTACGCCGGCAAATGGAGAATTCACAGCTTTGCACATCAGATCGAGACGTCACTCGAATTGAAACCTAAAACGATCTTGGAAATTGGGGTCGGTGCCGGCGTTGTAGCGGCTGCTCTCAAGGCGGTCGGAATCCAAGTCACAACACTTGACATAGAGCCAAGCTTAAAGCCATCCATAATTGGATCAGTCACGCACATCCCTTTCCAAGATCATTGCTTTGACGTTGGGCTGTGCTGCCAGGTTTTGGAGCATCTTCCATTTGATATGTTCCATTCGGCTTTGCGAGAACTGAACCGCGTGACGAAAGTTGGTTTGGTCCTAAGTCTTCCCGATGCTACGCGCGAATACCATATCTCAGCACAGTTACCGATCATTCATCGCCGCAACGTTTCCCTGACAATTGGTCGGCTCCGACCACCACAACTCACTGAGAGCTATTTCAAGTTAACAGGGCATTTCTGGGAAATCGGCACGGAAAAGACGCCGTTGACAGTAGTGAAGCAGCACATTGTTAGTTCTGGTTGGCGAATCGCACGCACTTGGCGTCTACCAGAGATGACATGGCATCGGTTCTTTGAGCTGAAACCAGCATGAAACCAGTTGATCAAAATCCTCTAGTGTCGGTTGTGATTTGTGCTTACAACGCCGGTCGATACCTGCTTCCGTCCATCCAAAGCGTGCTGGATCAGACATATACCAATCTTGAGGTCCTTCTTATCGACGACGGCAGCACGGATGGATCGATAGAGAACATTCAAGGAATAACGGATTCGCGTATTAAGATTATCCGCCAAGCCAATAGTGGCAAATCCATGGCGCTCAATCTGGCGCTGGACATCATGCAAGGTGAGTTCTATGCAATCCATGACGCCGACGATCTAAGCTTGCCGAGACGAGTGGAGCGGCAAGTCAAGTACATGCTGGAACACCCGGAGATCGCTGCCGTGTTTTGTGGGCACGAAACTCTGCTGGACGAGCGTCGATTAGCGCCGCGGTTTCGACCCAAGGGGCCAGCAGAATGTCGCGCGGATATCGAAGGACTCCGAATGCCGGCGCACGACCCGACGGGGATGTTCCGTGTCGCGGCGGTCCGTGGACTACGTTATGAGCCATCGCTGCGAATCGGACAAGGATATGACTATATCCTTCAGGTTGGCGAGCGGTATCCGATAGCGGTGTTGGGTGAGTGCCTATACTCTTACCGGGTGCATATGACGTCGAATACCAAGCGAGACCCAGAACGGCGATTGCAAATGGTACGAGAGGTGTGGCGGCGGGCATGTCAACGGCGAGGGACCGAGATGGACCAGGAATTTGAGCGTCATGCGTCGCAGGCAGTTATGGCACCAGATAATAATCTGGCGGCAGATTTCATCGAGAGTGTGGTGGACCTACGGACAGCCAAGCATTTGTGGGAGGCGGTAAAGACCGGACTGATTTGTGCGCGCATGCGGCCGGGGAGCTTTCATCACTACAAAGCCCTCGCGTATGCTCTTTGTCCGGATAAGGTGCGACGCAATATCCGGCCTAGCGAGCGGCGGATCAGGGCTGAGGCGGCAGGTACATCGGTGCCAACGGCGGCAACATCCTAGATTTTGTGTGCCATAGCATCTTATCGGCGACCACGAATTAAGCGGCAGATAGTAAATGGATTCACAAGTATTCTATCAGAATTGGATGAAGGAGACGACACTGAACCCGATCGGGTTCGGGATGCTCGTCATATTATCGGTGGCGATGTTCTTGGTGCCGCGGCGGCAGGTCTCCATACCGTTTCTGATCATGGCGTGTTTCATTCCGCAGGGGCAGAACATCGTCATACTGGGGATGTCATTTTACCTATTGCGCACGCTGACGATAATTGGAATGATACGGTGCCTAGTCCGGCGGGAGTACACTAACCTTAAGTGGAACGGAATGGATACGGCGGTGATGGCGTGGTCGATCGTAGGGACGATTGTCTTCGCGATCCAGGCGGGACCAGCAGGACTGGTGACTAAGTTCGGGTGGTTCTGCGACGGCGCGCTAGGATATTACGTGTTTCGGTGTGTGATCCGTGACATCTCCGATATACGCGTGGTCGGGTGGGCATTATCGGTGATTGCGGTGCCACTGGTAGTGGCGTTCCTGATCGAACACGCGACAGCGCACAATATGTTCGCTGTGTTCGGTGGTGTTCCGGCAATCACTGAGATGCGCGAGGGACGGCTGCGGTGTCAAGGAGCATTCGCGCACTCGATCTTGGCTGGATGTTTCTGGGCCGCTGTACTGCCGATGCTGGTCGCAGAATGGTGGCAACCGGCGGCCAAGCGGGCGCTGACCATCGTCGGCGTGGTTTGTGGCATGTCACTGATCATACTGTCCGCCTCAAGCACTCCGATAGCTGGGGTGGGAGCGGCCATCTTAGGCGCCGGGATGTTCAAAATACGAAATCGCATGTCACTGGTGCGGTGGCTGACGCTGGGATTGCTTGTTGGGCTGCACCTGATAATGAAGGCGCCAGTCTGGTCGCTGGTACAGCGAATCGACTTGGCGGGTGGTTCTACAGGGAGTTTCCGATATAGGCTCATTGATGCTGCAATCCATCGATTCGGAGAGTGGTGGCTGCTAGGGACAACGGATACGGCCCATTGGGGCTGGGGTCTTCAGGACGTTTGCATTCAATATGTTCTTGAAGGCGTACGCGGAGGCGCCGCGTCTCTATTTCTATTTGTGCTGATCTTCATCTTGGCATTTCGAAACGTTGGCCGGCTGTGTCGCGGAGCCAAGAGCGCCTCCGAACTGGCGCTCTATTGGGCCATTGGTGTCACCTTGTTTGTGCATTGTGTGAATTTCATTGGGGTCGCTTATTTCGGTCAGATCACGCTGCTCCTTTTCTTACATTTAGCTATGGCGGCAAGCCTGATGTCTCGTGAGCCAAGGCGGATGCCCAGATCCTTGTCCCGACGTACCATTTCTGCAACTCGTGCCACATCGCAGAGCATGGTGATATCTGCGCAGAGCCGGCGGTTGCAGATCTATGGCCCGGCATCTAAACGTCTTTCCAAACCGAGCGATACGGAGTAGATCATGTCGCAACCCGATCGCAAGCAACGGGCATTGATCCGCAGCCTCGATTCGTTTCGAGGAGTGCAACGACTTTTGAACCGCCTGTGTTGGCTCATATACGTGAAAATATGGGGAATGGATATTTGTCCAACCTCTATTATCTCTCTGCGTGCAAAGCTCGACCGAACAAACCCGCACGGCATTCACATCGGCAGCTATTCCTATATAGCGTTCGAGGCGACGATCTTGACGCACGACATGTGCCGCGGACTTAAAGCAGACACTCGGATCGGTTCCAATTGCTTCATCGGTGGCCGATCTATCCTGCTTCCTGGTATTACGATCGGAGAAGGCAGTATTGTCGCAGCCGGCGCCGTTGTGACAAAGGATGTGCCCTCCGGCAGCATCGTCGCCGGAAACCCCGCGCGCATCATCCGCTCCGGTATCCAGGTCGGTCATTTCGGCATCCTTCAGAAAGAAACCGATGCTGACATCGGTGTTTCGCTGGCTACCACCAATTAAACACTTGGGCTGACAGCCTTGCATGATTATGGACCTGACGATCCTCATTATCTCCTACAACACCCGCGAGTTGACGGTGGCGTGTCTGCGATCGGTGTATGAGCAGACGCGGGAACTGGATTTCGAGGTCATCGTCCTTGATAACCAATCCTCAGATGGCTCTGCCGATGCCATTGCTCAACAGTTCCCCCAAGTAAAGCTGATCCGTGCAGCAAAAAATCTTGGCTTCGCAGGTGGAAACAACGAAGCAGCCGACCAGGCAAAAGGGGAATACCTGCTCCTACTCAACCCGGATACGGTGGTGATAAAAGGGGCCATTCAAAACCTCTACTCATTCGCCCGGGCGCATTCTGAAGCTACAATCTTCGGTGGGCGGACTTTTTTCCCTGACAACTCGCTCAATCCCGCCTCCTGCTGGCGGCGACCGACACCATGGAGTGCGTTCTGTATTGCGGCGGGCCTCAGCCGATTGTTCCCGCACAGCGAGTGGTTCAACTCCGAGGCTTTCGGTGCCTGGCCGCGAGACTCGGTACGCGAGGTGGATATCATCAGCGGCTGCTTCTTTCTCATCCGCCGCGATCTCTGGGAACAGCTCGGTGGATTTGATCCAGCCTTCTTTATGTATGGGGAAGAAGCCGATTTATGCCTCCGGGCAAAAAAGATCGGGCATCGATGCCTTGTCTGCCCGGATGCGACGATCGTCCATTACGGCGGTGCATCTGAAAAAGTGCGTGCCGACAAGATGGTCAAGCTCTTCACAGCCAAAGCCCAATTGCTCGACCGGCATTGGATCTCGCCGTGGCGCAGATTTGGAATCCTCTGCCTGGATCTCTGGGCCATTACGCGCATGGGGGCATTCCTACTCTTGAAATATATCCGCCCCGGGCGCGCGGAGTCTTATCGGACGTGGCGAGACATCTGGCTCCGGCGCAGCGAATGGCATAACTTGCCCTCCTCAATTCTTCCGGTTTCGCCCCGGAAAATCGCCAAGTCGGAGCAAGCCCTTTTGTGACCGCATCGCTTCATGGCATTCCAAAGCAGCAACCACAAGGAAGCTATTCGGACATGGACGAGATCGCTCAACAGGCGAACAGATCCAACCGATTAAAAGTACAGACATGTTCTTTTCCTACTTGTGTTCTCGGCTGAACTATCGAAGAATCTCCTGACTGGCATCTTTGGGTATTTCCATAAAGTAGGCGACTCCAATAGAGTCATGCGCAGATCACAGAATAAAAATCCCTATGTTTTCCGTCATCATCCCGGCACACAACGAAAGCAACGTGATCACGCGCGGCCTGCGCGCGCTTACCGACGGAGCCAATCCCGGGGACCTGGAAATCATTGTTGTTGCTAATGGTTGCCAAGACGATACGGCGGAAAAGGTTCGTGCCTTCGGCCACCCCGACGTGCGGGTGATCGAAACCAACATTGGCTCGAAGACGAACGCATTAAACCTGGGTGACCAAGCCGCTACGGGTTTTCCGCGTTTATATCTTGACGCGGACGTCGTCCTATCATTGGATTCGGCACGCGAGATCAGCCGTGTTCTAGCACAAGGGGATGTACTGGCAGCAGCGCCGGCAGTGGAAACAATCTATCCTTCTGGGACAACCTGGGCCGTGCGCGCTTATTATGCATTCTGGATGGCGCTCCCTTACATACAAGAAGGCATGATGGCCGCGGGAATTTATGCCGTCAGTCGGAATGGGAGGGCGCGGTTCGACCGGTTTCCGGACGTGATTGCCGATGATGGCTACTTCCGACTCCTGTTTCCCCCCGCCGAGCGTGTAGAGGTCCGCACGGCTCGCAGCGTTGTATCAGCCCCAGCCAAACTATGGGACCTGGTATTGATCAAGACGCGGAGTCGGCTTGGTTTCTACCAGTTACGAATGCGTTTCCCAGAACTGTTCTCGCAAGAGGCTCAAACAAAGGAATATGGGAAAGCCCTCATGGCGGTTTTGCGACGGCCCAGACTCTGGCTATGCGCAGCCCCATACTTGTGGGTGAACATTGTTTCACGCTACCGGGCACGGCGTCAGGCATTAACGCTAACCGGATATATATGGGAGCGAGACAATTCTTCGCGCATAGAGAACGATTGTAAGTCGGTTGGTACTTCCGCCATGAATAATGATTCTTAACAGTCAATTTATACTTGATAGTCGATACATATTAACTCTTGAGAAGGATGAAGGATTTATAAATGTGCGGTATCGCAGGATATGTCGATTTTGCCTCCGGTGCCCCCGATCCCGCAATGCTGGCCGCCATGGCGTTTGCGCTTCGCCGGCGGGGCCCGGATGCGCACGGAACTCTAATTGACGGCCCTTGCGGCCTGGCGCACACCCGATTGAGCATCATCGACCTCGCTGGCAGCCCGCAACCCATGCAGCTCAACGGTAATTGCAGCGACGTCTCGGGCGTATTCAATGGGGAAATCTACAACTACCAGCAGCTTCGTACGAACCTCGTGGCACACGGTGAGCGTTTCGAGACCAGCGGCGATACCGAAGTGCTCCTTCGATGGGTGGCCCGGGAATGGAATAAGGCATTGCCGCGATTCGATGGGATGTTCGCATTCGGGGCGTGGGATCGGCGCCGCCGGAGTTTGCTCCTCGGCCGCGATGCGATCGGTGAAAAGCCTCTTTTTTATTCCACTCCCCGCCCAGGCTTGCTCGTCTTCGGTAGTGAGGTCAAAGCAGTTCTAGAACATCCAGAAGTCAACACCGAACTGGACAATGATGCCCTTCGACAGGCACTTCGCTTCCGAGCTGTTTATGGAGAACGATCCCTACACCGCGGTGTCCGACAGCTTCCACCAGGCCATTTCTTAGAGTTCTCTGCATCGGGGGTGGTCGTCGGCCGATTCTACAATATTGCCGACGAGGCTGCGCAGACACGCGAAGCGATGACAGGACTAGGCGAAACTGCTCTCATCGAACACGGCGAGAAGATCCTCCGGCAATCGGTTGCCGAGCGGCTCATCGGCGACGTGCCGGTCGGAGCGTTCTTGTCGGGCGGCCTCGACAGTTCGCTCATCGTCGCACTAATGCGTCAGCTTCGCGCACCAGGCGAAGAAGTACGCACGTTCTCCGTCGGCTTCGACCAAGACCGATTCAGCGAGCTACCTTTCGCGCGAACGGTCGCAAACGCGATCGGAACTCAGCACACGGAGGTTCATGTCTCTCAGCAGGACTATGTACGTCGTTTATCAGAGTTAAGCGCCTGCCGCGATGGTCCGGTCAGCGAGCCTGCGGATGTTGCCGTCGCTGAAATGAGTCGTATCGCTCGGCAAAGTGTCAAAGTCGTCCTGTCCGGCGAAGGGTCAGACGAAGTCTTCTGCGGCTACCCCAAATATCAATTCGCCCGAGCAAACTGGATGCTGCGTCAGCCCTTTCGGCTCGCCGGCCCGCGCCGCACTGCATGGGTAGCAGGCATGTTCGGCGTAGATAGACGTCGCGCATTAGTCGCTGCAAGAGCGTTATCATTACCTTCTGAACTGGACCGAATCACCCAGTGGTTCAGTTATTTGGATCGCGCCGACCTTCAGCACCTATTACCTGGCTTGGGTTGGTCTGAAGATGACTGGATAAGCACTACCGATTCCCAGCGGCAATCCCTTCATCAGGCCTCTTCGTTCCCAGCAGCCGAGCGTATGCAAATTGTAGATTGCCTGACGTGGCTCCCCGGAAACATGCTGGAGCGCGGGGATCGAATGACCATGGCCGAGGGTCTTGAAGCCCGCGTCCCTTTCCTCGATAAAGAATTGGTTGCGTTCGGTCTGGCACTTCCCTCGAACATGAAAATTCGAGGTAAAACTCTTAAGTGGATCGCCCGCCGTTGGGCATCCAAACATTTACCCTCCGAGATCTTCAATCGTCCGAAATGGGGATTTCGCGTTCCTCTCGCGGAGTGGTTTCATGGAGATCTTCGACCGCTCCTTCACGATTATTTGGAATCAGCCGATGGTCTTTGCGGCACTTATGGAAACCGAGCCGCCGTTTCCAAGCTCTTGGAGCAGCACGATTCGCGCATAGTCGATGTCAGCCTGACGTTGTGGACATTACTGTCCGCAGAGATTTGGTATCGCGATGTCTATCTGGCTCGTCGAAGTCAGAGAATGCATACGTCGCAAGTTGTCGCATAACCTTTGAAAAAGCAGACATTTGCCTCGTTATATTTTGATGTCTTTTTTTGCTGTGAACTTGAACAACTCTTCTCCGTAATGAATGATTTTGATCGGAGCCAAGACTAATGCGACAAGGTTCGGTCAAAAAAGTTCTTGCGATCGCTTCTGGTGGTGGCCATTGGGTCCAACTACAGCGATTGATACCCGCAACCGATGAGCACGAAGTTGTCTTTGTAACGACCATCGAAAGTTATCGTAGCGATGTCAATGGCCATCGCTTTTATGTTGTCGCCGACGCTAATCGCTGGAATAAATTCGCACTCATCAAGATGGCTATAAAACTTGCATGGATCATTTCTAAAGAGCGGCCAGACGTAATGATCTCTACTGGCGCAGCACCGGGCTATTTCGCGTTACGCATGGGCAAGCTCATCGGTTCTAGAACTATCTGGCTGGACAGCATCGCCAATGTCGAAGAACTCTCCATGAGCGGTGCGAAGATCGGCCGATATGCTGACTTGTGGCTGACACAATGGCCACATCTGGCTAAGCCTGAGGGACCTTATTTCGCAGGAGCAGTGTTGTGATTTTCGTCACCGTCGGCACACAGCTTCCTTTTGATCGCCTGATTCGAGTGATCGATGGTTGGGCCAAGGCGACCGGGCAGACGAATGTATTCGCGCAAATTGGGCCGACGGATTATCAGCCTCGTCATCTTCAGTGGTCCAAATTCATTGACGCCCAGGAGTTTCGTCGTCACGTCGCCGAGGCGGATGTCGTCGTGGCTCATGCAGGCATGGGGTCGATTATTACTGCACTTGAACTGGGCAAGCCAATCATCGTCATGCCACGGTCCGCCGCACTGGGTGAGCATCGCAACGACCATCAACTCGCCACCGCCAAGCGCTTCCTGGCACAAGGACGCATTTTTGTCGCGTTTGATGAAAATCACCTTGTGGAAAAGTTGGATCAAGTTGGAACTTTCAAGGCTACAGAACGCATCTCCTCCCAGGCCTCACCTCGCCTGCTGGCCGCGATCCGCTCGTTTATTCACACCGGACAACATCCCATTGCTTCATCCGCATTGAAAACAAATAGTGCGGCGGACATCAATGCCGTAGAGTTTTTGCCGACAGACGGATCGGTAGAATTCAAATCCTCCTCTGCCATTATTCCCGACAACAATGTCAGGCCTTAACGATATGGTCTCGGCGGCCATGGACTGTCTCCAAGGCATTACGCGTATCGACGATCAACTTTGAATGATCCACAATGAGTTGCCAGTCATACGCTTTGTGGTTCGTCGCGATCAGCACACAATCGTATGAAGCCAAGCTCTGCGCGGACAACGGAGCACTTTTTTTGCCGATATCCCCCCAGCGCCGCATGAAATGCGTCTGCGGCACATGCGGATCGTTGTAATCAACAATCGCTCCCAGGCGCTCTAGCTTCTCGATCAATTCAAAACTCGGACTCTCCCGCACATCGTCGACATCGGCCTTGTACGATAAGCCCAACACCAATACCCGGCTCCCATTGACGGGTTTTTTTTGGTTATTCAGCGCCAACACTGTTTTGCTTACCACATACTCGGGCATCGACCGGTTAACCTCGCCGGCTAGTTCGATGAACCGCGTATTATGCCCGGCCTCTCGCGCTTTCCAGGTTAAATAGTACGGATCGATCGGAATGCAGTGCCCACCCAATCCGGGACCAGGATAGAAGGCCTGAAACCCGAACGGCTTTGTTGCCGCCGCGCGAATAACTTCCCAAACGTCGATACCCATTGCATCCAAAACGACTTTCAATTCATTGACGAGCGCGATATTGATCGCCCGATAAGTGTTCTCAAGAATCTTCGCCGCCTCAGCGACCTCCGCGCTGGAACACGGAATCACTTCCTTGATCGCTTTGCGATAGAGCGCGACCGCCAGCTCGCCAGAGGTCGAATCGCAGCCCCCCACCAACTTGGGAATCGTCTGCGTATTGTGATCCTTACGTCCAGGGTCTTCGCGCTCCGGCGAATAGGCCAGATAGAAATCCTCCCCCAACTTTAGACCGCTGGCTTCCATCAATGGCAACATCACCTCTCGCGTCGTCCCAGGATATGTGCTCGACTCAAGGACTGCCAATTGACCCTTGCGCAGAGTTTTGGCAATGTCCCGAGCGGTCTGCTCCACGAAAGACAGATCCGGCTCAAGGTGCTTTCCCAAAGGCGTCGGTACGCAACTGATCAGTACATCACATTCCCCCATTCGTCCAATGTCCGATGTGGCGTCGAACTTTCCGGTTGCAATCATATCCCGCACCATGTCCGGCCCGAGATGCTTGAGATAATTTGTTCCAAATTTCAACTTTTCTATTTTCCGAGGGTCCACGTCAAAACCCATCACCGGAAACCCCGCCTGGCAAAATGCGTTCAGCAGCGGCAGCCCGACATACCCTAATCCAATTACCCCCACTACCGCAGAACGTGATTCGATCTTCTGACGCAATCCCATAATATCCTTGTCTATTTATCGAATTCAAACGGCAGTACGACAGTTAGGACTCAAAATGATATCGAATCGGCTTCCATCCACTCATTCCAATCACCTCACTTTCCCACCACCGCCAACCTCTTGAGCGACCGTGGCAATTCAAACGCCACATCCTCCTTTACCAAATTCCTTGTCTCCACCACCCCGCCAAATTCCTTCTCAAGCCGTCTCACCAATCCCTGTACCAAATGATCCGGCGCACTCGCCCCCGCTGTAATGAGCACTGTTTCCCTCCCTTCGACCCACCCCGGCTCTAACTGCGCCTCATCATCAATCAGATGAGCCTCCCTGCCGAGCTCTCGCGCCGTCTCCACCAGCCGCCGCGAATTCGAACTATTCTGACTCCCCACTACGAGCACGACCTCGACCTCTTCCGACCATTCCGACACCGCCGCCTGGCGATTCGTCGTCGCGTAACAGATATCCTCCTTGGGCGGCCCTTTGATCTTCGGATACTTTTTCTTCAGAGCCGCGATCAACCTCCCCGCATCCGCCACGCTCAGCGTCGTCTGCGTCACATACGCGACCTTCTCCCCATCCGGCACCTCCAGCGCCGCCACATCCTCCTCCGTCTCCACAATCGTGATCGCCCCCGGCGCTTCCCCGACCGTTCCCACGGCCTCATCGTGATTCTTGTGCCCAATGAAAACGATCCGATACCCCTCCCGTGCAAACTTCAACACCTCCAGATGCACCTTCGTCACCAGCGGACAAGTCGCATCCACTTCCACCAGGCTTCGCTCCTTCGCCACTTTCCGCACCTCCGGCGACACGCCATGCGCGCTATACACGAGCACCCCCCCCACCGGCACATCCGCCAAATCCTCCACAAACTTCACCCCCCGCGACCGAAAATCCTCCACCACATGCCGATTATGCACGATCTCATGAAACACATAGACCGGCGCCCCCTTGATCTTCAGCACTTCGTCCACGCAATCGATCGCCATGTTCACCCCCGCACAAAACCCCCGCGGATTGGCCAAAATGATCTTCATCGTGTCTTCAATATTAGCTCCATCCTTATCCCCCATCCAGTTTCTTGATCTTTAACCCAGCGCCGCCGTATCCTGCCAACCCATGGCTCACATCCGCCCTTTTGTCGGTATCCATTTCAACAAACAACTCTTCCCGGACATCAGCGACCTCATCGCCCCGCCCTATGATGTCCTGGACGAAGCCAGCAAAGCCGCCCTGCAATCCAAACACCCCAACAACATCGTCTCCATCGATCTCCCCCACCTCCCTCCAAAATCCGTAGGACCAGACGCCACCTACGAAGAAGCCAACCAAACTTTCCAGCGCTGGCTCGCCGAGGGCACCCTCACCCGCGATCGCCGCCCCGCCACCTACGCCTACGCCCAGACCTTTCAGCACGGCCCGCGCACCATCCACCGTCACGGCATGATCTGCCTCGTCCGCCTCTCCCCCTTCGGCGCCGGCGAAGTCGTCCCCCACGAAAAAACTTACGACGCCCCCATCGAAGACCGCCTCAAACTCATGCGCGCCACCGGCCTCCAGCTCTCCCCCATCTTCGGCCTCTTCTCCGACCCGCGCAACGAAGTCACCAGCCTCCTCTTCAAAAACCTCGCCAAACCCGACCTCACCGCCACCCTCGACGGCGTCCAGAACGACCTCTGGTCCGTCATCGACGCCGACATCGAAAACCCCATCATCGACCTCCTCAAACACAAACCCATCTACATCGCCGACGGCCATCACCGCTACACCACCGCCCTCCAATACCAAAAAGAACTCGAAGCCCAAAACGGCGGCCCCCTCCCCCCCAATCACCCTGCCAACTACTGCATGTTCGTTCTGGTCTCCATGCAAGACCCCGGCCTGCTCATCCTTCCCACCCACCGTCTCATCGGCGGTCTGTCCGACTTCTCTCCCGCCGCTTTCAAAGCCTCCCTCCTCGACAATTTCGACATGACCGAGACCCTCATCCGTCCCGACCAGCTCCTCGCCTTTGCCGACACCCTCGAAAAGGGGGACACTGCTACTTTCGGCCTCTACGACGGCAAATCCCGCAAAGCCTACACTCTCCATCTCAAAAACCCCCAACTCCTCACCTCCCTCTCCCCGGACAAAAGTGAATCCTGGCAACGCCTAGACGTCGCCATCCTCCAGCGCTACCTCCTCGACGAAATCCTCCAACCCCACTTCGCCGGCGGCAAAGAACTCGTCAAAGGCTACACCGCCGACCCGTCCACCATCGCCCGCGACGTCGACGGCTCCAAATTCCAAATCGCCCTCCTCCTCAAATCCACCCCCTTACACGCCCTCGAAGACCTGTCCAAACACAACGAAGTCATGCCTCAAAAATCCACCTATTTCTTCCCCAAACTCGCCACCGGCATGGTTTTCAACCCGCTTCGCTAGGACTCCAATTGCCTTAATTTCATTTTCTCTTGCCTTTCCGCGCCCATATAGGACATTCATCCTAGAATCCCTCTATGTCCAAACGCCGCGCCCCATCCTTACGAATAATTGAACCCCTAGAGTCACGCCTTTTCCTCTCTTCCACCCAGCTCATCCGCAACGGCGGCTTCGAAGGCGCCGTCTCCGCTTCCGACTGGTCCCCCACAGGCAGCTTCTACGCTGACTCGCGCTTCACCAACTTCCACACCGGCGCCGGCTACGCCTACCTCTCCACCAGCACCGGCAGCGCCGGCAACTCCCTCATCGGCGCCCTCTCCCAATCACTCACCATTCCCTCCGCCACCACCTCGCTCACCTTCTCATTCTGGTCCAAAATCACCACCAGCGAAACTACCACGACCGCAGCAAACGACACCATGACCATCAACGTCATGGACTCGACCGGCACCACTCTCCTCCAATCCCTCACCACCCTCTCCAACCTCAACGCTTCTTCGTCCTACGTTCAAAAAACCTTCTCCCTCAATCGCTCCCTCATCAGCCAAACCGTCCGCATCGTCTTCAGCGCCGCCACCGACGCAGCCCTTCCCACCACCTTCCGCGTTGACGACGTCAGCCTCAACGCCGTCTCCCCCGCCACGCACAACCGCGTCGTCGGCTATCTCCCCGAATACCGCTACTCCTCCTTCTCCAAAATGGACTTGACCGCCCTTACCCACGCCAACTACTTCTCTATCTCCGCCAACAACGACGGCTCCCTCTCTACCGGCGGCGTCGTCTCCGCCGACCTTGATGCCGCCGTCGCCGCCCTTCACGCCGCCGGCGTCACCGTCTCTATCACCGTCGGCCCGATCTCCTTCTCCACCCTCGCCGCCAGCGCCACCGCCCGCTCCGCGTTCGCCAACAACATCGTCACCTATGCCCTGGCGCACAATCTCGACGGCGTCGACATCGACTGGGAACCCCCCGCCGCCAACAACAACCCCGCCTACGGCTCGCTCATCTCCGACCTCTACGCCGTCGCCCATCCCCAGCACATGCTCATCACCGCCGCGGTCAATCCCTGGACCAACGAAATCCCCGCCGCCACCGTCAACGCCGACATGGATTGGCTCAACGTCATGTGCTACGACTTCGCCCCCGCCAATCACTCCACCTACACCGACTCCGTCGGCGGCCTCACCGACTGGCTCAACTACGGCGTGACCAAAAACAAACTCGTCATGGGGGTCCCCTTCTACGGCCGCTCCGGCACCACATGGTCCAACACCGTCACCGAATCCTACACCACCATCGTCTCCAACTACTACGCCCTCCACGGCGTCTACCCCTCCCCCGATCTCGATTCCTACGTCGACTCCTCCGGCGCAACCTACTACTTCAACGGCGTCACCACCATCGAACAAAAAGCCGCCTACGTCCGCGATAACAACTACGGCGGCATGATGATCTGGGAACTCGGCATGGATCACTGGAATGCCTCCAACCAGTACGACACGTCCTCCCTCCTCCCGGTCATCAAAGCCATGATGAACCCCCCGACCTGGATCACCCCCGCCGCAGGCTCACACCTCGATCTGGTCGCCAATACCCTCTACCTCCACGCCGGCTCCGCCACCCTCACCGCCGACGCCCTCTCTTCCTATCCTAATCTCAATATCTCCCTCTCCGCCAATACCACACTCCTCCTCTCCTCCACCGAGCATCTCGGCTCCCTTACCATCGCCAATGGCGCAACCGTCACCCTCAACTCCGCCGGCACAAACACCCTCCTCCTCACCTCCCTCTCCATCCCCGGCACCGGCAAACTCGATCTCAAAAACAACTCCCTCATTCTCAACTACACCGGCTCCTCTCCCATCTCCACCCTCCTCCCCCTCCTCTCTTCCGCCCACGGCACCGGCTCCTGGACCGGCACCGGCATCACTTCCTCCACCGCCGCCGCCGACCCCTCCCACAACACCGCCATCGGCTACGCCGACTCCTCCTCCCTCGGCCTCACCACCTTCGCCGGCCAACCCGTCGACTCCACCTCCCTCCTCTTCCGCTACACATATTATGGCGACACCGACCTAAACGGCTCCGTCACCGCCGACGACCTCGCCCGCATCGACCGCGGCTCCGCCAAACACCTCACCGGCTGGCTCAACGGCGACTTCAACTACGATAACGCCATCACGACCGCCGACTACACCCTCCTCGACAAAGTCTTCGCCGCCCAATCTGCCCCCATCGCCGACCCCGAGACCTCCACCCCCGCTGTCGCTGCTCCCACGATCCTCACCATCACTCCCTTGATCGTTCCTCCCCCACCCCCCTTCTCCGCCCCCACCCACGCCACCACGCATAAACCCGTCACCTTCCAAATCACCCTCCCCGCCTCCACCAGCAAACACCTCATCCGTTACACCCTAGACTGGAACAACGACGGCCACCCCGACCAAATCCTCACCGCCCTCCCCGGCGCTACTCTCCACCTCCGCCATCTCTTCTCCAAATCCGGCACCTACCTGCCCACTCTCCATATCCTCAACACCAACAAATACCGCCGCCTGCGCATCCACATCACTTAAACCATCCTTTTAGCCGCAGCCCTCTGGGCTGCGTTCTCGCCCCCTTTTATAATCTTCCCATGTCCACCCTTACCCTCCGCGATTTCATAGACCTC
>DASRRR010000105.1:0-11664 GCA_035656825.1 Tepidisphaeraceae bacterium | reverse complement strand
GGGGGGGGGGGGGGTAAGGAGCCTCGGATTTGTTCGTATCACAAGTTGAGGCATCGGCATTCGGGGAGGTATCACTGGGTGGATTTTCACATCATGGTGCCGGGGGGGATGGACATTAGCCGGGGACATGAGATTGCTAGTGCGATTGAGTGGGAGATTGAGAAGGCGCTGGGGGAGGGGAACGCGACGGCACATGTGGAGCCTTGCGCGGGGGAGGGGTGTGGGGTGTGCGTGAGGGGGGGGTGAAGAGATCGCGAAAGGCGCGAAGCGGCGAAGGGGGACGCGAAGAAGAAAAAATGAGGAAGAGTTATAAGTGTATAATTTGTCTGTAGATATGAAATTTGATCGGGTGTAAACCGACCTTTTTTCGACCCTAAAACGACCCTGATTCGACCCCATTTCGATCCTGAATTGACCCTGCGGATGAGAGGCGGAGAAAAGTGTGACGTGGAGTGACGGTGTGTGACATTTTCGGCAGGATGGGGAATTTGAGGTGAGAAGCACCAAGGGGTAAGGCAGCGTTTTTTCGGTTTTCAAAGATTGACCTTGGGGTACGTCACGGTTGTTGGCCGTGGAGGGATGGTATCAGAATGGGTGGGACTTGTCAATAGAAAAATTAGGTATTTGATCGGTTTTCAATGATCGATTTTTTTGTGCCGGAGATCGGGTGGGAGGAGTGGTGGGATTGCCACCATTCTGGGAGGTGGGGGTTGAGGCGTTGCCAGGCGATGCCGTGGTAGGAGGGGCGGCGGGATTCGATGGTGGCGAGAATCAGGGTGATGATGGCGGAGCATGTGAAGGCAACGGGCCAGGTGAGGAAGGATGCCGTGGCGGCGGTTGCCAGGGCGGCGAAGGAGAAGGCCCAGATTAGTTCGAGGGGGCGGGACATGCGGAGGATGTTGCAGAAGAGGAAGAAGTGGGCGATGACGAAGGCGATGGCCAGGGCGATCCAGCGGTCGAGGAAGAGAGCGACGACGGAGGAGGCGCAGGTGCCGATGAGCAGGACGGCGATATCTAAGCGGGAGAGGCGGAAGCCGGGGGAGAATGGGGGCATGGGGTGTGATTGTACTGCAACGCTTTTATTTATGGCTGGGGGTTTCCGCATTCGGGGCAGAGGTTGGGGGAGGCGCGGAGGTCGTAGCCGCAGTGTCGGCAATGGCCGGTATTGATGCGGGCGGGCGGGGGGAGTTTGGTCCGAAGCGCGTAAACGCGATTGATTTGTATTGCTCCTAAAAACAGGATGACAATGTCACCCCATCCTTGAGGCCAATCGTAATGAATGCATAGGCTGGCAATCGCGCCGGCGAAGACAATCAGGGAGACGGTAGTGAGAATTTGGAGGGATTGATAACGCCAGCGGGAGGGGTTCATCGAAGATGGAGTGTAGCACGAAGAGCGTTTTGATTTTGAATTTTTATTGGGAGAGCGCGGGCGGGACGCCCGCGTCACTTGGGACTTCGCGGACTTTTTGTGTGGGGAGTGGGGTTAGTCGTTGAGGGGGATGGTGTAGTCGATGGGTTGGTGGGCGGCGCGTTTTTGCAGGCGGGTGATCAGGTTGTGGTAGAAGGCGCGGGCGACGGGGTCGTCGGCGAGGAAGAGGCTGCTGACGAGGGTGGTGCTGGTGGGGGTTTGGACTTCGAAGACGGGCCAGGAGCAGTATTTGGGCCAGTCGGTGGGTTTGATGTAGGCGTGGGGTTGGACGTGGCGGACCAGGCCGGTGATGTGGGGGGTTGGGGGGAATTGGTAGGCGACGCGGCAGACGCGCACGATGTCATTGGGGGCGGCGGTCCACCAGTGAAGGTCCATGGGGTCCAGGCCGTCGAGGAGAGCGGGGGAGAGACAGTCGGCGAAGTCGCCGCTGGTGCGGGTGAGGTTGGTTTTATTGGTGGGGAAGGTGGGGATGTATTGCAGGAGGGAGGAGGAGGCGGGTTGAGTGGTGGCCTTAGAGGTGATGCCGGGTTCGAGGAGGAGGGCGGCACCGTGCTGGAGGAAATGGGAGAAGGAGGCGGGGTTGCCGATATTGGCATTGCGGGCGATGACGATAGGGTCGTTGGAGAGTTGGTTCCAATCGACGGTTTTGACGGACTTGCAGAGGATGCCGCAGTGGGCGAGGAAGTCGGAGGTGGAGTTATCGGCTTCGAGGACGAGGAGAGGAGGGAAGCCGGGTTTGGGGGCGGGAATGGGGGTGAATGCGAGGATCGTATATTGGTTGCGCGAGATTAATTCATCACCGGAGTAAAGCTCGAAGAGGAGGGTGAGGTTGGAGCGGGGTTCGGGAAGTTTGGTGGGGACGGTGATGGTGAGGGGGAAGCGGGTTTTGGAGTCGTAGGCGCAGTCGGGGACGGGGAGTGTGCCGGAGGTGCCGGGGTCGCTGGATTCGCCGGTGAGGCGCCAGTGGAGGGTGAGGTTGTGGAGGGTCGGGCGGTCGGGATCGTCGTTGCAGAGGACGACGTCGCTGGTAAAGGATTGGCCGGCGTCGTAGTGGCGGTTGGCGGTGACGAGGCTGACGAGGACGGGGGAGTACGCGAGCTGGACGGCGTAGTAGACGGGGTAGGGGTCGATGCGCTGGGCGTCGAAGACGTCGCGGTACCAGCAGGAGTTGGCGAAGAGTCCCCAGCCGCCGAGGAGTTTGCGGTCGCGGCGGATTTTTTCGGTCATTTCCTTGGTGATGAAGGCGTGGGTGTCGAGGAACATATCGGGGCGTTCGGTCGTGAGGCCATAGTGACCGACCCAGGCCTGGGGGGTGCGGTGGATGCGGATGTAGGATTCGACGGGGTGCCCGGTGTCGTTGTCGGGGTAGCCGGTGGAGGATTCCTGGCTGAAGAGGGGGCGTTTGCCGGGGTATTTTTCGCGGGATTCGATGTCTTTTTGGATGTTGACGGCGAAGGGGGACTGGGTGTACCAGCCGAAGTAGTAGTGGCCATCGTCGGCGTCGCCGTCGTCGAGGTGGTGGGGGGCGATGTCGGTGTTGTAGTCGGCGGGGGGGCGGATGTAGCCGGAGTGGAAGATGACGGGGACGCCGACGGCGGTGGCGCGGACGCGGGCGATGGCGTCGGAGAAGAATTGATATTTGCGCAGGCGGCGGTCGGGGTCGGGGTCCTGATTTCCCTGGAAATGGGATTCATTGGCCATGGTCATGAGGAGGAGGCTGGGGTGGTTGCGGTTGGCTTTGGCGATGGCCTCCATCTCGTCGTACCAGATTTTTTTGAGGTCGTCGGAGGGGACGGGGGTGTCGTGGATGCAGACCCAGGGCCAGGAGCCTTCGATGCTGACACCGACGCCGTTGCGGTCGGCGGAGTCCATCCAGATTTTGGGCGGGGGGCACATGTGGAAGCGGGTGGTCATTTGGTTGCCGTCGTGGGCGAGTTTGAGGAAGCGGTCGGCGAGGGGAGCGTCGTTGGGGCGGATGCCGGCGGGGGGCATGTTGGCGCCGCGGAGGAAGTAGGGTTTGCCGTTGAGGAAGAATTTGCCGTCGTGGGCTTCGAAGGTGCGGAAGCCGACGGGGGTGACGACACTATCGATGACGGTGTTGGCGGAGAGGAGTTCGGTGCGGAGGTAGTAGAGGTTGGGGTGTTCGGGGGACCAGAGTTTTGGGGTGAGGTTGGAGATTTCGATGTGGGGGGAGGAGGATTCCCAGTGATCATTGCCGGCGGAGTCTTTGAGGCGGGTGGGCTGGCAGCGGGGATTTTGGGAGGGGTCTTGTTCGAAGAGGGTGTGGCGGATGGTGAGGTTGGCGGCAGGGCCGGAGAGGGTGGATTCGATGATGGCGCTGTTGGTGGTGGGGCGGAAGTAGACGTCGTCGAGGCGGGAGGGGCTGGTGATGATGAGTTTGACGGGCTGCCAGATGCCGGCCATGGTGGTGGGGTAGGTGGTGTGGGGAATGGAGGTGAGCATTTCGTGGGTGACGGCCATGGTGACGGCGACGGCGGCGACCTGGTTGTCGGCTTTGGGGTCGTGGCCGGCGGCGGCGACGTAGACGGAGAGGAGGTTGGGTTTGCCGGGGATGAGGTAGGGGGTGAGGTCGCAGTCGAAGGGGCTGAACATGCCGACGTGCTGGGCGATGGGGTGGCCGTTGAAGAAGACCTGGGAGATGGTGGCGACGGCGTCGAAGTGGACGGTGATGCGTTTTCCGGCGCAGGAAGCGGGGACGTTAATCCACTGGCGATACCAGCCGGCGGAGGTTTTTTCGGAGTCGAAGGTGAAGGCGCGGCAGCGGTCGCGTTCGAGCTGGACGAAGTTGTGGGAGGTGCCGCGGTCTTTGTAGTAGATCCACCATTCGATTTCGTTCCAGAACTGGGGGACGGCCAGGACGTGCCAGTTTGTGTCGGGTTGGGCGGGGTCGGGGGCGGAGGTGGGAGAGGAATCGGCGGCGGGGGCGAAGAGCCAGGGGCCGGTGAGGGGGAGTTCCTGGCGCGGGGAGGAGGATTCGGGGAGGGTGATGGGTTGGTAGGCGGCGCGCTGCTGGGCGCGATGGGATTCTATATCCGAAGCGTCAGCGGCCAAAGCGTGCGGCGCGACGGACAGCAATCCGGCCATCATCAGGAGAAGGACCGGTACCCGGCGAGGTGGCGCGATGTTCATGATTGAATTCCCGGCTGAAGCAGATTTGTGCGGTGCGAGATCTGTAATGGTGTCGCGTGTTCAGTGCGAATGCAAAGGAAGACTTTGATCCATCGATTTTCATCATAAATCCAACAAAATAATACGATAAAAATGTTCGTAATCTTGTTGCAGTCATGCTTGACCTCGGTACAGTAAATTGCTGGAGATTTAAAATGAGAAAATCACATGTTGCCCCCTTCCTCTTAACATCCGCTTTAATTTGCCCGTTGGTGCAGGCTGGCCCGGCTGGAAACGGCCCGGGGAGTTATCAGGTCTGGTCCTCGGTGGCTGGATGGAACCAGGCGATTTACAATTATGGTACCTACGGCCCGAACTACACCCCGATCATCGGGTCGTATACCTCCATCGGCGGCGTTGCGAACGGCACACCCAATACTGTAGGGGTGATACCGGGCGATACGAATGGGCTAGCCACCTCGGTCCTTACTGAAACCGCCGGCTCGACAAATTATCTGGGTCACAACGGCAGTTACGACATCGTCAGCGCTTCGGCCAACCTGGCCACCGGCACCATCGCGTTCAACTCGTATGACACGGGCACGGACAACGGTTATCAGGGGTATGACGGCGGCGGGACGAACGTGGGTTTTGCTGACCAACTGACCTTCACGGTGCCGGGCGCGTCGCCGACCAAGACTACGCTGGTTCCATTTATGGTTACGGAAACCGGCACCTCGTACGTAACCGGATCCGATGTGGTCGGTGATGCAAGCTCAGGCGTGGACCTGGTTTTCGGCGCCGTCGGGAACGGGATATCAGAAACCTTTGGCAACGCAATCTACAACAATGATGACAGTCCCCATACCAATGCCCAGTCGTTCGTGAACAGCGACAACATCAACACCACCTACGAAACGCTCCTGGACAATTCCCCCTATGATTTTGTTGTCGCGGGGACCTTCCCCGTCACTGGCCCGAGCGAAACGGTGCAGTTTTTTCTCGAGTTCACCGGCGTGACCCGCAGCGTCGACGGCATGTACACCCACTACCAGGCGACGCTGTCGATCGGATCCTTGCCAGGCGACGCTTCATATTCCTCGGCATCGGGAGTGTTTGACACAGCGGTGCCGGAACCGACGTCATCGGCACTCCTGGCTATGGCCGGATTGCTGGCATTTCGCCGGCAGAGGAAAACGGAGATCGTTCGTTAAACTTAGCCGTCTCTTGGATGTACCAACCAGGTGGTGTGCCATTCAATTTGAAACGGCTCGCGAAGAGGGAAGGGGGACGTGGTTTTAAGATTTCATTTGTCGGCGGCGGCGGAGGAGGGGAAGGGTGAGCAGCGCGAGGCAGGTTAAGGCGGGTTCGGGGAGGACGTTGTCGATGGGGAGGTCGCCGGCTTCCTGGTCGAGGAAGAGGGTGTCGAGCTGGCTGAGGGAATAGGGGACTTGGTTGGGGTCGGCAGGGTCGATCCAGGTGGCTTCGTCGATGACGCCGGTTTCGGAGTCGATGAGGATGCCGCCGGAGATGGTGCCGCCGGCGGTGTCGTAGGGGATGAGCCAATCGCCTTCGGCGCCGGATTCGTCGGGGGTTTGCATGAACATGGCGTCGGCGACGTCGAAGTGGCCGCCGGCGATTTCGAGATCGGCGGCGAGTTGGCCGTCGGCGGCGAGGTCAGCGAGGGCGGCGGTGTCGGCGGCTACGCCGCTGGCAATGGCGCTGGCGAGGTTGGATGGGGGGGCGGGGAAGCCGAAGTCGTTGTTGGAGTCGCCGGTGTCGATGACTTCAGGGCCTTGGGGTTCGACTTCGAATTTATAGCCGGGATCGGTCCAGGCGAGGTTTGGGGTGATTTGACCGCCGGCGGGGGAGAAGATGCGGGTCCAGGGGGCGAGGGTGACGGCGGCGGAGTTGCCGTTGGGGAGCTGGGTGGCGGGGGCGTTGGCGGGGTCCTGGTCGAAGCCGTAGCGGAGGTAGGTGTTGTAGCCAAGACCGAGGCCGCCGTTGGCGCGGACGAGTGCGGGGTCGAAGTTGCCGGCGTTTTGCTGGGTGACGGCCCAGCCGGTCCAGGGGTCGTGGACGTAGAAGCCTTTGATGGTGTAGTTGAGGCCGGGGCCGATGGCACCGTCGGTTTCGACACCATAGACGCTGATGGCGTGAGCGCCGTTATTGACGGCGGCGACGGCGGGGACGGAATATTGGCTGAGGGCGTTGGCGATGGTGCGGGAGGCGAGGCCTTGGTTGAGGAGGTTGTAGCCGGCGTAGGAATGGGAGCCGAAGGGGAGGGCGGGGTTGGCGGCGCCGTTGACGTTGGGGTTGTCGAGGAGGTTGAGACCGACGTCGAGGCCTTGGGAGTCGGTGCCGGTACCGGGAGGGGAGAAGGGGTTGAAGTAACCGACGCCATTGACGGTATTGAGGCCGTGGTTGAGGCCGTAGATGAAGGCTTGAGCGCCGCCGGTGACGACGCCGATGCCGCCTTGGATTTGGAGGGTGGCGAGGGGGAGGGGGGAGTTGGCGGGGACGGTGGGGCCGTCGCCGACGGAGAGCATGCCATCGACGACGGGATTGGCGTTGCGGACGGCGGGGACGTCGAGGGCCATTTCGGCGCTGGCGGCGGCGCAGAAGAAGTTGGTGACCTGGGCGTGGTAGCCGCCGTCTAGTTCGACGATATCGGCGCGGACGGAGACAATGGGCAACGCGACCAATGCGACGGCGGAGAGAAGTAGATGACGTGAAGAAAGCGAGTAACGATGGGTGGACATGTTTTCCTCCTCCAGAACGGTTTGCGAAATGGTGCTGGAGGATTTTGAACAAATTAGGGGGGGCGGGTCAAGCAAAATTTAGCGACGCCAACATTAGGCCACTGTGATTTAAGCGCGTCGGCGGCGGGTGGCCAGGGAGACGGCACCTGCAGTGAGAAGGAGGGTGGCGGTGGCGGGTTCGGGGACGGCACCAGGGACGGCGGTGAGGAGGCCGAATTGCGGTGGGAGGGGGTCGTTGGGGGTGGTGACGGAGCCGGAGTAGACGTAGGCGTAGGTCACGGGGTAGGCGTCGTAGTAGTCGTCAAGGCCGGCGAGGACATCGGGGGAATCGGGGGTGGTGAAGGAGAAGCCGGTGAGTGATGCGCCAGGGGCGAGGCCGGCGCCGGTGGTGTCCCAGAGGATGGAGTTGCCGTAGTAGTCTTCGTCGATTTGGCCGGACCAATTGGCGGGGGAGGAGAGGGAGGTGGGGACGCTGGGGAGGAAGCTGGCGTAGGGGATCCAGGAGAACCAGAAGGTTTTTAGGGAGGTGGTGCCGGTGTTTTTGAGGAGGAGCTGATAGGTGTAGGTGGAATCGGGGTTGAGTGTGGCGGCGTAGGTTGCGGTGGCGGAGGTGGAAGCGGAGGCGGGGATGGCGGACACAATGAGTAGTGCGAGCGCGGAGAATCCAACGTGTAATTTTTGCTTTGCCAACATTTTCTCACTCCTGAAATGGGATGACGGACTGGGCGGCGATGACAATCGCTGCTCCAGTGCAACTCATAGCGGGCGGGAGAATATTCCCGGGAAAAAATCAGGATTATTGGGAGAGGAAGACGATGGTTTGGAAGGCGTTAAAAAGGGAGTGGACCGTAATATTGACCCAGAGGTTGCCGGTGCGTTCGTAGGTGAAACCGAGACAGATGGCGAGGATGAAGATGGGGGGGATGGACCATTTATCGTGGATGCTGGCGAAGATGACGGAGGAGACGAGGATGGCGAGCCAGCGGCCGGCAATAAGGCGGGAAGCTGTGGGCGGAGAGGATTGAGAGCGGGAGAGGTTGTTGTAGGCCCAGACGAGGAGGGTTTGGAAGAGGCCACGGAAGAGGAGTTCTTCGGTGACGGGGGCGATGAGGACAGCGCCGGTGATGAGAAGCCAGCGGATAGCGGGGTTGGAGGAGTCTTTCATGGCGCGGAGGAGTTCGTGTTCGGAGGGGTGTTTAAAGCCGATGTGGCGGTAGAACCATTCGGTGAGGACGCTGACGAGGAGGACGACGGGGAGGATCATGAAGATGGAGGTGAAGCCTTTGCGGAGGCCGGCGGGAAGCTCGGGGAGGGAGAAGCCGAGGCGGGGGCGCTGGGGAGCCGGGAAGAAGAAGTAGAAGGTAAAAAGGAAGGTGAGGACTGCGACGAGGCCGGGGACGGTGGAGAGGAAGGCGAAGTCGGCGGGGGTGAGGTCGGAGAGTTGGAAGCCGGGGTGGATGGATTGTTTGCGGGCGGCGAGGATGAGTTGTGTGCCGAGCCAGGTGAGGGTGGTGACGAGGAGGAGGATGAGGACGGGAGCGCCAGCGGAGCGCGTGGGGGCGAGGCGGTCTGGGCCGAGGATGGCGCGGGGGCGGAGGAGGCCGGTGAGGACGGCGGTGAGGAGGCCGGCGACGGTGAGGAAGAGGAGGATGAGAGCGAATGTCAGTTCGCCGGCGGGGACGGGGAGGCCTAAAATTGACATTCGAATGATCCGGTTTACAGTGTTTCGCCGCTTGGGCGGCTGGCTGAGTGAGTTTGTAGGATTGTAGGGCTGGGCTGGTGTTTTGCCTATGAGCAACATCCTCGAACAGATCATCGCGACCAAGCATGAGGAAATCGCTGTGCGATCGGCGAAGGTGCCGGTTGGGGAGTTGAAGGAGAGGATCGGGGGGATGGCCAGGCCGCGGAATTTTTTTCAGGCGGTGACGGGGGGGAAGAAAGAGGGTAGGCCGCTGAATCTGATCGCGGAGGTGAAGAAAGCAAGCCCGAGCGCGGGGGTGATCCGGGCGGATTTTGATCCGGTGGCGATTGCGAAGGAGTATGAGAAGGCGGGGGCGAATGCACTGTCGGTGCTGACGGATGAGAAGTATTTTCAGGGGAAGCTGGACTATATTCAGATGGTGCGGGAGGCGGTGAAACTGCCGGTGCTGCGGAAGGATTTTATTGTTGATCCTTATCAGGTGTATGAGGCGCGGGCGGCTGGGGCGGATGCGATTTTGCTGATCGCGGAGTGTTTGCAGGTCAATGAGATGATTGATCTGCAGATTCTGGCGACAGAGCTCAACATGACTTGTCTGATTGAAGTGCATGACATGGAGAATCTGCTGCGGGTGCGCGATCATGTGATCGGGTTTCCGCATAAGAGTTATAGCTTGCTGGGGATTAACAATCGGGATTTGCGGACGTTTAAGACGGATCTGGGGAACACGCTGCGGATGGCGGAGCTGGTGGAAGATCGGGGGGTGCTGGTGAGTGAGTCGGGGATTAATACGTTTGAGGATGTGAAGAAGCTGGCCGAGGCGGGGGTGAGCGCGATGTTGGTGGGGGAGAGCCTGATGCGGAGCGGGGATATCGGGAAGAAGATCGGGGAGCTGTACGGGCAGAAGAGTTAATTTGCCTGGCAGGAAATTGCAGGATAGATTGCGTTTCTCGTGGGCGAAATTACACCTTTGCTGGTCGACTTTTGGATTTGGATGGTGCTGCTTGCTGTCTGGCTTGGGGCGGGTGGGTTTGGGTATAAGGTGAAGGTGAGGGAGAAGGGGTTGGGGAGGCTGGTGCATGGGGTGCCGTTGTATTTGGGGTTTTGGTTGTGCTTTGCCAAGCGCGGGTTTGGGCCGTTGGATTATCGGTTGTATTGGAATAATGAATGGGGTTGGCTGGGGACGGTGGTGACGCTGGCGGGGGTGGGGTTTGCGTTCTGGGCGCGGGCGGCAATCGGTCGGTATTGGAGCGGCTGGGTGGAGCTGAAAGTGGGGCATCGGCTGATTCGGCATGGGCCTTATGCCATTACACGGCATCCGATTTATACGGGATTCCTGGTGGGGGCGTTTGGGACGGCGATCTCGGCGGGGCGAGTGGATGCGCTGGTTGGGGTTGCGATTATTGCGGCGTCGTTTGTGCATAAGCTGCGAAAAGAGGAGAGGCTGCTGACGGGGGAGTTTGGGGAGGAGTATGTGCGGTATAGGCGGGAGGTGCCGGCGCTGTTTCCGAGTGGGTGGTTGGGGGCGGAGGAGAATCGGCCGATTGAGTCGGAGGCGTTTCAGGCGGCGGCGGTGCGGAGCGATCGGTATCGGATCATCGGGATGCTGTGCATCTGCGGGGCGTTTGCGGTTTTGGATGTGGTGAGTGTGCTGAACAGGCCGTGGGAGATGAAGCGGTATGCTCTTTATCTCAGTTGGTGGGGGGTGCTGGCGGGGTATGAGGTGGGGTTTTTGGTGATTACGAATCGGGGGCGGAAGAAGGGGAAGCCGATCCGGTCTTGGTTATGGGTGGCGAATACGGTGCTTGAGTGTTTGCTGCCGTCGTTGGCGCTGTTGGGATTGACTGCGGATAAGGGGTATCTGGGACCTTATCGGGCGATGGTGTCGTCGGCGGTGGCGGTGTATTTCTTTTTTATCATTTTGTCGACGCTGCGATTGAGCCCGCTGCTGAGCATCATTGCGGGGTTGGTGAGTTCGCTCGGGTATATGGGGGTGTATGGGGCGACAGTGTGGTTGGCGCCGCGGAATGACTATCGGGATTTTATGCCGGAGCGGGTGTTTGTGCTGTTTGGGGTGATGTTGGCGGGGGCGGGGGTGCTGGCGGCGGGGGTGGCGCGGCAGATCAGGCGGCATGTGATTGCGGCGCTGGCGGAGGCGGAGACGAGACTGGCGCTGGACCGGATGGAATATGATTTGAATATCGCGCGATCGATTCAGATGGGGCTGCTGCCGCAGGGGAAATTGAAGGTGGAGGGGTATGACATAGCGGGGTGGAGTCGGCCGGCAGAGCAGACGGGGGGGGATTATTATGATTGGGTGGAGCTGCCGGGGGGGAAGTGGATGTTTACGATTGCGGATGCGACGGGGCATGGGATTGGGCCGGCATTACTGGTGGCGGCGTGCCGGGCGTATGTGCGGGCGGTTGCGCTGCGCGGGGATTCGCTGGAGGGGATGGTGAGGCGGGTGGATGAGTTGATTGCGGCGGATGTGCCGGCGGGGCGGTTTATCACGGCGGCGGTGGCGGTGCTGGAGGCGGGGGAGAATCGGGTGAGTCTGTATTCGGCGGGGCAGGCACCGATTTATTTTTATTCGGCGGGGCGGGGGCGGGTGGAGAGTTTGGAGGCGGATCAGCCGCCGCTGGG
>DASRRR010000104.1:0-20632 GCA_035656825.1 Tepidisphaeraceae bacterium | reverse complement strand
TCTCGCCGAAAAGGTGCTCGGCACTCATCCACCCCCGACGGAAAAACCAAAATTCAGGGGGTGGTCCAGTGCAGAGTTTCTTTACTTACTTCTTCTTAAAGAAACCTTGAACCTCTATTCACTTGTCAAAGATTAACCTTGTTTCAGGTCCCCACAAAACGTGGGTGAGTTATCTGACGAATCAGCTAGCTCACTCAAATTCGGCGGGCATTCAATTTTCGAAGCAGTTGCTTCCTTAAGAACCGTCGTTGTCGCCTGATTCGCGACAACCTTTTAAGTGGTTATCGCGAGGGGAGGCTCAAACGAGCTTGAAGAGTTTGTTTGATGATCAAACTTTCGGTGTCCTTAATCCCGGTCGTTCCCGACTGGGGGAGGCGAATCATACATCCCTTTTCGGCCGTTTCAAGGGTTCGGACTAGAATTTTTTTTCGCGTTCCAAGTTATTGTTGTCACAACACTTGGCGAGCGAAACTGGCCGCTTCAGGTCAGCGGGGTCGGGGAGTATATGGATCAAACGCGGGATGTAAAGGGCGAGGGCGAAGAGAATCTCTTCGCCCTCGCGGGATGGCATATTGGGGAAATTAAGCGGGTTAGGCCTGCGCGGCGCGGCGGCGGCGGAGCATCATGGGGGCCGCCAGCAGCATCAGGCCGATGCTGGTTGGTTCGGGGACGGCGGCGACCAGTTGCGAGACGTAGGCGGAGCCGAATTCGGATTCGCGTTCGGCCAGGAGGGAGGGTTCGGAAGCGGGATGGGTTTGGAGGAAAGAGGTATCGATGAGCATGTAGTCGGCAGAGTTGACAACGCCATCGTAGTTGAAGTCGCCGCTGGCCCAGCCGTTGGTGCCGACGGTGCCGCCTTTGGCGAAGGAGCGGTCGATGAGGGCGTAGTCGTCGCCGTCGATTTTGCCGTCGAGATTGGCGTCACCGAGGTAAGTGTACATGACGGTAACCTTGGAGGTGCCATCATCATAATAGCCGAGACCATGATAGCCGTCAGAGACATTGGTCGTGCGAATCGGTCCGGTGGCGAAATTGACCGCATAGCCGGCCGTAAGATCCGTATTCACTGTCGCAACAGGAGAAGTAGTTCCTGTGTAATCGAATACAAGCTTTCCAGAATTCACAATTCCACCGCCATTGGTGAGCACGGGAGCCCATGCCGATGAGGTAAGAGCGAGAGTCCCACCATTGACAATCGTTGCACCGGTTAGAGTATTTGTGCCGGCGAGTGTAAGTGTGCCAGCTCCAGCTTTTGTGAAAGCCGCTGCACCGCTGACAACACCACTGATCGTTGGGTTAAAGCCGTTGGTATCAATGGTTCCGACACTACCTATGCCAAAAGATCGGGAAGTATTGAAGGACGCGCCAAACTGAAAAATACCGCCACTGCCGGCGAAATTAACAGCGCCACCCGGTTTGCCGAGACTGATATCTTGGGCGGCGTTAACCGTGCCAGTATTGATCTGAACGACACCAATGGAGGCACCACCAAGAGCCGTGGAATTGTCACCGGTGAGAGTAAGGGTGCCGAATCCGGCTTTAGCAATATTGATCGATGAAGACGCGAGTATTTGGCCTGCAATCGTGACGTTGTGACCGTTGGTGTCGATCGTGTCGGCACTGCCGTTTGAGGTGACAAGAAGAATAGTGCGGTTGGCGTTGACGGTTGTGTCACCATCGAAACGAAGCGTCGCCGTACCGCTGGCGGATCGGGTAAGCGTAACGTCAACTGTAGGGGATGACGGAACGGCTCCGAGGGAGGCATCAGAGGCGACTTCAAGAACTGCCGTGGGCGCAACCGACGCACTGGTATACGCATTCGACCCGGAAAGAATCAGCGTACCTGCACTGACGGTAACAGTTCCTACTGCGGTATTCGACTCGGAAAACGTCGCTACGCCGGTGCCTGCTTTTGTCAAATTTCCGCTCATGATCGCTCCCCCTTGGAAAACGAATGAGCGGCTAGAGTTATTAACGGTGACATTTGCGGGAGTAACGCCGCTTGGCGTGATGCTGATCGTGATCGGAGTATCAGTGCCCTGCGTGCTGGCATCGCTGAAGGTTACGTCATCGGGATCATTATAAACGGCGGGATTGGAAGAGGCGTCGACAAAATTTGCGGTCGTGCCAATATCCCACGTCCCGCTGCCATTGCCACTACCAGTGGAATCGCCATGCCAGGACTTTCGCGCGCCAAAAGTGCCGCTCACCGACAAATCGATCGTATGGGATGAGGTGTTATTTGTAAGTGAATAAGTCGCCAATAGCCCAAGGCCCGAGGTCGGACGAACGATCTTCAACGGCCCGGAGGCTGAGGTATCAAGCCCTGAAAGCGTTGTCGTAGCGGGGTAGGAAAACAGCGAATATGTCGCGCCATTTACAATTGAGCTACCGATGTCATTGAGGTTGATGTTGACTGATTGGGCCGTGCCCGGAAGCGAAAGAATAGTTGAGTCACTTGTTCCGCCAAGCGCGAGTTTGTCGTTCCCACTGGAACTGATATCAAAGTTGAGATTCGAGTCTGCATTGGCGGTGAGCCCGCCAGAAAGGGTAAGTGTGCCGACTGCAGCAAGACCACCGGGGATAAGCGTCCCAGAATTACTCACATTGCCACTGATGGTTCCTGCGCTGGAAGTGCTGCCTAGGAAGCCTTTGGTCCCGACCGAAACTGGTCCTGATCCTGTTGCAGATCCGGTAGTATTGGCAACCAGGAGAGTGCCGCCGTTGACGGACGTGCCGCCGGAGTAGGTCGTTCCGCTATAACCAACGATCGTGCTACCAGAAAGAACGGTGTTGCCCTTTAATGTCAGCGTACCAGTGTTGGCAGCATCTAAAACCAATGCAATGTTATTGCTGGAACCGGTAAGATTAGTGAGATTGTTGGCAATCCCAAGCGGGCCGGCATAGGTGCTTACGGTACTGCCTTTGATCGTCAAGGTAGATAGCGTCGCTCCTTGAGTATTCGTGATTCCGGTTTGAGCACCGGTCATACCTACTGTCGAGCCGATCGACGCGAAAGTCTGATTATGGCCATTCAGATCAAACCCTCCCGAGGGAGTCGCGACGGAGGTCGCGCTACCGAAGCTGAAATCGGTGCCGGTTGGAAGGGCATCGTCGACGCCGAGCCTGACTACTCCGCCGCTAGCCCCACTAACGTCTCTGGTGGCACCTGTATATGTGCTGTGGTTGGTCAGAGTGATTACGCCATTGCCACCGGAAGCTCCGACTCCGAACGTCAGATCGCTGCTGCCGGACATCACACCAGATAACGTGACGGACGTAGTGGCTGTCGAGGCGCCAATGTCGCTATTGAATGAGGTGGACAGATTCGAATTGTTGAAGTGAAAATCATTGGTCACAACACCATTATCACCAGCCGATGCGAAGACGATTTGTGAAAATGTCCGGTTGTAATTGATCGCCGCTGTTGAGGGGATCGCACCTGGTGCAACACTGACTGCCATTCGCCACCCAGAAGTTACTGCCCCGACCGGCACTGCTCCGCCAAGATTAAGGTTGCCCGTAAATGAATTGGCATTGGCAAGAGTAACATTGACTGCGACGTTGGTCGTATTGTTATCAAGGATATTCAGGTCGCTGCCGGCTATATTTGCCGCAACTATCGAAGTAATTGCTGTTGCAGTCGGTGTAATGACCGGGAAAACAATCGATCCCAGTGTAAGTGTATTTCCTCCCCCATTAATCGTGTAAGACAATGCTGCAGGCGTATCAATGAAGGATATGGAATTGGCCGAGATATTCGTGCCGAGTGTTACGGTTCCTGCGGATGTAAGCACTCCTCCGAAAACGGCGTCATCGCCATTAACCCACTGGCTGGTGCTGGCTGTGGCGGCATTGGTGGGAGCCCAGTTGGACGTTGTCGTATCCCATGCGCCGCTCCCGCCTAGACTTGTCGCCTGATTTGGATCCCAGTATTGGGTGACGGCATGCACCGGTGTGGAAAGGGCGGCGGCGAATAGAATGGCGGACACGATAGGCGTGGCTTTTCTCACAATTCCTCCTCGATCTGGATTGGATGCAATACTCATCGACGGCGGTTGGTCGTCGTGTGGGTAATTAGGCAATTAATATCCGGGGGCCAGTCGGATGGTATATCCATATTGAACACATGCAAGAAAAAAATTTACGCAAAATAACGCACCCCCTTTGCGTTATGAAAGACGATAGCGAAATCTGTAATTATCTTATAGGAGATGAGGAAAATCGCTGATTTTAATGGAAAAATCAGAATTGTTTCAGGAAGCGAATGTCGTTTTCGACGAAGAGGCGGATGTTGTTTATTCCATACTTGCGCATGGCGATGCGTTCGATGCCAAAACCGAAGGCCCAGCCGGAATAAACCTCAGGGTCGATTTTGCAGGCGGTGAGGACGTTGGGGTGGACCATGCCGCAGCCGCCTAGTTCAATCCAGCGTTGTTTGTCTTCGAACCAGACATCAACCTCAGCGGAGGGTTCGGTGAAGGGGAAGAAGCTGGGGCGGAAGCGGACTTTGGTGTCTGGGCCGAAGTAGGCGTGGACGAATTGCAGGACCGTGCTCTTGAGGTCGGCCATGGTGACATTTTTGTCGACGACGAGGGCTTCGAGTTGGTGGAACATGGAGAGGTGGGTGTCGTCGTGGGTGTCGGGGCGGTAGACGCGGCCGGGGATGACGACGCGGATGGGGGGGGGCGTGGTTTCCATGACTCTGATCTGAACGGTGCTAGTTTGCGTGCGGAGGAGTTGGAGGGGGCCCACCCCGGAGGGGGTGGGCTTGGTGAGGCCGTTGGTGAGGTAGAAGTTGTCGAGGGGATCACGGGCGGGGTGTTGTTCGGGGATGTTGAGGGCGATGAAGTTGTGGAATTCGTCTTCGACTTCCGGACCAGAGGCGACGGAGAAGCCCATTCGGCCGAAGAGTTCGACGAGTTCGTCGACGGTTTTCATGAGGACGTGGCGGTTGCCGAGGGCGGGGCGTGTGCCGGGCTCAGTGATGTCGATTTGCGGGCCGGCGACGGCGGAGGAGCCGAGGTCGGATTGCTTGGATTCGAAGGAGGCGGTGAGTTGTTGTTTGACTTCATTGGCGCGCTGGCCGATGAGTTTTTTCTGGTCGGGGGGGGCGGATTTGAGGAGTTGCATGAGGTCTTTGACCTGGCCGTTGGAGCCGAGGTATTTGATGCGCCATTGTTCGAGGGCGTCGGGAGAGACGACGGCGGCCAGTTCGGCGGCGGCGCGGGTGGAGACTTCTTCAATCTGGGCAAGGGCGTCGGACATGCGGATTTCTCTTTTCTTTGCGTTTTCCTAATGAGGAGCCGATCATTGTGCGGAGTCAGTGCGGAGGATCAAGGGGGCATGCGTGTGGAGGCAATATGGATTTATCGAAGCTCCCAAAATTGTCGGATACATCCGAAGCAGAGAAACGGCGTAATGAAGCGACCACGCCGGCGCCGGTTTCATCACAGCCGCAGGCGGCGGTTCCTATTCATAGCCAGTTAATGGTGAACACCGGCGTCGAGGCGTGGATGAGCCTTGCGATTGGGGTGATTCTATTGATGGTTTCCCCGTTCACGGTCGAATGGCTGATCTCTCTTGTCAGTTCTTATAAGCCCCCGTTTCTTCCGATCACCGACGCGAGCGGCAACGAAATCCCATATCTTCATTCCATTTTTTTTATGGCGCATTTCTCAATTTTTTTCTTTTCGGTTGCGCTGCTGGTGGATGGATTGGTGTTGTGGCTTATTCCATTTCGCTACCCGGTCATGGTTGCGCTGGTGCTGACGGTCTTAGTGATTCCATTGAACCTGTATTACATCGTCGTCAGCATGTCACGCGGGGAAAGTTTTCCGATTTTGTCGGGAATAGCGATCATTTTTGGGGTGTATATGCTTACCTATCAATGGCGGATTTTAACGTCGGGTTGGGCGCGGCGTGAATCGTTGGGCGCATAAAAAGGCCCGGATCGCGGGAAAGTGCGGTCCGGGCTCAGGGGGAGGGTAGGATGCTTGTGGGATGGCCGGGGGAGGAGGTTGGACCGGCCGTCCCAGTGTCTCGTGTGAACCCTCATTCACATTTGGTTCATGTCTTGGCCGGGCGACCGATATTCACCGGATCGGGCGCCTTTCTATAGACAGAATGCGCGGGGGATGGGGAAGTTGCAGGGGTGGAAAAATTCAGGGTTGGGCGGGTTCAGTAGCGGCGGGGGCGGTGGTGGGAACTGTTGTGGGGGCCGTGGCGGGGGTGGTAGTAGAGGGTTGGTTTTCGACCAGAATCACTACGTCAACGGTCTGGTCCGGTTGGGTGGTGACGGGAGCGGTGGTTGTCGTGGGAGTTGTGGTGGGCGTGCCGGATTCGTCATTAAGCTGCGTAGTGGGGATTAGCGGCGGGAGAGCAGCAGCGAATGATTTGTTGGTGGCGGCGGGTTCTTCTTCAGGTTGAGTGGTTGGGGCAGGGAGGCCGAGTGGACGGGCAGTGGCAACAACGGGTTGGTCGGGCTGGGTAGTAGCGGGATCGACCAGTCGAGCATGTTGGGACCCATGATCGGTGGAAAGGGTGTCGGTTAATTCGATTGCTTGCTCGCGCGACATGCGGCGGGCGAGGATGAATGGCTGGCGCGCGCGGTCTTTGGAAAGATCAGCGGTCTTAAAAAAAGAAGAAGTTACCTTTTGATCCGCGTTTCGAATCAAAGGAGCAGCATTCTCGTCAATCTTATCACCAAAAGTTTCGATGCTCCTGGTGTCCAATTCTCTTTTGGCGGAGCCAAACGCCTGGCGGGAGGGGATGGTTTCCCACTGGATATTATTTGCTTCGAGATAGGCGGCGACCTGGCGATTGGCCTGGGAAGGGTTGTTGGTGGAGACGAGGAGGACCAAGTGGTCGGGTGCGGGTTGCTGGGTGGGTGATAGTTGGCCGCCTAGAGCGATTGTTGTGGCGATGGGAGGAGCACTGGCTACGGTGATGGGAGCACTTTCGAGGGGGGTGACATTGGTGGTGGATTCTGGGGCGCGCGTTGTGGTGGCGGGGGAGGTGGCGGCGATTTCAACGGGGTTGGGCCGGGTGGAGGGGAGGGCAAAGTAGAGGACGGCGGCGAGGCCGATGGCGAGTAGCGCGATGGCTGCGATGGCGAAGGCCTGGGAGCGGCGGCTGTGGCGGACGGAGGGTGGAGCGTTGAGGCCGGAGTCGTCGAGGAGGATGGAGCGCTCAAGCTGCGCTTGCATGGCGTCGTAAATGTCGGCGGGGGCTTTTTCACGCGGGAGGTCGCGCACGGCCTGGCGCTGGGCGATCATGTCGGCGAGGAGGCGCTGATGATCGGGGTTGGCGCGGAGGTATTGTTCGATCTGGGCACGCTGGTCCGGATCGAGCTGGCCGTCAACGTAGGCGGCGAGTTTGGCTTCGGTATTTTCGGTGTTTGAAGACATCGGGAAAATTATCGCTCGCTTTGGTTGATCAGTTCGTGCAGTTCATCCCGCAAGGCTTTGCGGGCGCGGAAGAGACGGCTTTTAACAGTGCCCAGCGGGAGCGCGAGGATGTCGGCCATCTGCTGGTAGTCGAAGTCCTCGACGTCGCGCATGACGAGGATGGCGCGGTATTCGGCGTCGATTCGGCAGAGGCCGGCGAGGATTTGTTCGTTGCGCTGGCGGCGCTGGGCGGATTCGGCAGGGGAATCGTCGTGTGAGCGGAGGCGCTCGGCAAGGCCGGTGGCTTGGTCGAAGGAGGTGGTGCGGCGGCGGGTGGTTTTGCGGGCTTCGGTGATGACCAGGTTGGTGGCGATGCGGAAAAGCCAGGTGTAGGGCTGGGCGTCGCCGCGAAAGGTGTCTAGTTTCTGCAAGGCTCGCATGAAGGTTTCCTGGGTCAGCTCGCGCGCATCGTCGGGGTTGTTGCACATGCGCAGAAGGGCGTTGTAGAGACGGTCCTGGCAGGCGAGGACGAGATGGCCGAAGGCGGAGCGGTCGCCCTGCTGAGCCCGGCGGAGGAGGTCGGCTTGCCGGGAGGCGGCGTATGCGCCGGCGTCGGCAGGCGGAGTGGCCCCGGAATCTGTTCCGCTTGCGCTGGACATCGGTTTGGACGCAGGAGGGTGAAGAAAGTTCCCCGCGAGGCAGGTCGCAGAGGCGCGGCTATCCATAACCGCGTCAAGATTGCACTATGCCAAGCGGGATAGACCCCGTCAACATGGTTTTAACGCCGGTTTTATCGGTCCTTTGTCGGATGGGTCGAAAAGAGGGCGAGATGCTCTATAATCGGTCGCTTGATCAGAGGAGCGGAGCAGTCGACCGAAGGGAGCCTTAGTTGGCAGAGCGTTATTTTCAGCACACGTTTGAGAACGGATTGACCTTGTTGGCCGAACAGATGCCGGCGATGCAGTCGGCGGCGATGACCCTGATATTGCCGGCGGGGTCGGCGACCGATCCGGAGGGGGCGTCGGGGTCAGCGACGGTCTTGTCGGATCTGGTCTTACGCGGAGCGGGGTCGCGCAATAGCCGGGAGCTGACGGACCATCTGGATATGCTGGGACTCCAGCGTTCGGGGTCGGTCGGCGTGCATCACACGCGGTTTGGATGTGCGGCACTGGGGGCGAAGGTGATGGAGGGGCTGCCGGTGTATGCGGATATTGTTCAGCGGGCACATTTGCCTGGGGATGGGTTTGATTCGGCGCGGGATTTGTCGTTGCAGGCGCTGGAGGGATTGGATGATGAGCCTCGGCAGAAGCTGCTGGTGAAATTGCGGGAGTGGTATTTTCCATATCCGTTCGGGCGGAACTCGATGGGGACGCCGGAGGATTTGGAGAAATTGACGGTGGAGTTGTCGCGGTCGGATTATGCGGCGCGATATGGAGCTAAGGGGGCGATCCTGGCGATGGCGGGGAATGTGGATTTTGCGGCGCTCAAGCGGGATGTGGAGAAATATTTTGGCGGGTTGAAGCCGGGGAACGTGCCGCAGATCAAAACCAAGGCGCCGCCAGGCAACCGACATCACGAAGATCAGAAATCGGAGCAGACGCATATCGGGATTGCTTATCCGAGCATTGAAGAGACGGACCCGGACTATTATTTAGTACGGATGGCGGTAGAAGTGTTGTCGGGGGGGATGTCGGGACGGCTCTTTACCGAGGTGCGCGAGAAGCGGGCGCTCTGTTACAGCGTTTGGGCGGGGTATTCGAGTTTGAAGGGATCGGGGTCGATCCTGGGATATGCCGGGACGTCGAATGATCGCGCGCAGGCGACGCTGGATTGCATGATGCATGAGCTGCATCGGTTGAGCGACGGCGTGACGGCGGAAGAATTGGCGCGAGCCAAGACGGGGTTGAAAGCCGCGACCATCATGCAGGGCGAATCGACCAGCGCCCGGGCGGGGGCGATTGCGCATGACTTCTTTATGCGCGGCCGGCTTCGGACGCTGGATGAAATTAAAAACGCCATCGACTCGGTCAGCGTCGATCAGGTCAATGCGTATCTCAAGAAGAATAAACCCGGCCCGTTCACCATTGTCACTGTCGGACCCAAAGAACTTAAACTCCCCGAATAAACATGGCACTTACATTTAAACACCATCAGCTTAAGAACGGTCTGGACATTGTCGCGGAGATCAATCCGGATTCGCATTCGGTTGCGCTGGGATTGTTTGTGAAGACCGGGTCGCGCGATGAGGATCCGAAGATTGTGGGGGTTTCACATTTTCTTGAGCACATGATGTTCAAGGGGTCTTCGAAATATACGTGGGAGGATGTGAATCGGATATTTGATGAGATGGGGGCGCGGTACAATGCGTTTACGTCGCAGGAGATGACTGCGTATTACGCGAATGTGCTGCCGGAGTTTACGGAGCGGACGGTGGAGCATTTGTCGCATTTGCTTCGGCCGGAACTGCGGAATGAGGATTTTAATACCGAAAAGAAAGTGATTCTCGAAGAGATCGCGATGTATCTGGATGATCCGGGGCATCGGCTTTATGAGCGGGTGATGGAATCGCATTTCGGGCGTCATCCGCTGTCGTTGTCGGTGCTGGGGAGCATTGATTCGATCACGAAGCTTGAGCGCGATCAGATGGCGAATTATTTCGCGGCGCGATATGGGCCGGGGAATATGGTTTTTTCGGCGACGGGGAAATTGGATTTTGATGAGATCATTCGGCTGGCGGAGAAATACATGGGGTCGTGGAAGCAGGTGAACGCGCCACGACTGGAGCCGACGCCGACATATTCGTCCAAGCGCGAGGCGCTGGCGGATGCGAAGTTGAACCGGGCGTACACGATGGGGATGACGCCGGGGCCGAGCGCGCAGGATGATCGACGGTTTGCAGCGCGCGTGCTGGCGGATGTGATCGGGGATTCGGATGGGTCGCGGTTTTATTGGGCGCTGGTGGATAATGCGATTGCGGATGAGGCGGATTTTGGATTTTATCCACATGACGCCTGCGGGTCGTTTTATATCTCGCTGACGACTGATCCCGATCGGACGGACGAGGCGCTGAAGATTGCGATGGCGGAATTAGAGAAAGTGAAGAAGGACCTCAATGCCGAGGAGGTTGAGCGGGCGAAGAACAAGATCGCCAGCTCGATTGTGCTGTCGGGCGAGGTGCCGATCGGGCGGATGCGATCGATTGGGTCGCAATGGATCTATAACAAGGAATATCGTTCACTGGACAAGGACATGGCGACGCTGATGGCGGTTACGCCGGAGTCTTTGCGACAACTGATGAAGGATTTTCCGTTTGATCCGATGACGATCGTGACGCTCGGGCCGGGCAAGGGCGGCTAGGCTCACTTCAAGACTAAAGTGAGTGATAGGCCATCTCGGGAGACGCTTGCAGGCAGGCGGGCTTTTTGCGCGCCGGCGGTGGCGGTGATTTCGTATTGGCCGCAGAATCCGCGGGTGCTGAATGTTCCATGCTGGTCGGTTTTCCCGGCCACGTCGGTCCACCATTTTGTGAATACCAGATCTTTGAACACCTTGGCACTGGGCTTTTCGCTCCAATCCGTGCGAAACATCGCGGCGTCGGGACGCCAATGGAGTTTTTGCCAGAATCCCCACATTAAAAATCCGTCGACTTTGGGATGGCTGAACATGACGGTTAGAAAATCGCGGAGATAGTCGGCTTGTAATTGCTCGTCCTTGGTGTCGACATCGAACTCTGTGACTTCGATCATCGGGCCGAGCGAGCCATACCAATTCAGAATCTCCAAGAGGCGCTCTGGCGAAGTCACTCTCTGGCCGAAGTGGCTCTGCATGCCGATGCCATCCAGCGGTGCGTTCTGCTCTAGCAAAGATCGGATCGTGTCATAGTACGCCTGCTGGTGAACCTCCTCATGGCCGCCGTTTTCGAGGATGTCGAAATCATTGATATACAGGTGAACGTACGGATCATTTTTTCGCGCGAGCTGGAACCATCCGGCCAGCGCCTGCGGGCCGAGGAGATCCGAAATATCATGGTGGCTGAATAGCTCATTGACCACATCCCAGTCATATAGCTGGCCGCGATACGTGGAGACCATCTGCTCGATGTGCATGGCAATCGCACGAGATAATCCCGGCTTGTCATTTTTGAACTGCTGCAACCAGCCCGGCGTCCACTGCCAACTTGGCCAGATCAGATTGTGTCCGCGGATATCGATATTGTGGGCGTGCAGCCAATCAATTGCTGCAGGAAGATTTTCGCGATCCCAGCTTGTCCATTTCAGATCGTTTTCAAAGACCACGCGATTGAATAACGAGGCGATGGTCTGCCGATAGCGATCGGCGTCGGGCGAATCCTTATTCATCCAGGCGGCCTGCACGCAGGAGCCGAATCCGAAGGCGTGACGGCGCATCTGCACGCTCACGTCCGCGCCAGAGACGGAGTTTCCTTTTTGGTCGACGACATTTATGACTATGTCGCCTTTGCGATACTTTTCGATGCGCTCGTCGGCTTCTTTCCGCCAAGGGGCATCCGCTTCCCGGCCGGCGTAGGTTAGGGAGGTTCGTGGCAAGTCCGCGAGTTTCTTCTCCTTCGCGTAATTCGTAATACTGATCCCGCCAATCTCGATGGTCTGTGGCGGATATCCGAGCCAGAAGACGCCGACTGCTTTCCCGACGCCATAGGATTCGATGGCTTCAAAGGGCACGTCAAATCGCTGCCATTGATTATCGACATCGACCGGGATCGCAGCCGATCGCTGGTAATCAGGAGCGTTGCGCTGATACGCAAATTGCGTCACGGCGTGTTTGCCTTGCGATCGCGCGTAAAACGTCACCAGCACGACATCTCCGCGTTCAATCGGCTCGATGTTGGGCAGTTGCAACTCATATGACCACGCATTCGGCACCTGCTTGCTCGTCTGGATGCGCAGCGCTTGTTTAAAAGGCTGCCCATCCACGGGCACAGATTGCACTTCGGCTCCGGCGGCGGTGGCTCCGTGTGTCGATGGTTTTTCCAACCAATCCCCGGATAACAGTGATTGCTCTGCCCGCGCCAGAACTGTGCTGGTCAGTAAAACTATCAACCCAATGAGATAGCGTCGGTTCATGTTTGCTGGTTGTGCCTCGGCAAAGCGTTTGGGTCAACTCGTGAGGATTCGGGCTTTCCGGGCCGGGTTGGCTATAATCGTTGGTCTATGCCCGCGCTGACCAAAAAAATCACTCTTTCCGATCTTCGCCAGGCCCGCACGTCGGGGGAGAAGATCGCCATGCTGACCTGTTATGATTTCACCACGGCGCGACTGATGCAGGAAGCGGGCGTGCCGGCGCTGCTGGTGGGGGATTCGGCAGCGAATGTGATCCTTGGTCATGATACGACGCTGCCGATTTCACTGAGCTTTATCAGCGAACTTGCCGGGGCAGTGCGGCGCGGGGCACCGAACTGTTTTGTGATCGGGGATATGCCTTTCGGGTCGTATCAGGGGTCGATTGGGCGCGGGGTTAAAAACGCCTGCAAGCTGGTGAAATATTCGGGGGTGGATTGCGTGAAGCTGGAGGTAGCGCGAAGTCAGTTGCCGCTGGTTCGAGAATTGGCGGATGCGGGGGTGGCGGTGATGGCGCATTTGGGGTTGCGTCCGCAGGCGGTGGGGATTCTGGGGGGGTATCGGTTTCAAGGGCGAACCGCTGATGAGGCTGGTGAAATTTTGCGGCTGGCGATTGAGATGCAGGAGGCTGGGGCGGCAGCGATTTTGCTGGAGGCGGTCCCGCCGGAAGTCGGGCAGGCGGTGGTAGATCAGACGACGCTCCCGGTTATCGGATGTGGGGCCGGGCCGGCCTGCCACGGGAGTGTGGTCGTAACTCATGATATTCTCAATCTCTCCGCTCGCCGCCCGCGCTTTGCCGATATGGTCGAGGACGTTGCAACTCCATTAAAACGGGGTGTATCGGAGTATGTTCGTCGTCTTAAAGCCGGGGAATATCCGGCGGCTGCGCATCAATATGAGATGCCGGCTGAGGAAAAGACCGAATTCATCAGTCGTCTTAAATCCATCGAATTCTGATCATTTCGCAACTTCTCAGGACCCTTTGGATGATAGATGATGTAACGCGACCATAAAACCAAGGAGTTCACGCAATGAGAGGTTTACGAAAGCAGTTAGGAGTCCTGAGCATCGCCGCCTTGTCAGTTACCGGGGGATTTTTTGGCTACAACCTGATCGAAAATGTCCAATTTGCCCGTGCTGCTGACGAAGTCAAAGCCACGCGCCAGCAACTGGGGACGGTCGAAGATATGTCAACGGTTTTCCGCCAGGTCGGCAAAGTGGTGGAGCCTTCGGTTGTTAATATCAATGTGACCAAGAAGGTTCCCGGCATGGGCGGCCGGCAGCACATGTTCGATGAGGATCAACTCCGAAAAATGTTCCCGAACGGCGAACTGCCTCGCGGCTTCCGCTTTCGCGGCGGCAACAATAACAACAATAATAACGGTGACGGCACCGATAACGGAGACGGCGATTCCGACATCGAAGTCGGCACTGGTTCAGGCGTCATCATGGAAGTGGCCGGCGGGTATGGCTACATCATGACCAACAACCACGTCGCCGGCGGGGCGCAGAAAATGACGATCACGCTGGCCGATGGCCGGCAGATTGAAAACGCCACGCTCGTCGGTGCTGATCCCAAATCCGACATCGCGGTCGTCAAGATCAAAGCTGACCGTCTCATCCCGGCCAAGTGGGGCAACTCCGATGAACTCCAGAAAGGGGACTGGATCATGGCGTTTGGATCGCCGTTTGGGTACGTCGGGTCGATGACGCATGGAATTGTCTCGGCGCTCCATCGTGACGCAGTCGGCATTATCCAGGGCGGCTACGAAAACTTCATTCAGGTGGACGCGCCCATCAACCCGGGTAATTCTGGTGGGCCGCTGGTCAATATCCGCGGCGAAGTAGTCGGCGTGAATACCGCCATCGCTTCGCGCTCTGGCGGGTTCCAGGGAATTGGATTTGCTGTTCCGTCCAACCAGGCCCACGTCGTTTACGACTCGCTCAAGGCGCACGGAAAAGTCGTCCGCGGATATCTCGGGGTCGCCATCAAGGATCTCTCGGCCGAAGATCCCGATTTTGCCAGCAGTGTGGGCTTCAAAGGCACCAAAGGCGCTGTCGTCCATGAGATCAGTCCTTCCGGACCGGCCAATGAAAAATTACATGAAGAGGACATCATCACCGCTGTCAACGGCAAAGACGTCGCGGATTCCCAGGAACTCCGCAATGCAATTGCCGACATAGCGCCTGATGAAGATGCCAAGCTCTCGGTCTTCCGAGATGGCAAGAGCAAAGAGGTCGACATCAAAGTCGCTGAGCAACCCGCCGATATGGCCGCAGCACTGCGAGGCGGTCCGGGTTCGAATGATCAGGGCAATACATCCAGCGGCGAAACGGCCAACACCAATGAAGCCTTCGGCATGACGCTGGAAACACTCAACAATGATCTGGCGACGCAGGCGGGGATCACCAACGTCAAGAAGGGCGCGATCGTCACCGACGTGGATGCGAATTCTCCTGCCGCCAAGAAAGGCATTCGCCCGGGCGATGTGATCACGAGGATTGGCAATCAGTCCATTGCCACAGCGGCCGAAGCAACCGCGGCATTTGAGAAGGCAGACTCCTCCAAAGGCGTCCGCCTCATTGTCACCAATAACGAAACCACTAAGTTTGTGGTCCTGAAGCCGAAGAAATCCGGCGCGTCCAAGTCTGATCAGTAAGCGCGGTTCATCCTCAAGTTTTCTCCCTCCCTCCCCGGGCAGGCGTCTCATCCGAGCGCCTGCCCGCGGTTTTTATTCCCGCTGACCTAAGAGCACGCGATATTGCTCGACGGCCGTGCCCTTATGCTCTGCCAACTGTACAACCGCACTCGCTCCCAATTCGCTCGACTCGGTCATGATCGCGACGCTGCGCAGGCGCCGTTTCGCGCCAAGCACGCCGCGTGTGTAATCGACAGTAAACACATATCGTTGCTCGCGATCGTTTGATCGATAGAGCAAATCAGACACGCGCACATCCGCCACGCCGGGCACTGGAAAATGTCGCGCCACCCGCGCGGCAAAACCAAATCGATCCTGCCGGCTATAGTTCATGCGCTCCGATTCGCTTAGCAACCGCAGTTGCTCTGACCGCTTGCGCCGCGCGTGAATCTGCCAGGTCAGCCCCCCTGCTGTGATCAATACCAGTAGCGCCAGCAATTGCACCGAATACATGCGATTACCTGCTTATCTCTGCCGCGACGGCCGCGTGGTAGAAGCTGTTTCCGTCGTCTTACCACCGGCACCGGCCGGTGGTTCATATTCAATTCCATAATTCGGTTCGATGGGCGCCAACGTGGTGCCGATCCACTGCACCAAGGCCTGGTATTTCGTATCGGACCTGCCGCGCGGCAGCGCCGCCCGGAATCCCTGCACATCCGGATGAGGCATCCGCGCCGCGTTTAAGGGCAACGCATACTGCAACAACAACGAATCTTCCGGATGCAGCCGATCCAGCATTCGCCGCTGCACGTCGCCGCCAAACGCCGACTGCGTGTTGTCCGCCATCCGTAATCGTTCGGCATATTTCTCAAGAATATAAAAATTCGTGTATGTCGCAGCCTCGTTGGTCTCTGCCATCGTGTTCAATACCAGCGGGCCAGCGGACAGGCCTCCGTGGCAACCAGCCGTCGCGCATGTTCCTAACATAATTGGCTGCACCAACCTGCGGTATTCCATAATCGATGCCGGGTCTGACTCGACTATAATGTCGTCGCGCAACGCTGAATCGCCTTCATCTAGAATTTTGATCGCCCGCTGCAATTGCGACATCGCCCGCCAATCCGCCAGCGTGTAGTTTCGATTGGTCGCCAGGAATCGCCGCTCGACATCGTTGGCAAAACGAAAGCGCACGCGGGCATCCGTTTTTCGCAATTCCTCCTGCCGGATGCGATTAATGTCCGCGCCTTTAAGCAGTTGCCAATCTACTCGATTCACAACAACGCCCTTTCCTGCTTCCCGTGTCGTCGGCGCGCTTGCGGCTCGCGCCCTCGCACGTTCAATTCGCTGCTGAGACTGCACCAGCGTCAGAAACTGAGTCGCCTCGGCGCTGTTCGGATCAACCATCAGCGCCTGATTGGCGGCGTCCCGCGCCAAGTCATACCGTTTTTGATCAAAGGCCCAGCGCGCCAGGGCCATCCGCCCCTTCGAATCTTTTGCGTCTAACTTTGCCAATCGCTGCTTATATTCCGCGTCGATTGCCTGTCCATCGACAATGCTTTCAACATCGGCTCGCGCAATTTGCGTTTTAATCCCGCGCACCGTCACCGTAACAAAATCATCGGCATTGTTATCCTCAACGTCCCCTTCGTACACTTGCCCTTCGCGCGTCTTGACCACGCCCGACTTAGCCATCAGTGCCGCTGTCATCCCCACCAGACCTATTGCCGTCGCCACCACGATAAGTAGTCCGCGTCGTCGATTCATTGTGCTGCTCCAGATGCTGTCGCCGACCCATTCCGCGCCGGCGATCCTAAAACCGCACCCGCACAGTAGCAAGCACAAATCTCACTAATGCGCAGCAGACTTCGTTGCAGCACGCCTGACGCGATCAATTCCAGTCCGTGCCGCCTCCAGACTCGGTTGATTTCGCAGTGCATCGGCATATTCCTCCTCTGCCTCCGTCCAATTGCCACGCGATTCTTCCAACGCGCCCAAAGTCGCGTGCAATTCAGAACTTTCCGGCCACTGTCGCAAACCCTCTTCCGCCACCTGAAAGGCCTCTTTCAATCTCCCGGATCGCGCCAGTGCATTCGCATAATTCACGTAAAGAAAGGGATACTGCCGCCCTTCCAAGGCCCATCGATAGGACGCCGCTGCTTCAGAATAACGTCCCGCCAGCAACAGCGCATTGGCCAGATTGAAATTTGCAATTGGATCATGCGGATGCCCGCGCACAGCTTCCTCAAATCGCGCTATCGCCTCTGGTATATCGCCCGTGTGCAGCGCCATGTTCCCCAATCCGTCGTTCCCGGCCAGGCTCGTAGGATTCACCTCTAAAGCGTGCGAAAAAAGCGTCCGCGAGTCCCGCCAATTTTCCGTCTGCACAAACGCTTTGATACCCAAGGCAGTAATCACCAGCCCGGCAACGCATAACATCCATCGACTCTTTATCCGCTCCAATGCAAACGCACCCGCCATCGCCGGCCCAAGCATCGCGGCATACAGATAATGATCCGCCACTGTTGAGTAACGTTGAAAATCAAATTTCACCAACCCCAACACCGGCAGCAGCATAATCACGAAGACCAACGCGCCGGCAACGATCTCGCGCCATCGTTTTCGCATCGCCCAGGCGATTGCCACGACCATCGCCGTCGCGGCGCAAGTAAAATATTTATCGGTACTCCCCAGCACCCATTCGGGCGCTCTCCCATAATCAATTCCCAGTTGCGCCGGCCAAATCAATTTCCCCATGTACATCGCCAGCGCATCCATCATCACTACTGGCCGCCCCAAAAGCGGCGTAACAAATGTTTCCGGCGTCGGCTGCGCCAGCCGCGCCACCACCACCACTGGCACTGCTATCACTATCCAAAACCACAAACCGCGTGTTACTTTTCGCCATGATTTACCCCTCGCCCATATTTCGATCCCCGCAATCACCAGAGGGGTCACGACCGCCGCGGGCTTCGCCAGCATCCCTATCGCATACAGCCCCAGAGCAAACGCATAATGCCACTTCCACCCTTTCTCGGACCATTCCAGATATTGCCACACGCATGCCAAGGACAAAAGCCCGGCCAGCACGTCTTTTCCCCCGGAAATCCACCCCACCGCTTCTACTTGCACAGGGTGTATCGCGAATAATAGTGCCCCAAACAATGCAGTTGCCGGCAATGCCGCCAGCATTCTGAGTATCTTATATACAATCACACTGCTCCCCACATGCAGCAGCAGATTTGCGCCATGAAATACCGCTGGATTCAGCCAGATTCCATTTGGATCAGCCGCTCCGGTTCGCCCGATCGCCGCCAAAAATCCCCAGAACATGTATGTCACCGGCACATACAGATCCATGTAAGAATGCGCCCAATAATATCCCACTTCTTCCCACGTTACTGGGTTCAGCCGCGGATTCTGGGCAATCGTCTGCCAATCATCCCACGAGACAAAATCCGCGCTAAGAAGCAGGTGGAATACCACTGCAATGACGATAAAAATGATCATCACTGCGCCATATTTTCCCAACCAATCCCTTTTCGCCCCCATCCTAATTCCTTCCCGGCATGTTCATGTGTTGCTGCACAGCAGATAAACCTGCTTGGGCAATTGTCGAGCCCGGATTCAAGGCAACAGCCCTTTCGAACGCCTCTCGCGCGGCTGGCCAATTCTCCTGATGCGTCTGCAGCGCACCTAGTATTTCCCATAGTTCTTCCTGCAGCGGCCACCGTTTTACGCCGGCTTCACACGTCATGATCGCGCTCGCTGCATCCCCGTTTTGACTCTGTGCCATCGCCAACTTCAGATATTCAAACCATTCTCGTCGTCCCCCTATCAGCGCCTTTTGCAATGGTTCCACCGCATCGGCTGGGTCGCCAATATGGAGCAGCAGATCTCCCATATTGTAATTCGTTATTGAATCCTCTGGATGTGCTTCAATTGCTGTTCGAAAATACTCAATTGCTTTGTCGAAATGGCCTTGACTTCCTTCAGATAGGCCCATCCAGTTATTACCCGCCAGGCTTGTTGGATTTACTTTCAAAGCATGGCTAAAAACCGCCTGTGAATTTTTCCATGTCCACACCTGCCAACATGCTCGCGATCCATATAGCACGAGCAGGCACCCCACTAAAGCACCGACCTTGCGGGACGGCCATCGCCTCACCAACGCCGCGAGCCCGATCGCCGTTCCCAACATCGCCAGATACGCATAGCGATCGGCAACCGTGGAATGCCTTTGGAATTCAAACTTCACTACTCCCAACACCGGCAGCAATATCGCCACAAACACACACCCCGCACAGGCCGCCAACCGCCACTCTTTTCGCTTCACCCACAACACGCTGAGTCCTACCGCCGCCGGCAACCAGGCCCACCACACTTCTCCACTTGATAGCAACCACTCCGGCGACCTCCCGTAATCAATCCCCAACTTCTCCGGCCAAACTATCTTATTCAGATACATCGAAATCGCATCCAGCGCCACAACGCCGCGCGCCCAAATCGCCACTCCCGTCAGAGTTGATGCCGGCTGCACCACTTTCGTCACCACCGCCACCACCCCGGCCACCACAATCCACCCTCCCACGGCTTTGATCACTTCGAGCCATTTCCTTTGAAACACAATCCAATCCACCACCGCCACTGCAATCGGCAGCGATATCGCCGACGGCTTGGAAAGCAGCGACAATCCAAACGCTGCGATCCCTCCCACATACATCCATCTTCTTTTTCTGCCCACACTGCTAACATATTCAAGATAAAACCAAACAGCCCCCAGCGCAAGCAAACCTCCCAGTACATCCCTCAATCCAGAGACCCACGCGACTGCTTCCACCTGAATTGGATGGACCGCGAACAACACCGCCCCCGCACATGCCGCCCAGTCGGTCAATCTCCCCGGTTCCCAGCCACTCCTCTGCAATATTTTCCGCACGATCAAATACACCATCACCGCCCCCGCAGCATGTAACAGCAGATTCGCTGCATGAAAGACCCCCGGCTCCAACACCCATGCGCCATTCTTCCCCTCCGTGCGCGCCATCGTCGCCAATCCCGCCCAGACCGTATAGGTCACCGGGATATACATATCCATATGCGGCCCGGTCCAATACCGTCCCAGAGAACGTGCCGTCACAGGATTAAAATCCGGGTTCGTCCCCACATTTCCATTGTCGTCATATCCCGTAAATTCAAACCCGACCACCGGCCAAAACACCATTATCGTCGCCAGCAGGATTATCCAGACCGGCGCCAATTTCCCACCTAGATGTGCTGCTATTCGTCCGATGCTCTTACTTTACCGGCTCGCTGCCCTCTATTCACGCCAATATCTCGTCGATGCTGGGAAGGACCCCAGACATCGTACCCCCCCTCGGGGGATCGGCGTCTGCGGCGGGATCGATGGCAGGAAGCTTCATCAACTATTGAAGGAACTGGCCCAAAAGCCAAAAAAGAAGGACACACCGGATAGGCTTTGAACTGCAATGAACAAAGACCCGGAACCGGT
>DASRRR010000103.1:0-14599 GCA_035656825.1 Tepidisphaeraceae bacterium | reverse complement strand
CAACTGGGGGTGAGCGGGGCGCAGTTGAACGTGAAGAGCCAGACGGCGACGGCGCTGGGGGGGACGGATACGGTGGTGGGGTTGTCGGGGGCGAGCAGTTATTCGGTGACGCTGCGGAATACGTCGGGGAATAGTTCGAATTGGTATATTCCGACGCTGGTGGGGACGCAGACGGGGTCGGATTGGAGCGTGCGGGTGGTGTTGAATGGGGTGGATATTACGGGAGCGGTGATGGGGGATGGGGGGTATATGTTTAATGCGACGTCGACGCTGGCGAGTGCGGGGATTGTGTTGGACCCCGGGGTGGTGCAGACGTTGACGGTAACGTTTGAGCCTTTGAATGCGGGGGCGGTGGGGGAGCCTTATTCGTTTGAGCTTGAAGGGCTGGCGCATCCGGGGGCGAGTGAGGAGTTTGGGTCGGTGGTGTTTGGGGTGGTGCCGGAGCCTGCGGGGTTGGTGCTGGGGATTGCGATTTTGGGGTTGAGGAGAATTCGTAGTAGGATATGAGGAATGGCTGATGAAGTGTTGGGATTGATTGCGGGGGAGGGGATGTTTCCGTTGATTGTGGCGCGGGGGGCGCGGGGGATGGGGAGGAAAGTCGTTTGTGCGGGGCTTGGGGGGTGTGTTTGGCCGGAGGTGAGGGGGGAGTGTGATGTGTTTAAGGAGGTGGGGGTGCTCCGGGTGGGGCAGTGGGTGCGGTATTTTCGGGGGCAGGGGGTGCGACAGGTGATTATGGTGGGGAGGGTGCGGAAGGGGGAGATGTATTCGCGGTGGAGGTATTTGCAGTATATTCCGGATGTGCGGACGCTGCGGGTGTGGTTTACGCGGCTGAGGCATGACAAGCGGGATCATGCGGTGCTGCTGGCGGTGTGTGAGGAACTGGCGAGCGAGGGCATTGAGTTGATTGATTCGACGACTTATTCGAAAGAGGAGCTTGCGACAGCGGGGGTGATGACGCGGCGGCAGCCTACGGAGAAGCAGTGGGAGGATATTCGGTTTGGGTGGGAGATGTGCCGGACGATCAGCTCGATGGATATCGGGCAGGCGATGGCGGTGATTGATAAGGATGTGATTGCTGTGGAGGCGGTAGAGGGGACCAATGCGATGATCGAGCGGGCGGGGCGGTATTGCAGGAGCGGGGGGTGGACGCTGATCAAGGTGGCGAATGCGAAGCAGGATATGAGGATGGATGTGCCTACAGTGGGGACGACGACGATTGAGAAATTGAAGGAGGCGCGGGGGGGGTGTCTGGTTTTGGATGTGGGGAAGACGATTTTGCTGGAAAAAGCGAAGGTGTTGGAATTGGCGGATCGGCTGGGGATTGCGGTGGTGGGGTGGGGGGAAGCGGTTCAGGTTTCAGGGTTCAGGGTTCAGGGGGAGAAGTAATTTCTGTTGTGGCGACCTTGTATGCGGGGGGAAACGTAGTATATATTGTTGGAACAGGGATGGGGGTGGAAGAGGCGGCTGGGGTGTTTGGGGCGTGTGAAAGAGCAGGAGAGTGAGTGGCGTGAGGGTGAATGTAAGGCTGTTCGCGATGGTTCGCGAGCGGGTTGGAAAGGGTGAAATATCGTTGGAATTGCCAGTGGGCGCCACGGTGGCGCGGGCGGCGATGGAATTAGAGAAAGCGTATCCGGGGATGGGAGAACAGATGAAGCGGGCGGGGTTTGCGGTGAATCGGGAGTATGTCTCGGTGGAGATGGTTTTGGAGGATGGAGATGAGTTGGCGGTGATACCGCCGGTGAGTGGTGGATGAAGACGGGTGGGCCTGTGGCCCGACCGCTAAGCTGCAAGGGGCGTAATGGAGTGGGGTATGGGTAGAGCATGATGGATGAGACGGTGAAGGATTGGGTGAAGTTGACGATTGATCCGCTGGATGTGGCGGGGGTGGTGGATTTTGTTTGTGATCCGGTGGCGGGGGGGGTGGATCTGTTTTTGGGGACGACTCGGCGGGAAGGGGAATTGGAAGCGTTGGAATATGAGGCGTATGATCGGATGGCGGTGGGACAGATGTTAGAGCTGGCGAGGAGGGCGCGGGAGCGGTGGCCGGTGGTGAAGTGTGCGATTCATCATCGGGTGGGGCGGGTGGCGGTGGGGGAAGTGTCGGTGGCGATTGCGGTGTCGGCGGGGCATCGGGCAGAGGCATTTGAAGCGTGTCGGTGGCTCATCGATACGTTGAAAGAAGAGGTGGCAGTGTGGAAGAAGGAAATATGGGCCGACGGAACCGGGACGTGGGTGAATCCAAGTCAGAAGTCAGAAGTCAGAGGTCAGAAGACAGAAGAGGCAGGACAGACGTGACGGAAATGATGGAAGATGAAAAGAAGAGCGGGATGACGTTGACGGGGAGTTTTTCGGGGGCGGTGAAGAGCCGGGGGAGGGATTATTTCCGGTCGGGGGCGGTGCATCGGTTGCGCCGGGAAGGGGATATCGTGCGGGCGGTGGTGGCGGGGTCGACGTCGTATGATGTGACGCTGCATTTGAAGGATGGGAAAGCGGTGCAGGCGGAGTGTTCGTGCCCGTTTTTTGCGGATCGGGGGAAGCCTTGCAAGCATCAGTGGGCGGTGCTCCTGGCGGCACGTCGGCAGTGGCCGGAGATGCGGGAGGCGGAGGAGGTGCAGGCGCCGGTGCAGCAGCAGCAGGAACAACAGCAACAAGAGGAGAGTGGGGAGCGTACGGAAATGAAGGTTGAGGAGACGGCGGGGAATCGGGCCGGGGACGGCCCGGCTCAGCAGCGCGGGGAACGGGAGTTTCGGGAACGAGAGCAGGGGAATGGGCATGGGGGGATGATGCAGCGGGAGAATGGGGAGCAGTGGGAGAGGCAGATTGATCAGTTGATCTTGCGGTCGAGGCCGGTGATTGATGGGGGGGGGTCGCAGAGGGATCGGCATCGGCACCGTCATCAGCATCATCAGAAGAAGCATGCGACGGATGGGGAATTGATCTTTGTGATCGATCCGAATCCGAAGCGGCATCTGGCGGGTGGGTTGGAAGTGCGGGTGGGGGCGCGGTGGAGGAAGCCGAACGGGGGATCGCATTTGCGGTTGTACCGGGCGGAGAATATTCGGCCGAGCGAGTGGATGGATTTTCGGGATCGGATCACGATCGGGCAGTTGATCGGATCGGCGTCGTCGCTGGGTCAGCAGCAGCATCGTGAAGGGTTCATGATTGCGCCGGAGATGTGGACGACGGCGCTGCCGGTGCTGTGCTCTTCGGGGAAGGTGTACATGTGGAGTCCGGCGGAGAAATTTCCGCGCGAGCCTTTGGTGTGGGATGAGACGGATGGGGCATGGAAATTCGCGGCGATCATGGAGCGGATGGAGAATGGGGACTTGCGCCTGCGCGGTGAGCTGCGGCGCGGAGAAGAGCGGTTGTCGATGTCGGACCCGCGATTGATTTTGACGGCGGGGCTGGTGTTTACGAAGAATCGGATTTGTCCGCTGGATGCGGGAGGGGCGACGGCGTGGGTGGCGTTTTTGCGCGGGGGCGGGCAGGTGGTGGTGCCGGCGGGGCAGGTGGAGCGGTTTGTGTCGAGGCTGGTGGGGATTGCGCGGAGCACGCAGTTTTTGGAATTGCCGGAGGATTTGCGGGTGGAGCGGATGGAGATTGCGCCGAGGCCGCGCGCGATTTTCAGGCCTGCGGAGCAGATTGATGGGTATGGGCATCTGACGCGGATTGAGGTTGCGTATAATTATAATGGGACGCTGATTGGGCCGGGGCCTGCGCCGGCGCGGGTGCTCGATGTGGAGAAGAGGCGGATTGTGGTTCGGCAGCCGGACCGGGAGCAGGCGGCGATTTTGCGTCTGCGGGATATTGGATTGCGCGAGGTGGATGAGTATCGGAAGAGCGGGGAGCCGCCGCGGTTTGCGTGTCTGGCGGTGCAGGCGATGGGGTATGCGCGGCAGTTGATGGCGGAGGGGTGGGAAGTGGAAGTGGAAGGGAAGCAGTTCCGTACGGGTGGGCGCGTGGAAGTGGATGTGAAGAGCGGGATTGACTGGTTTGATGTGACGGGATCGCTGGATTTTGGCGGGGCGGCGGTGGGATTGCCGGAACTGCTGGCGGCGGTGCGGCGCGGGGATGATACGATTGTATTAGATGATGGCAGTGTGGGGCTGCTGACGGACGATATGAAGAAGAAGTTCCGTTGGATGGGGGTGGGGGAGACGCGCGGGGGGGCGGTGCGCTTTGGCAGGCAGCAGGCGGGGGTGCTGGATGCGCTTCTGGGGCAGGTGCCTGAGGCGCGGGTGGATGAGGTGTTTTCGAAGGTGCGGGAGGAGCTGCGGGCGTTTGAGGGGATTGAGGAAGTGAAGCCTCCGAAGACATTTAAGGGAGAGCTGCGGCCTTATCAGCAACTGGCGCTGGGGTGGTTTGGGTTCCTGCGGCGGTTTGGATTTGGGGGGATTCTGGCGGATGACATGGGGCTGGGTAAGACGGTGCAGGTGCTAGCGCTGCTGGAGATGCGGCGGGCGGAGAAGTCAAAGAAGGGGTCGAAGGTGGAGGCACCGAAGCCGTCGCTGGTGGTGGTGCCGCGGTCGCTGGTGTTTAACTGGGTGAACGAGGCGGAGAAGTTTGCGCCAAAGTTGAAGGTGTTGGATTTTTCGACGGCGGATCGGGGGGATGAGACGGAGCATTTGAATGATTATGACCTGGTGATCTCGACGTATGGGACGGTGCGGACGGATATTGAGCGGCTGAAGGATTTCAAATTTGATTATGTGATTCTGGACGAGGCGCATGCGATTAAAAATGCGCAGAGTCAGTCGGCCAAGACGGTGAAATTGCTGTATGGAGAGCATCGGCTGGCGCTGACGGGTACGCCGGTGCAGAACCATCTGGGGGATTTATGGTCGCAGATGGAATTTTTGAATCCGGGGATGTTGTCGTCGTCGAGCGTGTTTGCGTCGGCGGGGGGGAGGACGGTGGATGAATCGGGACAGGCGGTGTTGGGACAGGCGCTGAAGCCGTTTATCTTGCGTCGTACGAAGGAGCAGGTTGCGCCGGAACTTCCCGAGCGGTCGGAGCAGACGTTGTACTGCACGCTGGAAGGGGAGGAGCGGAAGGCTTACGACGATTTGCGCGAGCATTATCGGAAGGTGCTGCTCAAGAAGATCGATACGGCTGGGCTGGGGAAATCGAAGATGCAGGTTTTGGAGGCGCTGCTGCGGCTGCGGCAGGCGGCGATTCATCCTGGGTTGTTGAATAAGGATATGTCGAATGAGCCGAGCGCGAAGCTGGAGACGTTGCTCTCACGGCTGGAGGAAGTGACGGAGAATCATAAGGCGATTGTGTTCTCGCAGTTCACGACGATGCTGGGGATCGTGCGCGAGCGGCTGGATAAGGCGGGGATTCCTTATGAGTATTTGGATGGGAAGACGAAGGATCGGGAAGCGGTTGTGGAGCATTTCAAGACGGATGAGAAATGCCGAATCTTCCTGATTAGTTTGAAGGCGGGTGGGGTCGGTCTCAATCTGACTGAGGCGGAGTATGTGTTCCTGCTGGATCCGTGGTGGAACCCGGCGATTGAGGCGCAGGCGATTGATCGGACGCATCGGATTGGGCAGACGAAGAATGTGTATGCGTGCCGACTGATTGCGCGGGACACGGTGGAGGAGAAGGTGCTGGATCTGCAGCAGAATAAGAAGAAGCTGGCGGAGGCGATTATCAGCGGGGAGGAATCGATGTTGAAGTCGCTGAAGAAGGAGGATTTGGAGCTGTTGTTGTCGTAGGATGGATTGTGGTCGGTGAGATGCACGGGTTGAAAATCCGTGCCACGAAAAAAGATACGCCTCGCGATTCGGCAAAGCTCAGTGCGGAGCAAGCGAGGCGGCTAAATGGGAAATATGCTTTTTCAATTGGTGATGATTCTGTATTGGCTGGCGCTGGCGACCTGGTTTGGGGGGGTGTTGTTTGTTGCGCTGGCGGCGCCGGTGATATTTCGGGTGATTGGGGAGGCGGAGCCGGTGTTGCCGGGGGTGTTGAGCGTGAATTTGGAGGGGCAGCATGGGACGCTTCTGGCGGGGTCGATTGTGGGGAAGCTGCTGGACCGGCTGGCGGGGGTGGAGGTGGTTTGTGCGGGGGTGGTGCTGGTGATGTTGGGGTTGCAGCCGCTGGTGGTGGATGTGCGGGAGTCGAATTTGACGGCGTATGTGTTGCGGGTGGTGTTGTTTGTGGTGGCGGGGGGAGTGGTGGGGTATGACCGGTGGGTGTTGTGGCCGCGGATATGGAAATTGAGGCAGGAGTATTTGGATCACGCGGATGAGCCGGAGGTGGCGAATCCGGCGAAAGAGGAGTTTGATCGGCTGCATGGGACGAGTGTGATGCTGCTGGGGGGAGTGATTTTTCTGCTGCTGGGGGTGATTTTATTTAGCGGGGGGATTACGCCTAAGCGGATTGAGTCGATCCGGTCGGCGGGGAATTCGGTCAGCATGACGATGGAGAACTATGGCAGCGGCGCGAGCGAATTCTAAGACGGTGCAGCAGCGGCGGGAGCGGGTGGGGAAGATCTTGCCGATTTTGAAGAAGACGTATCCGGGGGCGAAGTGCAGTTTGAATTATAAGACGCCGTTGGAATTGTTGGCGGCGACGATTTTGTCGGCGCAGTGTACGGATGATCGGGTGAACATCGTTACGAAGACGTTGTTTAAGAAGTATCGGTCGGCGAAGGATTTTGCTGGGGCGGATTTGGAGGAGCTTGGGAAGGATATTCAGTCGACGGGGTTTTTTCGGAATAAGGCGAAGAGTTTGAAGGGGATGGGGGCGGCGATTGTGGAGAAGCATGGGGGGAAAGTGCCGGAGACGATGGAGGAGCTGGTGGAGCTTCCGGGGGTGGGGAGGAAGACGGCGAATGTGGTGCTGGGGAATGCATTTGGAAAGAATATCGGGGTGGTGGTGGATACGCATGTGGGGAGGTTGAGTGAGCGATTGGGGCTGACGCGGGAGAGTGATCCGGTGAAGATCGAAGGGGATTTGGCGGTGGTTGTGCCACAGGGAGAGTGGACGTTGTGGGCGCATTTGATGATTGCGCATGGGAGGGCGGTGTGTCAGGCACGGAAGCCGAAGTGCCAGGGGTGTCCATTATTGATGTATTGTCCGGCGGGGCAGAAGCTGGTGAAGGCGGCTGTAGAATAATTTCTTGGTGGGCGCGGGTGTGGTATCACAGAGAACTGTTATGGCGATCGTGTTTGGAGATTTTTCTCTGGATCGGGTGGTGAGCGCGGTGGAGAAGGTTCGGCAACGGTTGTTGCGGGCGGCGGGGGCGCTGGACGGGGTTGGGTTTGTTTATCGACATACGGCGGGGTTGAATGTGTTTTTGGATGGGCCGGAGGCGAAGGCGCGGGAGGGGGTGCATGTGATTTTTGCGAATGAGAAGGTGAGAGAGAATGAGGTGGTGGAGAATCCGGATGTGATGGCGTCGGAGTCAGCGGGGAAGTATCAAGTGCTTTCTTTGGATGCGCTGGTTCAGCTAAGTCTGTCGGATTTTCGAAGTGAAGATCGGATGCATTTGCGTGATATGTTTGAGGTGGGGATTATTGATGAATACTGGGTGGGAAAATTTCATCCTGAGGTGGGGGCGAGATTGCAATCGTTGTTGGACGATCCGAACGGATAGGGGATTGGCGGGGCGGGTTTAATGCCGATTTTTGCGTTATGGGGCATTGAGAATTTGAAGAAAGGGGGAGAAAAATTTGTCTTTGAGGCAAACGCGTGGCATATCAGATGGTATAGCCTGTCGGAAGAGATTTTGTATACACGATAGAACTGGAGAGAAAAATGCAAAAGAAGAATGGTTTGAATCGTCATTACTGTCTTGGGATGGCCTGTTTAGCGATGGGTTTGGCGGGGCAGGTGTCGATGGGGGCGGTGGATTATGGGGTGAACAATCCGGCCTCATTGACGACGGCGGGGTATACACAGAATTTCGATTCTTTGCCGGCGGTGACGGGGACTTCGGCGAGCCTGAATGGGTGGTATACGGTGTCGGAGACGGACGGAAATGCCGGACCGCGTCTGGATGGGTGGGATATTTATACGGGAGCAACTCCGTCGAGCCAGGGAGGGGTTACGGGGCATGATCGGTTGTATGGCGCTGGTGGGACCAGCGTGAGCAGCACGGGAGCGTTTCTGGATCTGGGGGACAGCACGACGGCTGGAAGCAATCGGGCGCTGGGGGAATTGAGTGCATCGACCGTCGGGGCGATGTATATGTCGGTGACGCTGGTGAATAATACGGGGTCGCCGATCACGAGCCTGGCGGTGAGCTATACGGGGGAGATTTGGCGCAGCGGCGGGACGTTTGTGAGCGGGGCGAATAATAATTCGCTGACGTTTCAGTATCTGGAGAGTCCGACGGGGTTGATTGGAGTGGAATACTATCCGAATTCGGTGGCGTCGCTGAAATTTAATTCGCCTTCGACGAATAATACGGGTACGGCGGCGACTTATGACGGGGATAAGACGACGGCGGTGTATCCGCCGGTGACGTTGACGGGGACGATTGATTTGTCGGCGAGCCCGCTGATGCCGGGGCAGAGCATTGGGTTGAAATGGGTTGGGCCTGGGCAGGCGTCGTCGACGAATGCGGATGCGCTGGCGATTGATAATGTGTCGGTGGTGCCGACGTTGGCGGTGCCGGAACCGGCGTCGCTGGGATTGCTGGCGGTGGGGGGGATGGCGCTGGTGCGGCGGCGGAGAGCGTGAATGTGTTGAATGTTGAGGGGATTTCAGGAATTCCGCGCACGCGTTGCGTGCGGGCTATTCGGTGGCGAGAAGGGATTTTGATGGAAGGAGCTTCATCAAGAGGTAGTAGAGGATGAAGGCGAGGAAGAAGGTGACGAACCAGGCGTAGGTGTAGAGGCGGTCGAGGAAGGGGGGGCAGGTGGAGATTAGATTGACGGTGTGGAGGAAGCCTGGAAGGCAGGGGGAGATGGAGAGGACTAGGGCGAAGACGGCGCGGGGGTTGATGCCGGCGGTGTAGGTATAGGGGCCGGTGGGAGAGTAGAGGGCGGAGAGATTGAGTTGGGTGCGGCGGAGGGTGAAGTAGTCGCAGATGAGGATGCCGCCGATGGCGCCGAGGAGGGCTGAGTAGGCGATGAGCCAGGTGAAGATATAGCCGTGGGGGTCGGCGATGAGTTTCCAGGGCATCATGAGGATGCCGATGATGCCGGTGATGAAGCCGCCGGTGCGGAAGGAGATGTATTTGGGGGAGAGGTTGGCGAAGTCGTTGGCGGGGGAGACGACGTTGGCGGCGAGGTTGGTGGCGAGGGTGGCGACGGCGATGGAGAGCATGGCGAGGGTGATAGTGAGTTTGGAGTGGAAGGTGGAGAGGAGGACGATGGGGTCCCAGATGGAGTGGCCGAAGATGATGACGGTGGCGGAGGTGACGGCGACGCCGATGAAGGAGTAGAGGGCCATGGTGGCGGGGAGGCCGATGGCTTGGCCGAGGACTTGGTCGCGTTGGGATTTGGCGTAGCGGGAGAAGTCGGGGATGTTGAGGGAGAGGGTGGCCCAGAAGCCGACCATGGCGGTGAGTGAGGGGAAGAAAAAGAGCCAGAACTGGCCGGCTTTGGGTTGACCGGGGTCGAATTGAGAGGGTTGGGAGAGCATGGGACCGAAGCCGCCGGCGGCGTGATAGGCCCAGGCCAATAGCAACAGGCCGAGGAGGATCAGGAGGGGGGCTTTGATGTTGAGAAGGATGCGGATGGAGTCGATGCCATTGTAAATGACGACCATGTTGATGAGCCAGAAGAGCATGAAGGCGAGGAATTGCGGGGCGGTGATGCCGAGGATGGTTGCATGGTCGGGGGTGGCGATCGACGGGAAAAAAGCGGCGGCGAGTTGGAAGAAGGCAGCGCCGCCGATCCAGGCTTGGATGCCGAACCATCCGCAGGCGACGAGGGCGCGGAGCATGGCGGGGATATTGGCGCCGCGGGTGCCGAAGCTGGCGCGGCAATAGACGGGGAAGGGGATGCCGTATTTGGTGCCGGCGTGGGCGTTGAGGATCATGGGGATGAGGACGATGAGGTTGCCGAGGAAGATGGTGAGGACGGCTTCCCACCAGTTCATGCCGATTTTGGTGTCGACGAGTGAAGAGGCGAGCTGGTAGGTGGGGATGCAGGCGGACATGGAGATCCAAAGGGCGGCGATGGAGAGGATGGACCAGTTGCGCTGGGAGGGGGTGGTGGGGGCGAGGTCTTCGTTCCAGAGGGGGGAGGTGGAGAGATCGGAAGTGATTTGTGTAATCATAAATTAGAGTGAATACAGAACACGAATCGACACGAATTGGCGGTCATCTTCACGAATTGAGGCAAAAATATGATTGACGTTGGCGAGAAGGGGAGCAAATTTAGGAATTATTATATTGTTTGACGGTGACTTGATTGATGTCCATGGCGAAAGTTTTGTCGTTATGCGGAGTGTTGGTTGGTTGGAGTTTGGCGCTGTAGGCGGTGTTGAAGGCGGTGTCGGGGGCCCAGAGGTTGAAATGGAGTTTGAAGGGTCCGGCGGGGACGATTTGATATTCGGTGCGGATGATTTGGCCGTCGACTTTCCAGACTACTTTGCTGGAGGAGATGCGCATGGTGTAGGTGTGGTAGCCGGCCAAGGTGCCGCCGAGGGGGAGGGAGGAGGATTGCGGGGAGCCGGTGCCGAGGGGTTGATTGGCGTAGACGTTGGTGGCGACTTTGTTGTGGCCATTTTGCAATTGGTTGGAGAGGAATTCGAAATCGACCTCATCATGATTTTGGGTCGTCTGGTTGAACATGTAGAGGAAAAATCCGCCGACGATGCCTGGAGAGGTTGGTTTGTTGAGGCGGGCGATGGCTTGGACTTCGAGAGTTTTTCCGGGTTTTATCTGGAAGGTTTGTTTGCTGATGAGTTCACTTCCGTAGATTGAGAAGCCGGTCGGGTTGTAGGTGTCGAGGGTTAGTCTGGCGGCACCGTTGACTATTTTTGGAAGCGGGGCGTTTTCGGAGGTTCGGATTTGGGTTCGACCGTAGTAAGTGGCGGGGCCGTCCTGGAGGAAGGAGGGGATTTGCCAGAGATTTGAGGTTGTTCTGGAGCCGGTGAAGGCGTCTTGAAGGAGAACTTTGGCGGCGGCGGCGGCGGTTAAGAGCTGGCGAGTTTCCAAGGATTCCATTACGCATGGATGATGATGGGCTCGCATATGATTTCTCCGGACGGGTTAGATTTGGATGCTGGGGCCGCGTTTTAGAAATTGGCCGTCGCCGGGGTGGCCAAGGTATTGGTTGTTTTGGATGATGATTTTGCCGCGGGATAGGACGGTTTCTACTGCGCCTTTGATTTGGAAGCCTTCGAAGAGGGAGTAGTCACAGTTCATGTGGTGGGTTTTGGCGGAGATGGTGCGGGAGGTATTGGGGTTGAAGAGGACGATGTCGGCGTCGGAGCCTACGGCGATGGTGCCTTTTTTGGGGAAGAGGCCGAAGAGTTTGGCGCTTGCGGTGGAGGTGAGCTCGACGAATTTATTGAGGGAGAGGCCGTGTTGTTGGCAGCCGTGGAAGGTCATGGAGAGGCGGTCTTCGACGCCGGGGCCGCCGTTGGGGATTTTGGTGAAGGTGTCTTTGCCGAGGTCTTTTTGGCCTTTGAAGAAGAAGGGGCAGTGGTCGGTGGAGACTTCCTGGAGGTAGCCGAGTTTGAGGCCTTTCCAGAGGGGTTCGATGTTTTCCTTGCCGACGAGGGGGGGGGTGAAGACGTATTTGGCGCCTTCGAAGTTGGGGAGGTCGTAGTAGGAGTCGTCGAGAAAGAGGTATTGGGTGCAGGTTTCGCCGAAGGCGGGGTTGCCGGCGTCGCGGGAGCGGACGATCTCCATCATGGCGGATTCGCAAGAGACGTGGACGATGAAGACGGGGGACTTGGCGAACTCGGCGACTTTGACGGCGCGGGCGACGCCGTCGGCCTGCATGATGGGGGGGCGGGAGATGGCGTGGTATTTGGGGGCGGTTTTGCCGTCAGCGACGAGGAGGCGGATTTTTTCTTCGATGGCTTCGCCGTTCTCGGCGTGGACGAGGGTCATGCCGCCGAGTTCGCCGGCGGAGCGCATGACGCGGTAGATGGTGGCCTGGTCGATCATGAGAGAGGAGGGGTAGGCGAGGAAGATTTTGAAGGTGGTGACGCCGGCGTCGAAGAGGCGTTGCATTTCGGGCTGGTCTTTATTTTCGAAGCCAGTGACAGCCATATGCCAGCCGTAGTCGATGGCGCATTTGCCGGAGGATTTGGCGAGCCAGGATTCGTGGGCCTGGGTCATGGTGGTGCCACGGGATTGGATGGCGAAGTCGAGGATGGTGGTGGTGCCACCCCAGGCGGCGGCGCGGGTGCCGGTTTCGAAGGAGTCGGAGGAGACGGTACCGCCGAAGGGGAGTTCCATGTGGACGTGGGGGTCGATGCCGCCGGGGATGGTGAGGAGGTTGGAGGCGTCCAGGGTTTGGTCGGCTTTTATCGGGAGATTTTTGCCGATCGTCGTAATCGTCTCATTTTCTATGTAGATGTCGGCGGTGTAGTCGTCGGTGGCGGTGATGATGTGGGCGTTTTTGATTAAGGTAGACATGGGATTAAATGCGGAACACGAATTTACACGAATGGGGACACGAATCTTCACGAATCTTTTTTGTTAATAGATTAAGCGCGTCCAGTCTAGACGACCTGCGTCGCCGAAGTTGATGAGGAGTGCCACGCGGAGGCCGGTGGCTTTGAGGTAATTGAGTACCTGGGCTTCTTCGCGTTTACCGGTGGAGTCGATGGCTTTGAGTTCAACGAGTACCTGATCAAAAAAAATTAAGTCGGCGATAAAAGTTTTTTGAAGAACGATGCCTTTATATTTGAGATGGAGAGGACATTGGCGTTTGAAAGGGATATTGCGAAGGCCGAGTTCCAATTCCATTGCTTCCTGATAGACGCTTTCAAGAAAGCCGGCTTTGAATTCGTTATACACATCGATAGCCGCGCCAACGATCTGGTACACTTCGTCTTTCAGTAACAGTTCCTTCATTCCTATCTCCCATTTGTGAAGATTCGTGATCTTCATTTGTGTCGATTCGTGTTCTGCATTTAGATTTTAGCGGCGACGGTGAGGGAGGTGTCTAGGGCGGCGATTAGTTGGTCTACTTCGGGTTTGCCGGCGTGGAGCATTAGGCCGGTGCGGAGGACGTTGCCATAGACGCCGCCTTTGCCGATGAGGACGCCTTGGTTTTTGAGTTCGTTGAGGACGGCGGTGGTTTGCTGGGGGGCGGGTTCTTTGGTTTTGCGGTCTTTGACGAGTTCGAGGGCTTGCATGAGGCCCAGGCCGCGGGCGTCGCCGATGAGGGGGTGTTTTTCTTTGAGGGCTTTGAGCTGGTCGCCGAGGTAAGCGCCGGTGGTGGCGCAGTTTTGGACGAGTTTTTCGGATTCGATGTAATCGATGGTGGCGTGGGCGGCGGCGCAGGAGACGGGGTTGCCGCCGAAGGTGGCGAAGGTGACGCCGGGGTATTTGGCGGCGACTTCGGGTGTGGCGATGGTGAGGCCTATGGGGGTACCGTTGCCCATGCCTTTGGCGGAGGTGAGGATGTCAGGGGTGACGTTCCAGTGTGAGATGCCGAACATGTGCTTGCCGGTGCGACCCCAGGCGGCCTGGACTTCGTCGGAGATGAAGAGGCCGCCGTATTTGCGGGCGATGCCGGCAGCTTTTTCAAAGTAGCCGGGTGGGGGGACGATGAAGCCGCCGGCACCGATGACGGTTTCGGCGAAGAAGGCGGCGATTTCGCCGCCGGTTTCGGTGAGGATGAGTTCTTCGATGTCTTCGGCGCATTTGAGGCCGCAGGAGGGATATTCCTGGCCGAAGGGGCAGCGGTAGCAGTAGGGGGCGTGGGCGTGGTGGATGCCTGGGACGTTGTTGGGGACTTTTTTCCAGGCGGATTGGCCGCACATGGCGAGGGTGGTGGCGGAGCGGCCGGAGTAGGAGTGGCGGAGGACGACGAGTTCGGTGCGGCCGGTGTAGGTTTTGGCGGCGGCGACGGCGGTTTCGTTGGCTTCGGTGCCGGAGGAGGAGAAGAAGGATTTTTTGAGGTTGCCGGGGGCGATATGGGCGAGTTTTTCGGCGAGGTTGGATTGGGCTTCGGTGGCGTAGAGGGTGGAGGTGTGGGAGACTTTTTTGACCTGGTCGACGATGGCGGCGACGACTTTGGGGTTGGCGTGGCCAATGGAGACGGTGAGGACGCCGCCGAAGGCGTCGAGGTATTTGTTGCCTTGGTCGTCCCAGACGTAGTGGCCTTCGCCTTTGGTGATGGCGATGGGCTCGGGATAATATAAAGAGACGGCGGGGAAGAGGTATTCTTTGTGTTTGCGGACGGTTTCTGATTCGCTCATGGGTGGGTGGATCTCAAAATACGGATTTGATGTTTGTGCTCTGCGCGCGCAGCGCGACCGCGCAACTCTACCGAGATGCCGGGATTGCTGTAAAGTGAAATCCACGGTTCAATTGGGAAGGACCCCAGACATCGTACCCCCCCTCGGGGGATCGGCGTCTGCGGCGGGATCGATGGCAGGAAGCTTCATCAACTATTGAAGGAACTGGCCCAAAAGCCAAAAAAGAAGGACACACCGGATAGGCTTTGAACTG